>CANKZI010000013.1 GCA_947488595.1 Flavobacteriaceae bacterium
GAAAATCATAAATTTTAAAAATATTTTCTCTAAAAATTTCTTTAAATGATTAAAAAGTTCTAATTTTGAACTATTAATTCTGATCATTATGATACAACAAGCAGAAACCAAAATCAAACAAATTCGCGAATTGAAGAATTTCACGCAAGAATACATGGCTCAAAAGCTCGGTTTATCTACCCGTGCCTACAGTAAAATTGAAACAGGCGAAACGCAGTTAACCATCAATCGGTTGAATGAAATAAGTGCTATACTGGAAGTTCAACCCATGGAAGTTCTGGGATTTGATGACAAAAAGATATTTAACATTAATCATTCCACAGGGAATAATGGCTATAACAACATTATGTATCCCGAAAAACTAATCCAGCAATACGAAGAAACAATCCAATCGCTCAAAGAGCAAATCCAGTTAATGAAATTACTTCAAGGCAAATAAATCAATTGTTTTAAATCATTTTTTCAATTCGTCGGCATGATTAAATCATTTTGTAATGAACTGTTTTTTAATTTCTGGAAATTAAAAAAATCCCCTAGGGGATTTTATTTTACATACCAGACGTATTCATTTTATCTTCAGGACAAACTTATATTATTAGCCTGTTCTTTTTATTTTTAAAAACTAACCTGCATATTTTTCAATTGTTCTAAATAATTTCGTTGGTTCGACAATCTCGGAATTTTATGTTGTCCGCCCAGTTTATCATGGTCTTTTAGCCAATCATAAAACAAATTGTTTCGCGCCACGTTGATTACTGGAGCGTTTAAAGTCATATTGTTGTGACGTTTGGCTTCGTAATCGGAGTTTAAAGTCTGTAAAGTTTCGTCCAAAACTTTTTTAAATAAATGAATGTCATCTGGATTCTTTCTGAATTCAATCATCCATTCGTGTGCTCCTTTTTCTTTTCCTACCATAAATATAGGCGCAACCGTATAATCAATGACTTCGGTTTGTGTGACTTTGCACGCATTTGCAATGGCCTTGTCCGAATTTTCGATAATTAATTCTTCGCCAAAGACATTTATATGGTGTTTGGTTCGTCCTGTTACCCTAATTCGATATGGATTTAACGAAGTAAACCGCACCGTATCGCCGATTTGATAACGCCATAATCCCGAATTGGTTGTAATCACTATCGCATAATTTTTGTCGATTTCGACTTCTGATAGGCGAATCGTTTTTTGTGCGCTGCTTCCAAAAACTTCCATCGGAATGAATTCATAAAAAATGCCATAGTCGAGCATTAATAGTAAATCGTTAGTATTATTCAAATCCTGAATGGCAAAAAATCCCTCAGAAGCATTATAAATTTCATAATACTGAAAATCATTTTTCTGAATCATTTTCTGATATTGTTCGCGGTAGGGATCAAAACTCACACCTCCATGAAAATAAACTTCTACATTGGGCCAAACTTCTTTTAGACTTTCTTTGCCGGTTTCTTGAAGTATCTTATTAAGCAAAACCATCATCCATGAAGGTACACCAGCAAAACTGGTCACATTTTCATAACGAGTTTCGTTAACAATTGCACTCAATTTTGTTTCCCAATCGCTCATTAACGAAACGCGATTGCTCGGTGTGCTGCTAAATTCGGCCCACATCGGCATGTTTTCGATTAAAATGGCCGATAAATCACCAAAAAAAGTATTGTTGTGTTCGTATAATTCTTTGCTTCCGCCCAAGCGTAAACTTTTTCCTGTAAAAAGTTGCGAATCTTCGTTATTGTTTAAATACAAGCACAACAAATCTTTGGTCGCTTTGTAATGACAATTTTCGAGTGCTTCGCTGCTTACCGGAATAAATTTACTTTTGGCATTAGTGGTTCCGCTTGACTTTGCAAACCATTTTATGGGCGTATTCCAAAATAGATTTTGTTCGCCTTTTCTGTTTCTTTCAATCAAAGGTTCCAAATCCTCGTAAGTAGCAATCGGAATTCTTTCGGTAAATGTTTGGTAAGATTTAATGGAATCAAAATCATATTTTTTGCCAATAAAAGTAGTTTCGGCGGTTCGAATTAAGGTCAAAAGCAATTCTTCCTGTACTTCATTAGGATATTTTAAGAACAATTCGATTTGGTGAATTCTCTTTTTTAATATCCAAGAAGCAAACGAATTGATTATGGGTAACGGCATTCTGGTTTTAGATTTAGATTTGAAAATAACGTTACAAACGCTAACTTTACAACTTTATCAAAAATAACAAAAAATAGCAATATTCAAACGATTTAGTAGTATAATCCTAAATTCTAATCCAAATAAAAAATATGCAATACGAAGGTGTGTTACAAAAAATGCAAACCGAATGGGGCAATCCGATCCAATATTATTTAATTTTTGAATCTGAATTTGTGAATGTCAATCAGCTGTTGAACAAAAATATCGAAATAAAATTTATTGGTTACCAATGCTTGAATTGTAGAAAAAAGAAGAAAATTTTCCGACAAGGATTTTGTTATGATTGTTTTTATTCTAGCGCAGCAGTTGGCGACTGGATCATGCGGCCCGAATTGAGTACCGCGCATTTGGGCATAGCTGATCGCGATTTGAGTTATGAATCCAAAGTACAATTGCAACCTCATATTGTTTATTTGGCATTGTCTAGTGAAATTAAAGTTGGTGTGACCAGAAAAACCCAAGCGCCTACAAGATGGATAGACCAAGGAGCTGAAAAAGCAATAACCATAGTAGAAGTACCCAATCGGTATTTGGCTGGCATTACCGAAGTGGCATTGAAAAATCACTTTTCCGACAAAACCAATTGGCGTAAAATGTTGACTAATGATATTACCGATTTAAATTTATTTGAGGCAAAGCAAAAACTTCAAAAGTGGTTGCCAGAAGAAGTGCAAGATTTTTTTTATGCTGATAAAAATGATTTGTGCGAAATGCACTATCCAATAATCGAATATCCAAAAAAAATAAATAGTTTAAGTTTAGAAAAATCGCCTGATTTTAATGGAAAATTGATTGGAATCAAAGGGCAATATTTGATTTTTGAAGACGGAACAGTCTTTAATGTCAGAAGTTTTGAAGGTTATGTGGTAAAAATAACGCTATAAATTAAATTTTTTTCAAATCGCACAAATGGTCTTAATATCGAAATTTTAAAGTCTTTTGTTTTCTTCTTCAATACTAGAATTGCGTTACGTCGATTTTAATTCACTATTTCCGAAATTATAACTGATATCAATTCGAAACTGTCGACTTTCATAACGGTAGTTTCCCGAAATATACACCACAACTTCAATGAGTTTACCGGCTTTTTTTCTATTACAAAAGGCAATAAAATGAGCGTCGTATTGGTAACTTCAAATTTTTCAGAATGAGAAATTGTTATAGCAGCTCCAGAAATCGAAATGTAATAATTGTTTGGATTGATAGCTTTAAAACTGAACTTTCCCTCAATATTTTCACTTCTAAATTACTCTTTCTTGGGTGCTTCTTTTTTCTTTTTCTTTCCAAACAATCCATTAATCAAATCGTTGGCTTGGGTCTTCACATCCGTTTTTGAAGTATTGGTTTTAGTGGTGTCTTTTTTGCCTCCATTAATCAAATTTCCTAATACCGAAGTGCCTTCAGAAACCAATTTGTCTTTTTGTTGTTGCATCAATTGTGTAGCCAAATTGCCAACTGCTTTTTGCATATCGGTAGTTACTTTTGGGTTTTTAAAATTGCCTGTAAGCATCACATTTATCGGAATGTTCTCTAATTTTGCCGCATCAGTTGCTGACAATTTTGCAAGCAACTTATTGGCTTCGGTTCCTAAATATTTTGCAGGCACATTCAATTTTACATTATACAACATCGATTGATCAAAACCATGCTGTCCTCCAACATTTATTTTGATGTCTTGGTATTTGATGTCAAAAGGTTTTATGTTTACTTTTCCGTCTTTAAAAGCCAAAGCGACTTTTAAATCATTCAGATTTAATTTGTTCAAATCGATGAACTTTAAATTGGCACCCAACCCATTCAAAATTTGCGAATTGTTTGGATTTACAGTTGTAGATAGCAATTGTCCTAGCAAATCTCCTGATAAAGTTTTTAAATCAGGTGTCATCTCTTTTTCGTTAAGTGTACCCGAAATTTTAATTGTCGAATTGAGCTTTCCGTTTATCACGCCTGCAATTGGCGCAATACTTTTCATCATTTCTAATTGGGTAAAGGTTTGCTGAATGTCTACTTGATTTAAATTTAAATTCATATTAAAAACCGGAATTTTTGCTTTCGTAGAAACGTCACCATTGGCAGTAATTTGTCCGCCAAAAACAGCAGTTTTGATGTTTTCTAAAGTAACTTTTTGGTCTTTGACGATGACTTTTCCAGAAGCAGTTTTAAGCACCAAATTATCATACAAAACAGTATTGATTTTGGCGTTAAGTTTACAATTTAGAATAGCTGGAATTTTTATCACTTCTTGTGTTTTTGACGAAGTTGCGGTTGGCGGCGCTTCGGTTGTCATAAAATCAGCAACTGCAAATTGGTTGGATTCAAGACTAAAATCGCCCTTCAATTCTTGGTTTTTAAACATAAAACCATAAAAATTATCCAAAGTTCCATTTACATTCAAATCGGTTTGTCCAATTGCGGCATTAAATTGTTGCAAATTCACACGACTCGGATTAAAAGCAATCATCGCTTGACTTATATTAAGTGCTTTGCCTTTTTCATCCACATATTTGAACTGTGATAAAAGTATCGTTCCCGCATTTTTAATGTTTTGGTATTGACTGGTTTCGACTGATTTCATATCAAAATTGGTCGTAACGTCGGCTTTTAAAATCCCAGAAAGTGGTTTGTCCAATTTTATTGGATAAGCTTTTGATAAATTAGCCAAATTGATGGTTCCTTTTAAAGCAGCATCAACCAGCGGATTTACTGTAATATTTTTGATATTCGCTTTGGCGTCAAAAACATCTTGATCAATCTTGAAAGACAATTGCTCAAGGTTCACATAAGTGTCATTAAGAACGCCAGTTTCGTTAATAATTTTAGTGTCAATAACAATATTTTGAACCGATTTAGGCAAATTTGGATATTGAAAAGAGGCGTTATTTGATGCAATTGCGATATTGAATTTCGGAACTGAAGTGTCAGAATACAAGCCTTTTGCAAAACCAACAATCGTAAAATCGCCAGTAGTTTTAACGTCTTTTAAACTTCCAGAATACGCTGACGGTATCAATCCAAGAAAATTTTGAAAACTCGAAGTTGGTGTTTTGAAAGTCAAATCATAATTTTGTCCATCGTCCACCATTTGAATAAATCCATCGAATGCTAAAGGCAATTGATTGATTAATGCTTTGTTATTTTTGAAAGTATAGCTGCTTTTTTCCAAATCGATTCCTAAAACGGCATCTAATGTCAATGTTACATTTTTCATATAATTGACTTTGTCCATCTCTAAAGAAACTTTTGCGGTCGATTTTGTTGCCAAATCTAATTTTGAAGCTGCAAAATCGCCAGTTCCAGAATGGTTCAAGCTATCAATAACCATTTTTATTTTTGAACTTTCATCAAAATATTGAAACTTAAAATTATCAATACGGTACTCTTTAATTTTTAAGGCCAAAGGATTATTTTTACTGTCCTCTTTGTCCTTTTCGTCTTTAAGTGCAATGTCAAAATTACCAATTCCGTCTTTGTTAAAAAGAATATTGATAAAACCATTTTTGGACGAAATGGCTTCGATATTCATCGATTCGTCTTTGCCTTTGAACAATTCTTTGATTGACATATCCAAATTCAATTCGCCCAACGAAATCAAAGTATCACCTTCAAAAGGCGCTTTATTAATGATAAGTAGTTTTTCTATGGTTACACTGGCTTTCGGAAAACTTCGAAACAAACTCAAATCGGCTTCGGCAAAAGTAACTTTCGCATCTACTTTTTCGTTAATGGCTTCTGCGATTTTTGCTTTGATGGCATCTTGAAAAAAATACGGAATTGCAAATAGCGCTACAACGACCAACAACAATAATATCCCTAATATTTTTAATAATTTCTTAATCATAACAATAATTTTTCTTCAAAGCTAAAGTACAAATAGAAAGCCAACTTTGCTGTAAAAACAGATAAGTTGGCTTAAAAATAACATATTAAAATCAATTTTATTTAATCGAAATCTCAAACGGCATCATGGTTTGAATGCCTTTTTGTGTGCTTATTTTTTTCACTTTCTGAAAAATCTCATAATTTTCAGTGCCAATTTCTTCTTTAATTAAACTTTCTTTGGTTTTAGCAAAAGGGAAACTAGCAATCATATCCTCGAAAGTTTTTTCGTATTCAGGATAATTTTGTGTTTTATAATTTTTTATTTTCCCCAATTTGGCAGCAGCAGCAAGTGCGTCATCCATACCGCCAATTTTGTCAACCAAACCAATTTTTAAAGCTTCTGAACCTGACCAAACGCGACCTTGACCGATGGCATCGACTTGTTCAAAAGTCATTTTTCTTCCCGCGGCAACGCGGTTTACAAAAACTGCATAAATACGCTCTACACTTTCTTGAGTAATGGCTCTGAAATCGGTATCCAAAGGTTGGAATGGGCTGTATTCTGCCGCGTTTTTATGCGTTTTTACGGTTTCGGTATTGATTCCGATTTTTTGAGACAATTGGGTAAAGTTGGGTAAAATTCCGAAAACACCAATCGAACCTGTAATGGTATTGGCTTCGGCAAAAATGGTGTTGGCATTACAAGCTATATAATAACCACCAGAAGCCGCCAGATTGCCCATTGAAACTACAACTGGTTTCGTTTTTTTGGTAAGTTCAATTTCTCTCCAAATTAAGTCAGAAGTCAAAGCACTTCCGCCTGGGCTATCAATTCGCAAAACAATTGCTTTTACATTTTTATCTTTTCTGGCTTCTTGCAAAGAGCGGCGCATCGAACCTTCGCCAATATAACTCACATCGCCTTCGCCACTTTTAATTTCGCCTTGCGCATAAATGATGGCAATTTTGTCATCGGCATCAGTATTTTTGGGAGAAGTCGCTGTTTTTTGTGCATAATCGGTTATGGTAATCGAATTGTAGTCTTCGTCTTTTTCGACTTTCAAGGCTTTTTTGATGGCATTTCGGTATTCATCTTCATAAGCGATTTTGTCAATAAGTTTTTGTGAACGCGCCATTTCGGGAGTTCTTGCCAAAAGATTTTCGGCAATTTCGTTGAGTTTGGCAACCGGAATTTTTCGGCTTTTGGCGATGTCGGTTACAATTGAATTCCAAACTGAATTCAAAAGGGACGAAACTTGCTCTCTATTGGCATCACTCATTTTGTTTTCAAGAAAAGGCTCGACCGCGCTTTTGTATTTTCCGTGTCGAATCACTTCCATTTTGACGCCTGATTTTTCTTGTAAATCTTTATAAAACATGATTTCTGACGATAGACCTTTGAAATCCATTTCGCCAACAGGATTCAAATAGATGGTATCGGCAACAGAATTCAAATAATATTCACGTTGCGAATAAACATCGGCATAAGCGACCACAAATTTTCCTGATTTTTTAAAATCCTCGAGTTGATCGCGAAGGGCTTTCATTTGTGCAATTCCGATGGTAGAGGTGTTATTCAAAATAGAAATACCTTTGATATTGTCATCGGTTTTAGCCGCTTCAATTGCACTAATAACATCCGAAACACCCACGTTGGCTTCGCCAGAAAATAAGGTCACTAGCGGATCAGAATATTTTCCGGCATAATCGTTACTGATATTTCCCAAATTGAATTCGATAACCGAATTGTCTTTTACGGTTACTTTATCAGAATCGCCTCCGAAGAGTGCTCCAATAATCAAAAATCCGAAAAAGAATAGCATAAAAAAGACAAACAAACCTACGATTGTTGCCAATACATTTCCTAGAAACTTCATAATTATAATTTTTTGAATAAGTCTTGCATGTGCTTAAAAAGTTACAATTTGACTCAAATTTAAAATAATAATCAATTAATTTTTGGCTAAAGACAAATTATAGTAACATGCTAAAATTCTTTTTACTTAATTTGTAATTACTATGGACATGCAAAATCAAGTCATTTTATCAATATGAAGTAATGAAGGCGAAAAGTTGGATAGTATTCAACAATGCGTTCGTTTGTTGCATCATCAAGTTGGTACAATTATCAAAATTTCTAAATTATACGAAACACCTTCTTGGGGTTTTGAAAGTGCTGCTTTTTTTAATTGTGCTGTTGTAATGCACACTCAAAAATCAGCCAAAAAAATTTTAAAAGACATTCTTAGAATAGAAAAGGAGTTAGGTCGAACAAGAGCGCTACAATCGGGCTACCAATCTAGAACCATTGATATTGATATTATTGGTTTTAACGAAGAAATAGTGGAAAGTGAAAACCTTGTAATTCCGCATCCGCAAATGCAAAATCGGCTGTTTGTGCTGTTGCCTTTGCAGGATGTGATGCCCGATTTTATTCATCCAATATTGAAAAAAAAAATCAGTGATTTGATTCAAGATTGTAAAGATGAAAGTGCCTATAAAGTAATTTCGGATTTAACATTGCCATTGGATCAATTTTCGTTAGAAAAGTACAATTATATTGCAGTTGAAGGCAATATTGGCGCCGGAAAAACCACTTTGGTTGTCAAAATTGCAGAAGATTTTAATGCTAAAACCGTTTTGGAGCGTTTTGCAGACAATCCTTTTTTGCCTAAATTTTATAAAGACCAAAGTCGTTATGCTTTTCCGTTAGAGATGTCATTTTTGGCGGATCGCTACCAGCAATTGTCCGATGACTTGGCACAATTTGATTTGTTTAAAGACTTCTTAGTTGCTGATTATCATATTTTTAAATCACTGATTTTTGCCAAAGTTACGCTTACCGAAGACGAGTACCGTTTGTATCGAAAATTATTCGAAATCATATATAAAGAAATGCCAAAACCGGATTTGTATATTTATTTGTACCAAAATACGGACCGGTTGTTGCAAAACATTAAACGGCGTGGCAGAAGTTATGAGCAAGAAATTCCGGCTGAGTATTTGGATAAAATCAATCGTGGTTATTTGGATTATATTAAATCGCAAACAGATTTGAATGTTTTAATTATTGATGTTTCGGACAAGGATTTTGTGAAAAACCAACAAGATTATATTTTCATTTTAGAAGCAATTCAAGATAAAATGCCAAAAAAAGTCATCTTATAAATATGCTAAAAGGTTAATTTCCTTTATTTTTTTAACTTTTCTGAATTGTTTTCTTGAAAAAATCCCAAATAACAATTCCTGCGCTTACCGAAATATTTAACGAATGTTTGGTTCCTAATTGCGGAATTTCGATACAGCCATCGCACATTTGAATAGCATCTTGCGCTACACCAAAGACTTCATTTCCAAATACCAATGCGTATTTTGTTTGTGCAGCTGTTTCAAAATCATGAAGCAAAATCGCATTTTCTACTTGCTCAATTGCCAAAACTTTAAAATTGTTGCTTTTAAGTTCTAGTATTGTTTTTAAAACCGATTCTCGGTATTCCCATGCTACGGTTTCGGTTGCACCAAGTGCGGTTTTGTGAATTTCTTTGTTGGGAGGCGACGCGGTAATACCACACAAATAAATTTTTTCAATCAAAAAGGCATCAGCGGTTCTAAAAACAGATCCAATATTATGAAGACTTCTAACATCATCAAGCACAATAATTATTGGCGTTTTTTTTGCGTCTTTAAAATCGCTGATGGATTTTCTTTCAAGTTCTGAATTGTCTAACTTTCGCATAAGAAATAAATAATGGTATTAAAAAAAAACTTCCTAAAAATCAATTAGGAAGTTTTATGTTTTTTTACAAATAATTAAGTTTAGCTTTTTGTAGGCTCTTCTTTTGCTGGAGCATTAGGATCTGGCTTAACAGTTCCTTTGATGGTCAAAACTTTTGGTGTTTCTGAAGCATTTGAAGTTACAGTTACATTTTTAGTAAAAGCACCCACTCTGTCCGTTGCATATTTTACGCCTATTACCGCTTTTCCACCAGGAGCAATTGGTTCTTTAGGCCAAGTTGGAACAGTACATCCGCATGAACCTTTGCAATCTGTGATAATTAAGGGTTTTGTACCCGTGTTTACTAATACAAACTCTCTTTTTCCATCTGCGTTGTGTTCGATAATTCCGTAATCAATCGTTTCTTGTTCGAAAGTCATTCCGGCGCCATCGACTTTAACAGTTTCTAATTTTTTTAATGTTTCTACTTCAGGGGCTTTAGTAACAACTCCTGTAGTCTTTGCTTTTGCAACTTTTGTTGTAGCTTCTTGCGCAAAAGCGCCTGATAATGACATCAATGCAATTGTCGAAAATAATAATAAACCTTTTTTCATTTTTGTAAAAATTAAATTTAAAGTCCAAATTTATAAATAATTACGATACATTAATATAGAATTGTCTTAAAATTAAATTAAAAATTTATCTTCAATAAATCACAGAGAAAATAATTAAATTCGCTGGAAAAAATTAATCACTAATTTTAAACAAATTTACCTTGGCATCCAAAGAAAAAGAAATAAAAGAAACGCCGTTAATGAAGCAATACAACGAAATCAAGCGGAAATATCCAGATGCTTGTTTGTTGTTTCGCGTCGGTGACTTTTATGAAACCTTTGGAGAAGATGCTGTTCGTGCTTCAAAAATTTTGGGCATTGTGCTTACAAAACGCGGTGCAGGTTCAGAAACAGAAACAGCTTTGGCTGGTTTTCCACACCATTCGTTAAACACATACTTACCGAAATTAGTAAAAGCTGGTCTTCGTGTTGCCATTTGTGACCAATTAGAAGATCCAAAAATGACCAAAACCATTGTCAAACGTGGTGTAACCGAATTGGTAACGCCTGGTGTTTCAATGAATGATGAGGTTTTGCAATCCAAAGCAAATAATTTTTTGGCTGCGATTTATTTTGGAAAAAAGAATATCGGCATCTCTTTTTTGGATATTTCTACTGGCGAATTCCTTACCGCGCAAGGCAACGATGAATATATTGACAAACTTTTACAGAATTTTCAACCCAGTGAAGTCCTAGTTCCCAAAAACAATAAAAATGATTTTAGAGAAGTTTTTGGCGAAGATTATCACAATTTTTATTTAGAAGATTGGATTTATAAAGACGACTATGCCTTTGAAACTTTGACCAATCATTTTAAAACGATTTCTTTAAAAGGATTTGGAATCGAAGAATTACAAGAAGGGATTATTGCCTCTGCTGCCATTTTGTATTATTTATCAGAAACACAGCACAACAAAGTGCAACACATTACCTCAATACAGCGCATTGCCGAAGATGCTTATGTTTGGATGGATCGTTTTACGATTCGCAATCTCGAATTGTACCACAGTTACAATCCCAATGCAGTAACACTTTTAGATGTTATCGATAAAACGCTTTCTCCTATGGGTGGCAGATTGCTCAAACGCTGGCTCGCTTTGCCTTTAAAGGATATTAATAATATAAGAAACCGTCACGAAGTGGTTACTTATTTGAATGAAAATCAAGAAGTTTTAAAAAGCATTCAATACCAGATCAAACAAATTTCTGATTTAGAGCGTTTGATTTCAAAGATTGCTGCTGGAAAAGTAAGTCCGCGCGAAGTCATTTATCTAAAAGAATCACTGGATGCGATTATTCCGATTAAAACTTTGGCTTTACAAAGCAAAAATGAAGCGGTAAAAATAATTGGAGACAGTTTGCACAGCTGTGATTTGCTTCGCGAAAAAATCAAAGCAACCTTAAATCAAGAAGCGCCAGTTGCCATCGCAAAAGGCAATGCCATCGCAAAAGGTATAAATGCCGAATTGGACGATTTGCGTGCCATTTCAAGTTCGGGAAAGGAATTTTTAGAAGGAATTGAAAAACGCGAATCAGCTATTACAGGAATTTCGTCCCTCAAAATTTCATTTAATAATGTTTTTGGCTATTATATTGAAGTTCGAAATTCACACAAAGATAAAGTTCCGTCGGAGTGGATTAGAAAGCAAACACTTGTCAATGCCGAGCGCTACATCACCGAAGAACTCAAAGAATATGAAACTAAAATTTTGGGTGCAGAAGAAAAAATCTACAAGTTAGAAGTCGATTTGTTTGACCAATTGGTTTCTTGGATCGCTACTTACATCAAGCCAGTACAGCTTAATGCAAATTTAGTGGCACAATTGGATTGTCTGACATCTTTTACCCAACTGGCTATCGAAAACAAATATGTTTGTCCCGAATTGGATGCTTCTTTTGACCTCGAAATAAAAAATGGTCGACATCCTGTTATCGAAAAACAATTGCCATTAGGCATGCCTTATATTGCCAACGACGTTTTTTTAGACCGAACAACACAACAATTAATAATGATTACGGGACCTAATATGTCCGGAAAATCAGCCATTTTAAGGCAGACCGCACTCATAGTATTGTTGGCGCAAATGGGTAGTTTTGTTCCTGCGGAAAGTATGAGAATGGGAATTGTAGATAAAATATTCACGAGAGTAGGAGCAAGTGATAACATTTCAATGGGCGAATCGACTTTTATGGTCGAAATGAATGAAACTGCTTCCATTTTGAACAACATTTCCGACCGAAGTTTAGTGCTTTTAGACGAAATTGGGCGCGGTACAAGTACTTATGATGGAATTTCAATTGCATGGGCCATAGCCGAATTTTTGCACGAACATCCATCAAGTCCCAAAACACTATTCGCAACACATTATCATGAACTAAACGAAATGTCGGATGTTTTGCCAAGAATTCATAATTATAATGTTGCAGTAAAAGAGTTAAAAGATACCGTGCTTTTTATTCGGAAACTTGTTAAAGGCGGAAGCGCACACAGTTTCGGAATCCATGTCGCAAAAATGGCGGGCATGCCACAAACTGTGATTTTGAAAGCGCAAAAATTGCTCAAAAAATTAGAAAAAGACCACAGTAGTGATGCGCTAAACGGAATAAAAGAAGCCAAAGATGAGATGCAAATGAGCTTTTTTAACTTAGACGATCCGTTGCTCGAAGAAATAAAAGACGAGATTTTGGGTTTAGATATTAATACTTTAACTCCGATTGAAGCATTAATGAAACTCAATGAAATCAAACGCATGTTGACCAAAAAATAAAATTAGCATTTTAAAGGTTAGGTTATCAGAAAGTTATATTAATGGTAACTATTTTTTATAAAAAACGCTTGTTTAATTGAATTAATGTATTAAATTTGCCACCGCAATACGAATGAAAGTAGTGTGGTTCTTCAATTTAATGCGAAAATAGCTCAGTTGGTAGAGCGCGACCTTGCCAAGGTCGAGGTCGCGGGTTCGAGCCCCGTTTTTCGCTCAATTATCATTCGCTCGGATGGTGAAATTGGTAGACACGCTGGACTTAAAATCCAGTGAACAGCAATGTTCGTGCGGGTTCAAGTCCCGCTCTGAGTACAACAAAACCTCTTCAAACGAAGGGGTTTTTTGTTTTAAATAAACTCGTTTCAAAATAAAACATGGGGACATTTGTCATAACTAAAAGATTTAACGACACCTATAAATTTGCCTTTAATTCGCGAAAAGGGAAGGTGATTTTTTCTAGTAATGGTTATGAATTAAAATTCGAGTGCGAAGCTGCAGTAATCGATTTTATGAACAACACCAACAAAGGTATTTATGTAAAACAAAAAGCAAGCAACGGAAAGTATTTTTTTAAAATACTATTTGATGAAGTTGTTTTTGCTACGAGCCGAAAATATACTACCGAATTAAGACTTCAAAAAGGAATAATGGAAATAAAAGATTATGCCTCAAAATCTGAAATTTTGGATTTTTCAGAGCATAATTTCATTTTTGATAGTGAATAATAGATTGTTCTACCAAAGAATTGCTTCTTCAGTTCGTTTTTCAGGAAAGCATAGATTTTTTTAATTTCTCCAATTTGGCTAATCTTTGTCGAAAACATTTTATATTTTTTTAATACTGATTATAGTAATTTGAGAGATCTTCATTTGTATTCAAAAGCCAACCATTTTTTTGCGACGGATAAACAAATTATTTTAATTGCTATGATGTTTAAAATCTATTTTTAGATGAAACGCTAGTCTTCGTCTGATTTCAGGTCTTTAGGATTTCACTTTCAAGTAATCAAAGCTACTTTCCACTCATAATCTGCCATCTGCTAATAAATAAACGTTCTTTCCCTAGACTGCTCTCGAACTTTTAAACGACGACTTAAGATAGCAAAACAAATAAAGCACCAATAAAATTGGTGCTTTGAATAACGATAACATAAAAAAGCCCCGTTTTCACGAGGCATTTCTTGTATTGCAGATTTAATAAATTATTTTATAGCATCAACTTTAGATTTAACCTCTGCTTCAGTACCCTCAAAAGTTGCTATTTCAGGTTTGCCATTAACTGTTGTGGTTACAGTAGCTTTTGCTTTTCCGTTGGTATTGATAATTTCAACACGAACTTCTTTGGATTCACCTGAAGCTTTTGCACAACATGACATGCCCGCTTTGGCGACAAATTTTCCGTTGGCATCGTAATGAGACAAACACATTTCTTTTTGTTCAGCAGAACAACCAAGGCTATCGCACATAGCGGCACATTCTTCTTTGGTCATTGCAGCCATTTTGGTCATGTCGCATTTGCCATTCATTTCATACACTTTGACAACTTCTTTGACGAAAGTTTGTTTTTCAGGGTTGTTTTCGTTTCCTAAAATAGGTGCAATTACCAAACCTATTAAACAAGTCAATTTAATTAAGATATTCATCGATGGGCCAGAAGTATCTTTAAACGGATCGCCAACTGTATCTCCAGTAACCGCTGCTTTGTGTGCATCAGACCCTTTGTAGGTCATTTCACCATTGATCATAACACCTGCTTCAAAAGATTTTTTAGCATTGTCCCAAGCTCCACCTGCGTTGTTTTGAAACACTGCCCAAAGTACACCAGAAACGGTAACTCCAGCCATATAACCACCTAACATTTCGGCAATTAATTGGTTGTTATCTCCATAAACTAATTTTCCTAAGAGTACTATTGCAATTGGAAAACCAATGGTTAAAACTCCAGGCAACATCATTTCGCGTAAAGCTGCTTTTGTAGAAATTTCGACACATTTGCCATATTCAGGTTTACCTGTTCCTGCCATGATACCCGGAATTTCTTTGAACTGGCGGCGCACTTCATACACCATGTCCATGGCGGCTTTTCCAACAGAATTCATCGCTAAAGCAGAAAATACTACTGGAATCATTCCACCTACAAACAACATCGCCAATACAGGCGCTTTGAATATATTGATTCCGTCGATGCCAGTAAAAGTAACATAAGCGGCAAACAATGCCAATGAAGTTAATGCTGCCGAAGCAATAGCAAAACCTTTTCCGGTTGCTGCGGTGGTGTTTCCTACCGAATCCAAAATGTCGGTACGGGTACGCACTTCTTTTGGTAATTCGCTCATTTCGGCAATACCACCTGCGTTGTCAGATATAGGACCAAAGGCATCGATAGCCAATTGCATTGCCGTTGTAGCCATCATTGCGGAAGCGGCCAATGCTACTCCGTAAAATCCTGCTAAAGCATAAGAAGACCAAATGGCAGCAGCAAACAACAATACGGTTGGGAAAGTAGAAATCATTCCGGTTGCCAAACCAGCAATTACGTTGGTTCCAGCACCAGTTGACGATTTTTGTACAATAGCCAATACTGGTTTTGTACCCAATCCGGTATAATATTCGGTTACCGACGAAATAACGCCACCTACTACCAAACCTACAAGCGTCGCATAAAATACGCGCATAGATGATATTTGTTGCACACCTTCGCCAAAGAATTCCATTGTCATTACAGCTGGCAACATCAATCTTACTAAAAAGAAACAAGCTATTGCGGTTAAAACGATAGATACCCAGTTGCCCATATTTAAGGCGCCTTGTACTTGTTTTTCTTTGGCATCGTTATCTTTGATTTTTACCAATAAGGTTCCGATGATAGAGAATAAGATACCGAAACCAGCAATCGCCATAGGCAATAAGATAGGACCAATGCCACCAAAAGCGTCTTCTATTTTTCCGCCCATATCTTTGATGACATAATTCCCAAGCACCATCGCAGCCAATACGGTTGCAACATATGAACCGAATAAATCGGCACCCATACCAGCAACATCACCTACGTTATCACCTACGTTATCTGCAATTGTAGCTGGGTTACGTGGGTCATCTTCTGGAATTCCAGCTTCGACTTTACCAACCAAATCAGCACCTACATCGGCAGCTTTGGTATAAATACCGCCACCAACTCGGGCAAACAAAGCGATTGATTCGGCTCCAAGAGAAAAACCAGCTAAAGTTTCGAGTACGATGGTCATTAGTTCAGAAGGTGTTTTCATAGCACCATCAAACATGGCCGATTCCCAAACACCATTCATAAAATAATGGAAAAAGAATATAAAGAAAGCAGTCAAACCAAGCACGGCAAGACCTGCAACGCCTAATCCCATTACTGTTCCACCACCAAAAGATACTTTTAATGCTTGTGGTAAACTGGTTCGGGCTGCTTGTGTAGTACGAACGTTTGTTTTAGTGGCAATCTTCATACCCATATTTCCAGCCAAAGCCGAGAAAAAAGCACCGAAAATAAAAGCCACTACTATCAATATGTGTGTGGTTGGCACTATAAATGAGATACCTGCCAACACAATGCTCGCTCCAATAACGAAGAAAGCCAATAATCTGTATTCTGCTTTAAGGAACGCCAATGCGCCTTCGTAGATGTAGTCTGAAATTTCTTTCATCTTGCCATCGCCAGCGTCTTGTTTTAAAACCCAAGCTCTTTTTGCCCACATGAATGCAAGCCCTATAAATGCCATTACTATAGGCACATAAATCATCAATGATTCCATAAATATAATTTTGTTATAAATTTTATCGGTCGCAAAAGTAATAAAATGATGTTAAAAAATACAATTTAAAGGAGCAAAGTTTTTTTTGCCGTAGCGACACGTCGAGCGCCGTTCTAATAAATAAGAACAACCCGTTACCTTTCTGCAAGTAGTTATGGACTGTAAGTGATGGTTCGATTGCGTTTTCGCAAGTAATAATGCCACAATAAAAACGTGGCTGCAGACCGATGTGGCTGCCAATTTTGGGTATAACGCGCTATTTGTGATTTGTCGTTCAGGTCGAGCAATTCCGTGATAGTGTTGATTACCGCTATATCACCAAGCGGAAGAATATCAGGCGATTGCAAGCAAAACATCAAATAGACGTCAATGGTCCAATGGCCAATGCCTTTGATTTTGATTAGCGTTTCGCGAACTTCTGCTGCCGTGAGCAGGGGCAAATGGTCTAAATCAATTTCATTATTGATAATCGCGGTTGCCAATGCTTTGATATAAGTTGTTTTTTGCCGGCTGACGCCGAAACTTCGAAAGGTTGCATCAGACAAACTGTTTAGTGTCTCGGGATTTAAATTGGCGGTGTGTAATTTTATTTTCAAAAAAGTGGCTTTTGCCGAATCGACTGAGACCTGCTGTTCAAGAATCAGTAAAACCAAAGTCGCAAAACCTTGTGGTCGTACCGTAATGGTCGGCAACCCATATTGCGCAATAATGGTTCGAAAAATGGGGTCTTTTTTTTGTAAAAATTCAAATGCCTTTTCCATATTTTTAATATACCTATTAAAAATAAAATCCAAACGATCCTTTTATACCAAAATTATTAGTGCTGGGCGTAATATAACTGCCGCGCCAAGCAAATTCGATTCTAAAAACCTTAAAGATATTCCCGATTCCGGCATTGTATTCCCAATAAAAATCTTCTGGTGCTTGATAAATCAAACCTGAAGGGATATTGATGATGCGGTTTTTATCGCTTATTGTGCCATAAACTCCTTTGAAGCCAATGGTTTCGCGCCAATTTAGTTTTCGCATGAACGGAATTCTAGAAAAAATACGACCACCAAAATTGTGCTGCAACTGAATGGTAGCATAAGTATCAGCTTCAAATTCGTAAAAGTCAAGCAAGTTAAATGTGTTTTCTATCGTAAAATAAGTTTGGTTTCCGGGTACAATGCTCATCAGCCCTAGCGGAATATAACTGTAGGTTTTACCCAATTCGACGATGGCATCCAGACGGCCAATACCACCAATATTCATTGGTTGTTTGTAGTAAAGTTGTAATCTTTCGTAATCAAAATCACTGTTCAACACGCCTTTTAGCCCTTGGCTGTAGTTTACATAAATCCTCGGAAACGGACTATCTACGTTACTGCGTTCGACACCATAACCTACTGTTTTGCGACGTGGTGTATAATCAATCTGAAAATTAATTTCTGATTGCGTGACATCGCTTTTTATTTTTTGTTGGGTCAAATCTGTATAATATGCCAAACTGAAAGAATCTGAAGCCGACTCGAGTGTTCTAAACGAAAAGCCAGTTTGGAAAGTCAGGTTTTTAACGGGTTCAATTTCTAACGTTATAGAAGTCAAATTGATATTGGTCAATTTGCCATTAGTACCAGTAGTGAAAAATGCCGAAGAAGCAAAACTGCGTCCTAAAACATCATTGGTAGAGGTAAGACTTGCACCAATTTGTTCAATATCGCGCCTGTTGCCGCCCGAAACTGTCAATCGGTTTTTACGGTTCAGTAGCCATTTTCCCGAAATGCCGTATTTGAATTTATTGTCATCAAAACCATAAGCACCATAACCTTGCAACCGCCACAAATCATTAGGACCAAAGTAGGTTCTTCCGCCAGCGCGCAAGCGTAAACCTTCGACTTCATTGTAGCCAAAAGTCGAGAATATCGGACCGTAATCAAAGTTTCCTTTTTGTATGTAACCACTTCCTAAAATGGATACCAAGTCATACAATTGGCGAAATTTTTTGTTAGTTTGTAGTGTGTCCAACATTTTGTAAACGCCCACTTCGTCTTTATTGAGATTTTCAAAACGGTTTTCTTCCCAAAATTCGTCTGTTCTTGCATAAACCGCATCATCATAATAATTGACTTCTTCCTTATAAAAATCATCAGGTTTTTTTAGGTCAAATTGATGGTTTTGGAATATGGTGGTTCTTTTTCCATAAACACCTCGCGATTTTTCTTTTTTGTTCAAGGCAAAATCGGTCATCATATAGTCGCGTTTCAACAAAAATACCGAATCGTTAAGTACATCAAATTCTTGCTCGATATAAATTTCTTTTACCCAATTGATATTGGCGCTTTTGGTGACTTCCAAATTAATGTTTTTGATTGCCCAAGTGGTGTCATTGACCCAAAAATCGCCTTTGAATGTCAATTCATTTTTTCGTCGTGGATAGTAAACAATATTATAGCACCATTTTTTGTCGATAAAAGCGCTGTCGGTCAATACATAATTATAGACATCAATTCCGGTACGGGACAATGGGCTAGTAAAGGCTTTATCAAAAAACTTGAGGTAATTTTCATAAATATCATATTCAGCGTACAAGTCTTTGATAAAAGCAATAATTTGTTGGTTGGTATTAAAACCCGAGTTTTTATTGGCTTTAAGAATTTCTTTGACTTTGCCTTTTACATTATCACCATAAACATCTGAAAGCGCTTCGTTGATAAAAATAGGGAGGTAGGTTTTTCCGGTAATTTTTGAGGTATCAATCGAATTAAAAATAAATTCCATGCCCTTAAAAATACGATTTTTCATAAAAGCACTATCAATGGTGTTCATGTCAAATTCGACTTTTTCGTATTTGTTCATTTGGTATTGGTCAAACATTCGAAGTCCATTTTTTCGTTTTCGTGCCCAAATTTTGCGCAAGATATCAATGGCTGGATTGTTCTTTTTTGACATTTTACCAGAAAATACTTTAACTTCGGCCAGTTCTTCACCATTTGGAAGAACGACTTTCATTTCATAAGTAACGGCTTTTTCGAGTGCAATTTCTTGTGTAGTGTAACCTATAAACGAAACAACTAAAATTTTGCGATTTTGAGTGGATTCTAAATAAAACCTACCGTCTTCGTTGGTAATTATGCCCTCTGAGGTACCTTTGAAAGCAACATTGGCGTAGCCTACAGGTTTGTTGTTATCGTCTAAAACAATGCCGCTGACTTTGGTTTGACCCAGCATCAGGGCATTTAAAAACAGTAATAACCCAATAATAATTTTTTTCATAGCATAAAAAAACTTCATCAAAGTGATTCTGATGAAGTTTCAAATATAGTAATTCCATTAATTAGATAACCACAAATTATGTTAATTAGATAATGTGTCAATTAGATAATTATAAAATATAAAAAGGAATAATAAGGAACTTTAATTTATAATTATTTCATTATCCAAATTAACTCAATATCTAATTTTTATACATGACTTTTTTAACTGCCTTTACCACATCACTTGCGTTGGGCAACCATTCTTTTAGTAAAGTTGGAGCGTAGGGTGCAGGTGTATCTGCAGTTGTAATTCTTTGAATTGGTGCATCCAAATAATCAAAAGCGCGTTCTTGAACAATATAGGTAATTTCAGAAGCAACACTAGCAAAAGGCCATGCTTCTTCGAGTACAACCAAGCGATTGGTTTTTTTTACCGAGGTCAAGATGGTTTCATAATCCATCGGACGTACGGTACGTAAATCAATAATTTCACACGATATGCCTTCTTTCGCCAATTCATCTGCGGCAATATGGGCTTCTTTGATAATTTTTCCAAAAGACACTATGGTCACATCGGTACCAACTCTTTTGATATCGGCAACTCCGAGCGGAATGGTGTAGTCATCTTCTGGCACTTCACCTTTGTCGCCATACATTTGCTCTGATTCCATAAATATCACAGGATCATTGTCTCGAATAGCTGCTTTTAGCAAACCTTTGGCATCATAAACGGTCGATGGAACAACCACTTTTAATCCTGGTGTATTGGCAAACCAGTTTTCAAAAGCTTGTGAATGGGTAGCGCCCAATTGTCCTGCAGAGGCGGTTGGTCCTCTAAAAACCATAGGCATCGGAAATTGTCCGGCTGACATTTGGCGCATTTTAGCAGCATTGTTGATAATTTGGTCAATACCTACTAACGAAAAGTTAAAAGTCATGTATTCAACAATTGGCCGACAGCCGTTCATTGCCGAACCTACTGCGATACCAGCAAAACCCAATTCGGCAATTGGCGTATCGATGACACGTTTTGGACCAAATTCGTCAAGCATACCCTTAGAAGCTTTGTAGGCTCCGTTGTATTCTGCAACTTCTTCGCCCATTAAATAAACAGTTTCGTCACGACGCATTTCTTCGCTCATGGCTTCACAAATGGCTTCTCTAAATTGTATCGTTTTCATATATGAATTTATTTTTAATTCGGATTTGAAACGCAAAAATAAATTAAAATACACTTAAAAACACATTTTTTTTAGTATAATTATTAGTTACTTTTTTGTTTAGCATAGCTTTAAGACGCGCTATTAATATGATTGAATTGGATTAAGAAATTTATTGATATTGGAAGTCTTGAACAATTGAAGTCATTGGCGAGTGGCGAAAACGTTATAATACACATATTTTATATGCGCGCATAGTTAATTTTTGAAAATATATTTGTAAATTTGCACACGAAATCTCACTTATAATTTATAAAAAATGAAAATATTAGTTTGCATCAGCCATGTGCCTGATACTACTTCAAAGATTAATTTTATTAATGGCGATACCGAATTTGATACCAATGGTGTTCAGTTTGTCATTAATCCTAACGATGAGTTCGGATTGACCCGCGCTATTTGGTTTCAAGAGCAACAAGGCGCACACGTTACTGTGGCGAATGTTGGTGGTGCCGATGCCGAGCCGACTTTGAGAAAAGCACTTGCGATTGGGGCCAACGAAGCCATTCGTGTTGATGCCAACCCAACGGATGGTTATTTTGTAGCCATACAATTGGCAGATGTAATTAAAAATGGTGGATATGATTTGGTAATCGCCGGAAAAGAATCATTGGATTATAATGGCGGAATGGTACCTGGCATGATTGCCGGAATTTTGGGGATCAATTTTTTGAATTCTTGTATAGATATAAAAGTTGAAGGGACTTCGGTAAAAGCCATTCGGGAGATTGATGGTGGCAAAGAAACGGTTGCTACGGCATTGCCTTTAATTATAGGTGGACAAAAAGGATTGGTCGAAGAAAAAGATTTGCGAATTCCGAACATGCGAGGTATTATGACTGCAAGAACCAAAGTTTTGACTATCGTTGCGCCAATTGCGGCTGTAGCCGAAACCAAAGCCGTAAAGTTCGAAAAACCTGCGCCAAAGTCAGCAGTAAAATTATTTGCTGCCGATGATTTGGACGGATTGGTAAACGCGTTACACAACGAAGCGAAAGTAATTTAGTAATAGAAAGCGGCTTCAATTCGAGAGTAACTGCGGTTGTAAGGGGACGGCCCGACTAGAAAACGCTCAAGAGCTTTCAATTTTTAATCATAAAATAAAAAAACTATGTCTATATTAATTTATGCAGAAGCTGCAGAAGGAAAATTTAAAAAAGTGGCATTCGAGTTGGCTTCTTATGCCAAAAAAGTAGCGGCTTCATTAGGTACTACTGTTACTGCTGTAACTGTAAATGTTGGTGATGTTTCAGAGCTATCGAAATACGGGGTTGATAAAGTACTAAAAGTAAGTAACGATAAATTGACAGGATTTACAGCCAAGGCTTATGCCGATGTAATCAAACAGGCTGCTAAAAAAGAAAACGTACAACTTGTTGTATTGTCATCTACAACAGATAGTTTGTATTTGGCCCCATTGGTTGCGGTTGCGCTAGACGCTGGATTTGCTTCAAATGTGGTTGGATTACCAAGTAGTATAACACCTTTTCAGGTAAAAAGAACTGCGTTTTCAAACAAAGCTTTCAATATCACCGAAATCAATACTGAAGTGAAAGTATTGGGACTTGCTAAAAACTCATACGGGATATTTGAAACTCCGGGAAGCATGGTTGAAGAAGATTTTGTGCCAACAATTGGTGATGCTGATTTTGGTGTGAAAGTCGAATCGGTTGAAGCTGGTAGCGGAAAAGTTACCATTGCCGATGCGGATGTAGTGGTTTCTGGTGGGCGTGGACTCAAAGGTCCAGAAAACTGGGGAATGCTTGAAGAATTGGCATCAGTATTAGGTGCGGCTACAGCTTGTTCAAAACCAGTTTCAGATTTGGGATGGCGTCCTCACAGTGAGCACGTAGGCCAAACGGGAAAACCCGTTGCAACGAATTTGTACATTGCCATCGGTATTTCGGGCGCGATACAGCATATTGCTGGCATCAACTCATCGAAAGTCAAAGTGGTCATCAACGCAGATCCTGAAGCGCCATTTTTTAAAGTGGCAGATTATGGTATTGTTGGCGATGCTTTTGATATTTTGCCGCGCTTGACACAAAAATTAAAGGAATTCAAAGCAAACAATTAATATTTTTTTTAATTTGTGCCCACAAAGGCTATCTGGCTATTTTAGTTTGGATGGTCTTTTTTTATTTTAAATACAATTTCATTTTAAATTTTAGAAGATACATTGTACTTTTGCAACTATGAGTTTAGTCAAATTAACCATTAAGGGAATATCCTACAGTCAAACACAAAATGGTGCTTATGCACTTATTTTGAATGAAGTCGATGGCGATAGGAAGTTGCCAATTGTTATTGGTGCCTTTGAAGCCCAGTCTATTGCAATAGCTTTGGAAAAAGAAATCAAGCCACCTCGACCGTTGACACATGATTTGTTTAAAAATTTTGCTGATCGTTTTGATATTGTAGTTAAGCAAGTCATTATTCACAAATTGGTCGACGGCGTTTTTTATTCGAGTATCATTTGCGAAAGGGATAAAATCGAAGAAATTATTGATGCCAGAACTTCTGACGCAATAGCTTTGGCATTGCGTTTTGCGGCGCCGATTTTCACATATAAAAATATTTTAGAGAAAGCAGGAATTTATTTGAGAGCCAATCCGCTGGACGGTGAAAAGGAGCTGAACGACAACGAAGATGTACTTTCTAGTCCCGAAACTTTTGGACTAGCAACCGAATCCAATACTTCAGGCAGTGCTTATGCCAAGCAAAGTTTATCAGAGTTGCATGAATTATTGGAAACTGCTGTTCAAGAGGAAGATTATGAAAAAGCCGCAAAAATTAGAGACGAAATTTCAAAAAGAGAATCGTAAAAGACTTAGAATATTGGTTTTAAAGGTTCTAGTTTTTTTAAAATAGTGTTCCAAAAAAACCAACACACAACGCCTAAAACCTATTATCCAGCAGATGAAACAATACCTTGACCTCGTACAACATGTTTTAGACCACGGCACCCAAAAAGGAGATCGCACTGGAACAGGCACAAAAAGTGTCTTTGGTTACCAAATGCGTTTTGATTTGAATGAAGGTTTTCCGATGGTAACCACCAAAAAATTACATTTAAAATCAATTGTTCACGAATTGCTTTGGTTTTTGAAAGGTGATACAAATATTGCTTATCTGAACCAAAATGGGGTTAGAATTTGGGATGAATGGGCAGATGAAAATGGCGACTTAGGTCCTGTATATGGCCGTCAATGGCGCAATTGGAATTCAGAAGAGATAGATCAAATAACAGAGCTCATAGCTACATTAAAAACCAATCCCAACAGTCGACGTTTGTTAGTTTCGGCATGGAATCCATCGGTTTTGCCGGATACCACTCAATCATTTGCCGAAAATGTGGCCAACGGAAAAGTGGCTTTACCACCGTGTCATGCTTTTTTTCAGTTTTATGTAGCTGACAATAAATTGTCTTGCCAATTGTACCAACGCAGTGCCGATATTTTTTTAGGTGTACCGTTTAATATTGCCTCTTATGCCTTGTTGACCATAATGATTGCTCAGGTTTGTGATTTTGAGGTCGGCGAGTTCATCCATACTTTTGGTGATGCTCATATTTATAATAATCATATAGAACAATTGGAATTGCAAATGTCAAGAACGCCAAAACCGTTGCCAAAAATGATTTTGAATCCCGACATTAAAAATATTTTTGATTTTAAATTTGAAGATTTTAATTTAGAAGGATATGATCCGCATCCGCACATTAAAGGCATCGTAGCAATTTAAAAAAAATCCATATAGCGGATAATTTTTAGGTCGAAAGTAGTTATTTACAATGCCAATACACTGTTTTCGGCACCTGCAAATTCATTCCACTGAAAAGAATCAGCTTCTGCTTCGTTTACAAATGCACCATCAACAATATATTTGAATTCATAAGAAGCGGCAGTAGGCAAGTTAAAAGAAGCTTTGAAAGTGCCATTTTTTAGTTTTCCTAAAACACCCGCTTTTTGATCCCAATTGTTGAAATCTCCAATGACCGCTGCTGTTGTCGCCGATTTTGCATCAATTGAAAACGTTACTTTACAAACAGGTTTTGATTTTATAAATTGTTTCTTAATCGACATAACTAATTTATTTTTAGAATTATAGGGCAAAGAAAATAAATTCAGTTGAACCAACAATGCTTGATTTGCAGAATTAGGATTTTGTCAATAACATTGTTATTTTAACTTTAAATTCTTAATTTTTAGCATTTTAAATTCTTAATCTAAAAAAAAGAAAACGTTTGCTTATTCAATTATCTTTAAACAAGAATTGTTGAGTTTTAAAATAATTATTACCTTTAAATCCTAAAATATTACCAAAAATGGATAAAGAAACCCATGAGCTATATGAATATGCGCGAAAGCGAATCAAACAGAAAAAATATTTGTACTATCATTTCGTGTTTTTTTTGATAGGAAGTTTGTTTATGTTTGTTGCCAACGAACTACTTGATTACGGACAACCCACAAGATGGGATATTTGGGGAAGCACGGCTTGGTTTTTTGTTATTATTTTACACTTTGTAAATGTTTACATTACCAATCGCTTTATGAACAAAGAATGGGAGCGCGACCAAGTTGAACGCTTGATGACCAAGCAAAAAAACAAAATCGAACAGTTGTCTGTGCAACTAGAACAAGACACTTTAAAAAAAGAATCCTAATCATGATAGTAATGATTGCGGCTGTTGCCGAAAATAATGCATTGGGCAAAAACAATGATTTGGTTTGGCATTTGCCAGATGATTTCAAAAGATTCAAAGCCTTGACTTCGGGACATTTTATCATTATGGGTCGCAAAACATTCGAAAGTTTTCCGAAACCATTGCCCAATCGCACCCATATTATTATTACAAACCAAAAAAACTACCAACCAGACGATTGCATTGTAGTGCATTCGATACAAGATGCTTTGGCAAAAGCGCCCAAAAACGAAACGGTTTTTATTATAGGTGGTGGTCAAATTTATAATCTCGCATTGCCTTTTGCAGATTGCATCGAATTGACCAAAGTGCACAGTAGTTTTGATGCGGATACTTTTTTCCCTGACATTAATTTACTAGATTGGGAATTATCTGAAACAGTATTTCATCCTAAAGACGAAAAACACTTATTTGATTTTACTTACCAAACCTATATTCGAAAAAGTAAAAATTAAAGTTTTACCTTAATTTTTAGTTGCATTTTTTATCTACTTTTCTTTCCAAAAAACAAATCAATTAATCTTATCTTTGCCCAAATTTTAATAAATGTCAAAAAATATTACGCCGTACAAAGATTCAGATTTGGGTAAAAAAGAACAAGTTGCCCAAATGTTCGATACCATTTCTGGGCATTATGACGGATTGAACCGTGTTATTTCGTTTGGAATTGACATCAAATGGCGTAAAAAAGTTTTGAAAATTGTTGCTGATGCTCATCCTAAAATAATTTTAGATATTGCAACTGGTACCGGAGATTTGGCCATTTTAATGAACGAAACCAATGCCGAAACGATTATAGGACTTGATATTTCAGTTGGGATGCTCGACGTTGGCAGAAAAAAAATCGCGCAAAAAAAACTATCCGATAAAATAGAAATGGTGTTGGCAGATTCAGAGAACATGCCTTTTGACGACAGTACTTTCGATGCCATAACCGTTGCTTTTGGCGTTCGAAACTTTGAAAATCTTGAAAAAGGACTTTTCGAAATCCTTCGTGTTCTAAAACCAAATGGTGTTTTTGTAATTTTAGAAACGTCGGTTCCCGACAAAACACCTTACAAACAAGGTTATCGTTTTTATTCAAAAAATATACTTCCGTTGATTGGCAAATTGTTTTCTAAAGACAATGCTGCTTACCAATATTTATCAGATTCGGCTTCGGTTTTTCCGTATGGCGAAGCTTTAAACAATATTTTGAGAAAAATCGGGTTTATAGAAGTAAAAGCCATGCCGCAAACATTTGGCGTTGCAACCATCTATTCAGCAACTAAAAAGCAATAATGAGAAAGTTTATTTTCGTTTTTATATTATTTATCTCGGCCGTCACACAAGCCCAATTTGGAAGTATGTTTGGCAAAGATCCTATTATTAACTTAGAAAATTTCGACAAACAGCGTTTGCATTGGGGTTATTTTTTAGGCTTCAATTCGTATTCTTTTAAAATTGATTATGAAAATGTAGGTCCAGATATTGCAGTTGAAAAAAGCACTGGTTTTAATGTTGGTTTGGTCGGAAATTTACGCCTTCATGACCATTTTGATTTGCGTTTTGAACCCGGCTTGTATTTTAACCAAAGGAACATCACTTTTCCAGGGTTTGCCAATGAAATTGATGCGTTGCGAGAAGTAAAGTCAACTTATATTCACTTTCCGCTTTTGGTAAAATTTTCGTCGGTAAGAACCGGAAATATAAAACCCTATATTATTGGCGGAGTTGGAACAGCACTGAATTTGTCTAGTAATGCTGATGCAAGAGACGACAATTCGAACAATCGATTTAGAATGATAAAATGGACTAATTTTTATGAAATTGGATTCGGAATCGATTTGTATTTTGAATATTTTAAATTTTCACCCTCAATTCGAGGTGTTTTTAGTCTTGATGACGAATTGGTTCGCGATAACGACCCAAACAGCCCGTGGACTTCTAATGTGAGTTCGATGTCATCACGAGGTGTTTTTGTGAATTTTACTTTTCATTAATTTGTTGTATAAAATTCGATTAGAAAAGCCATGGCAAATAGTTTTTATCAAAATTTACATTCGTCGTAAAAATTCACTCAAAACAATAGCTGTAGCACTCGCAACATTAAGACTTTCGGTTTGTTGCAGTTTTCCAAATCTTGGAATGGTCAATCTGTTTTTTATCGTTTTTTCGACTTTTTCATTAATTCCATTGGCTTCGTTGCCCATAACAATAATACCTTCATTTGGCAAATGGGTGGTGTAAATATTTTCTCCATTCATAAATGTTCCAAAAACGGGTAATTTCGTTTCTCCTAAAAAAACTTTCAAATCCAAATAAATAATGTTAATTCGGGCAATTGAGCCCATGGTGGCTTGTACCACTTTTGGATTATAAACATCCACTGTTTCTTCTGAACAAACCAATTGTGTTATACCAAACCAATCGCATAGTCGCAAAATGGTGCCTAAATTTCCGGGATCGCGAATACTGTCTAATGCAACAATCAATCCTTTTTCAGCCATTGGTTTTGGAGGTTTTATTTTAAAAACGGCAAGACAATTGTTAGGAACGTTTAAAGCAGATATTTTTTTTAATTCACTTGACGCAATTTGCGATTTCTTTGAAGCGTTTACATGGTTAAACAACGTTTCGGTTATATACAAATGTTCCAATTCAAAATCAGATGCTAGCAGTTCTTCAATCACTTTAACGCCTTCGGCAATGAACAATTGGTGTACCGCTCTGAATTTTTTTTGATGTAAACTTGTTATTAATTTTATTTGGTTTTTACTAACCATAGAAATAATGTACTTTTGAATTATTATTGCAATACTCTTGAAAAACAACATCACAAAAATAACGCTATTTATTTTAATTGGAATCATTTATTCTGGTTGCGACACCGTCAAAAGAGTTCCCAATGGCAAGCATCTTTTGATTAATAACGAAATTACCGTTGACGGAAAAAAAAATAAAGAAGAGTTGATGACCAACTTGCTTTACCAAAATCCGAATTCTTCTTTATTGGGATACAAGTTCCGACTCAATTTATTCAATTTGGCCAAACCCAATCCAGATTCGTCTTATCGTGCAAAATTTTTAAATAATCCTAACAAATACAACTTTCAGCGCAAGCTATTGTCAGACAAACAAGTCGCTAGAAAAGGAAAATCATTTTTTTATTCAGGAATACATACTTTTTTAAAAAAGACAGGCGAAGCGCCAGTTATTATTGATGAAACACGAACAAAAAAGTCTTTGATTCGAATCGAATCCTACTTCGCGAACAATGGTTTTTTTAATGCCAAAGCCACCTATACAATTGATACTTTAAAAAATAAAAAAGCAAAAATCAATTATACCATAACAAAAGGAGTCGTTTCGAATATTGATTCGATTACGACCAAAATTTATACACCAGCATTAGACTCTTTGTTCGAAAGTACAAAGTCAGAAATGATGTTAAAAAAAGGAATGCAATTTAAAACCGAAAACTTTGAATCCGAAAGAACGCGTTTGACGACTTATTTCAGAAATAAAGGGGCTTATGATTTCCAGCAAAGTAATATTATTTTTAATATTGATACGGTCGGTACAGGCAATGTGGCCAATATCGAAATGATTATCAATGATCAATCCGTGCGCGAGGGCGATTCGACCGGCACAAGACCCTTCAAACTTTATAAAATAAGTAAAGTCAATATTTTTACTGACATGCCCAATAGTAAAACGGCATCAAAAATAACTGATAGTGTGACGTATAATAATTTTACTTTATACAGTTTCAAAAAATTAAAATACCGACCAAATGCAATTACAGATGCTATTTTTATTGCCCCAGGTAGCATGTATTCTGATATTCGCTCCAATTTGACGTTGCGCTATCTGACCAATTTGAAAATTTTCAATCATCCCGGAATCCAATACAAAATCGATCCAAAAGACAGCACCGGCAACAGCATGATTGCTAATATTATTTTGATTCCGAAACAAAAATACCACTTTGGAGCATCACTCGATTTATCGTATTCTAACATACAGGATTTTGGAATTTCGGCAACAACTTCTTTATTAATAAGAAATATTTTTAATGGTGCCGAAACATTTGAAATAGCTGCTCGAGGCAATATTGGCGCATCAAGATCTTTAAAAACAGATAACAATACTTTTTTTAATATTTCGGAATATGGTGTAGATACCAAACTTAATTTTCCGAGAATTTTATCGCCTTTTAACACCGAAAATATTATTCCAAAAAAAATGATTCCGTCTACAACCTTAAATTTGGGTTTTGCCAAACAAAGAAACATTGGTTTAGATAAAGAAAATTTTACAGGCTCGATGACCTATGCTTGGACGCCCAAACGAAACACCAATGCAAGATTTGATCTTTTTAACATTCAATATGTCAACAACATCAATGTCGATAATTATTATAATGTTTATCGATCGTCTTATAGTGCTTTGAACGATTTGGCAGTCCAGTACAACACAAACGCAGACTACTTTTTTTTAGACGAAAATAACAACCCAAATTTGATTATCCCGACTGGAACTTCGGGTTTTACTAACGATGTGCTCAACAATCAAACGACACTCATTCCTTCAGATCCCGATTATCAAACCGTCCGAAGCATCGAAGAACGAAGAAAGCGTTTGACCGAAAATAACTTGATTTTGGCATCAAGTTACACGTTTTCCAAAACAACAAAAAGCAATTTGGCCGACAATAATTTTTATGCGATTAGAACCAAAGTAGAATTGGCGGGCAATGTACTTTCTTTATTCGCCACCGCCGCAGAAACCATAGATGGACAAAATTCTAAAAAGACCATTTTTGGTATTGAATATTCGCAATATTTTAAAACAGAATTCGAATACGTCAAACATTGGGATTTATCTAAAGAAAAAGTATTTGCCGTGAGAGGTTTTGTTGGAATTGCAATTCCATATGGAAATTCAACCAGCATACCGTTTTCGCGAAGTTATTTTGCGGGCGGTTCAAATGACATCCGCGCCTGGCAACCTTATAGTCTTGGTCCAGGAAAAAGTGGCGCTACCAATGATTTTAACGAAGCCAATTTAAAGTTAACCACCAGTGCCGAATTTCGATTTAAGGTATTTAATAGTTTAAAAGGGGCTTTGTTTGTAGATGCGGGTAATATTTGGAATATTTTAGACGACGGTCCTTATAAAAAAGAAGGCGGTAATTTTGAAAGTTTGAAGTCTTTAGAGAACATCGCTGTAGGCTCAGGATTTGGTTTTCGTTATGACTTGAGCTTTTTTGTCATCCGGATTGATATGGGCTTTCAAACCTATAATCCGGCAGATACTTCGGGCAAAAAATGGTTCAGAGACTATAATTTCGGAAACGCTGTTTTAAATATTGGTATTAATTACCCTTTCTAAACTATAATTATTATTTTTGTAAACTTAATTTAAATATAAAAATACGATGGCGCATAATATTAAACCAGGCGTTGCAACAGGAGACGAAGTTCAAGCGATTTTTAACTATGCCAAAGAAAAAGGATTTGCACTTCCTGCTGTAAACGTTACAGGCTCAAGTACAATCAATGGCGTATTAGAAACAGCAGCCAAATTAAATGCACCAGTAATCATTCAGTTTTCGAATGGTGGAGCGCAGTTTAATGCCGGAAAAGGACTTTCTAACGCTAACGAAAAAGCAGCCATTGCTGGTGGAATTGCTGGAGCCAAACACATTCATACTTTGGCTGAAGCCTATGGAGCAACAGTAATTTTGCACACCGATCATTGTGCCAAAAAATTGTTACCATGGATTGATGGTTTGTTGGATGCTTCCGAAAAACATTTTGCCGAAACCGGGAAACCACTGTTCTCGTCGCACATGATTGATTTGTCAGAAGAGCCAATTGAAGAAAATATTGCCATTTGTAAAACCTATTTGGCAAGAATGAGCAAAATGGGTATGACACTCGAAATCGAATTGGGAATTACTGGTGGCGAAGAAGACGGCGTTGACAATTCGGATGTTGACAGTTCAAAACTTTATACGCAGCCCGAAGAAGTAGCTTATGCATATGAAGAATTACTAAAGGTAAGTCCAAAATTTACAATTGCGGCTGCGTTTGGCAACGTTCACGGGGTTTACAAACCGGGTAACGTAAAATTGACACCAAAAATCCTTAAGAATTCACAAGATTATGTGCAAAATAAATTCAACACAGGCCATAATCCTGTTGATTTCGTTTTTCACGGCGGATCAGGTTCTACTTTAGAAGAAATCAGAGAAGGAATAAGCTATGGCGTAATCAAAATGAATATCGATACGGATTTGCAGTTTGCATTTACAGAAGGCATCCGTGATTACATGGTCAAAAACATCGATTATTTAAAAACCCAAATCGGTAGCCCCGAAGGTCCAGAATCGCCTAATAAAAAACATTACGATCCAAGAAAATGGGTACGCGAAGGCGAAGTTACTTTTAATACAAGATTGGCGCAGGCTTTCGCCGATTTGAACAATGTAAACACTTTGTAATTAACAATCTACAATTTACAATTGAGTATTATCAATTGTAAATTATAAATTAAATGATATGGCTTGGTTTAAAAGAACAGAAAAAGGAATTACCACTGCAACCGAAGATAAAAAAGATGTTCCAAAAGGACTTTGGTACAAATCTCCGACGGGTAAAATTATTGATGCAGATGAATTGGCAAGAAATTTATATGTGAGTCCAGAAGATGGATTTCATGTTAGAATTGGTAGCAAAGAATATTTTGAAATATTGTTTGACAACAATGAATTCAAAGAGTTGGACGCTAAAATGACATCTAAAGATCCATTACATTTTGTGGATACCAAGAAATATTCAGATCGTTTGAAAGATGCCATGGATAAAACCAAACTCAAAGATGCGGTACGTACTGCAGTTGGAAAGTCCAAAGGACGTGATTTGGTGGTTTGTTGTATGGATTTTGCTTTTATTGGTGGCTCAATGGGAGCTGTAGTAGGCGAGAAGATTGCAAGAGGAATAGATTACTCCATTAAAAACAAAGTGCCGTTTGTAATGATTTCAAAATCAGGTGGCGCCAGAATGATGGAAGCGGCTTATTCGTTAATGCAATTAGCAAAAACTTCAGCAAAATTAGCGCAATTGGCCGATGCTACTATACCTTATATTTCTTTGTGTACCGATCCAACAACTGGCGGCACAACTGCTTCTTATGCGATGTTGGGCGATGTGAATATCTCTGAACCGGGGGCATTAATCGGTTTTGCCGGACCAAGGGTCGTAAAAGACACTACAGGAAAAGATTTGCCAGAAGGTTTTCAAACCGCAGAATTTGTTTTAGAACATGGCTTTCTCGATTTTATTACCCCACGAAAAGAACTTAAAGACAAAATCAATTTATACCTCGATTTGATTCTGAATCAAGAAATAAGATAAAAATTTCCCGTTTGACTAACAGACGGGATTTTTTTTGCTTTCAGAAAAAGGGTTTTTTTATGCTTTTTAACAAAAAATTGGTTTGCAAAACAGATAACTTTTGTCATATTTGCTCAGTATTTTTAAAAATTTACAATTATGAAAAAAATAATTTTTTATATTTTGATGTTCTTAGGTGTAATACATGTTCACGCACAAAAAGATTTTCAAGGTCTTGTTGTTTATGAATCCAAAACCAGTACCAGCGATTTTAAAATGGATGGCAATAAAGAAATCACGCCCGAAATGCAAAAAATGTTTGAAGAGCGCATGAAAAAGATGTCAGAAAAAACGTTTAATCTTTATTTTGATAAAACTGCTTCCATTTATGAAGAAGAAGAAAAACTAGAAGCGCCGGGCACACAAGGTGGTGGCATGCGAATGATGTCAAGTTTTATGGGCGGCGGCGGAAAATTATACAAAAATGTAAAAGAAAAAACGTACACTGTCGATAAAGAAATGATGGGAAAAGGATTTCTGATTCAAGATTCACTTGCCATAATCGATTGGAAAATGACAGGCGAAACTAAAAAAATCGGAAACTACACTTGTTACAAAGCTACAGCTGTTCAAGCGGTCAGTCAATCGGATTTTAGGAATTTTAGAAGAAAAAATCAAGACGAAGACAAATCCAAAAACGAAGATAAAGACAAGTCAACCAATTTCATGGACCAAGTCGAAATGCCAAAAGAACTCACTATCACCGCTTGGTACACGCCAGACATTCCAATTAATCAAGGGCCTGAAACTTTTTGGGGTTTACCTGGTTTAATTCTTGAAGTCAATAACGGAAAAACTATAATTTTGTGTTCTAAAGTCGTTTTGAACAATAAAGAAAAAAAAGAAATTAAAGCACCAGTCAACGGAAAAGTGGTTACACAAAAGGAGTATGACGATATTGTTGTCAAAAAAATGGCGGAAATGCGAGAAATGTACAAAGGGCAAGGCAGGAGCATGCGTTTTGGCGGATAATTAGAATTAAAGCTTTCAATTAAAATATTTTATTCTCTTTTTTATACTTTAAATGAAAAAACTGCTCGCCATTTTGTTTTATTTTACTTCAATAATTGCGTTTGCACAATCTGTAAAAATGGAGGGTGTCGTACAAGATTCGCTCAACAGACCATTAGAAATGGCCAATGTTATGGCAATTAATTTTGATACCAAAGCCATGGATTCTTATGGAATTACTAATGATAAAGGCAAATTTCAATTGACACTGCAACCCAATACAACTTATTTGGTAAAGATCAGTTTTATCGGGTTCCAATCAAAAGAGCTTACAATTGTTACCAAAAATGAAAACATTACTAAAACCATTTTGCTTGAAGAAGGCGGTATCGAATTGGAAGGTGTCGAAATCGTTAATGAAATGCCCGTTTCTATCAAAGGCGATACGATTGTTTATAACGCAGATTCTTTTACTACTGGTACCGAAAGGAAGTTGGAAGATGTACTCAAAAAATTACCTGGTGTAGAGGTAAATGCCGACGGTGAAGTAGAAGTAGAAGGCAAAAAAGTGACAAAATTAATGGTCGAAGGCAAAGATTTTTTTGATGGAGATACCAAACTTGGCGTCAAAAACATTCCGGCTGATGCAATTGATAAAGTACAAGTTTTGCGCAATTATAATGAAATTGGTGCACTAAAAGGACTCGAAAACAACGAAGAAAGTGTGGCCATGAACATTAAACTCAAAAAGGGTAAAAAGAACTTTTGGTTTGGAGATGTCACCGCTGGTGCTGGCCCCGACAATCGTTACTTGGTCAATCCGAAGCTTTTTTATTATAATCCAACTTATAGTTTTAACTTGATTACCAATTTTAATAACATTGGCGAATTACCATTAACAGCCCAAGATTATTTTAAATTCACTGGTGGTTTTAGGAACATGATGCGAAAAGGTGGTAGCAGTTTTAATGTTGCATCCAATGATTTGGGAATTTCCATTTTAAGAAACAACCGCGCCAAGGAAATTGAAACCCGTTTTGGCGCGACCAATTTTTCATATAACGTAACAAAATCATGGAGTTTGAGCGGTTTTGCCATTGTATCATCGTCAACAACTGAATTAGAAACACTTTCCCAAACGACCATTTTAGCGACATCCAATCAACAAAATAGTGCAGAAAAGGCACTTCAAAAAAACAATTTGGGATTGTTCAAATTCAGCTCCAGCTACAAACCCAGCGCCAAATTTCAATTTGATTATGATATTTTAACAAAAATCTCGAAGCAAGACGAGAATACTGATTTGCTTCGCGAAACCATAGTTCAAAACGATTCGAACAACGAGATTATTTTTACAGATAAAAAGCAAGATCCTAAAAGTCTCAATCAAAATTTGAGTATGTACTATACGCAAAGCGATAAAAATGTTTTTGCTTTTGAAATGCAGCATTTGTATCAAGATGAGAATCCATTTTACAATGCTAATTTGGGAGTAAATCCTTTTCCTGACAGCAACAATCCTGAAAATTTTGACGATAATTTAAATATTCAAGACCAACCGTCCGGCCGTTTTGATTTGAATCAAAATCGTTTTGTGAAGACCAATAAAGTCGATGCCAAGTTGGATTATTATTATATGTTAACACCAAAAAGTAATATCAATGTCACTTTGGGAAATACGTATTCTTATCAAAATTTTAAATCCGATTTTTTTCAAGTTTTGGATAATGAAAACACGGATGATTTGAATTCGAACACCAATAACGAAGTAAATTATCAATTTAACGACGCTTTTGTTGGTGTGCATTATAAGATTTTAACTGGAAAGTTTACGTTTACACCAGGATTGAGTTGGCACACCTACAATAACAAGAACTATCAATTGGGTACTGATGTGAGGCAAAATTTTTCGCAGCTTTTACCTGATTTTTATGCCTTGTATCAAATTAAGAAATCAGAAACATTAACCTATAATTTTGCACTGACCAATGATTTTACCGATATCAATCAGTTGGCTTCAGGTTTTGTTTTTTCTAATTACAGCAGTCTTTTCCAAGGCAATCGAAATTTAGAAAACGCTACTTTGCAATCACATTCGTTGCGTTATTTTAGATACAATATGTTCAATTTTGAGAATATTTTTGCCAATGCCAATTACACCCGAAGAGCAGATGCTGTAAAAAGACAAGCGGTCTTTGTTGGTGTCAATCAATCGTCAACACCAATTAATTCGGCTTTTGCCGATGAGACACTTTCTGGAAATGGAAGTTATGGACGTTCATTTGCCAAATATTATAAAGCATCGTTAAGTACGGGATTGAATTGGTCAAAATTCAATAATATACAGAATGAAGTAGCTTTGGCGACAGAGAGTTATACCCAGAGTTATACTTTAAAAGCCTCAACAAATTATAAAACTCTTCCCAATTTGGAAATTGGCTATAATTTTGTGATTAATGATTATAACGATACTACTTTTTATACAGATAAACCTTTTGCGCGGTTGGATTATTATTTTTTGAAAAGTTTTTCATTTGTTGCCGAATATGAGTTTTATCATTATTATAGCAATAACAAATCGGTTGATAATGAATATGATTTTTTGACTGCAAGTTTGATTTATCAAAAGAAAAACAGTGCTTGGGAATATAAAATTTCGGGCACCAATTTACTTAATACAACAGCTTTGAATGACGATGGTTTTTCTGAATTTAGTACGCGTACTTCGCAGTACAATGTGCAACCAAGGTACATTGTTTTTAGTTTGAAATACAATTTGTAAGTTTTTTTGATTTATTTGAATATCATCTAAAAAATTTTCTAAAATGATTTCAGCAGAAAAAGAAGACAAAATCACAAAGGCATTGTGTATTTTTATTTACTCACCATTCCGTTTTGGTCATTAATTACTGAGGACAAGGAGTTGGTGTTGGCCATTTTGATTCCAGCACTAATCGTGATGTTCATTTTGACTTTTAGAAAATATTAGAGAAACAAACAAAACGAAAGGCCTATGTCGAAGTATTATATTTTTGTGTTTTTTGTATTAATTACTTTTATCAATGCCTTTGTTTCTTACCAAAAAGTATTGTAAGTAGTATTTTTGTGATTCAAAATTCAGCAATGTTTTACCAATATAAAAGCCCGACAAAATTGAATTCGTCGGGCTTAATTTTTTTAAGCATTATTATAATCCGAATACATTTTTTATTTGGTCAACAAAATCTAGTTTTTCCCAAGTAAACAATTCAACTGTGACGGTTTTGGATAGTCCTCCTGGAGCAGAAAAAGTTTTGGTTACGGTTTCCGGTTGTCGTCCCATGTGGCCATAAGCTGCTGTTTCACTATAAATCGGGTTTCTTAATTTTAAACGCTGTTCTATAAAATAAGGACGCATATCAAAAATTGCTTCTACTTTTTTGCTAATTGCACCGTCTGTTAAGTTTACTTTTGAAGTGCCGTAAGTAACCACATTGATAGAGGTTGGTTTTGCAACACCAATAGCATACGAAACCTGGACCAAAATTTCATCACACAAACCCGCTGCAACCAAGTTTTTAGCAATATGACGCGTTGCATAGGCCGCACTGCGGTCTACTTTACTTGGGTCTTTTCCAGAAAATGCACCGCCACCATGCGCACCTTTTCCTCCGTAAGTGTCAACAATAATTTTTCTTCCAGTCAAGCCAGTATCTCCATGAGGACCACCGATTACAAATTTTCCAGTAGGATTGATGTGATAAGTGATTTGATCGTTGAACAAGTGCGCATAATGTGGGTATTTTGCTTTGATACGCGGAATTAAAATTCCAATCAAATCATTTTTGATTTTAGCCAACATCGTAGCTTCTTCATCAAAATCGTCATGCTGCGTAGAAATTACGATGGCGTCAATGCGTTGCGGTTTGTTATCGTCAGAATATTCTAAAGTAACTTGCGATTTTGCATCTGGTCGAAGGTACTTTATTTCGTTATTTTCTCTTCTCAAGTTGGCGAGTTCAATCAACAAAGCATGCGATAAATCCAACGCCAATGGCATATAATTTTCTGTTTCGTTAGTGGCGTATCCAAACATCATTCCTTGATCACCTGCGCCTTGCTCTTCTTTACTTGCTTTGTCAACACCTTGGTTAATATCGGCAGATTGTTCGTGAATGGCTGAAAGAATACCACAGGAATTGGCTTCAAACATGTATTCGCTTTTGGTGTACCCAATTTTTCTAATCACATCTCTTGCGATGTTTTGAACGTCAAGATAGGTATTTGATTTTACTTCGCCTGCCAAAATTACTTGTCCAGTAGTTACCAAAGTTTCACAGGCTACTTTTGAATCAGGATCAAAAGCCAAAAAATTATCAATTAATGCATCCGAAATTTGATCCGCAATTTTGTCAGGATGTCCTTCACTTACTGACTCTGAAGTAAATAAATAAGCCATAATTTAAAATAAATTTTTATTAGTTTTATAAATCAAGGCAAGAAAAAAGAGTATTGCATAAAAAGCTAAAGAAGAAAGATGCTTTAGCATTTTTTAACGAGGTTGCAATCAGTACAAATTTTTCCTCCTGTATTTTGTGCAAAGATAGAAACCATTTTGGTAAGAAATGAATAAAAACTAATAACTTTTTTGTAATTAGAAAAAAAAGCATATTTTTACCATTCAATTAATCAATATTTTTAAATATTATGAAAAAACTTTTACTTTTATTTACTATTGCCTTTTGCGGAATGAATGCTTTCGCTCAGGGTTCATGTGCTACTGCAGTAACGCTTACCAATGGAACTTTTGTTGCCGGAACTGTAAACGGAACTTATCCTACAACAATCTGTTGGAATACTCCGTCTGCGACGCCTAATGCGCTTTGGTACAAATTCACCCCTACTGAAGGCGGTATTATGACCGTTTCTTCGGATATCGAAGTCAATCCGGGCGGGACCGCTGGTACTGATACGCGTTTAGGTATTTACACCGGGACTTGCGCAGCATTAACTTGCGTTGGCGGAAGTGATGACGTTAGTGCTTCAAATTACAGGACTACAGTTGCTGATTTTGAGGTAGTTGCTGGAACGACTTATTACATTGTATGGGATGACAGATGGCAAGATACATCTTTCTCATTCACTTTTGATTTTTTAGCAGCGACTTGTTTCTCACCATCTGGTTTTGGTTTTATTACTGCTCCAACAACTACCGATGCTTCAATAGGTTGGGATGCGCCAACAGCTGGTACGGCACCCGCAGGATACCAAGTTGAATATGGTCTTGGAGGATTTACACAAGGAACTGGAACAATCTTAGATGTTACTATACCAGAAGTTGATCTTGTTGGATTATCATCAAGTACGGTTTATGATTTTTACGTTAGAACTTCTTGTGGAGGCAGCGATTACAGTATCTGGACAGGCCCACTTAGTTTTGTTACTGTGTTTGAACCTGCAACTGTGCCTTATGCTATGCCATTTGAACAAGCGAGTTTCGCGTTTTTAGGTTGGTCAGCAAGTGTTTCTGCTCCTGCTACGGGTTCTGATTGGTTTTTGATTAACATTCCTACTTTGGCTGCGGAAGCAACTCAAAGATCTGTAGTTTCTTTAAGTAATGATACTGATACTGCTGATGCAAATTTATTTTCTAGAGCGGTAACTTTAGCTGCTGGAAATTATACTGCTACTTACTATGTTTTAAATTATTTATTTGTAGATCCAGCTGCTCCGGCAGGTACTGTATTGACTGGTACTGCTAATTACCAATTGACCATGGGAACTACAGCTGATGTAGCTTCTCAAACTACAATTTTAAATTCTGAAGTTGGTGTATCAAATACTACATTTGAGCAAAGAACTGTAAACTTTAATGTGCCTGTAGCTGGAACTTACTTCTTTAGATTTTTGCACAATTCAGATCTTAACTTTGAGTCAGATTTGGGTACACACGGATTTATTTTAGATCAATTCACGGTTTCTGCTGCTTTGTCTGTTGAAGATGCCATTTCTAAAAAATTCTCAGTATATCCTAATCCTTCTAACAACGTGATTAATGTTTCAAATAACGAAAACATTAATGTAAACGCTATTCAAATTACAGATTTGAATGGAAGAATAGTAAAAAATGTTAAGTTTGTGAACGCTACTGAAATTCAAGTTAATGTGGCTGATTTAGCAACAGGTATGTACATGATGAACATCAGTTCTGACCAAGGTACTGCAACTAAAAAAATTGTAAGAAACTAGTTTATTTCCAAAATAATTATTAAAACCTGTATTCCTAAAAAGATACAGGTTTTTTTATGCCCAATTGTTTTTCTAAAAAGAGAAACCATACTCTATGGTATTCTTAAATGTATTGCCTGTCATCGCGAAAGCCCAAGGGAATAGATCCAACGAAAGCTTAGCGACGCTAAAACTTGCAGATGGTATGGCATTCTAATTTGAAATTTTGAAATAGAGATAACGACGAAAGTGCACTACATTTTCTGCAATTACCTTTTGAATAATTTTTTGAAGCTATTCCAGTTCCGATAGCTATCGTTGCAATCTTTTGTTTATTAAATAAAAAACCAAAGAATTTTGACTTCTGTCCGGGTTAGGAATTTTTGCTTTCCAATTTACTTTTTCGTTAAATCCCTAAAAATGCTCTCTAGATTTTTATTTTTCTGATTCAATTGCAAAGTCTTCAAGCCATTGTCATGGGCAAAGTCGAAAACAGTGGCGCGCATGTCTTTGTCAGACAAAAAGGTCAATTCCCATACAAAGTCGTGGGTATTGGTGTAGGATTTCAAATGCGATATTTTAGCAATCGCCTCGGCTTCAATCTTATAGTCAAATTCAACTTCAATCACTTGCTCTTTGTCTGCAGTAATTAATTTGTCCAATTTTTTATCGGTCACAATTTTTCCGTTGTTGATAATAATGACGCGGTCGCAAATCGCCTCAACTTCTTGCATGATGTGTGTAGATAAAAAAACGGTTTTGTCTTTTCCAACATTTTTAATCACGTTTCTAATTTCAACCAGCTGATTAGGATCTAGACCAGTAGTAGGTTCATCCAATATCAAAATAGCAGGATTGTGCAACAACGCATTGGCCAAACCCACACGCTGGCGGTAACCTTTGGACAATTGATTGATTTTTTTGTGACTTTCAGTAGACAAGCCAGTTAAAACAATCACTTCTTCAATGCGTGATTTGGGAACATTATAAACATCAGCATTAAAAGCCAAATATTCGCGGACATACAAATCCAAATACAACGGATTGTGTTCTGGCAAATAGCCAACTGACTGCTGTACCAATTGTTGCTGGTCGATAACATCAAATCCATTGACCTTTGCCTCGCCAGCATCAGCTTTTATATAAGTCGTTAATACCTTCATCAAAGTAGATTTTCCAGCGCCATTTGGTCCTAAAAAACCAACGATTTCACCTTTACTTACAGAAAAGGAAATGCTGTCTAATGCTTTTTGTGCGCCGTAACTTTTAGAAATATTTTTAACTTCGATTGACATATTAAGGTATTTAAATGCAAAATTAGCAAAATAATTGAAGCGAAAGCTACTAGTATGAAGCCTAGATTATTCTGTTTTTGCGGACTTATTTATTAAACAATTTTACGATTAAAAAATTATGTTTGCTGTTGCTTTTATTTCTGATGGTAGTTGGTATTCAAATGTATTTGTTAACTTTTTGTCACCAAAATAAATTGATTCAAAACCACCCATAACTAATTATCACAAAAACATTTCAAAAAAAACATTATTTTCAAATTGTGGATTTCAATGGTTTTTAAAACACACTATTGTTCTTAAAAACATCGTCGTTGACTTCGTCTATATAATCCAAAACAGCATCTTTCCCGGTGCTTTCTGTAGCAGATGTTACAAAAAATTGTGGCATTTCGGCCCAATTGTTGGCCAACATCGATTTTTTGTAAGCCGCAACATGCGAATCAATTTTGGTTTTGCTGATTTTATCGGCTTTGGTAAAAATGATACAAAACGGAATTTCACTTTCACCCATATACGACATGAATTCGATGTCAATATTTTGCGCTTCATGGCGAATATCAATCAATACAAAAGCACAAACCAATTGCGCTCTTTTTTCGAAATAATCGGTAATAAATTGCTGAAAAACCGATTTTGTTTTTTTAGAAACTTTGGCATAACCATAGCCTGGTAAATCAACTAAAAACCAATTATTATTGATTTTAAAATGATTGATAAGTTGCGTTTTTCCGGGTCTTCCTGATGTTTTTGCCAAATTTTTATGGTTGGTCAACATATTGATTAACGACGATTTTCCAACGTTGGAACGACCAATAAAGGCATATTCTGGCAGTAAATCTTTCGGGCATTTGTCGACCTCAGAGTTGCTGATAATGAACTCGGCAGTATTAATTTTCATATTTTTTGAAATCCAATCGGACCTTTACAATTTCATTTTTTTTAACCAATCATACATCAAATCATTAAATTCTTCTGGATGCTCCATCATGGCGGCATGACCACATTTGTCAATCCAATATAATGATGAATTGGGTAAAAGTTTGTCAAATTCTTCGGCCACTTCTGGCGGTGTAACCTTGTCGTTTTTACCCCAAATAATACAAGTGGGTACGTGCATTTTAGGCAAATCTTTTGCCATATTATGTCGAATAGCACTCTTTGCAATGGTCAATGTTTTAATCAATTTGATGCGGTCATTGGCCATCGAATATACTTCGTCAACAATATCTTTGGTAGCAACTTTTGGATCATAAAACACATCTTCTGCTTTTTTCTGAATGTAATCATAATCGCCTCTTCGTGGATAGCTATCGCCCATCGCGCTTTCATAAAGTCCCGAACTTCCTGTGATTACGAGCCCAAGCATCTTTTCTGGATACATTTTTGTATGGTACAAAGCAATGTGCCCGCCAAGTGAGTTGCCTAATAAAATAACCCGTTCAAAACCTTTATAGGTGATAAAATCTTTTACATATCGGGCAAAGGCTTTGACGTTGGTTTTTAAAATATTCTGTGTGTAAATCGGCAATTCTGGAATTACAACTTTGTATCCTTTTGCAGGAAAAAAATTAGCTACACCGTCAAAATTACTCAAACCGCCCATCAAACCGTGTAAAATGATAATTGGCGTTCCTTCTCCAGCTTCAAAATATTTGTATTTTCCTTCTTTTACGATGTCGTGTTCCATTGGTTTTTGGGCATTTTTGTTCCCGAATAGTCCGGACAACAAATATATGATTTTAAAGATAAAAACGAATTTTTCAGTGTTTTATTTGGATTTTTTATTGGGCTTATCTTGCAATCTCTTTTGTTTTTTGCACTCAAACAGAATAGTTTTTACAATAATTTTAAATTTAGGATTTAATCAAATTGTAGCATGAAAACCCTTTTTTTTTGTCAATTTTTTTGGTTTTCAGTTTTTTTCTTAAACAATTATTAATGAAATATAACTTTCTGTAAGCGAAGATATAAGGCTTTTTATTAGCAAGTGGTAAAACTTATTAACAAAGTGGATTTTTGTGGAGAATAGTGGAGAATATTTTTTACATTTGTTCTTGTACAAATAAAAAGTCAATCCATTGCAAACCATTATCGGAACATATGAATGTAAAGTCGATGACAAAGGGCGGTTATTGTTACCGGCGCCTTTGAAAAAGCAATTGTCTTTGCAAGACGGTTTTGTATTGAAACGGGCAGTTTTTCAGCCATGTTTGGAATTGTATCCGATGGCTGAGTGGAATTTGATGATGGCAAAAATCAACAAACTCAATCGTTTTGTTAAGAAAAATAATGACTTTATACGAAGATTTACTGCTGGTGTGAAAATTGTCGAAATAGACAATTTAGGCCGTTTGCTCATCGCTAAAGATTTGGTGGCTTTTGCCAATATTTCAAAAGATCTGGTTTTGTCTTCGGCAGTCAATATCGTCGAAATTTGGGATAAAACATTGTACGAAAAAGCAATTGACGAAACAACAATAGACTTTGGCGATTTGGCCGAAGACGTAATGGGTGATATAAACGAAGACGGCAATGGAATATCATAATCCGGTTTTACTAATGCAATCGGTGCAAGGTTTGAATATCAAGCCCGACGGAATTTATGTTGACGTTACTTTTGGTGGCGGTGGTCATTCACGCGAAATATTAAAAAAACTAGGGCCAAACGGTAAATTGTTTGCTTTCGACCAAGATGAAGATGCGTTGGAAAATGTGATAGAAGACGACAGATTTACGCTAATCAACGAAAATTTCAGGTTTATAAAAAGATTTTTAAGGTTTTTTAATGTGCGTAATGTTGACGGAATTCTAGCCGATTTAGGCGTTTCATCGCACCAATTTGATGTTGCAGAACGGGGTTTTTCTACACGTTTTGATGCCGAATTGGATATGCGAATGAGTCAAAGAAATGATCTGAATGCTTTTCGAGTTGTCAATGAGTACGACGAAGCGAACTTGAAAAGGGTTTTTCTTGACTATGGTGAATTAAAAAATGCACCCGCTATCGCAAGAGTGATTTTAGAAGCAAGAGCAATCACGCCGATTAAAAATACAGAACAGTTAAAAATAGTTTTAAGCCGATTTTTACCCGCTCATAAAAGCCATAAAATTTTGGCGCAAATGTACCAAGCCATTCGCATTGAAGTAAACCAAGAAATGGATGTTTTAAAAGAATTTTTAGAACAATCACTTGATATTTTAAATGCAAACGGACGATTAAGCGTGATTTCGTACCATTCTCTAGAAGACCGGTTGGTAAAAAGATACATCAAAAACGGTCTTTTTGAAGGTGAACCTGAACGTGATTTTTATGGCAATTTTTCGGTTCCCTTTAAAACAATCGGAAAATTAATTGTTCCTGATAACAACGAAATAAAAATAAACAATAGAGCAAGAAGCGCCAAATTGCGCATTGCTGAGAAAGTCTGATTTGACGAGTACAAAAATGTTCAATGACTTTGTGTCTTACAACAAAAATATATGAAAGGCGGTATTTATAATCTATTAAAAGCAAGATTTTTAGTCAACGAAGACGCTACAAAAAATTGGCGGTTTATCGTTTTCTTGATTGTATTGGCGATAATAATGATTGCCAATACCAATCATTATGAACAAAAAATATTTAGGATTAAAGAATTAACCAATGAAGTTAATGAGTTGCGGTCGGAATTTGTGGATTGCCGTTCTCAATTAATGAAACTCCGAATGGAATCAACCGTAGCAGATAAGATGGTTCAAAAGAAAATTTTTCCATCATCGGTACCACCAGTAAAAATAAAAGTCATAAAAGAAGAAGAGAAAAGCTATTTCAAAAAATTATGGTAGAAGATAAAACAGTCACTTACCGAATCTATCTCGTTGCTGTTGTCATATTTGTTATGGCATGCGCAATTGTGGTAAAACTCACTAATATTCAGTGGGTTGAAGGTGATTATTATCGAAAATTGGCCAAAGAAAGAACCGTTAGAAATTTTGTAATTCCTGCCAATAAAGGTAATTTGTATTCAGCAGATGGGAGTTTGTTGGCAACTTCAATTCCAAATTATACCATTCGTTTTGATGCAATGGCGCCAACAAAAGAAGACTTTAAAAAATACATTCAGCCGTTATCAGATTCTCTTTCTTTGTTTTTAGATAAACCTCAAGGCTATTATTATACGCAACTTACAAAAGCCAGAAACAACAAAAACAGGTTTTATTTGGTCGCAAGAGATTTGAGTTACACCGAATATATGAAAATCAAAAGTTTTCCGCTTTTCGAAAAAGGAGCTTACAAAGGTGGCATTATTGTCGATCAAAAAACAGTAAGGGAACATCCTATCGGGAAAATTGCTGAACGTACTATAGGTTACGAAAGAATTGACGAAAATGGAAAGTCCCGAGAAGCTGGAATTGAAGGGGCTTATAGCAAATACTTGAACGGAAAAGACGGCAAAATTTTAAAACAAAAAATCGCTAAGGGACAATGGAAGCCGTTGCGCGATAACAACGAAGTGGAGCCACAAGATGGCTACGACGTGATTTCGACCATTGATGTCTACATTCAGGATATCGCACACCATGCATTGTTGAAACAATTAGAATACTATTCGGCTGATCACGGTTGTGTGGTGGTGATGGAAACCAAAACAGGACAAATAAAAGCCATTTCTAACCTCGGAAAAGATGGTGATGGCGCGTATTATGAAAAATTAAATTATGCTGTGGGCGAATCACATGAACCTGGTTCCACTTTTAAACTAATCGATTTAATCGCTTTGTTAGATGATAATGTTGCCGATACAAGTGATGTTTATGACAGTAAAGGTGGGGTAATTACCTTTAGTGGAAAATCGGTTAAAGACTCAAACAAATCAGGTTACGGAAAAATTTCATTAGCACGTGGTTTCGAAGTTTCGTCCAATACGATTATGGTCCAGGCCGTTTACAACAAGTATAAAAATAATCCCAAAAAATTTGTGGATAGAATCAACAGTTACGGTTTGAATAAAAAATTAGGATTGCCATTTGAAGGCGAAGGTATTCCTAAAATACCATATCCATCAGATAAAAACTGGTCCGGTATTTCATTGCCTTGGATGGCGTTTGGATATGGAGTTTCAGTTACGCCATTGCAAACTTTGTCTTTGTATAATGCTGTGGCGAACAATGGCGAAATGGTGAAGCCCATTTTTGTAAGCGAAATAAAAGAATGGAATAAAACCATTAAAAAATTTGATAAAGAAGTCATTAATCCAAGTATCTGTTCTCAGGAAACCATCAATAAAGTAAAAGATGTTTTGGCCAACGTAGTAAAAAAAGGCACAGGAAAAAGTCTTTATTCTAAAGATTTTTCAATGGCAGGAAAAACAGGAACTGCACAAGTAAATTATAACAAAGGCGAAGGAAAATTATATTATGCCTCTTCGTTTGTTGGTTATTTTCCGGCAGACCAACCCAAATATTCGTGCATTGTCGTGGTACACAAACCTAATGTTGCTCAAGGTTATTATGGCGCCGACGTAGCTGGACCAGTTTTCAAAAGAATTGCGCAAAAGATTTTTACGGATTCGCCATCTACTAACGAAATCAAAAATTTAAAAAAGAAAAATAGCTTTCAAGATAAAAATTACAATAGCTATTATACCAAAGTTGAAACGAAAAACAATTTGATACCAAACGTAAAAGGAATGGCCGGAATGGATGCGGTCGCTTTGTTAGAAAATCTGAAAATGAAAGTAAAAGTAATCGGCATCGGTAAAGTCAAAAATCAGTCGCTAAATCCAGGCGAAAGATTAGAAAAAAACAAAATCATAATACTTGAATTATCGTGATTATCCTTAAAGACATATTATATAAAGTCAATATCGAAGCGGTAAAAGGTAATACAGATATTGCTATTGACAAAATTGATTTCGATTCCAGAAACATTGTAGATAACGATGTTTTTGTAGCGATTCGCGGCGCTGTTTCTGACGGTCATGACTATATTGAAACCGCCATTAAAAATGGGGCTATTGCAGTTATTTGTAATGCTTTTCCGCAAACGATTGAGGCTGGTGTCACCTATGTTCAAGTAAAAGACACCAATAAAACGCTGGCTTTTATGGCGGCCAATTATTACCAAAATCCATCACAAAAGTTAAAATTAATTGGTATTACTGGTACAAATGGCAAAACAACAATTGCCTCTTTACTATACCAATTGTTCAAAAATGCAGGTTTTAAAGTCGGTTTAATTTCAACAGTAAGGATTCTAGTTGACGAAATCGAATACAAAGCAACACATACGACACCAGATTCGTTGACCATAAATCATTATTTGCAAGCAATGAATGATGCCGGTGTTACGTATTGTTTTATGGAAGTAAGTTCACATGGCATTCATCAAAAGCGAACCGAAGCGTTACATTTTGCCGGTGGCGTGTTTACCAATTTGTCACACGATCACTTGGATTATCATCCTACTTTTTCCGATTATCGCGATGTTAAAAAATCTTTTTTCGACCATTTGCCAAAAACAGCTTTTGCGTTGACCAATATCGATGATAAAAATGGTTTGCTGATGTTGCAAAATACTGTGGCAAAAAAATGTACGTATGCGCTAAAATCGTATGCCGATTATAAAGCACAAATTCTAGAAAACCAACTTTCGGGTTTGTTGTTAAAAATCAATGACAACGAAGTTTGGGTGCGATTAATCGGCACCTTTAATGCCTATAATCTAATGGCTATTTATGGCACTGCTGTTGAACTTGGCTTGGATCATTTTGAGGTTTTACGCATGTTATCTGAGTTAGAAAGTGTTTCAGGACGTTTTCAATTTGTCATTTCGAATAATAAAATTACTGCCATCGTCGATTATGCGCACACTCCAGATGCCTTAGAAAACGTGCTCAATACGATCAATGATATCCGAACCAAAAACGAACAATTGATTACTGTTGTTGGCTGTGGAGGCAATCGAGATACCACCAAGCGACCAGTAATGGCGAATATTGCATCTAATTTAAGTGATAAGTTGATCATTACGTCAGACAATCCAAGAAACGAAAATCCCGAAGCTATTATTGCCCAAATGGAAGAAGGTGTTGCGGCTCAGAACTTTAAAAAAACAATCGCTATAACCGACAGAAGGCAAGCCATTAAAACAGCTTGTCAATTGGCCAATCCCAATGATATCATTTTGATTGCTGGAAAAGGTCACGAAACTTACCAGGAAATTCAAGGTGTACGCTATGATTTTGATGATATGAAAATTGTAAAAGAACTTTTAGAACAACTCAATAAATAGAAGCTTATGTTGTATTATTTATTTGATTATCTGCACAATATGCTGAACGTTCCTGGAACAGGCGTTTTTCAATATATTACTTTTCGCTCCGCACTAGCAGTTATACTATCGCTAGCAATTTCGACCATTTTCGGAAAACGAATCATCAATTTCTTGAGAAACCAACAGGTAGGTGAAACCGTACGCGAATTGGGTTTAGCGGGTCAAAATGAAAAAGCAGGAACACCAACAATGGGTGGATTGATAATCATTATTGCAACTTTGATTCCGGTGCTGTTGCTGACTAAACTCGATAACATTTATATTATTTTGTTGATTGTGACCACTTTATGGATGGGAACAATCGGTTTTATAGATGACTACATTAAGATTTTCAAAAAAGACAAACAAGGATTAAAGGGCATTTTCAAAGTCATCGGACAAGTGGGACTCGGAATAATAGTTGGTTCGGTTTTGTATCTGCATCCAGGTGTAACCATACGAGAAGACGGCGCATCATCTTATACTTACAAATCCAATGCAAATGTAATCAACACAATGCCTTTGGAAGAAAAGTCAACGGCAACAACAATTCCGTTTTTCAAAAATAATGAGTTTGATTATGCCGAAATATTGGCTTGGACCGGCGAAGGTTATCAAAATTGGGCCTGGCTGATTTTTATTCCGATTGTCATCTTCATTATTACTGCCGTTTCAAATGGAGCCAATCTTACCGATGGCATCGATGGTTTGGCAGCAGGAACTTCAGCCATATCGGTCATCGCATTAGGGATTTTCACTTTTGTTTCAGGTAATATAATTTTTTCGAGTTATCTCAATATTATGTACATACCCAATTCGGGCGAGATGACGGTTTTTATAGCCGCTTTTGTTGGGGCTTTGGTTGGATTTTTGTGGTACAATTCATATCCAGCCACTGTTTTTATGGGCGATACCGGAAGTTTAACCATTGGTGGTATAATTGCGGTTTTGGCAATTTCGGTTAGAAAAGAAATGTTGATTCCATTATTGTGTGGGATATTTTTGGTCGAAAATTTGTCGGTCATACTACAGGTCAGCTATTTTAAATATTCAAAAAAACGTTTTGGTGAAGGCCGCCGTATTTTTTTAATGTCGCCGTTGCACCACCATTATCAAAAAAAGGGATACCACGAAAGTAAGATTGTAACGCGTTTTTGGATTGTCGGAATTTTATTGGCAATTCTCTCTATCGTAACCTTAAAATTGCGATAGATGCAACGATTAGTAATTCTGGGTGGAGGCGAAAGTGGTGTTGGTACTGCAATACTGGGGAAACAAAAAGGATATGATGTTTTTGTTTCTGATTTCGGAAAAATAAAAACGCAGTACAAAGACGTTCTTACTATTAATGCAATTGCTTGGGAAGAAGAAATGCATACCGAAGCGCTGATTTTGAATGCCGATGTAGTGATGAAGAGTCCCGGAATTCCAGATAAAGTTGCTATAGTAAAAAAATTGACGGAGAAAAACATTCCGGTGATTTCAGAAATTGAATTTGCTTTTCCTTTTACCGACGCAACAATTATCGGAATTACTGGTAGTAATGGCAAAACCACAACGACAATGTTGACCTACCATTTATTGCAATCGGCAGGATTAAATGTGGGTCTTGGGGGCAATATCGGAAAAAGTTTTGCCTGGCAAGTTGCCGATGAAGATTTTGAAGTATATGTGCTAGAAATAAGTAGTTTTCAGTTGGATGGTTGTTACAATTTCAAACCTCATATCGCATTAATTACCAATATAAGCCCAGATCATTTAGACAGGTACGAATACAAATATGAAAATTACATCGCATCAAAATTTAGAATAACGCAACAACAAACCAATGCCGACTACATCATTTATGACGATGACGATGAAGCCACGAGCAATTGGTTTAATAACAATACAACAAATGCTCAGAAAGTACCATTCTCAATTGCAAAACAATTACAAAATGGCGCATCAATTAAAGAAAAAACAATGAAAATTAACATCAAAGACGACGAATTTATTATGGATACAAGCCACTTAGCTCTTGAAGGAAAACACAATCTTAAAAACGCAATGGCTGCTGCTTCAATTGCACAATTGATGAAAATCAGGAAGGAAACGATACGCGAAAGTCTTTCCAATTTTCAAGGCGTTGCCCACCGCTTAGAGAAAGTGCTTAAAATTCAAAATGTGCAATACATTAATGATTCAAAAGCTACTAATGTCAATGCTGCTTTTTTTGCGTTAGATAGTATGAATGTGCCAACAGTTTGGATTGTCGGTGGTGTTGACAAAGGAAATGATTATGACGAGTTGATGTCTTTGGTTCGTGAGAAAGTAAAAGCCATTGTTTGTCTTGGTGTCGATAACAAAAAAATCATCGATGCTTTTGGCAATGTTGTCGATGTGATGATTGAAGTTGACAATATGAATGACGCCGTGCGCATGTCACAAAGATTGGCAGAAAAAGGCGATGCTGTATTGCTGTCGCCAGCTTGTGCAAGTTTCGATTTGTTCGAAAATTACGAAGACCGAGGCAATCAATTTAAAAGAGCAGTTCAAAATTTATAATCAAAGCGGTTCAAGTTTTTAGGTTAATGGATCAATTCCAAAACCCAAAACCCAAAACCCAAAACCTAGAAGTATGTTACAGCTTATCAACAGTTTAAAAGGAGACAAAGGCATTTGGTCATTTATGGCCTTGCTTGCTATGTTTTCGTTTATGCCTGTTTTTAGTGCGAGTAGCAATTTGGCCTACATGAACCACGGAACAGGCAATACGTTAGGTTATTTGTTAAAGCATGCGGTGCATATTATTTTTGGTTTTTTTATTATCTTCAATATTCAAAAAATCCCCTATCATTATTTCAGAGGTTTGTCACGAATGGCATTACCAGTTGTTTGGTTATTGTTGGCTTATACTTTGTTTTTTGGTGTCGAGCAAGGAAGCGCAACCCGATGGATAAAAGTACCTTTTGTCGGAATTTCATTTCAAACTTCAGCTTTGGCATTCATTGTACTGATGATTTTTGTAGCCCGTTATTTGTCCAAAACCCAAACAGAGCCATTAACTTTTAAAGCATCATTTATCGATTTGTGGTTGCCAGTTGGTATCACATTAGCACTCATTTTACCCAATAATTTTTCAACGGCGGCACTTATATTTTCGATGGTATTGATGTTGTCTTTTGTTGGAAATTATCCCATGAAATACATCGCAATTGTTATCGGTTCTGGCATTGCGTTTTTTGCTTTCTTTATTATTGTTGCCAAAATTGTCGAAAAAACAAATCCTGAACACACTCCTAAAGTTTTTGGAAGGGTAAAAACGTGGGAAAATCGGGTCGAAAATTTCTTTGTCGAAAATCCAAATAAGGAAACTTCAGACGATGATTATCAAATAGAAAAAGCCAAAACAGCAATCGCTTCTGGCGGAATTTATGGTTTAGGTCCCGGAAAGAGTGTGCAAAAGAACTTTTTACCACAATCGTCTTCCGATTTTATTTTTGCCATTATTGTCGAAGAATACGGATTAATCGGCGGATTGGGCGTATTGACCTTGTACCTTTTATTGTTTTTCCGATTCATCATCGCAGCGCACAAAGCCAATTCCCCTTTCGGAAAATTACTCGTTGTCGGTTTGGGCTTCCCAATTATTTTTCAAGCACTTGTTAATATGGGCGTTGCAGTACAATTACTTCCGGTAACGGGACAAACTCTACCGTTGGTCAGCAGTGGCGGAAGTTCCATCTGGATGACATGTATTGCCATTGGTATTATTATAAGTGTAACAAAAAAGGAGGAGGAAATTGCACAAGAGTTAGAAGAAAAAGAACAACGCAATCTGGCATTAGAAAAATTAATCGACAAACAATTACAGGATGACGCACTCGAATCTGAAATGAAAGTAGAACATTCAGAAAATGAAGATGATTATTCGATTATTGAAATGGCAAAAAATCCAATGGACGCAGTTAAGAATAAAAGATAAGTTGGTTTTCAGTTTTAAGGAATAATAACACCGATAATTAAAAATAAGGATAACAAATTTTATAAACTAAGAAACAAAGCAACATAAGAAAATGGCACAATTAAAATTCATATTAAGTGGTGGCGGAACAGGTGGACATATCTATCCTGCGATCGCTATTGCTAATGAATTAAAATTGCGTTTTCCCGATTGTGCTATTCTTTTTGTTGGTGCCAAAGACAAAATGGAAATGCAAAAAGTGCCTCAAGCAGGTTATCCAATAAAAGGCTTGTGGATTGCTGGAATTCAACGAAGATTGACTTTTGACAATGCTCTTTTTCCAATAAAATTACTCGATAGCTTATTGAAATCCCGAACCATAATAAGAGATTTCAATCCCGATGTTGTTATTGGAACGGGCGGTTTTGCGAGCGGTCCACTTTTGCGAGTCGCTTCAATTGCTGGCATTCCAACGGTTATTCAAGAGCAAAATTCTTATCCAGGCATTACCAACAAATGGTTGTCCCGAAATGCGAATACAATCTGTGTCGCGTATGAAAATCTTGAATCTTTTTTTCCAAAAAATAAAATCGTTTTTACCGGAAATCCAGTACGTCAGGATTTAATCGATATCAAAAATAAAAAGGAAGCAGCTAAAGCCTTTTTCAATATAGGAGCCGATAAAAAAGTGTTGCTTGTACTTGGCGGAAGTTTAGGTGCAAGACGTATAAACCAACTAATCGCCAAAGAGTTAGTGAATTTTACGTCGCAAAATATCCAAGTGATTTGGCAATGTGGCAAATTGTATTTTGAAGAATATCAAAAGTTCGATAGTCATTATAATAATTTAACAGCGAACAATCAAAACCCAACACCAGATGTACAGGTTTTATCATTTATTGACCGAATGGATTTGGTTTATGCTGCCGCTGATATTATTATTTCAAGGGCTGGCGCATCTTCGGTTTCGGAATTATGCATCGTTGGGAAACCAGTAATTTTTATCCCTTCGCCCAATGTTGCCGAAGACCATCAAACAAAAAATGCACAATCAATCGTCGATAAAAAAGGAGCGATTATGATAAAGGAAGTAGAATTAGATACACAATTTACACGAACATTCAACAATTTACTTTCGGATGAAAATCTGCAAAACGAATTGTCACAAAACATACAAAAACTGGCAAAAGCAAATGCCACAAAAGATATTGTTGACGAAATTATAAAATTGATAAAATAACAATAGCAATAACAATTTCAAAAATCAATATTAAAATTGAAAATTGAAGTTGAAATTTGAAATTAAAAAATGAATCTAAACCAAATACATAACGTCTATTTTATAGGAATCGGTGGCATCGGAATGAGTGCTTTGGCACGCCATTTCAAGATCCTCGGTAAAAATGTATGCGGTTACGATAAAACGCCAACAATTCTTACGGACGAATTAATCGAAAGCGGGATTGCAATTCATTTTGAAGATAATATTGGTTTGATTCCAAATGATTTTTATATCGAAAATACTTTAGTGATCATCACTCCGGCGGTTCCAAAAACACATTCAGAGTGGAATTATTTCCTCGAAAGAGATTTCATAATCAAAAAAAGAGCCGAAGTTCTAGGTATAATTACCCGTGAAACTTTTTGTTTTGCTGTCGCTGGTACACACGGAAAAACAACAACCTCAAGTATTTTGGCACACATTTTATTCGAAAGTGGTGCCGATGTGACTTCTTTTCTCGGCGGAATTGTTGAAAATTATAATTCGAATCTCGTTGGCAACGGAAAAACAATAACGGTGGTCGAAGCGGACGAATTTGACCGTTCTTTCTTGCATTTGCATCCAAATATTGCCTGCATCACTTCGATGGATGCGGATCATTTGGATATTTATGGCGATAGCGCTTCCATTGAAGCTTCGTTTTTAGCATTCGCTGATAAAGTTTCCGACAAAACAAAATTATTCATAACCAACGGATTGCCGTTGGCAGGAATTACTGTAGGTATAGATGAACCTTCAGATTATAAAGGTTTTAATATCAGAATTGAAAACAGTAATTATGTATTTGATGTGGAAACGCCATCAGAGATCATAAAAAATATACGATTTGGATTACCAGGGAAACACAATTTAATGAATGCAATAATGGCTTTGGCAATGTCGAAAACATATGGTACCCCGACCGACGACATTGTCAAAGCATTATTATCTTTTAAAGGTATAAAAAGGCGTTTTTCTTATCAGATAAAGTCGTCGAATTGCGTTTATATAGACGATTATGCACACCATCCAACCGAAATAAACGCAGTGCACCAAGCAGTATCAGAATTGTACCCGAACCAAAAAGTTTTGGCTATTTTTCAACCGCATTTGTTCAGTAGAACCAGAGATTTTATTGACGATTTTGCCAAAAGTTTGTCTGCCTTTGACGACGTAATCTTGTTGGATATTTATCCTGCAAGAGAACTCCCAATTGAAGGCGTTGACGCAAAATGGTTGCTTTCGAAAATGACCAATCCGAATAAAAAAATAGTTTCAAAAGCCGATTTGATTCCAACGCTTTTAAAAAGTAAAGCCACCGTTTATGTGACCATCGGAGCTGGTGATATTGGCGAGTTGGTGCCATCAATTAAAAACGCATTAAATGAAAAAGTTTAACTGGCTAAATATTTGGCAAAATGTGCGATTGCTATTCATAATTGTTGCATTGTTACTTTTATATTCGTTCACTTTAAAACGCAACGGAGAACGAAAATTAACCAAAGCAAAAGTCGAATTTGTGGGCGAAAATCAACTTTTTGTAACACACGAAACGGTTAATAAATTGTTAATAGAAAATAATTCAGACGCGCAAAGTATTCGCAAAGATAAATTAGATTTGAATAGACTGGAAAAGGCGATTAACGCAAATTCAATGATTGAAAAATCAGAACTATTTGTAAGTATTGATGGTGTATTAAAAGCTGTCGTAAAACAAAAAACGCCTATTGCACGTGTAATGGATGAATCGTATGGCTTCTATGTTGATTATGAAGGAAGTGTCATGCCGTTATCAGCTATTTCTGCTGCGAGAGTTCCGCTGGTTTCGGGAAAAATTAAAAAAGAAAGCAGCAAAGATTTGTGCGATTTATTCCGATTTATTTACAACGATGATTTTTTGAAAAAAAATATCATCGGCATACAAATTTTGCCAAGCGGTGGCTTAATTATGAAGAATAGAAATTTTGATTATCAAATTGATTTTGGAAGCACGATTAACGTGGAGCAAAAATTTAATAATTACAAAGCTTTTTTTCAAAAAGCAGTTCAGGACAGTTCGATTAACAAATACAAGAGAATCAATCTAAGATTTACGCAACAAGTAGTGTGCACAAAATAAAAGATTATGGAAAAAGATAATATTGCTGTAGGTTTAGACATTGGCACAACCAAAATTGTAGCCATGATAGGCAAGAAAAATGAGTACGGTAAATTAGAAATTTTGGGTGTCGGTAAATCCAAAAGTCTCGGTGTGGCACGTGGTGTGGTCAATAATATTACCCAAACCATTCAATCCATTCAGCAGGCCATTGCCGAAGCCGAAAATAATTCCGGTTACAAAATAAAAGATGTTGTAGTGGGCATTGCTGGACAACATATCCGTAGCATTCAACACAGCGATTACATCAGTCGTAACAATCCCGAAGAAGTCATTGGTGACAAAGACATCGATTTGTTGATCAATCAAGTACATAAATTGGCAATGCTTCCTGGCGAAGAAATCATACACGTGTTGCCGCAAGAGTTTAAAATTGATGGGCAATCAGAAATCAAAGAACCTATTGGTATGTATGGCGGACGATTGGAATCAAGTTTTCATGTTGTTGTCGGTCAAGCTTCGTCAATTAGAAATGTTGGTCGTTGTATCCAAAGTTCTGGCATCGAATTATCTGGATTAACATTAGAACCATTGGCTTCTGCCGATGCCGTTTTAAGTCAAGAGGAAAAAGAAGCGGGGGTGGCTTTGATTGATATTGGTGGCGGAACAACCGATTTGGCGATTTTTAAAGATGGTATTATTCGTCATACTGCCGTAATTCCTTTTGGTGGTAACGTTATCACCGAAGACATCAAAGAAGGTTGCTCCATTATCGAAAAACAAGCCGAGTTGCTAAAAGTAAAATTTGGATCTGCTTGGCCAGGAGAAAATAAAGACAACGAGATTGTTTCTATTCCAGGATTAAGAGGACGTGAACCCAAAGAAATTTCGTTAAAAAACCTTTCTAAAATTATAAATGCTAGGGTGGTTGAAATCATAGAACAGGTTTTTTCTGAAATCAAAGCCTATGGGCATGAAGATCCAAGAAGAAAATTAATCGCTGGCATCGTTTTAACAGGTGGTGGTGCACAATTGCAACACATCAAACAATTGGTCGAATACATCACAGGTATGGACACCCGAATCGGTTATCCAAACGAACACTTGGCAGGCAATTCTGATGAGGAAATCTCAAGTCCACTTTATGCTACAGCGGTTGGTTTGGTGATGAATTCAATTCAAAATAAAACGCAAAGTGCAATAAAAATGGAAGCGGTGATCGAGCCAATAAAAGCCGCGCCAATACATAGAGAGCAAACGGTCGTCGCAGTGCAACAAGAAGTTTTAGAAACCATTGCTACCGAAGCAGAAGCACCTACAAGCAATAATACGAAAGCACATGAATCTACAGAAACAAAAATAAGAAGATCTTTTTTTGATAAGTACGTGGATAAAATAAGAGAATTTCTGGACAATGCAGAATAATGAATAATCGGGGAAAACAAAAAAGAAAAAGCAAGAACAATAAAACCAAATAGTATGACAAGCAACTCAGATTTTGGAAGTATTTCATTTGATTTACCTAAAAACCAATCAAATGTGATTAAAGTAATAGGCGTTGGCGGCGGTGGAAGCAATGCCATCAATCACATGTTCAAACAAGGGATAAAAGGCGTCGATTTTATCGTTTGTAATACCGATTCGCAAGCACTTCAAAATAGTTCGGTGCCTAACAAAATTCAGTTGGGTGTCCATCTTACCGAAGGACTTGGTGCTGGAGCCAATCCCGAAGTAGGTCAGCAATCAGCCATCGAAAGTATCGCCGATATCGAAAAAATGCTCGACAGCAACACCAAAATGGTTTTCATTACGGCGGGAATGGGCGGCGGAACCGGAACTGGTGCTGCTCCAGTAATTGCACAATTGGCCAAAGAACGAGATATTTTGACGGTCGGAATCGTAACTATTCCTTTTCAATTTGAAGGAAAAGTACGCCACGAACAAGCGCTTTTAGGTGTCGAGAAATTGCGAAAACATGTCGATTCATTGATTGTAATTAACAACAATAAATTGCGCGAAGTATATGGTAATTTGGGTTTTAAAGCTGGTTTTTCTAAAGCCGATGAAGTGTTGGCAACTGCCTCTCGTGGAATTGCCGAAGTAATTACACACCATTATACTCAAAATATCGATTTAAAAGATGCCAAAACCGTTTTGTCCAATAGCGGAACTGCCATTATGGGCTCTGCTTTAGCAAGTGGCGAAAACCGAGCAAAAGAAGCCATAATTTCAGCATTGGATTCTCCGCTGCTTAATGACAATAAAATTACAGGTGCCAAAAACGTATTGTTGCTTATCGTTTCTGGAACTAACGAAATTACTATCGATGAAATAGGCGAAATCAATGACCATATTCAAGTTGAAGCAGGTCATAATGCCAATATTATTATGGGTGTTGGCGAAGACGAAAGCCTTGGAGATTCAGTTGCCGTTACCATAATTGCTACCGGTTTTAACGTAGAACAGCAAAACGAAATCGTCAATACAGAAGTAAAAAAAATCATTCATGCGCTCGAAGATGAACAAAAAATTGTACACAATTTAACGCCAAAAGTGGTTGCCTCTTTCGATTTCACCGCAGTGCCATCCTCAAACGAAGAAAAAATCGTTCACGATTTAATGGAAGAAATTACCAATGACCAAGTAGTTCGTGTCGAGGCAACTGCTTTTGAGTATAATTTGGTGCCAACAACCGAATTCATTAAGAATATAGATGTTACTTTCGAAATTGTAGCACCGCCTTCAACACAAGATTTTTATTTTACTTCTCCCGAAGTCAAAGAAATTGAAGTCCGTGATCCCGAAGTTGTAGTACGCGATGAAGAACAAATTACTTTTTCTTTTGATTTGCCAATTGCCAAAGTTGAAAAGCCTAACGAAGACAAAATTCTTTTTGAGCTAACCAACGAAACACTAGATATAAAAGTAAACCAACCTGTTCAAATGGTGCCAATGACCGAGCTGAACGAGACTGGTGTCATCCGTTATTCGCTTGAAGAATACATGGAAGTCGAAAACAGTCTTTTGGCCTCAAAACCATTAGACAAAGTGGCGGAACCCGAAAATGAAGCACTCAATATCACAATGAAAAAAGTAGATTTTGAACCTGATTTCAATCATTTCGAAAACATCTCGCCAACCGAAATGTCAATAGACGAAGCTTCTCGTTTGCGTGCCGAAGAAAGAAGACGAAAACTAAAGGAATTCAATTATAAATTCCATAACAATCCTTCACGATTGGAAGAATTTGAAAAAGAACCGGCTTACAAACGTTCAGGAATCGATATTTCTAGCACGCCAGCCAACAATAACAAATCGCGTACATCAATAGGAACAGACAGCAATGACGACATGCAGTTGCGATCCAACAATTCATTCCTACACGACAACGTCGACTAGCGAACTCAAAACCTATGCTAATAACCCGAAAAACGTTTAGTATTTCGGGTTATTTTTTTATCTTCGCACCAGATGCTTTAGGAGCACCACGATTGTTTTTCAAAGTAACAGTCGTCCCGCTTTTCACAGTATCTTTTTTGTAAACACTTTTTTCATAAACGATAGTTCTCGCTACAAAAAAGGATACCTGCTGCAATCGGGGCTAAAAACAACAAATCGATTTCATAATCACAAATAAAAAGAAAATGAGTTTATCAGAAAAAATCATGGACGAAATAAAAGCCGCCATGAGAGCCAAAGATACCGTTGCACTCGAAGCACTAAGAGCCATTAAATCAGAAATGTTACTGGCGCAAACCGCCACAGGCAGCAAAGAAGAAATATCCGAAGAAGACGAAATAAAACTGCTTCAAAAGCTAGTCAAAACCCGAAAAGACAGTGCCAAAATCTTTACAGAACAAAATCGTTTGGATCTGGCTGAGCCCGAATTGGCACAAATTTCGGTGATCGAAAAATTCTTACCTGCACAATTAAGCGAGGCAGAAGTAGAAGTCATTATTGCAAAAATAATTGCAGATACAGGCGCTTCTGGAATTGCATCGATGGGAAAAGTTATGGGATTGGCTGCAGCACAATTGGGTGGCACCGCCGAAGGAAAAACCATTTCTACAATCGTTAAGAAATTATTGACTTAAACAAATTGTTGGATTTTTAGATATTTTGAATATTATATTATTTAACAATCCAAAAACCCAACACCTAATAATGGCCTCGTAGTTCAACTGGATAGAATATCAGATTTCGGCTCTGATGGTTGGGGGTTCGAACCCCTCCGAGGTCACGAATAAAACAAAACAGCGAATAAAAAATCAAAGTTCACTTTAGGTTTTTTATTCGCTGTTTTGTTTTTCAAAGCGGAGCTTTGAAGGTGAGCGTGCAGCGCAACCCCTTCGAGGTCACTATAAAATAAAAAAGCATAAAAAGAAAAAAGCGCGCTTTGACTTTCTTTTTATGCTTTTTTATTTTCAATTTAAAAGTTTAAGTCCGATTTCAAGACTTAAGCAAAGTGCAATGCCAAAGTACAAAACACCTACAAAAAGTTTATATTTGAAGTATATTCTTAATCCAACTGCTATGTAGTTTTTTTTTTGGGTACCATGTTTCTATTTGCGATGATTTTATCGATGTTTTTTATGTTCTTCCTAAATAATGTACTTGAGCCTCTTTATTTTGTTTTATTTAAAAAGCCAGTCTACGTTTATTTTCATCCGATTTTGAAAAAGCTCACGCCAGCCCAAAAAAAGATATTGGAAACCGAAGTTGCTTTTTACCTTAGGCTATCCGATAAAAAGAAAAAGTATTTTGAGCACAGGATGGCTCATTTTTTACTTACTTACAACTTTCATGGCAAGGAAGGCATTATAATAAATGATGAAATTAAAATTGCGATTGCATCTTCCTACATTATGCTGACCTTCGGGATGCGTCATTATCTGATTGACGTTTTCGATAAAATAATCATTTATCCAGCATCTTTTTATTCTACTGTAAACGAGAATTTACATAATGGTGAATTCAATCCGCGGTACAAAGCGATTGTGTTTTCTTGGCAGCATTTTAAAGAAGGTATTGCGACAGATAGCGACAATCTCAATCTCGGAATTCATGAGTTTGCGCATGCGCTTCATCAAGATGGATTGAAAAAGCATAACAATAGTGCAGCAATTTTTGCTTCAATGTATGAGCAAATCAAAAAGGAAATCAGACGTCCAGCAAATGCAAAACGGCTCAAGGAATCAAACTATTTTCGGATATATGCTTTTACGAACGAATTTGAATTTCTGGCGGTAATTTTAGAACATTTTTTTGAAACGCCGCAAACTTTCAAGAATGAATTTCCCGAGTTGTATTTAAAGGTGCAACGTATGATAAATTTTACACCCAATTAGATCGTAAAACCTTCTGTTTATTGCAATAATTTTTTCAAATCAATAATTGTCTGTGTTGGATCCTCGGCCTTAAAAACAAAATTCCCGGCTACCAAAACATCGGCACCAGCCCGAACCAATTGTATTGCATTTTTGGATGTCACGCCGCCATCAATTTCGATTAATGTCGATGCGCTTTTTCGGGCGATCATTGCTTTCAATTTCTCTACTTTAGAATACGTATTTTCGATAAACGACTGTCCGCCAAACCCTGGGTTAACACTCATGACGCATACCATGTCGATGTCGTTGATAACATCTTCTAGCAAATCGATATTGGTGTGTGGATTCAAAGCTACACCAGCTTTCATTCCTTCCGTTTTTATGGCTTGTAAAGTCCTGTGCAAATGGGTACAAGCTTCATAGTGCACAGTGAGGTAGTTGGCGCCCAAATCGGCAAAAACCTTGATATAACGGTCTGGGTCAACTATCATTAAATGCACATCAATTGTTTTTTTGGCATGGCGTGCTATTGCTTCGAGCACCGGCATTCCGAAAGAAATATTAGGAACAAAAACACCATCCATAATGTCAATATGAAACCAGTCGGCTTGGCTATTGTTGATCATTTCGATGTCGCGTTGCAGGTTGGCGAAATCGGCTGCAAGAACGGATGGGGCAATAATGGTATTTTTCATTTTTAGTGTGTTGTTGTGTTTTGCAAAAATAGTTTTTTTTAACGCAAAGGCGCAAAGTTTTTTGCAAAGTTCGCAAGGTAAATTGGGGCAATAGATTTTATTTTGTGCAGGGTTTGCGCGAAGGATGGAAGTGGAAATCATTTTGCTTTTGACGAGGTAACGAGGAGAAAGCAAAATATTGTAGCGGACAGCCTGACCTGAAAGGGCGCGCCCTACTATTTTAAATGACTAACAATCTACACAACTAAGTAGCTAATCTATTTAAAAAAACAAAACTCCGGTAATCAGCCGGAGTTTCAATCATCAATCAAAAAACGAACAGTTAATCAGACTGTTGTTACTTTTAATATTTTTAGGTAGTTGTTTACGAAATTGAACTGCAAAATACAATTTTATTTGTAAACACAAAAATTAGCGGCAATTGTTGTGCCAATTATCCCAAATAGGTTTTTAATATTTTGCTTCTAGAGGTATGTTTCAATCTGCGAATGGCTTTTTCTTTAATTTGTCGGACGCGTTCTCTGGTTAAATCAAAGGTTTCGCCAATCTCTTCTAGAGTCATTGGATGTTGGTCTCCCAATCCAAAATACAAACGCACTACGTCGGCTTCTCTTGGTGTTAATGTTTCTAACGAACGTTCGATTTCGGTGCGCAGTGATTCATGAATCAATTCGCGATCTGGATTTGGCGATTCGCCTGAACGCAAAACATCGTATAAATTTGAATCTTCTCCTTCAACAAGTGGCGCATCCATAGACAGATGGCGTCCAGAGTTTTTCATCGATTCTTTGACATCATTAACGGTCATGTCAAGCTCTTTTGCAATTTCTTCAGCAGAGGGCGGCCGTTCGTTAGATTGCTCTAACAAGGCATACATTTTATTGATTTTATTGATAGAACCAATTTTGTTCAAAGGCAAACGAACGATACGAGATTGTTCTGCGAGTGCTTGTAAAATAGATTGACGAATCCACCAAACGGCATAAGAAATAAATTTAAATCCACGTGTCTCGTCAAAACGTTGGGCTGCTTTTATCAGACCTAAATTACCTTCATTGATCAAATCGGGAAGTGTCAATCCTTGGTTTTGGTATTGTTTTGCTACAGAAACTACGAAACGCAAATTGGCTTTTGTCAATTTTTCTAGTGCTTTTTGATCTCCGGCTTTTATTTTTTGTGCCAATTCTACCTCTTCGTCAGCGGTAATAAGATCTACTTTTCCAATTTCCTGTAAATATTTGTCGAGGGAAGCAGTTTCACGGTTGGTTACCTGCTTGGTAATTTTAAGTTGTCTCATTTAAAGAAATGCCTAATTGTATAAGCGTACAATCTCTTTTACGTAAAGCGTTGAAGAAAAGTTACAAAAAAAGTAAAAAATTAAATATCAACCCAAAAATCAGTTATTAAACGACAAGAAATACAAGCAAAAATCGGAAATGTTTAAATCTATTGATGACATTAAAAATTAGGTTTGAAGTCTATAATTATACCTCTAAAAAATGCTCCACATTTTTATCATTCCATTTGCCCATAAATTTATACGGAATAAATCTTGCAAACAGTTCCTCTTTATACCATTTGAGTTTTCTGGTTAGACGAACAACCTCTTTATGTTTTTCATTTTTATAGGCATAATCAATCATTTCGGCCTGGGTTTTCCATACGCTAAGAGTTGCCTGCTGTATCAATGGCCATTCGCCAACACCAATTGACAGCGCTAATCCATCATAATTCTCTAAACTCTTGCTCACTTGACCCACTTTTCTCCAAAAAGAAATTAATTTTGAAATCCGAATGCTAGCCCGTGTTAAAACCATAACTGGTTTATCTATAGCCAAAGTGGCAGCCGCAACAAAAGGTTGCTTTCCGTCCCACTTTCCGTGTGCTTCTGCGGCATGTGCAAAAATAGTGAATGATTCAGCGCTTCTAGATTTATAGTTGCTAAAAAACGAACTTTTTTCAAAAAAATCGGTAGCATGTATTTCTGATTCCCAAATGCATAATAAGGCATAAGTGCCAAAGTTTGGTCTTGAACTAAAACCGTTTTCAGCTCCTGAACCTAATAGTTTGTAGAACACTAATCCTTCGATATTCTTGAAGTGAGCATGACCAAGTTGCATTTGTGAAAATGCCCAAAGTTTATTGGAAAAAGTTTCCAATTTAAAAAAAGTACAAGTGGTTATTTGGCTCATGGTATTGTGTTTTGTTTTGAATGGAATTTTTGATTACAATTAGATTATTTTTTTTCAATCACCACTATTTGTATGCCCATTGGGAATAGTTTTTCCAAAGCAAAAAATGGTAAAGTAACGACTTTTAAAAGCACAAGCATCCAAAAATGATTAGCCATATTACCCGACCAATCAGTCCCTTTTTTTTCCATTCTACCTAGCCACCATAGGGTAAATGCATCAAGCGTTCCGTAGCGCAAATGTTTTTTAATTTCCCATTTGTCTTTTTTGAACAAATGAGCAAAACTCTTTTCAGTTAATAATGAAATATGCCTCGGGCTATGCCATCCTTGCCAATTTGTTTTTTGAGATTTTGCGCTAATGCTTTTATAATCGGGCACTTCGATTATTAGTTTTCCTCCATGTTTTAGACAATTATAGAGTTTTTCAATTGTTTTATTTGGGTTGTAATCGTGTTCTAAATAATGCCATAGCGTAATTACGTCAAATTGTTTTGTAGCATCAAACGCTTCAATTGAAACTTTTTTGAGTATTAAATGGGGATAGTTTTTACCTCTCCAGCCTGAATTTGAAAAATCAATTCCAGTGCAATTTACGTTTGCATTTTGCTGCAGCATTTCTAAAAAACTCGGATTACCGCATCCTACATCTAGAATGCTAAGATTTTGGTTGTTTTTTTTTAGGTGTTTTTTTACAAAATTAACACGTTTTAAATCTATATATTTCTGGCTTTTGACCACAAAAGAACTGTATTTTCCCCAAGCTAAATGTCCTCTATAAGGTAAATAATTATCAGTATAATAATGATCTAATTTTTCAGGCGTTACTGGGTTTATTAAAAATATGGCTTCGCAATTATTGCAAATGTTAAAAACAAAAAGCTCATTATTTGTCTCATGCATCAATGCATTTGTAGAGATGAAAAAAGTAGTTTCGGTGTTTTTACAAATTAGACAATTGATAGCCTTTGTATGTTCCATTTGATTGTATATTTTTAACAGCAGCTAGTGAAAAACAAATAGCTACATTCAAGTAAAAGCACAATACTTAATACTAAAGAGGAGTATATTTTTTTCTAAAGATGGTTTTAGGCAGAAAGAGTTTTAGACTGTTTTAGAGCAGCTTGAATGTATTTTTTCTTTATAATTAACATTCCAAAACTCTCTCCACCTTCTTTTCCGATGTTTTTATGGTGCATTTTGTGAGCACGACGTAACGCTAAAACATAAACATTTTTCGTTTTTGTAAAAACTTTAAAACGCTGGTGAATGATGAGGTCATGAACAAAAAAATAAGCTAAACCATAAAGCAGAATACCAAAGCCAACCCAAGTGTACCAGGCATATTGGTTCATCATGCCAAACATTATGAGTAACCAGCTTGGCACAGCATAAATGATAAAAAACAAATCGTTTCTTTCGAACCAACTTTGATGGTCTTTTTTGTGATGATCAGCATGAAAATACCACATAACGCCATGCATGATGTATTTGTGGTTTGCCCAAGCAGAAAATTCGGTTAATATAAAAGTGATTAAAACTATGCTGCAATTAATTATTATTTCCATGTTAGATAAATATAAATAAAGTCGTAAAGAATATAATTTGTAAAATCAAAATTATT
>CANKZI010000014.1 GCA_947488595.1 Flavobacteriaceae bacterium
ATGCAGCATTTGCACATTGTCCTTCAGTAGGAGTAAAGGTATATGCTGTAGTTTCCAAATTATTCAGTTCTGGCGACCACGTTCCTGTTACACCATTATTAGATGTATTTGGCAATGCCTCCATTGTTGCTCCCGAACAAACTGCTGCTACTTGCGTAAACGTTGGGGTTGTGTTTGAGTTTACTGTTATGGTCATCGTTGCAGCAATTGCACATTGTCCTTCAGTAGGTGTAAAGGTATATGCTGTAGTTTCCAAATTATTCAGATCTGGCGACCACGTTCCTGTTATACCATTATTCGATGTTGTTGGTAATGCCGATACACTTGTTCCTGAACAAATTGGTGCAACTGCAGTAAATGTTGGCGTTACGAGCGGATTAACTACAATAGTTGCTATAAATGGTGTTCCTAAACATCCTCCTGTCGTTGGTGTTATGGTGAAAGTCACTGTTACAGGCGCAGTGGTTGTATTGGTCAAAGAACCACTAATATTGCCTGATCCACTAGCGGCAATGCCAGTAACATCTGTAGTATTATCCCTAGTCCAGTTAAAAAGTGTTGCACTTGCGCTACCAGATAAAGCAATGGACGCTATTGTATTTCCCGAGCATACAGACTGGAAAGCAGGTAATGCACTTGCGGTTAAGTCTGGTACATAGCAAATCTCGAGCCCCCAATTATTAAGAGCACCACCGTCTTCATTTGCTAAATCCTGTACAGTAAGCGTCCATACACCACTGATGGTTGAATTTGCAATGGTTGAAAATGGAGTTACAGCCTGGTAATTTCCTGAAATTGCAGGAAGGTTACCACAGGTTGTTGCAAAGTTGGCCGCAGTTAAAATTGCCGCATCTTCAAAGGAAACTGACAGGTTATCTCCACTACAATTGTTACCGCCGGCTCTGTTAAATAATGTGAGCACTGTCCCATTTGGTGCAGTTAGCGTAGCCTTTAAATCCCCTACCCAAGTATGGGAGAGGTTAGGAATATTTACTTTCAGCTGGCTTAATAAGCCACATTGTGTGATATTTAAGGTTGATGATATTGTTGGAGTTCCGGTTGCAGAAATCACAACGGGTACATTCGGACTCATCGATGTTCTGCAAATAATGTTAGCGGTTGTAAAGCTGAATGGTGTAGCATAATTTCCGCTTCCGCAGGGATAAGAAGTGCGTACGCGCCAGAAATAGGTAGTAATTTCAACTAAGCCTGCTGGCTGGTACTGGTTTGTTGATAAGCCAGGTACATTCAGAATGATGTTCGTAAAGTTTACATCTGTAGCTATATCCAATTCATAGGTAGCCAAAGGAACTGCAGACCAGGTAAGCAAAGGACGAATTTGGTTTGTACTCAAATCTGCAGGTGTCGATAATACCGTTGCTGCCGGAGTTGCCTGATAAAGGGCAAGAGAAAAAGGTGAAGCTAGTCCTCCGTTATTACTAACATTTATGGACATAGGATAGTTCCCCGAAGCGGCTGCACCAGTATTGCTGATGGTTAATGAAGCATTGCCTGGTGCTGTAAAAGTAGATTGACTTAAAGTAGCTGTTGTTGCTGCCGGTACTCCGGACACAGATATACTTAAAGGATATACCAAGTTACTTCCCAGTGATAAATTATAAACGGCATCGGCAGGCGCACAAATAGATTGAGCAGCGGGTGTTACAGCCAATAAACAAAATGGAGCCAAATCAAATGCCTGCGTTCCGTCTGTTTTGCTAGCGGTACTTCCCTGGGTAGCACTAAAGCCAAGCCCCCTTCGCGCAAACACCTCCCATATTAAACAGGTGTTATCACCTCCAGTTAAAGCCTGGTCCGCGGCAATTATAGCATTTCTGCCATCCACAAAACCAGGACTGCAAGGCTGTAATTTCAGACCATCCATAACCAGCTGCATCGCTATCTGGCGACCAGTTGCATATCCATGTTTTGCAATCAGTTTCCAGTTAAGGTCCCAGATCATGGTTGCCCAAACATAGCCCACACCGTGCGGAATAGCTGCAGTTTTTATTGAATCATAAGTAGAGGGATTTACAGCCATATTTGTACTGTAAGGAGTGGGTCTTATGCCGGCACCTGCAGCTCCCGTACCAAAAAGGTAATTTCCTATTGTGCGGGAATCAGTTCCCTGATCGGATGGCACCATTGTTAATACAACACTAAAAAAATCACTCCAGCCTTCTCCCATCTGTTCGCTATTATTTAGGCAATTGCTATTGGCAGGGCCACCGGTAAGTCGGGTCGAAATTCCATGCCCGTACTCATGTGCAATAACCACGTTATCCAGATCTCCATCTACATCAGGTGTAGGGTTAATCCCGATATACATCTGCATTCTTGGTGTTGAACCATCCGGAGGCGTTGCAAAGTTTGCATTATTGGTTCCGCCTCCATCCTGGGCTTCTGCCAGTACAAAATCATTTCCAATACCACTCCTTCCATAATTGTTTGACTGAAAATTACCGGCTGCTTCCGTAAAGCCATAGCCGTAGAAAAAGTCGTGTAAATAATTATTCCAGTAGAATAAGTTGGTAACCGCAGCCGGCCTGTAAGTGCTAGGCGCTTGTGATAAGTCAATCGGAAAATCAAAAATCAGAGAAGGACCAGCGTCCGGGCTAGAGCCGGAATCGGGTAGATTATTGGCGTCTGTATCTGTATAAGCAAACACATTATTTCCCTGGGTAGTGGTGAATTCAGCTCCAGCTACACCGTTGGTGTCGTGCCAGCCAAAAGGGGAGGCCAAAACATCGCTGGGATCTGCTACCAATTGCCTTGGTCCTTCGTATGGACTTTCCATTGGCACCGGAAATACACGATAACTGCTTGAAGGTGTCGAGTTTGCATTTGAAACGGATTGTAATACTGCAGCATCTCTAATTTTATGACGATGAGAAGCATGATCCACAGCATTTCCGGAAGGTTCGAAATCGCAGGATACGACCCAATTGTTCTTATCGAGAATTTCCCCTGTTTCTGCATCAACCCTTACATTCCACCAGTTTTCAGCGGAAAGTTCATAGATATTAAGTTCCCAAGCCAGGCGAAGCTTGGTAACAAGTCCTTTTGGACTTTTAGTTTCAATTGGTTGCCAAACTAAAGATACTGGAATGTCCTCGAGAGACAATTTACCTTTTGCAAAAATGACTTTACGGGTAGGCCCTTCGCTATTTTGTTTTATTGAGAGCTTTACTCTTTTCTTAATTCCCAATGAAGCCGCGACAGATTGCACTGCCTGTTTGGCAGTTATCTTCGTCGCACCGGAAGTTCTGTTTTTTGCATCCGATACAAAACGGCTTGCTGTGTAAAATAATTTATCATCCTTGGTTAAATGGGCATTTAGAATGGCATTGTACACCGGAATGTTATCAACGTATTGCTGAAAGTAAACATTGCTAACCCCGCTTTTTTCACTAAAGGATTCAGAAGATACCTGCATATTGGTTAGGTCTTCTGATTCGTTAATTCCTTCAGCCTTGGCTTTTGATTGAAGCAGTTGCCTTGCTAAACTGGCTTTCGAACTACTTGTAAAACTTTGCGCTGTTGCATGCTGCCATCCTCCGATCACCAATAGCAGTAAAAAAATATTTTTTTTCATTTCGTATTTGTCTTTTCCTGCTCTAACGGCTTCACAGGTATTGCTTTATTTAACACAAACATAACAAAATAATCCACGAAAAAAAATTAAAGCCAGAATGAAAATTCTATTTTTTAGCAAATTTTACAATTAAGAAATCGCTGCAACACTGTAAGGAATTGAAAGGTTATTTTGAAATATTAGTTAAAAATTACTGACTACAAGTAAGGTAGAAACTTGATGTCGGTGGCTTTCGGGACCCAACACCCAACACCTAAGCCATGGAATTACAAAAATTTTTATTTAGGCAACAATACCGATTTTCCGGAAGGAATTTTTATCATTCATTTGGATTATCCGCGATTTATCATCAATCTCAAAGACGATGAGGTCGAGTTTATGGAAGAAGCCGAAGATCTAGACGAATCAGAATTGAATGCCGAAATGGAAGGATTGATTGTTTTTTAACCAATGCTTTTTATGATCGATAGATTGCGCGTTACGAAGAGTAAGGCACTTTTAGTTTATTTTACACCCCGCTGCCGCGCGAAATGAAATTCGACATAGTCACCCGAGGCCACTGGCCGAACTGGGCGCAGCCAATCGCTTCGCGTGGAATGGTAATGAAAGTAATAAATTTTAAAAAGAGTAGCGTGAGTTCTTCGCATTTCATTTGCTGCGTGAACAAGGGAAATTTTTTGAATTGATATTTTTACAATTGCTAAAAAACAGCACGGCATTTAAAATAAAAAAAAATCTTACATTTGAGAAAATTTCTTTTCAAAATGAAGTTCCAAACGCTTTCAATAGTCATCCCAGCCTTTAATGAAGGACCGACGATTCAAAACATTCTTAATAAAATAAAAGAAGTACAACTTCTAGAAGGGATTCAAAAAGAAATTATTATCGTCAACGACTGCAGCACCGACAATACTGCAGATTGTGTCAATTTATACCTTCAAAACAACCCAGAACTCGTCATAAAGGTTTTTGATCACCCCACAAACAAAGGCAAAGGTGCAGCACTTCGCACGGGTATTCAAAAAGCCACTGGAGATTATTTGATTATTCAAGATGCGGATTTGGAATATGATCCACAGGAATATAACATTCTTTTAAAACCAATTTTGGATGGTTTTGCCGATGTAGTTTTTGGTAGCCGATTTATGGGCGGAAAACCACACCGAGTGTTGTTTTTTTGGCATACAATTGGTAATAAATTCTTAACTGGACTTTCAAACATCTTTACCAATTTGAATATATCTGACATGGAAACATGTTATAAAATGTTTGAAACAAAAACGATTCAAAACATTGCAATACGCGAAAATAGGTTTGGTTTTGAACCTGAAATAACAGCAAAAATATCCCGAGTTTCCAAAATCAGAATTTACGAAGTAGGTATTTCATATTATGGGAGAACCTATGAAGAGGGTAAAAAAATTGGTTGGAAGGATGGTTTTAGAGCCATATATTGCATTTTTAAATATGGTTTTTTAAAAATAAAATAATGGATAACATTTTCAAAGAAGTTGACCAGGAAGGACTAACCACGCTAACGGTTATTGAAAAAGCAGACCAATTTAACCATTGGATGTATCAAACGATTGCACCACACTGCCAAGGTAAGATTTTGGAAATAGGTAGCGGTATTGGCAATATTTCTCAGTTTTTTATTGATCATAATTTTGACATCACTTTAAGCGATTTGCGCAATAATTATTGCGAGATTTTACGATCAAAGTTTGAAAACGCTGTTGAAAAAATCGACCTTGTTCATGTTGATTTTGAGATGGAATATCGGCATTTAATAGCCACTTACGATACTGTTTTTGCGCTGAACGTGGTGGAACACATTAAAGATGATGTTTTGGCTGTTGAAAACTGCAAAAAGTTATTGAAATCAGGCGGAAACCTTGTGATTTTGGTGCCAGCCTATCAATTTTTATACAATAATTTTGATGTTGAATTGGAACACTTCAGACGTTACACAAAAAAATCACTTAAAAAAGTGATTGACACCAGCGGTTTTACAGTAAACAAATTGTTTTCTTTCAACTTAATTGGAATTTTAGGGTGGTTTGTTTCCGGAAATATTTTGAAGAAAAAGTCAATTCCTGAAGGTCAAATGGGTCTTTTTAACTTGTTAGTACCCATTTTTAAACTAGCCGATTTGGTAACTTTCAAGAAAATTGGATTGTCTGTAATATGTTTTGCTACAAAAAAATAGTGCTATCCCAGCTCATGCACAAATCCCTTAGCATCGAGATTTATCTTAAAGTTCAACACGCATTATTTTACCGCCACTTTGTGGTAAATACTTTTATCATTTAAAAGATTGTCGTTGCCTCATTGACTTATGCCTTTTTTTAGACGTTTGCTATTTAGAAACCCACTCAAAGAGATATTGTAGATAGAAATAGAAGTGGGAACTTGGATAATGGAAACGCAATCAAAAATTAAAATGAAACCCAATTTATACGGAGGTATTTTAGGCGGTCATGTAACATTAAAATTTTAAAAATTGGGTCAATATTCATTGGTCTCATCAGTGTTCCATAATTAAAACTATCTCGAGTCCATGACGAGTAAGTTGCTACTGATTTTATATTTTATGTCAAAATTAATACATCAGTAGTAACAGATTAGGCATTAATTGTGACATTTTTTACGTAATCGGGATTGTTTTTCTGCGTTCCTATTTACCGATTGAAATAATTGTCCAAAAGCAAATGTGCAGCCCTAAAAGGAGAAATCTGGTTTTCAAGCACCATTTTTTTGCTTTCTTCCAATAATTTTTGGATGTCAGCATGGTTGTAAAAGTTGTTTTTCAATTGTTCGTTAATGGTTTCCAACATCCAATATTGGTTTTGCTTTTTTCTTTTTTCAAAAAAATAATTATTGCTTTTTGTCAATTCAAAAAATTGTAGAATGGTATTCCAAACCGATGCAATTCCCTCGTGCGTTAGTGCACTGCAGGTGGAAGTTGTTGGCATCCAACCTGATTTTTTTGCCGGAAACATATGCAATGCCCTGTTGAATTCTGTTTTTGCCAAATTGGCTTTTCTAATATTATCGCCATCGGCTTTGTTGATGACAATAGCATCTGCCATTTCCATAATGCCGCGTTTGATGCCTTGTAATTCATCGCCAGCGCCCGAAATTTTTAAAAGCAAAAAAAAGTCAACCATACTGTGTACTGCGGTTTCACTCTGTCCGACACCAACCGTTTCAATAATGATGGTATCAAATCCAGCTGCTTCGCACAAAATAATACTTTCGCGGGTTTTTTGTGCTACACCGCCCAATGTTTCGCCAGATGCTGAGGGACGGATGTACGCATTTCTGTCTTTCACCAATTCTTCCATTCGGGTTTTATCGCCAAGAATACTGCCGTGCGAGATGGTACTGCTAGGATCAACTGCCAAAACAGCCACTTTTTTCCCTAATGCAGTCAAATGAAGTCCAAAAGCTTCAATAAACGTACTTTTTCCAACTCCCGGAACGCCGGTAATCCCAATTCGTAATGATGCATTTGCATGTGGCAAACACCCATTAATAACGGCATTGGCTTTTGTTAAATGATCGATATTGGTGCTTTCGACCAAAGTAATGGCGCGGCTCAAAGCTGTAATGTCGCCTTTTAAAATTCCCGAAACCAATGTTGCAGCGCTGGGCAATTTTTTTCGAAATTCCTGAATTTGCTTTACCGAAGCTGTGCTGATGATGTTTGGTGGTGATACACCTTCTTTTTCATGTAAAGCACTTGCTTGTTTTTTTTGAGTACCCAAAATAATTGATTTGAAGAGTAAAAGTAAACAAAACAATACAAGTTTCAAATACCTACGCCAATACTAATGCATTGGGCAAAGTACCTGCTATTTTTTAGTACTATTAATCAATTTTAGAGATAAAAATATTCAATGTTTTCTTACTTAATCTTGATTTTGAAGATTTAATTTTAGTGAAATTACAAGTACATTTGTCATAATAAAAAATTGGTACACCAGTGGTAACATAAATTTTCATCAGTAAACGCTCCATTTAATAGTATTTGTGTAATTTGAAAATATTTAGTTGATGCTAATTTGGCGATAATTTCTGAAATTCGTACGAGTCTATTAGTTTTAAATTGCAATTACAGTATTGGCATATTACAACAGATTTTTCCTATCACTTAACTAGTATTTTTGGTAAATATTGTTGTCATTTGTGGTACTTTATTTTTAATGATTATGATAGAAAGTACTTTAAACGTCGAATGGATTGAAGCACTCCAAAAAATAATTGGTGCTGATTTTGTTTTTTTAGACCAAGAAACAAGACAAAATTATGGTCATGACGAAACCGAAGATTATGTTTTTCCGCCATCAGTAGTTTTAAAACCTGGAACAGCGCAAGAAATTGCAGCTATTTTGAAATTCGCGAACCAACATCATATCCCGGTAACACCAATCGGCGGACGAACGGGTTTGAGCGGTGGTGCTTTGTGTATACGTCAAGGTATCGGTTTGTCTATGGAGCGTTTCAATAAAATTTTAAATATCGACCAGCAAAACCTTCAAGTTACGGTTGAACCCGCTGTAATTACACAAGTCTTGCGCGAAGCTGTTGCCGAGAAGAACTTGTTTTATCCACCCGATCCAAGTAGTCAAGGCAGCTGTTGGATTGGTGGCAATGTAGCCGAAAATGCAGGTGGTGCAAGGGCAGTAAAATATGGTGTTACCAAAGATTATGTGCTTAATTTAGAAGTCGTTTTGCCCACTGGCGAAATCATTTGGACAGGCGCTAATACCCTTAAAAATGCTACTGGCTACAATCTCACACAACTGATGGTTGGCAGCGAAGGCACGCTCGGAGTTATTACGAAAATAGTATTGAAATTATTGCCAAAAGTATCGCATAATGTTTTAATGTTGGTTCCTTTTTATAATGCATTTGAAGCTTGCGAAGCGGTTTCTAAAATATTTAATGCCGGAATTACGCCGAGTGCATTAGAGTTCATGGAGCGAGATGCCATCGATTGGACATTGCGTTTTGTTGAAGGTGTAAGTGTTACCATCAAAAACGAAGTACAAGCGCATTTGCTCATAGAGGTAGATGGCAATTATCCAGAAATATTATTGGCCGAAGCCGAGAAAATAATGACTGTAGTAGAGCAATTTCAAATCGATGAGGTGCTTTTTGCAGATACCGAAGACCAAAAAAATGCCCTTTGGAAAATCAGACGTAGCGTTGCCGAAGCCGTAAAAGCCAATTCTATTTATAAAGAAGAAGATACCGTGGTGCCAAGATATGAATTGCCAAAACTTCTAGAAGGTATTAAAACTATTGGCAATAAATATGGATTTAAATCCATTTGTTATGGGCATGCTGGAGATGGTAATTTGCATGTTAATATTTTAAAATCAGCGCTGACCGACGAAGAATGGCATACTGAAATTCCGAAAGGGATTCGTGAAATTTTTGAACTGACCGTCGCCTTGAAGGGTACGTTATCTGGAGAACATGGCATTGGTTTTGTGCAAAAAAACTTTATGGACATTGCCTTTTCAAACACCCAATTGCAAATTATGCAAGGCATTAAAAAAGTATTTGACCCGAATGGCATACTTAATCCTGGGAAAGTTCTACCTGATACTTTTTCATAAAAATGCCCCAAATAGTGTCTAACTTTTGGGGCATGTTCATAGCCGATGGCTTTTTGATTAATCTCTTTTAGGATTGTTTTTCTTCTCTCTTTTTTCTTCTTTTTTTTCTTTGGCCGTTTTTAATGGTTCTTTTTTAACGGTCTTTTTTGCATCTTGACTTTTTGCCATGGTATTTATCTTTAAAGTTAGTTTGGTTTTTATCTAAAGTAAATTTAAAGATAATTTCTTTGTGATTTGCAGCAAATACAATTTTTTAATAGGTCAAAAAAAATCCTCTACTTTTTTAGAGCGAGGATCTTAATTTATAAAATAATATTTTAAAATTTAATTTTATACTAGCTTACAATTACCCATTCACCAGAATTCAATAGGCTTTCGGCTTTTTTAAATTTCATGGTTTCCGTTTTTCCGGTGGCAACTTGCTTGATAGTAACATTATCATTGCGGTTTATTTTAGGCATTTCTCTGACAATGGTTTCGGTAACTTGGCGTAGTTGAGTATTTCCGGCTTCGCGATTTTCGGCTGCAGCCTTATCACTATTTGGACCCGAGGTCGAAGACCGAACTGGCGAAGCAATTTCGTCTTTAGAAGTAGTATAATCTTCTTTGGTGCGCACTTCCTTGGCTTCTTGAATTTCAGAAACGGTTTGTTGTGGCAAATCACCTTTAAACAAGAACGAAATCACTTCTTTATTTACGCCATTGAGCATATTACTGAACAACTTAAAAGCTTCAAATTTATAAATCAATAATGGATCTTTTTGTTCATGAACCGCCAATTGTACTGACTGTTTAAGTTCATCCATTTTGCGCAAATGCTTTTTCCAGGCTTCATCCATGATGGCCAATGTGATGTTTTTTTCAAAATCAGCAACCAATTGCCTTCCTTCTGTCTCGTACGCCTTTTTTAAATCGGTAACCACGTTCAATGTTTTGATTCCGTCAGTAAATGGCACTACAATACGCTCAAATTTATTGCCTTCGTTTTTGTAAACATTTGCAATAATCGGCAACGCTTCTCTAGCACTGCGTTCTGTTTTTTCGGTATAATATTCTAAAGTGACTTTGTATATTTTTCCGGTTAAATCTTGTTCAGACAACTTGTTAAAATCGTTTTCTGTTACTGGCGAAGTGATAGAAAAATAACGAATCAACTCAAATTCGAAATTTTTAAAATCATTGACTGCTTTATTGGCAGACACAATCAACTCGCAAGTGTCATACATCATATTGGCAATATCAACTTTTAATCGTTCGCCATGCAAAGCGTGACGGCGGCGTTTGTAAACCACTTCACGTTGGGCATTCATGACGTCATCATATTCTAACAAACGCTTTCTGACACCAAAATTATTTTCTTCAACTTTCTTTTGTGCGCGTTCTATCGATTTGGTCATCATAGAATGCTGAATCACTTCACCTTCTTTCAGCCCCATTCGGTCCATCACTTTGGCAACCCTATCAGAACCAAACAAACGCATTAAGTTGTCTTCGAGTGAAACATAAAATTGAGAACTTCCAACATCTCCCTGACGTCCTGCACGACCGCGCAATTGTCGGTCAACACGACGTGAATCATGGCGTTCTGTTCCGATAATTGCCAAACCACCAGCGGCTTTGACTTCGGGTGATAATTTGATATCGGTTCCACGACCAGCCATATTGGTCGCTATGGTTACTACGCCGGATTTTCCAGCTTCTTCTACAATTTGCGCTTCTTGTTTGTGCATTTTGGCGTTAAGTACGTTGTGTGCAACACCTCGCATTTTTAGCATTCGGCTTAGCAATTCTGAAATTTCTACCGATGTTGTTCCAATAAGAACGGGTCTTCCGGCAGCCGAAAGTTGGGTTACATCGTCAATTACGGCATTGAACTTTTCGCGAACCGAACGGTAAATCAAATCTTCTCGGTCTTGTCTTGCCATTTGGCGGTTGGTCGGAATTTCGACTACATCCAATTTATAAATTTCAAATAATTCGCCAGCTTCTGTAACAGCAGTCCCTGTCATACCAGCCAATTTGCTGTACATTCTAAAGTAATTTTGCAGCGTAACCGTTGCAAAAGTTTGGGTAGCGGCTTCAATTTTTACGTTTTCTTTGGCTTCAATCGCTTGGTGCAAACCGTCAGAATAACGACGACCATCCATAATACGACCTGTTTGCTCATCGACGATCATAATTTTATTGTCCATTATCACATATTCTACATCTTTTTCGAATAGCGAATAGGCTTTTAATAATTGTGTCAATGTATGAATACGCTCGCTTTTTACAGAAAAATCTTGAAACAACTTTTCTTTTTCTTCGGCTTCGGCGTCTTTGTCTAAATTCAGTTTTTCGATACGGGCAATTTCAGTTCCGATATCTGGTAACACAAAAAAATCACTATCGGTATCACCAGAGAGGAATTTGATTCCGTTATCGGTCAATTCAACTTGATTGTTTTTTTCTTCAATTACAAAATACAAGGCTTCATCAATCTTGTGCATGTCGCGATTGTTGTCTTGCATGTAAGTGTTTTCGGTTTTTTGAAGCAATTGTTTGATGCCTTCTTCACTCAAAAACTTGATCAAGGCTTTGTTTTTTGGTAAACTTCTGAAGGCTCTTAAAAGATTAAAACCACCATCTTTGGTATTACCTTCTTTAATCAATCGTTTGGCTTCTGATAAAAATCCGTTCGACAATTGTCTTTGAAGATTGACCAAATGCTCGACTTTTGGCTTTAATTCGTTGAACTCATGGCGATCACCTTGTGGAACTGGTCCAGAGATAATTAATGGCGTTCTGGCATCATCAATTAAAACCGAATCAACTTCATCGACAATAGCAAAATTATGTTTTCTTTGCACCAAATCTGCTGGCGAATGCGCCATATTGTCTCTCAAATAATCAAAACCAAATTCGTTATTGGTACCATAAGTAATATCGGCTTCGTAGGCTTTTCTGCGACCATCAGAATTAGGTTGGTGGTTGTCGATACAGTCAACTGTAAGGCCGTGGAATTCAAAAAGCGGTGCTTTCCAGGTGCTGTCACGCTTTGCCAAATAATCATTTACTGTAACTAAATGCACACCATTTCCGGTTAACGCATTCAAATACAAAGGCAAAGTGGCTACCAAAGTTTTTCCTTCACCAGTTTGCATTTCTGCAACTTTTCCTTCGTGAAGTACGATGCCGCCAATCAATTGCACATCATAATGAATCATGTCCCAGGTGATTTGTTTTCCGGCAGCGTTCCACGAATTGGCCCAAACCGCTTGTTCGCCATCGAGTGTAATATAACCTTTGGTTGCTGAAAGTTCGCGGTCTTTAGAAGTTGCCGTTACTCTTAATTCGGTATTTTCCTTGAATCTTTTGGCGGTTTCTTTTACAACTGCAAAAGCTTCTGGAAGTATTTCCATCAAGGCTTTTTCCGAAATATCGTAAGCTTCTTTTTCTAAAGCATCTATGGCAAGATAAACGTCTTCTTTTTTATCGATGTCTTCGATAGTTTCTACCTCAAGCTTCAAATCGGCAATTTTGTTGTCTTTTTCGGATTTTGCTTTTTGAATACGCGCCTTAAATTCGTCGGTTTTGGCTCTTAATGCATCGTTGCTCAACGAAGACAAAGTACTTTCTAGCGCTTTAATTTTTGTAATAAAAGGCTGCATAGCTTTGACATCATTTTGCGATTTGTCGCCTACAAAAGCTTTTAATATGCTATTAATGAAACTCATATTGTTTTAATTTCTAATTATAAAAAGGTATGCAAATTTAAACAAAAAAAAAGCCTCTGAATGAGACTTTTCAATTGACTTATTTTTTAATATTCATCCTCGTTCCAAAGATAATCTTCGTCGGTTGGATAATCAGGCCAAATCTCTTCCATTGATTCGTATATTTCACCTTCGTCTTCTATTGATTGGAGATTTTCAACCACTTCTAGTGGTGCTCCTGCTCTAATAGCGTAGTCAATAAGCTCATCTTTGGTAGCTGGCCACGGCGCATCACTTAAATACGATGCTAATTCTAATGTCCAATACATCTTCTATCGATTTTTAGTTTATGCAAAAATAATTTTTTTACTGAAATAGTCAAGTTTTTTTTGATTTATTTTCAATGATGTTTAAGAACGTTTTTTTTCAACCTGATTTTTGATGAAAAATGGAAGCAATCACTGAAATAAATGAACATCAAATCCGCTCTTTTATTTTCTCGGAATCCATTTTACTTCTGTAGCTTTCAGATCAAAACTCAACTTCCGTGCCAACACAAAAAGATAGTCAGAAAGTCGGTTCAAGTACATAATTGCAATGGGTGGAACAGTCTCATTGTGGCTCAAATGCACTGCCAATCGCTCGGCACGGCGACAAACACAACGTGCAATATGACAATATGACACAGTCGAATGTCCACCAGGTAAAACAAAATGTGTCATTGGTGGTAAGGCTTCTTCCATGGTATCGATTTCGTTTTCCAAAAGCGTGATATCAGCTGCTACGATGCCTAAATTTTGAAGCCGCAAGGTACCATTTTTCATGACTTCCTTTTCTGGAGGCGTCGCAAGTATAGCACCAACCGTAAAAAGGCGGTCTTGAATTTCGATCAGCATTGTTTTGTAATGATCTTCCATTTCTTGGTCACGAATCAATCCAATATAGGAATTGAGTTCATCAACTGTTCCATAACTATCAATCCGAATATGGTCTTTTGGAACTCGTGTTCCTCCAAAAAGTGCAGTAGTGCCTGTATCGCCAGTTTTTGTATATACTTTCATACTTTTAGATTAGATTTTTTTTAATGTAAAATTCCGTGATTTTTCGGCGACTATCAACAGTGATGCTTATCGTTGATAATTCGCTTTCAAAATTACCGTCGTAAGTACCTCGAGCTGTTCGCACTTTATTGTCGGTATAGTCAAGTAATTCCATTAAAATTATTGTTGATAAATTCCAATACAAAATTCTCTACAGTTTTTTTATGAATTTCATTTTGTGCCGAGACGACCGCATGGTTAAATGAAACGAATAATACTATTATAAAAGTTTTCATGCATTACTATTGACATTATTATTAATAGTATCGCTTTCGATGATGCCGTCGCGCAAACGAATTACACGATGTGCATAAGCAGCAATATCTTCTTCGTGTGTGACTAAAATAACGGTATTGCCATTGGCGTGAATGTCACCAAAAAGCTTCATGATTTCAACAGAAGTTTTGCTGTCTAAATTTCCAGTAGGTTCATCGGCTAAAATGATAGAAGGTTTGTTGACCAAAGCCCTTGCTATCGCCACCCTTTGTCGTTGACCTCCAGATAATTGGTTAGGTTGGTGGTCCATACGATCGCCCAAATTGACTTGTTCTAAAACTTCTTTGGCTCTTGTATTTCTTTCTGATTTTGAAAATCCAGCATAAATCATAGGCAAAGCGACGTTGTCTAAAGCGGTTGTTCTTGGCAAAAGATTGAAAGTTTGAAACACAAAACCTATCTCTTTGTTACGAATTTCGGCCAACTCATCATCAATCATTTTGCTTACATCTTTCCCGTTCAAGACATAGGAACCCGAAGTTGGCGTATCCAAACAACCTAGTAAATTCATTAAAGTTGATTTTCCTGATCCTGATGGGCCCATTAATGCCACATATTCACCTTTATTAATTTTGAGATCTATGCCTTTTAAAACATATACTATTTCGCTGCCTAGCACGAAATCTCTTTTGATATTACTGATTTTTATAAGTGGATTTGCCATTTTTGGATTGCTTTTTTCAGATTTTAAAAGTACAAAATTGATTGTGTAATCGCTTTATAAGTAGTATTTTTTTCTGGTATGTTACAAATATGATATTTGAATTGTTTTTATCTGAAAATGTCTTTTTTTATCAACAATAATACACTTTCAGTTTTTACACTATTTTGATTATAATTTGCATTATTCACTTATTTTTATTTAAAAAATTTAAAAATAATAAAGTATTCATAAATTTTTAACTAAAAAAATAATATTAATAGTTTTGTAACTACTTTTGAAATTCAATTCATTAAAAACAACCAATTATGAAAAAAGTTAATTTGATTTTAGGAGCGGCAATTATTGCTATAGGACTTACGTCTTGTAAAAGTGAAAGTGAAAAACAAGCTGAAATGACCTTTGATTCTTACGAAAAATATGTTGACTCGGTAGCAACGGTTTCAAACGAAGAAGCCAAAGCCAACTGGCAGTCGATAGAAATGGCTTATAACGAACGTACAGCTGAAGCTGAAATGGCTATTGAAAATTTTGTAAATAAAGAAAACGCACAAGCCAGATTGGATAAAGTAAGAGCAAAATATGTCGAATTAAAAGCAAAAATGGACGCCGAAGCAGCAGTTATTGCAGCCGATATGGCAAAAAGTGACCCCGCAAACAGAAAGCAAATATTGCGAGATGCTTATTTTGGTGCCGGCACTTTAGGCGAAGACATGAGTTTTACTTGGGTAAATAAAGACAATATTCTTAAAGTTTATAATGATTTTTACAATGAATTTGACCAAAACAAAGATGCTTATTCTAGAGAAGATTTTGATGAAATTAAAGCGATGTACGAAGCTTTAGATGCTCATAAAAATACAGTAGAAAAAGAAGGTTTGTCTTCTAAAGACAATCGTAAAATTGCCGAATTAAAACTTAAATTTGCACCAAAATTCAAATGGAATCGCATGGATGCAAAAGCAGACGAAAACGCTGATGCAAAAAAATAATAATTATTGATTCAATTGTAAAAATGACTGTCAGCAATGGCAGTCATTTTTTTTAAATTCTAATTACAAAATGTTCTTTGACTTGTTCGTTTCTAAAAAATACCATTCCCCATTGAAAATTGTCGATTGTAACAGTAACTTTTGGATGTTCTTTGATTATTTTCCAAGTCAATTCCATTTCAGCACTCCAATGAATATCATCAAAAATCCAAACACTTTCATTAGTAATTGTAGGCAATAATATTTCAAAATACGCCAAAGTAGCGGTTTTAGAATGGTTGCCGTCGAAGTAAATAAAGTTAAAAGTTGTAGGTTTAAGTTCGAGGGTTTTGAAATAGTCTTCAAATTTTGAATTTACACATTCAACATTATTGATATCGAATTTTTGCAATTGCAATTGACATTGATTAATTGTTTGTGGGCAACCTTCTAATGTAATAATTTTAGCATTTTTATTCCCCAAGTGCATAGCTGATGTTGCCAATCCTAGCGATGTTCCAATTTCTAAAATATTATCTGGCTGAAAATAACGTACAACTCTGAAAAGTAGAGCGGCGCTTCTTTTTGAAATTCCAGCCGTTTTTGCAATCCTTGCGACTTGCCTTTTATTGGATTTGAAAACCCGAGAACCAGCACCAAAATCGGTTACATCAATAAAATTTTTATTTTTAAGTAAGGCATTTCGGTAGTTATTTACAATCAAATATGCTGGATATTTTGTCTTGTCATAAAAGCATTTCGTAACCAAATCAAACACAAAAGGCGAATGTACGCCGTGTTCATTTTTTGAACGCCATAGAAATTGAATGTATGATTTTATTTTGAAAAGCATCATTTTAATAATCTAGTGGCGAAGATAGGGAGATTATTTTTATAAATGATTCTGATTTAGTTAATGAAATTAGAGGTAATTTAATTAAAATCACCTCTAATTTATTGTAAATGTATAAGTTAATTTTTTATTTCTTCTTCAATTAAATTTCCCGATTCATCAATAGTTATTCTTATTCTTGAATCCTTTTTCCCCTTAAAATATAATATTAACCAAACAATTCCCCACATGCCGCAAGAAAATAATGTAATTAAGCCATGTAATGTATTATTGACTTTACTTCCTTCTTTTTTTAAAACCGCAGTAAGATTTTCAGAATTTTTGTCAACAATTGTGTAGCCTTCTAAAGCTTTGGTTGATACATATATATCAAATCTTTTTTTTCTGTCTAAATTTTCCATTTCTAGTTTATTAGTTAAATATTTTAATTGCAAATATATAATATTTTTTATAATCGGCATATATGCCGATTATAAAAGTTAGTAATGATAGAATTTTGACAAATGTCAGAAGAACAATTATTAAAATTAGGAAGTTTGATTAAAAATAGATCAAAAGCTAAATTCAAAAGTAATCTTGAATTTGCTTCTATTTGTGATATTGATGAGAGAACTATAAGAAGAATAATGCATGGTAAACAAAATTTTTCTATAATTATTTTTTCTAAAATTTGTAAAGCCTTAGATATAAAAATGTCCGATTTGCTCTCCGAAATTAATATGTAAATCTGAATATTAGTATATTAATAAAAATTACCCTTCCATTTTACTTGAAAGCTCAAACCAACGTTCTTCTATTTTTTCCATCGTCTGAATTATTTTTTGTAACGCATTAGCCTGTTCCTCAATAGCATTGTCGGCGACTTTTCCGTCAGAAAAAAGTTGTTCAATTTGCTTTTTCTGGTATTCTAAATCTTTGATTTCTTTTTCGATTTTATTGAATTCTTTTTGCTCATTAAAGGTCAAATTACCAGTCGGATTGTTTTGTTTCCAATCTTTCTTTTCGGTGCCGACACTTTCTAATTTTTTAGGTTCGGCCGAATCTTCATAAGCCCGAAAATCCGAATAATTTCCAGGAAAATCTTCAATTTCGCCTTCGCCACGAAAGACAAATAGGTGATCTACAATTTTATCCATAAAATACCTATCGTGCGAAACCACCAACAAACAACCAGGATAATCCAACAAAAAACTTTCCAAAACATTCAAAGTTACAATATCCAAATCATTGGTCGGTTCATCCAAAATCAAAAAATTGGGATTCTGAATCAAAACCGTACACAAATACAATCTTTTTAACTCACCACCCGATAATTTTTCGACAAAATCGTGTTGTTTTTTACGGTCAAATAAAAAGCGTTCCAGCAGTTGTCCAGCCGAAATAATTTTTCCTTTCGTTAACGGAATGTATTCGCCGTATTCTTTGATAATATCTATTACTTTTTGACCCGGTTTTGGATTGATACCACTTTGCGTGTAATAACCAATTTTTATAGTATCGCCTTTAATCACTTTGCCACTATCAACCGGAATGGTTCCCGTTATCAAATTCAAAAAAGTTGATTTTCCGGTTCCGTTTTTTCCAATAATACCGATGCGTTCGCCACGCTGAAAATCAAAACTAAAGTTATCCAAAATCACACGCTCTTTGAATTTTTTAGAAACTTTGTGCAACTCAATAATTTTGCTGCCCATGCGCTCCATATTGATTTCGAGTTCCACCGCATTTTCTTTCCTACGACTTTGCGCTTTTTCTTTGATCACATAAAAATCATCCTGACGTGATTTTGATTTGGTAGTTCGTGCTTTGGGTTGTCGTCGCATCCATTCTAGTTCTTTGACAAACAAATTTTTGGCTTTGTCAACACTCGAATTTTCAGACGCAATGCGCTCTTCTTTTTTTTCTAAATAATACGAATAATTGCCTTTGTATTGGTATAATTTGCCATTATCGAGTTCTATAATTTCATTACAAACACGTTCCAAAAAGAAACGGTCGTGTGTTACCATAAAAAGCGTGATATTTTCTTTGGCAAAATAACTTTCCAACCACTCAATCATCTCTAAATCTAAGTGATTTGTCGGTTCATCCAAAATCAATAAATCGGGTCGATTGATTAAGATAATTGCCAATGACAAACGTTTTTTTTGTCCACCCGAAAGATTTTTGACTTTCAATTTAAAATCCTCGAGTTTCAATTTGAATAAAATTTGCTTGTATTGTGTTTCAAAATCCCACGCATTGTGTTGGTCCATTTTGTCAAATGCCTTTTGATAGGCAGCTTCATCTTCGGGATTTTCGAGTGCTTTTTCGTATTGTTGAATCACTTTTAATACTTCGTTATCCGACGCAAAAATACTTTCTTCAATGGTCAATTCGTCTTGAAGATTCGCTACTTGCGACAAAAACGCCATTTTGATCTCTTTACGCAAAACCACTTTACCGGTATCTGGCTCATCTTCTCCATTAATAATGTTCATAATGGTCGTTTTTCCGGAACCATTTTTGGCAATAAAAGCAATCTTTTGGTCTTTATTAATTCCAAAAGAAATGTTTTCAAAAAGTGTTCTTTCGCCAAATGATTTGGATATATTTTCAACAGATAAGTAATTCACAGCGGTATTTTTTTTGCAAAAGTAGGTTTTTCTAGTTACAAAGTGGCAAAGGTTTCTTGGTTCAAAGTTTTTTTCAGGAGCTTTGTCCCGCTTTCCGCCTTTATCTCTTCGCGCTGCTACGAGGATATCAGCTGCAATCGGGGCTAGAACAGTAAGGTCTTGCTATTTTGATTTCAATTTCAAAACAGCAAATAATATAATTTGTATATTTGGTTGTCAAAAGTATTTGCTGTGAGTAACATTAAAATAAAAAAGCTTATTCAAAATCGTAGCTTTTGGTAGATAAAATATTCATTTCATATGCTTCAACAATTTCAAAATAGACTAATTTCTTTTACAGCATTATTGAAAAAACAAAAACAATCGAACTTCTTTTATTTTGGAACTTTCAAAGAAATTCCGACGATTTAAAAAAGTTACTTTAAATTTGTCCAATGCAATTATCTGTAATTATCCTTAATTATAATGTTCGTTACTTTTTGCAGCAATGCATTTTGAGTGTACAATTGGCGATTCAAAATATTGATGCTGAAATTATTGTCGTCGATAACAATTCGTCCGACGATAGTTGCGCAATGATGAAAAAACATTTCCCAACGGTTAAACTTATAGAAAATAAGGAAAATTCTGGTTTTCCAAAAGGCAATAATATTGGTGTTCAACACGCCAAAGGCAAGTACATTTGTATTTTAAATCCTGATACAGTCGTAGCCGAGGATACTTTTTTAAAAGTTTTGGCTTTCGCCGAAAATCAAAATAATTTAGGAATTGTTGGCTGTAAACTTATAGACGGAAGTGGTCATTTTTTGCCTGAAAGCAAACGTGGTATTCCGGTTCCTTGGGTGGCTTTTACCAAAATTTTTGGACTTTATAAATTATTTCCGAAGTCGACTGTTTTCAATCAATATTATGCCCAATATTTGGCTGAAAATCAAACAGGAAAAACAGCTATTTTAGTAGGTGCTTTTATGGTCATGCACCGCAAATTGTATCAAGAAATTGGCGGTTTCGACGAGAATTGTTTCATGTATTCAGACGATATCGATTTGAGTTATATGGTTTTACAAAAAGGAAAATCGAACTATTATTTTCACGAAAGTACCGTCATTCATTACAAAGGCGAAAGCACAATAAAAGATAAAAAGTACCTGCAACGCTTCCAACAAGCGATGACTTTCTTTTATAAAAAACATTTTAAAGTCTCGTTTTTCTTTTCTTTTTTTATGAAAATAGGCATCGTATTATTTTCATTTGCAAAACAACAACAGGGAAAGCAAAAAACTAAAATGCAACCTGAACACTATATTTTGGTGTCAGATGATGCAGCATTACAAAATAAACTGGGCATTCAATTCCAAAAAAGTATAAAAAGGCAAACCATAGCGCAATCGTTTGCGAGAAACGGAGCTACGGCCATTATTTTCGACCAGAATTATCTTGATTTTAAAACAATAATCCAAACAATGGAAGCGCATAAAAATGAGGGATTTATGTTCAGAATTATTCCCAAGTTCGCTGATTTTATGATTGGTAGTGACAGTAGTAACGATCGAGGCGAAATCATTTCAATCAATGAATTTTGATGTTTTTTCGGTTTTTTTTATCACTTCAAAAACTATTAATTAACAACCAAAAACTAAAAATATTTACTAATTTTGCAAATAGAAAATCAAAAACACCTTTTAGGTTAACAATATGGCAAGATTTGAATTAAAACTTCCTAAAATGGGAGAAAGCGTTGCCGAAGCAACAATTACCAATTGGCTAAAACAAGTTGGCGATGCAATTGAAGCCGACGAAGCAGTACTCGAGATTGCAACCGACAAAGTTGATAGCGAAGTGCCTAGCGAAGTGTCAGGAATTTTGATTGAACAACTTTTTAACAAAGATGATTTGGTTCAAGTTGGGCAAACAATTGCAATAATCGAAACGGAAGCAGTAGTTGCAAATGCAACACCAACAAAAATTGTTGCCCAAGAATCGGCTCTAGAAATTAAAAATACCAGTGCTAAAGAAACGGCAGCCGATAATACTATGCTTGCTGCACCGATGAATTTTACAGACTCGGATAAATTTTATTCTCCTTTAGTCAAAAATATTGCCAAAGAGGAAGGCGTTGCGGTAGCCGAATTAGAAAGTATTTCTGGCTCAGGAAAAGAGGGGAGGGTGACCAAAGATGATATTTTAAAATATGTCGAAAATCGAAAATCCAATAGCCTCCACACAGCTATCGGGACCAACACCCAAAACCCAGCACCTAATGCACAACAACCAGCACCTGTATCAGTAAATGGGGGCGATGAAATTATCGAAATGGACCGCATGCGAAAACTCATTTCGGGTTATATGGTCGCTTCGGTACAAACTTCGGCTCATGTGCAATCGTTTATAGAAGTTGATGTGACCAATATCGTCAAATGGCGCGATAAAGTAAAAACAGCTTTCGAAAAAAGAGAAGGCGAAAAATTGACTTACACGCCCATTTTTATGGAAGCGGTCGCCAAAGCCTTGAAAGATTTTCCGGGAATGAATATTTCTGTTGATGGCGATTTTATAATAAAAAAGAAAAATATCAATTTAGGAATGGCTGCCGCTTTGCCTAATGGAAATTTAATTGTTCCTGTAATTAAAAATGCAGACCAACTCAACCTTGTAGGAATGGCAAAAGCCGTGAACGATTTAGGAAACAGAGCCAAATTAGGCAAACTAAAACCAGATGATACTCAAGGCGGAACTTATACGGTTACCAATGTAGGTACTTTTGGAAGCGTCTTTGGTACTCCAATAATCAACCAGCCACAAGTTGGAATTTTAGCACTTGGTGCCATCCGAAAAGTGCCTGCTGTAATTGAAACTCCCGAAGGCGATTTTATAGGCATTCGTCAAAAAATGTTCCTTTCGCACAGTTATGACCATCGTGTTGTTGACGGTGCATTAGGAGGAAGTTTCGTCAAAAAAGTAGCCGATTATTTGGAAGCGTTTGATGTGAATAGAGATTATTAAACCAATTATTTTTATAATATAACCCTTTCAGCACTAGAAAGCTGAAAGGGTTTTTTGTTTGAATTCGAACTATTTTGCCTTTGTGGCTTGTATCAAAACAACTACATTTGTATTCTTATAAAAAAATAAAAATGGAACTCAAACTGACAAGACCAATTTGCTTTTTTGACCTCGAAACCACCGGAATCGATATTGGAAAAGACCGAATTGTAGAAATCTCAATATTCAAAGTATTTCCAAACGGAAACAAAGAAAGCAAAACCTGGTTGGTCAATCCAACAGTTCCAATTCCTTACGAAACCACATTAGTTCATGGCATAACCAACGAAAAAGTGGCCAACGAACCCACTTTTAGCGCATTGGCTGGGACTATTTATAACATGATAAAAGACAGTGATTTAGCTGGATTCAATTCGGATCGTTTCGACATTCCGCTTTTGGCGGAAGAATTGTTGCGTGCTGGTGTCGATTTTGATATGAAAGGGCGCGTATCGGTCGATGTGCAAACTGTTTTTCACAAAATGGAAGAGCGTACTTTGAGTGCCGCTTTTAAATTTTACACCGGACAATCACTCGAAAACGCACATTCTGCCGAAGCAGACACTATGGCCACTTACGAAATTTTGAAAGCACAACTCGATCGTTATCCCGAATTGCAAAACGATATGAAGGCGTTATCCGAATTTACCACACGTAAAAAAATAGCCGATTTCGCCGGAATGATAGCGTTTGACAAAGACAACGAAGAGATTTTTACTTTCGGAAAACACAAAGGCGCCAAAGTGAATCAAGTCTTAGATGCTGAACCAGGTTATTTCAGTTGGATTCAAAATGCCGATTTTCCTCTCTATACTAAAAAAGTTTTAACGGCAATTAAACTGCGAAAACTGAATAATAAATTAAATTAGAAAGTTTCATAATTAGATAATTTCATAATGGTTAGACCATAAAATTTTCTACTTGTCACATTTTCTAATTTTCTAATTTGCTTAAAATGAAAATCCTCTGTATCGGACGGAATTACGTCAAACATATCGAAGAATTGCAAAATGAACGTCCCGACGAACCTGTTGTTTTTTTAAAACCCGATTCGGCCATTTTGCTCAAGCAACATCCGTTTGTGATTCCAGAATTTAGTGACGACATTCACCATGAAATCGAAATTATTGTCCGAATCAACAAAGTCGGAAAATACATAGATGCTAAATTTGCACATAAATATTATGACGAAATCAGTGTCGGAATTGATTTTACTGCCCGTGATTTGCAACAAAGACTTAAAGACAAAGGACTACCATGGGAAAAAGCCAAAGCATTTGATGGTTCAGCTGTGATTGGAGAATTTTTGGATAAAAAGCAATTTGATTCGACAGAAAATATTACTTTTGAATTGACCAATAACGGAAAATCGGTGCAAAAAGGAAATACTGCACACATGTTATGGAAAATCGACGAATTGATTGCACATGTTTCTCAATATTTTACGCTCAAAATCGGCGATATCCTTTTTACAGGAACACCCGAAGGCGTTGCAAAAGTGCAACCTAACGATATTTTGGAAGGATTTTTAGAACAAAACAAACTATTTAGAATACAAGTAAAATAATGGCATTACATTACAATTTAGCAAAAGTCTATGCAATTTCCGAAAATGATGACGAATTTGTGCTTCAAATTGTCACACTTTTTGTTTCAGAAGTTCCAGAAGATATGGTACAAATCAAAAACGGAATCGAAGAAAAAGAATACAAAACGGCTTATGCGTCAGCACACAAAATCAAACCAACATTAGATTTATTAGGCATGACGGTCGCTTTCGAAGAAATTCTCGTCATCGAAAATTGGTGCAAACGCGAAGGCAAACGCAAAGAAATCAAAGAAACATTTAAAGCTTTAGAAGGTCGCATCGAGAAAGCCATCAAAGAAATTAAAAAAGATTTTAGTTTATAATTTTTGGGCGTGACCACAAGGGTCGGGCTTTCCGTTTCAATCTTTTGTTTTTTAAAGAAAAAAACAAAAGGATTTTCACTTCAATCCCTCACGCAAAACTGCCAAACATGAAACTGTTGTTGTTCTTTTTACTGCTTTCAACTGGCCTTTTCAGCCAAAAAAAATACAGCTTTGATTATTTAATCGAATATGATTTTCAGGAAAATGAAAATTCAAAGGTTAAAAAGCGATACATTTTGAGCAATTCAAAGGACAATACTTATGATCTTTTGGTTTGGCAATCGTCAGCAAAAAATATAAATATTTTTTTTTGCGTAGACTTGGAAGGTATACGAATTAGAAAAACCATTCCTGCAAGAGATCTTTTTAGCAATGAAAAACTTTTTATTGATTGTAGCGATTATATTGTAGGTCGCATCAGTTCAATTTACAACGATAAAAAATATCGTTTCACAGTGCGGCGCGACAGCGTATTGCTTACAGATACGCTACAACATTATCAAATGGACATTATAAGCAAGAAACTCAAAAAGCAATACAAGTTCGGAACCTCACATTATTTAGTAGAAAAAGAAACACAATTTCATTTGCCATTAATGAGATTTTCAGAAAAATTTGATGCGCGCATTACCTCCAAAAATATTCCTAATGGAATCGCAAAGGAAATGTATACAATAAATGATTTCCGACATACAAAAGAGTACCATTACAAGCTCGTTAACTATGTAAAGATTGAAAAAGAAATCATAATTTCTAATCCTTGTGAACAGCAAAATAACAAATGAAAGCAACCATAGTTACCATTGGCGACGAAATTCTTATCGGTCAAATTGTCGATACCAATTCAGGATTTATAGCAAAAGCGTTAGATAAAATTGGTGTAGAGATTCACGAAATGATTTCGATTTCGGATAATAAAAAGCACATAATAAACACCTTTTCACAACTTCAAAACCAAGTAGATTTGGTAGTAATTACAGGCGGATTAGGGCCAACAAAAGACGATATTACAAAACGTACTTTTTGCGAGTATTTTAATGACGAATTGATTAGAAATCAAGTTGTCGAAGATCATATCGTCGATTTGTTCCAACGTGTTTTAAAAATTGAAGCCTCGCAAGTCAATAAAGACCAAGCGTTGGTGCCATCGCAATGTCAAATTTTGCACAACGCCAACGGAACAGCACCAGGCATGTGGATGAAAAAAGAAAATACTGTTTTTATATCACTTCCGGGCGTTCCATATGAAATGAAAGCCATTGTTACCGATGCGATTATCCCTAAAATTGTAGCCGAGTACAAAAGGCCTTATATCATTCACAAAACAATTTTGACCTACGGACAAGGCGAAAGTATTGTAGCAGAACGCATCGAAAATTGGGAGAATAACTTGCCCGATTTTATCAAGTTGGCTTATTTACCCAGTCCGGGAAGAGTCAGATTGCGACTTTCGGCACGTGGCACGGATAAGGAATTATTAACGCAAACCATCGAAAAAAACGTAATCGCATTGACCAAAATTATCGGCGATATTATTGTCGGTTTTGATGACAACGAAACCATCGAAGTTATGGTAGGGAGACTTTTGACGCAACACAACAAAACCATCGCTACTGCCGAGAGTTGCACCGGCGGCAAAATTGCGCAAGTCCTGACCTCGGTTGCTGGCGCATCCAATTATTTTAGTGGCAGTGTGGTATCCTATAAAACCCAAACTAAAATTGATGTTCTCAATATTCCAGAAGAGGTATTCATCACAAATGATGTTGTTAGTGGCGAAGTGGCCAAACAAATGGCTTTGTCGGTACAACAATTAATGAATACCGATTATGCCATTGCCACAACTGGAAATGCTGGGCCAACATCTGGCGATTCGAAGACCCAAATCGGTACTGTTTTTATCGCATTGGCTACACCTGCCGAAGTAATTGTAATCGAATATAATTTTGGGCAACCACGTGATAAAGTAATAGATAGGGCGGTAAATAAAAGTTTAGAAATGCTTCAAAAAGAAATTTTGAAAAACGGCTTTTAAGGAAATTTGATGGGCGGATTATTTTTCAATTAAAGCCATTATTTTCTAATATTAAAAAGCAAATGAAAAAAAAGAAAAAAATGTACTTTAATTATTTTGCATATAAGGTTTATTTTTCTTTTCTTTGCACCCTCGATTTGAATAACGATAAAAGATAAGCATAATGTCAAGAGTTTGTGACCTTACAGGTAAAAGAGCGATGGTAGGAAATAACGTTTCCCATGCCATGAACAAAACCAAAAGAAAGTTTTCTGTAAACTTACTTAAAAAACGTTTTTATCTTCCTGAAGAAGACAGATGGATTACGCTAAGAGTAGCTGCATCTACAATAAAAACTATTAATAAAAATGGAATCGCTGCAGTTTTGAAAAAGGCACAAGCAGAAGGATTTATTAAATAATCCTAGCGAAAGCGGACCTAAAAATAAAGAAAAATGGCAAAAAAAGGTAATAGAATCCAAGTAATTTTAGAATGTACGGAGCACAAAACTTCAGGCGTTCCAGGAACTTCAAGATACATAACAACCAAGAACAAAAAAAATACACCAGACAGATTAGAGATTAAAAAATTTAATCCAATCTTGAAACGCGTAACTGTTCACAAAGAAATTAAATAATTAGCGATTTTAATAAAAATTTCAAATGCTTAGTTTGAGATCAATTAAAACCAAATAACACTTATAAGTCATGGCAAAGAAAACCGTCGCATCGTTACAAACATCTTCGAAAAGATTATCAAAAGCTATCAAAATGGTAAAATCTCCAAAAACTGGAGCTTATACTTTTGTTGAAGCCATTATGTCGCCAGAAGCTGTTGATGAATACTTGAAAAAGAAATAATTCACATTTACATCTTACAGAAAAGCTACTTTCACACGAAAGTAGCTTTTTTATTTTTATATTTGTAGCACTTCCGGCTATGCGCTGCAAGTCCTCGCTTTTACGTTGGTGTTTTATAAAATTTGCGTTGGCTTCCGTTGGTCGCCACGCCAATCTTTAAAACACACATCGTTAAATCTTTGGGCTTTCCGCTGCTATCCGGGCTGAATGAGACAATTGACAATTTGAAAGTCAGCAAAAAAAAATTCTGCTTTCACGTTTGCTAATTTTCTAATTTCTAATTTTCAAATTATCTAATTACAATGAGCTTTTTCAAACGTATATTCTCTTCCGAAAAAAAGGATCCGAGCTTCAGCGAACAAGCGAAGCAAACTTTAGACAAAGGTCTAGAAAAATCAAAAACAAGTTTCTTTTCCAAGTTAACCAAGGCGGTTGCCGGAAAGTCAAAAGTTGATGATGAAGTTTTAGATAATCTCGAAGAAATTCTTGTTGCGTCTGATGTTGGCGTTGCTACTACACTAAAAATAATCAAACGCATCGAACAACGCGTTGCCGATGATAAATATTTAGGAACCGACGAGCTCAATCAAATCCTTCGCGATGAAATATCGGGATTGCTATCTGAAACCAATCTTGGCGAGGCAACCGAATTTATAATTCCAAATACAACAAAGCCTTACGTCTTAATGGTTGTTGGTGTTAACGGTGTTGGAAAAACCACAACTATTGGAAAACTCGCCAACCAACTCAAAAAATCAGGCTACAGTGTAGTGCTTGGCGCTGCAGATACTTTTCGTGCAGCAGCCATCGACCAACTACAAATTTGGGCGGATCGTGTTGATGTTCCATTAGTAAAACAACAAATGGGTAGTGATCCAGCTTCGGTCGCTTTTGATACTTTGCAATCTGCAGTAGCACAAAATGCCGATGTAGTAATAATTGATACTGCAGGACGTTTGCACAATAAAGTAAACCTAATGAATGAATTGACAAAAGTAAAACGCGTCATGCAAAAAGTGGTAGCCGATGCGCCACATGACGTACTTTTGGTCCTTGACGGTTCAACTGGACAAAATGCTTTTGAACAAGCCAAGCAATTTACTGCTGCTACCGAAGTGACCTCATTGGCTGTAACCAAACTCGACGGTACCGCAAAAGGTGGTGTTGTAATTGGTATTTCAGATCAATTTCAAATTCCAGTAAAATATATTGGCGTAGGCGAGGGCATCGAAGATTTACAGGTTTTTAATAAATATGAATTTGTAGATTCGTTTTTTAAATAGACTTTATTGCGATATTGACTATTGGTACAATGCACTAATCTTTTCCCATAGAACTTCATCAAAATCAGAAAGCGCTAAATTGACATCATCGGCAGCATCGCCCATGCGTACAATTACCATTTTTTTACTCGGTACAATATAGATTTTCTGATCATTTTTGCCCAAAGCCATAAACATATCGTTAGGCGCAGTGGGAATAATGCTTCCAGGAAATTCTAATTGACTTTGTGGTAAATGATAACTCGTCTTTCCATTGAGCCACCACAAATAACCATAACCAAGATTGATGTTTTGCGAAATGTTTGTAGCGGTTGTGCAATAATTCTTGTTGACAATAGTAGTCGAATTCCATTTTCCTTTGTTGAGCATCAGCAAACCAAAACGCGCCATGCTTCGGGTATTGCTCCAATAAACACTCAAATCTTCACCGCTTGTTAACCAAGTACCAGTCATTCCGATTTTGTCGCGCAACTGACTATTAAAATAATTTCCCCAAGTTTGATTGGTTGCGGTAGCTACAATATCTTGTAATTTTACATACACATTGTGATACGCCCAACGCGAGCCTGAATCGGCTTTGTATTTTAAATTTGCTGGAGATACATCGTCGCCAAGTGCGTCATCAAGACCCGAAGTCATGGTCAACAAATGTTTACAAAGAATTAGATTTTCTTTATTTAAAGGTGCTGTAGTCCAACCTGTATTAAGATAATCAGACACCTTATTATTGGTATTTAAAAAACCTTGTTGTTCTGCAATTCCGGTCATTGTAGCAGTCAAAGTTTTTCCAGCGCTTGCCCAATACCAAGGTGTATTTACTTCGTGTCCGTTAAAATAATTTTCGAGAACGATACGACCATTAACTAAAATGATACAACTTTTAGTATTTTTTAATTCAAGATAGTCCAACAATGGTTGCACAGCATTTTGATTCCATTCTAAATCTGCAATCGATTTTGTTTCCCAGCTTGAACTTCCGATAGGCGGGAAGTACATGTTTTCTGCAGGTATTGGAGTTGTATTGTTGTTGTTATCCGCACTATCGCAAGATAATACAACCAAGATTATAAGAGAAAAAATTATTTTCATGGCACATTTTACTTTCTGACAATAAAATTACAAAATAGTTTAACGTACAAATTTTTTTATCGTTGATTTTTGAAGTAACTTTATTTTTTTTAAATGGACAAAATGAAAAAGTCAATTGTATTTATTTTTGTAGCGTTATTAATGGTTTCATGTAAACAAGAAATAACCGAAAGTGACCTTTCTAAAATTAATGGATATTGGGAAATCGAAAAAGTAATTTTATCGGACGGAGAAGCAAAAGCATATAAAATCAATGAGACTATTGATTATTTTCAGATACAAGATAAAGATGGTTTCCGAAAAAAAGTAATGCCTCAATTGGATGGCACTTATTTGGTGAACAACCAAAAACAGATAATAGAGATTTCTCAAAAAGAAGGTATTTTTTTTATGAATTACACCACACCTTTTGGTAAATGGCAAGAAGAGATTATCGAAATTACATCTGATAAGTTGGTGTTTAAGAACCAACAAAATTTAGAATACCATTACAAAAAACCAATTCCTTTTTCGATAAAATAATGGCAAAAAGAAGCAGCAACGAAAGCCCAATTGGTGATGTGCTTAAAGAAATTATCCAAATTAATAAATTACAACCTGGTATGGATCAAGTTTCGGTCAAAGAAGCTTGGAAAACCTTAATGGGAAACGGTGTTAACACTTATACCAGAAATGTGGTGCTAAAAGGTGGTACTTTGTATGTTGAATTGACCTCGGCAGTATTGCGAGAAGAATTAAGTTATGGCAAAGACAAAATTATCAAAATGATTAATGAAGAATTGCGTCGTGAAATTGTAAGGGAAGTGGTTTTAAGGTAAATTTTGGTTACAAAAACAGACAAATAAAAAAGTCCAATTTCACATTTTGAAATTGGACTCTTTTATTTTAGATAAGTTGATCAGCGATTAATCGTTAGACTAAAATTCTTCTCTTCCTGCAAAATGAAAAGCACTTTCTAGTGCTGCATTTTCGTCGCTGTCAGATCCGTGTACTGCATTTTCGCCAATAGAAGTAGCGTAGGCTTTACGGATAGTTCCTTCGGCGGCATCAGCAGGGTTGGTTGCGCCAATTAAAGTTCTAAAATCTTCAACGGCATTTTCTTTTTCTAAAATAGCAGCAACAATTGGTCCGCGTGACATAAATGCAACCAATTCGCCATAAAAAGGTCGTGCGGCATGAACGGCATAAAAGGCCTGTGCATCGGCAACTGTAAGTTGTGTTAGTTTTAAAGAAACGATTTTGAAACCAGCATTGGTAATCATTGCTAAAATGTTTCCGATGTGTCCGTTAGCGACGCCATCAGGTTTAATCATGGTAAATGTTCTATTTGTTGCCATAGTTTTTTTATTTAACTTCGTTCAGCTAGGATTCTTCCTAAATTGCTGCAAAAGTAGGTTTTTATTATCATATTCTAAAATTGATTTTAAAATGGTAACAATAATATTTAATATGTTTTGAAAATCAATTACATTTAAAAATGAACGCACATTTTTAAACGTTCTAATTTGTAAAAATGTTTTCTTACTTAGGTCCTACTTGAATCCTGTTTTTACTAAAAATAGTTTTTATCTAAATATAGTTCAATTTGAATACGGTACTTTATAAATACAAAATATATTAAGTTATTTAGTAATAAAGATTGCATTTTTTTGAAGTCCTAATAGGAACAACAATGGATTATAACTCTTTAAAGTTAAAAAGTCAAAATGGTAAATTGATGATTCAAAGGGTTTTGGCTTTCAAACAATTTTTCGATAAAAAAATCACCGTTTTCTAAATAAAATTCCGAAAAATTTATTTGTCGTTCTTGCAAACTTCTATTAGGAAACAATTCATTTTGCAATGTAGCGATTCGGTTCAATTGTTCTGAATGTTTGCGTTTTTGTGCTTTTAAAAGTCGTTTTTCTAAATTGTCCAGACCATTTATTTGCTTTTTTTCTTGTGCCTTGACAGCGCCTAAAAATGAAGCATCTGTTTGTTTTGCGATCGCATGCAAATCTTCAAATTGTTTTTTCAGATTTGTTTTTTGTTTGCTAAGATCAATCGGAAATTCGGATTGTTTTTTTATGGTTTGGTTCAGTAAATCAGTTTGCTTTAAAAACAAATCTTTCCAATTCAAATCCAATTGAACTGCTTTTTTGGCTTGTTTTTCAGTAGCCAATACAACCGAATTTCGTAATAAAAGTACCGGAAAAGTAACATTGCATTTTTCAAAGTAAGACTTCAATTCTAACCAATAAGCAATTTCGCCGCCTCCGCCAATATAACATAAATTAGGAAGTAGGAATTCTTGATATAATGGGCGCATGATCACATTGGGACTGAATTTTTCGGGATGATTTTCTAATTCCGTAATTATTTCAGAAGGTGAAAAACTAATTTTGGTATTGTTGATTTTGAAAACCTCATTTTCAAAAACAATGCGTTCTCTAGCGTCATTTTCGATATAAAAAAGATTGACTTCACGAGGATTGACTTGAATTGGATATTCTTTAAGATGTTCAATCGTTTTTGAAACCTCTTTAAAAGCGGTTTGTTGCAATAATTCATCTTTAAAAAATGGAATAAACTGTTTTTTCAGTTCCGAATTATCAGCATCAATAATGACTAAACCATATTTTCCGAAAAGAGAATTGGCCAAAAATCGGGTGGCATCTGCTAGATTATTGTGATTGAGATACGCGTCTTTAAATAGTTTTTTGATGATTTGCGCATTGGTTCCGTCGCCCAGTTCTTTCGAGAAAACTTTAAAAACATCCGACAATCCTTCGGTTGATAAACGCCCAACTGGTCCAAAACTTTCTTTGTTCCATCTGATTTTTTTTCCTTTAAAATTAAAATAATTGATTTCTTCAAAATCGTGATCTTCGGTCGCCATCCAATAAATAGGAACAAAATTATACTCTGGATATTTGACTTTCAACTGCTTTGTTAAATTAATGGTCGTAATTATTTTATACAAAAAATACAAAGGACCAGAAAATAAATTCAATTGGTGACCTGTGGTGATGGTATAGGTTTTGGAGTCTTTTAACTTCTGAATATTCTTATTTGTTATTTCAGAAGTAGCAATATTTTGATATTGTTTTTGTAAAACAGCAACCAAAGTTGCTCTTTTTTGATTCTCAATTTTATTAAAATTTATATCTTTTTCTTTTATTTGATTTTCAAAATTCTCTAGTGCTGGAAATCGATTGTAAAGTGGTTTTAGATTTGATTTTTGGTCTAAATAATCAACCATTAAAGGACTGAAGTAGCCAGAATTTTGATAAGAAATCGTACAGTCGGTTGGCATAATTTTAATTTTGGTAAAATTAACAATAATTAATTACCAGCTTCGAGGTTTAACAATCCATTATCAAATTGACTTAATCTGATATAACAGTATTTCCCGCATCAATCAAAGCTTGTTTGTCTATAATTCCTTGCCCAGTGGGTGGCGCTGGTGGATTTTGGTTTTGTAAAACAATATATTTTCCTGTCGACGGTGATGCGTTGAGCAATTTATTCAATAAATAGTTGATGGATGCACTTGGTAGCGCACAATTTGCAAATTGAAGAACAGTCGAGCCAGGGACTACATTAATTTGATTCAAAACAGGAAAATCAATTTGATTTAATTGGGCATTGGTATCAATTAAAATTTGACTTGCACTTGTCATGGCAGGAAAATAGATATTTGTTAAAACAGGATTTTGAACAACATACATTACACCAGTGGTAGTTAATGATGGAAATGTTAGTTGCGTTATGGCGGTCCGGGATATTGATAAACTGTTAGAATTGGAAAACAATGGCAAATCAAGTGAAATCAAATTATCACAGGATATATTAAAATTACCGGTACTATATGAAGGCAAAGACAAATCTGTTAATACATTTGAACTAATTGTAAGATCGCCAGTTGTAAAAGCATTCAAATTAAGAGTTGCAAGTTCTTCGGCATTCATTGAAATGGTACCATCTAAAAGATTACTTAAATTAGCAGTCGTTAATGTTTTTACAATGAATTCCAAATAAGTGGCGTGAACAAGTGAATTTAGCGAAAGTGAAGTCAAGGCATCAGCGGAGATTTGAATATTAAAGCATTGTGTCAAGTTACCAAGATTGATGCTCGTCAAAACTTCATTTTCCAAAAAGCTCAAACTTCCATTGGAAATTGAAAGTTGAGGAAAAGCCACAGTGCTTAAAGAGGCATTCTTATAAATGCCAATCGAACTTGAATTCCTCGTTTTTGTTAAATTTGGAAATGTAATGTTGGTCAAAAGTGGATTATTATTGATGACTAATTCTTTTGAAACAAAACCATATGTAGGAAAATCAATAGAAGTTAAAACTGGATTTACTGCAATGATACATTCATTATAAATCGATTTTAGTTGTGGTAAAGACAACGAAATTAAAGCCTCATTTTCAGTAACTTTCAATTCTAGTAATTTCTTAAACATGCTTAAATCGACTGTTGTCAAAACTGTTGTATTGTCGATTATTAAGTTCTCGGTATTATTACCAAATTCGGCGGAGATTTGCGCAGCTGCTTCACTATCAGTGATGTCTCCTGTCAAAATTATTGTTGATTTGCCTGGATTGGAACTACTTCCTGAATACAATGCATAAGGTACACTTAAGAGTTGTCCAACACCAGAAATGGTATAATTGGTGCCACCGTTTGGATCGGTTTCGGTTTTTAGATAATAAATTCCAGAAGCCCAATTGATGCCAGAAAACGTTCCTGTAATGGGTATTCCTCCACCAATTTCAATACTCAAAAGTCCATTTTCGTTGGTCGAATTGGTTTGTGATTCTTCATAAACAACAGTGCCATTTTCAGCATCTTTTAGTACGCTAATTTTTACGCCAATTGTAGCGTTTACTGCCAATTCTCCATCTGCATTTCTTACCACCGATTGGTAACTCATTTTTTGAGGAATTTGTCCAAATGCAACTGAAAAGCAAATAAAAAACAAAGAAATTGTAGCAATTGTATTTTTAAAATGATTCATCTTATTTTTTTATTATTTTGAAGCTTTTGACTTTTTTGTTTTGAACAGTAATTTGAAGCAAGTAGATGCCTTTACTGTAATTTCGCAAATCAACAGACGTTTCTAAATTTGAAATTTTTTCTATTTTAGAAAGTATTTTTCCGTTAATATCAAAAAGTTGGTAATTGAAATTATCTGTATTCTTACTTGTGATTTTTAGATTCGCAATACCAATTGTTGGATTGGGGAAAACCTTCATTTCCAAAGTAATATTTTCCAATGTTGATTTTCCCAAAGTAATGATTTCATAGGGTTGCTGCACGCCATCACTTACAAGATTGCCGTCTGGACTTTTATAAGAAATTTGTCCAACTGAATAACTTGAAGTACCGCCAACACCAGTAGCTTTTCCACCAGTTGCAACTATACTTTTTTGAGCGTAAGTATATGAAAAGAGCAATAAAAAAATGAAGATAGAAAAATGCAATTGTAGTGTTTTCATATTTTTTCTAAAAAGCAAACTTAATAAAAAATGTTCAATTTATTGGATTTTAAAAATTTAGAAACAACCCTCGTTATTTTGAATTACTTTTGTAGAAAATACTGCTTTTGAAAAACGTTTTTGCAATAACGCCACCCTTTACCCAACTCAATACGCCTTATCCCGCAACGGCTTATATCAAAGGCTTTTTAAATACAAAAGCAATTCCAGCCACACAAGCTGATTTGGGTATTGAAGTTATATTGGAACTTTTTTCTAAGCAAGGATTACAATCCCTATTTACAACTATTATTCAGCAGCCAAAATCTGATAACGCCAAAAGAATATTGGCGCTAAAAGACGAGTACTTAAAAACCATCACGCCTGTAATTGCCTTTTTGCAAGGAAAAAATCCAACTTTGGCCTTGTCCATTTGTCAAGAAGATTTTTTGCCGGAAGCTTCACGATTTGCACAACTCGAAGCATTAGATTTGGCTTTTGGCACCATGGGAACCCAAGACAAAGCCAAACATCTGGCAACTTTGTATCTTGAAGATATTGCCGATTTTATTGTCGAATGCGTAGACGAGAATTTTGGTTTTTCGCGTTATGCAGAGCGTTTAGGTCGAAGTGCTAATTCTTTTGACGAATTGTATTCGGCATTGAAAAAGCCGCACACTTATATTGATGCCATTTTAATTTCGATACTTAAAGCAAAGATTGAAACCGTTGATCCATCACTTTTTCTTATTTCGGTGCCGTTTCCAGGCAATTTGTACGCGGCTTTTCGATGCGCACAATTCGTTAAAAAGCACTATCCAAACATTAAAATTGCAATGGGTGGTGGTTTTCCAAATACCGAATTGCGCTCACTTTCTGACGCAAGGGTTTTTGAATTTTTTGACTTTATTACGCTCGACGATGGCGAATTGCCTCTCGAAGAATTAATCAATCACGTCGAAAATGCTGATCATAATACCTTTAAAAGAACTTTTGTTTTGGAAAATGGCATAGTGGTTTATAAAAATAATTCGGCCAAAAGTGATTACAAACAATCTGAAGTCGGCACACCAGATTATTCAGATTTGCTTTTGGATAATTATATTTCAGTAATTGAAATTGTAAATCCGATGCACAAAATGTGGAGCGATGGCAGATGGAACAAACTCACCATGGCACACGGTTGTTATTGGGGAAAATGTACATTTTGTGATATTTCTTTGGATTATATAAAAATTTACGAACCGATTGCCGCCAAATTAATCGTAGATCGCATTCAAGAATTAGCCGAGAAAACAGGTCAAAATGGTTTTCACTTTGTCGACGAAGCAGCGCCACCAGCACTAATGCGCGAAGTAGCACTCGAAATTCTTCGGCGCAATATTGCAGTAACTTGGTGGACCAACATTCGGTTCGAAAAAAGTTTCACTCAAGATTTATGTGTTTTATTAAAAGCATCTGGTTGTATTGCCGTTTCTGGAGGTTTAGAAGTGGCCTCAGATCGCTTGTTACAATTGATTGACAAAGGCGTAACAGTCGAGCAAGTAGCAAAAGTTACCCGAAATTTTACCGAATCGGGTATTATGGTGCACGCTTATTTGATGTATGGTTATCCAACGCAAACGATTCAAGAAACCATTGATAGTCTAGAAATGGTGCGACAGTTGTTTGAAGCTGGTATTTTGCAATCGGGATTCTGGCATCAATTTGCAATGACAGTACACAGTCCAGTTGGCATGTATCCCGAAAAGTTTGGTGTAGTAAAAGCATCAGAAAATCTTGGAACTTTTGCTAATAATGATATTGTTTATACCGATATAACCGGAATCAACCATGATAAATTTAGTTTTGGATTAAAAAAATCGCTTTATAATTTTATGCACGGCATTTGTTTCGATTATGATTTGCAAGATTGGTTTGATTTTAAAATTCCGACAACAAAAATAGCGAGTGATTTTATTTTGAATGCATTAGAAGAAACAACGGATTTTGATATAAAGCCATCAGCTAAAGTGGTTTGGATAGGAGGAAAGCCTGTGGTTGATTACTTTACAAAATCAAAAAAAGGAAACAGTTATCAAATGATGCAACTGACTTTTCATGATAAAAAAGAAAGTTTTAGTATTCAAATCAATAAAGAAGAAGGCGACTGGTTATTAATAATGCTTCAAAAAATGGCAATTACTAATGATAAATTGTTGAATTTTATGACCATAAAACAAGACTTTGAAACCAATTTAGAAAATTTTGAGTTGTTTTGGTATTCAAAACCAATCAACACCTTAAAAACTTATGGATTGTTGGTTTTATAGCAATTAATCTTGAGATTTTTTATCTTTCTTTTTGCCTTTTTTTTCCTTTTTCTCTTTCAAAGCTTGAAATAAAACGACTTGGTCTTTGTTTAAAAGCGATACTATTTTAGTTTCCATTTTTTCTTTTGCTTTTTCCATTTTCTCGCTTTTTCCTTCATCAGGAATACTCTCTTGACTGATTGAAATCACCGTATTTTTATAATCAGCAATAATATTTTTTACAGCAGCTGACTGAAAACCATCAAGTTGCAATTCTTCGGTCATGCTGTCTGTCGAGGCTTGAACAAAATCAAACTCTTGTTTAGATTTGTTTTTAGATTCTTTAAATTGATTTGAACCACCAATGTTTCGGTCTAAACCTAAACTGCTCAATTGCGCATGAACAGCATTGAAATTAAAACAAAACAGTAAAAACAAAAGGGTTACACGAATTGATTTCATAACATATTGTTTAATATCAACTTATAAATAGAATTCAAATTTACAACTTATCTTTTAAAAAGTTTTTTTAGCTGTGAAAATAATTAAGCAAACAACTTAATTTAGAACAACTGTATATTAATTGCACTTAAATTGGTGTATTCCAAAAAATTATAATCATCGTTTGATGCTCTAAATTAAACCTCCGACAATGGGGTTCCATACAAATCAAATTCGGTGGCGTCGGTGATTTTTATCATTGCAAATTCGCCTGTTTTTAAATAGTATTTTGAAGCATCAATCAACACTTCATTGTCGACATCGGGACTATCAAATTCGGTTCTTCCTACAAAATGATTGCCTTCTTTTCGGTCAATGATACATTTAAAAGTTTGACCAATTTTTTCTTGGTTCAAATCCCAAGAAATTTGCGATTGCAATTCCATTATTTCTTCCGCGCGTTTTTGTTTTACGTCATTCGGCACATCATCTTCAAGCAAATAAGCATGTGTATTTTCTTCATGAGAATAAGCAAAACAACCCATTCGATCGAATTTCATTTCTTGAACAAAATCTTTTAAAATATTAAAATCGGCTTCGGTTTCGCCAGGATAACCAACAATTAAAGTCGTTCTAATGGCGATTCCAGGAACTGCAGCTCTAAAATCTTTTAATAACTTTGTGGTTTTTTCTTGTGTGGTTCCGCGGCGCATCGATTTTAAAATGCTATCCGAAATGTGTTGCAGTGGGATATCGATGTAATTGCAAATTTTCGGTTCACGTTTCATTATTTCCAATACATCCATCGGAAAACCAGTTGGAAACGCATAATGCAATCTGATCCATTCGATGCCTTCCACTTTGACCAAAGCTTCTAAAAGTTCGCCTAAATTTCTTTTCTTATAGATGTCTAAACCATAATAAGTCAAATCTTGTGCTATCAAGATCAACTCTTTTACACCGTCTTTTGCCAAACCTTGCGCCTCTTTGACCAATTTTTCAATGGTTTGCGAAACATGTTTTCCTCGCATTAATGGAATCGCACAAAAACTGCACGGACGGTCACATCCTTCGGCAATTTTTAGATAGGCATAATTTTTTGGCGTAGTAGTCATCCGTTCGCCCAATAATTCATGCTTATAATCGGCGCCCAGAGCCTTCAAAAGTGCGGGCAATTCGGTTGTGCCAAAATACTGATCAACATTTGGAATTTCCTTTTCTAAATCTGGCTTGTATCTTTCGGATAAACATCCGGTTACAAAAACTTTATCGACCAAACCACGCTCTTTTTTGTCAGCATATTCCAAAATCATGTTCACCGATTCGGCTTTGGCATTGTCAATAAAACCGCAAGTATTAATTACGATAATATTGCCTTCGCTTGCTTCAGGTGCTTCGTGTTCGACTTCTTTACCGCTGGCACGAAGTTGTCCCATTAAAACTTCGCTATCATAGACATTTTTGGAACATCCAAGTGTAATGACGTTGATTTTATTTTTCTTTAAAGATTTGGTTCTCATTGACTTAAAAATTGGAGTGCAAAATTACGTTTTTTATTATTAAGAGTCGCTAGGTTTATGACTTTTTATAAAGTCAATATTCAAATACAATTTACAGCAAGTCAACAATTAAAAGAGAAAGTTCAGATTGTTAATTACTTTTTATCCCAAAATTCAATATTAGTTTTAACTTTGTACTTTCATTAAATTAACGATTATGGTTTATAAATTCAGGGTAATTCTCGATACTGAAGATGATGTTTTTCGAGATATTGCGATACTAAAAGACGATACTTTAGAAGATTTGCACAATGCCATCGTAAATGCTTTTGGTTTTGATGGACTCGAAATTGCTTCGTTTTATACGTGCGATGAACAATGGAATCAAGACGAAGAAATTTCACTTTTTGATACAGGCGATATTCTAGGCGAACAAAAAATAATGAGTGATTATGTGCTTTCGGATATTTTGGATAAAACGCAAACTAAAATTATCTACGTATATGATTTCTTGAGCATGTGGACTTTTTTGGTAGAATTGGCTGCGATTGAAGAAATTGAAGTTGGCGAAACGTATCCCTCTTTGTTGTTTACACATGGAATCATGCCTGCAGCGGCGCCCGAAAAAGACTTTAGTGATTCGGTCATTTCTGATTTTGATTATGACGAAGATGATTATGACGAAGACGATTTGGACTTGCTAGATGGTGGCGAAAATTTTGAGGATTTTGGATTTGAGGAGAATTGGAATTAATAGAGTTCCGTACTAGCTGAGTAATTTAGGGATAAAGTTTTTAATGTATTTTTGGAAGCTACTCTTAATTCCATCTCGAGCAATATTTCCGAAGGTTTTTGACAACAAACCAACAAAGATTTTGGCAGATTTTTGAATATAGCTGTTGGCTCATTATTCGAATTTCAAACGCAAATTTCAAACGCAAAAAATATAAATTATATTAACTAACAAGAATTTAAATCGCTTTTTGATGACAGCTGTGAACTTGAAATATTGATTTGCGCTTTAATAAAAAAAGTTAAAGGCAATGATTAAACTAAGACACTAACTTCCTCAGATTCGAAGGCATTACAAAATATGATCAATCTATTCAACACCCACATCGATTCGCTTTCCATTCATAGGGTTGGAAACAAAAGCCGCAACGAAGCATTATTCTTGTCAGAACAAACTTTTTCTTTAAACGACGAGATTGTGCCGTTAATGAAAGAGTATTTTTTTAAACCTTTTCGAGAAAAAGAAGAAAACTACTTTCAGTTTGCACATGAAGTCGATTTGGATTACAACGACATGTTCAAATTGGCTACTGAGGTTTTTGAAAATCCATCAAATGTACATGAGATTTCTAAAAAAATCACCAAACATTTGTTCGAACAATCCAATCATCCACATATCAAAAACGGAGAAGTTTATATAACTTATTTGACCAATTTGAATATTGATAATAATATTGTCGATGCAATTGGAATTTTTAAAAGTGAGATTCAAGCCGATTTTTTGCAATTTGAAGAAAAAGGAACCCATCTCGAAATGGTTTTGCAACAAGGCATCAATCTTAATAAACTCGACAAAGGTTGCTTGATTTTTAATTACAAAAAAGAAGAAGGTTACAAAATTTTAACCGTTGATAGCAACCGTTATGATGCCCGTTATTGGTTGGAACATTTTTTGTCTGTGGATGCGTTTCAGGACGAGAATTTTATTACCAAAAAATACCTCAAATTTTGTCAAGATTTTGCCAAAGATGTTGTTTTTCCGGCCGAAGACAAAAAGGAAGAAGTCATGTTTATGAACCGATCGGTGAATTATTTTGCGAAAAATGATCAGTTTGAAGAAACCAATTTCTTAAACGAAGTACTGGACAATCCAGATTTAATTCCGGAATTCAAAAATTATAAAGTCGATAAAGGCGAAAAATACAGTATCGAAGATGTTACCACTTTTCCGATTGCCAATGCTGCGGTTTCGGATGCGCGAAAAAAAATAAAAAACGTGATTAATTTAGATACCAATATCCAAATTAAATTGGATTTTATCAATCCCGAAAGTGCCGAAAAATATGTAGAAAAAGGTTGGGACGAAGAAAAGCAAATGTATTATTATTTGGTTTATTTCAATAAAGAACAAAAGAGTTAAGCAATAAATTTTGTAATTTCAATAAATCCCAATCGTTAAAAAATAACAATTGGGATTTTTTTAAGCAACCTTTTTGCAATTGCGATGTCTTTAAAGCAAACAATTAATTTATAAAATGAAAAAACTACTGCTATTGTTTTTTGTTACAGTAACGCTTTTAACTTCCTGTTGTGACAGTAAAACAAACGATGAACAATGTGTAAGTTTTGTACCAGAAGGCATAGATGCTGTAACTTTGATTCCAACAACAGATATGACTGGAGCAGCTTTTAATGTTGCTTTTTATGTCAATAATGGCTGCGGTAATTTTGGTTCTTTTGAAGAAATCGTTAATGGCAACAGCATTACAATCAAAGTTATCGCCAAGTATGAAGGTTGTGTTTGTACCGACGATATTCCGTTGCGAGAATCGGTTTATACATTTACCTCAAATACATCAGGTACTTATCTGCTAAAATTTATAAAAGCAGATGGCACATTTATCACCGAAACAGTTGTAATTGCATAAAAAAATATATTTTTGACGCAACTTTATTTTAATTAAACAATTTTAAAGCAAACCAATAAATTCAAAAAAAATATGAAAAAGTTAGTAATGATGTTATTTATGATTGCCGCGATTTTGACTTCATGCGACAACAATGATGCAGCTACCAATGTGCAAGACACATTTTTTGCAGGCGTAAATTCGGTTACAGAAATTCCAGTTGATTTTAATGCGGATGCGATGTTTAAACTTGATTTTTATGTCAATAACGGATGTGGACAATTTGCTTCTTTTGACGAAACAGTAGAAGGAAATACGCGCATCATTAAAGTACTTACAAAATATGAAGGTGAAATTTGCACTATGGATATTCCACTACGTGAAATTATTTATCCTTTTAACGTTAACGTTGCTGGAACTTACACCTTGAAATTTTTAAAAACAGATGGAACTTATTTTACCGAAACCGTTGTGGTAGAATAATAAAAACCTTAATTTTTTTTTTGCACGCAACCTTTATTGAAACTTATCTCTTATAGTCACATAGGTTGGTTGTTAATAAGACCCATAATTGTTTTGTTTTAGATTTGGATGCGCTTTTTCGACAGAGGAAGCGCATTTTTATATTCCACTGATTACTTTTGCAAGTCAGGTAATAAATAAAACCTATATTCGTCAAATACTAAAATTAAAAAAAAACAGCATTTTGGAGACCATACTTTCTATCAAAAATCTCAACAAACGTTTTGGCTATATACAAGCTGTTAAAGACGTTTCACTCGAAATTCACAAAGGCAATGTTTACGGAATTTTAGGACCCAATGGAAGCGGAAAGTCAACCACACTTGGCATTGTTTTGAATGTTGTCAATAAAACATCTGGAGAATTCAGTTGGTTTGATGGAAAAATTGATACACACGAAGCTTTAAAAAAAGTAGGTGCTATTATTGAAAGACCTAATTTTTATCCATACATGACTGCCGTAGAAAATCTTGAATTGGTTTGTAAGATTAAAAAAATCGACTATTCAAAGGCTATAGAAAAATTAGAAGTGGTTGGATTATCGGAGAGAAAGAACAGCAAATTCAGTACTTTTTCACTCGGAATGAAACAACGCTTGGCCATCGCTTCGGCACTACTAAATGATCCCGAAATTTTAATTCTTGACGAACCGACAAACGGTTTGGATCCGCAAGGCATACACCAAATTCGTGATATTATACGGATGATTGCTTCTCAAGGTACTACCATTTTGTTGGCATCGCATTTACTGGATGAGGTCGAAAAAGTCTGCTCACATGTTTTGGTTTTGCAAAAAGGAACCGTTTTGTACTCTGGAACCGTTCACGGAATGTCAGCAAATGAAGGTTTTTTTGAATTAAAATCTGATAACAATCAAAATTTAATAGCAGTTATAAGCGCCCATGTTGCTGTTGAAAAAGTAACAGAAGAAGACGGAAAAGTATTGGTTTATCTTAAAAGCGAACTCAATCCAGCCGATTTGAACAAATACCTTTTTGAAAAAAGCATTGTGCTAAACCACTTGGTCAAAAGAAATACCAGTCTCGAAGAACAATTTTTAGCCTTGACCAAAAAATCTTAAAACAAAATCCAAATGAAACGTTTACTCTCAATAGAACTTCAAAAAATATGGAAAAATAATGCCAGTCGCATTTTAACATTGACTTATTTTATCTTGCTTTCCTTCATAGCACTATTGGCGTCAATAAAATTTAATTTGGGAGACTTTAAATTCGATGTGGCACAAATGGGTATTTTTAATTTCCCTTACATCTGGCATTTTAATACTTATATGGCCGATTGGCTCAAATTTTTTCTTGCAATTGTTATTGTTTCAATGATGGCTAACGAATACAGTTATGGCACTTTGAAGCAAAACTTGATTGATGGCATGAGCAAAAAAGAATTCGTGCAATCAAAATTCTTAACTGTCATTTTATTCGCAACTGCTTCTACCGTTTATGTCTTTATAATGAGTTTAATTTTGGGATTTAGTTTTTCTTCTTACACTGAATTAGGAATAGTTTTCTCTGACTTGAACTATTTGTTTGCTTATTTTATAAAATTAGTTGGTTTTTTCTCTTTTTGTTTGTTTTTAGGTATTTTGGTAAAGCGCTCAGCCTTTGCATTAGGATTTTTATTGGTTTGGTATTTTATAGAAGCAATTATTTACGGTCTTTTGCGTTGGCAAATTTTCGGAAGCACCTCAATCGCCGATAAAATTATTGCTTTTTTCCCGCTATCGGCGATGTCAAATTTGAGCGTAGAACCATTTTCAAGAATGTCGTTGATAAAAAATTTGGGCAATCAAATTGGTGTTGCCAATGACAAAGATTATGGCATACATTTATCTTCTATTTTAATCGTAATCGTTTGGATTGTTATTTTCATGTTAATGTCGTACAAATTATTAAAAAAACGAGATTTATAGTATCTTTACCGATGCTATGAAAACGAGTATTTCTAACATTATTTTATTATTTTTTGTTTGTTTTTCGACAACTTTGTCTGCACAATATATTGCAGTTGAGGAAAATTTTACGGCCCAGCAATTGGTCGAAAATGTTTTAATCAACAATCCTTGTGTTGCAGTTTCTAACATTACAGTCAAAGGCATTGGAGTTGGAAGTGGCAAAAGTTTTGGTTATTTTTCACAAAATGGAAGTGCTTTTCCGTTTTTCGAAGGTGTAATTTTAAGTACCGGATTAGCAAGTTCTGCTGTTGGTCCAAATGATTCGATTTTGAGTGAAGGACCAACAACTTGGCTAGGCGATGCTGATTTGAATAAAGCACTCGACATTAGTGGTTCAATTAATGCTACGGTTTTAGAATTTGATTTTCTTCCGCTTGCTGGCAAAATCAGTTTCGATTACATCTTTTCGTCAGAGCAATACCTTTCAAATCCCTCTCCCAACCAATGTAATTTTACAGATGGTTTTGTTTTTCTATTAAAAGAAGCCAATTCAACTAATGAATATCAAAATTTAGCCCTTATTCCCGGCACGGATATTCAAGTAAAAATCAATACGGTTCGCGGTCCAAGCGAGAATTGTCCCGAAGCCAATGCAGCCTATTTTGGAGGTTTTAATGGTTTCGAGCATCCAACAAATTATAATGGACAAACCATTATAATGACCGCCGAAGCTAATGTTACACCAGGTGTTTTATACCACATTAAATTGGCAGTTGCCGATCAAGGTAATAATTTGTATGATTCGGCTATTTTCCTTGGAGGGGGTACTTTTAAAGTCGAAAAAAATTTGGGTGATGACCGTTTATTGGCTTCAGGAAATCCTATTTGTTTTGATGGTAATTTGAATCTTGATGCTACTGAACCGGGAATTAATAATACCTACGAATGGTATCGAAACAATGTTTTACAAACGGAGAACACTGCTACTTTCAACGTTACAGAATCAGGTACCTACAAAGTAGAAGTTACCATTAACGGTTCTAGTTGTAAAATTCCAGGAGAAATAATCATCGAATATGCTCCAGAATTACTTCCAACGCAAGCGACGATTGTGCAATGTGATGAAGATAATGACGGATTGACAATCTTCAATTTGTTAAAAGCCGACAGCCAAATTACAGCAAACGATAGCAGTTTGTTGAGCCCAACTTATTATGAAAACCAAAATGACGCAACACCAATTCAAAACCCTACTGCTTATCAAACTACTGCGCCAAAAACAATCTACGCCCGTGTAACCAATACTTTCGGCTGTTTTGATTTTGTTGCCGTATTTTTGGAGATTTCAAATAATGCGATTACTTCGCCATTGCCAATTTTTACTTGTGATGGAGATGTAACGCAAGATGGATTGTTTCAATTTGATTTGGTTAATCAAGTGACTCCTGATATTTTATACAATTTACCATCGGGTTTGGTTGTCGAATATTATGATAATACGAGTGATGCGTTGTCACAAATTAATGCAATTCCCAATATTTTTGAAAATACCATACCATTCAGTCAAACCATTTGGGCTCGGATTGTCAATGGCTCGGATTGTTACGGAATTGTACCCATACCATTGGTCGTAAACACTTTTATTGCACCCGATTTTGATGATGAAGTTGTTTATTTGTGCGATGGAAAAAACAAAACAATTGGAGTCGCTTCGGGTTATTCGAGTTATAAATGGGACAATGACACACATTCCACAACGCGAGAAATTACGATTGATACTGTGCGTGATTATAATGTTACAGTGACAGATAGTAACGGTTGCGAAGACACCAAAACATTCATTATTCAGCCTTCGGTTATTGCCACAATTACCTCAATCGATGTTGATGATTTTAGAGGCAACGACAATACAATTACTGTAAACACAAGTGGTTCTGGAAAATATGAATTTTCGCTTGACGGCAATATTTACCAAAGTAGCAGTATTTTTTATGGCATCGGTCCGGGCGAATATACCGTTTATGTGAATGATAAAAATGAATGTGGAACAGTTGAGCAACGTCTATTTGTTTTGGATTATCCCTCTTTTTTTACGCCCAATAATGATGGTTTTAATGATACTTGGCGGATACCTTTTTTACAGTTTTATCCAAAATCCAAAATAACGATTTTTGACCGTTACGGAAAAATAGTATATAATTTTAGTAGCATAGGAGAAGGGTGGGATGGTAATTTGAACTCAAAACCACTGCCTTCAAACGATTACTGGTTTGTTATTGTACTTGAAAATGGTAGAACTGTCAAAGGACATTTCGCACTAAAAAGATAAATCGTTATATTTGAAATCATTTAATTTTGCTATGAAAAGAATCGTTGTTGTTTTGGTGTTTTTGTTTTCGATTAGTTGCTTTTCGCAATTTAGTAAAACCCACTATATTCCGCCATTATCCAACGCCAACACCCAAGCACCACAAGGACAATTTTTATATGTATCTTGTCCTAGTACAGAGCCTGTAAAATTTAAAATTATTGCTTTGGGTGGAGGCATTGTCAACGCAACAGTTAGCCGCGACAGTCCCTATTCATTTAGTATTGGTAATGGTTTTGATACCCAATTAATGGTCAGCGCTGCCAATGTCAGTAATGTTTTGAACAACAAAGGTTACATTATCGAAGCCGAAGATCTGGTTTATGTAACGGTACGATTGTCTACAACGGTCGAGAATTTTCAGGCTGGTGGATTGGTTTCAAAAGGCATAGCAGCACTTGGAACGGCTTTTAGAGTTGGCGCATTTACAAACGCTGAAACTGCTGTGACATCTGAAAATCACTATACTTTTGCAGCTATTTTGGCAACCGAAAACAATACGCTAGTTTCTTTTGACGACATCGATTTAGGTGTTTCTTTAATTAATAATACTGCGGCAGGAAGTTCCCCTCTACCTATATTGTTAAACCGTGGTGAGAGTTTTGTTATAGCCGTTCAAGGACCAAATAACGCCAATCGCGACGGATTAATTGGCATGCTAATTACCGCCGATAAACCCATCGCGGTAAATTGTGGGTCAATTGCCGGAACCAATGGCAATACTTCCAACTTGGATCTTGGTTTTGATCAAATCGTTGGTGCCGACAAAATTGGTCAAGATTATATTTTTATCAAAGGCATCGGTCCCGATATTGTCGAAAGACCTTTGATAGTTGCCCACGAAGATAATACGCAAATTTTTTTAAATGGCGATTTTGCTACTCCCTTTGCCACATTGGATTTTGCAGGCGATTATGTTGCAATAAACGGTTCGCAATATGGTGCTAATGGTAATTTGTATGTATCAGCTTCAAAAAACGTTTTTGCTTACCAAGGGATTGGCGGTTCAGCAGAAACCGCAGAGATGCCACAAGCCAATCAAAACATGAGTTTTGTGCCGCCATTGAGCTGCCGAACACCAAAAATTATTGATAATATCCCGTTTATAAACCAAATTGGCGATAATCCGGGCTATATTGCTACGGTTGCGGTGGTGACCGAAACAGGTGCTGAACTTAATTTTTTAATTGATGAAGTAGCTTATACAATTGATAATTTGCCTCAAGCCATAACGGCAATTGGACCAAGTCCCGTTACCGGAAATGACAATTATGTTACCTATGTTTTTCAAGGTTTAACTGGCAATGTCTCCTTATACTCAACCAAACAAGTTTATCTGTCCTATTTTGGATCGAGTGGTTTTGCTACATATGGTGGTTTTTATTCGGGTTTTACTTTCAAACCCGAAATTGCATTTAATCCAATAAGCACAGCCATTACGCTAGGTTGTATTCCAAATATTAATCTCTCAGTTAGCACATTGACTGCTTTTGATACTTTTCAGTGGTATTTTAATGATGTTTTGATTCAGGGTGCCACCGATAGAAACTATATTCCAATGGAAGTTCCAGATGGATTAGGTCCCGGTTTTTATAAAGTAATCGCCAGTATTTCGCAATGTAGTTTAGCCTTGCCCTCGGATAGTATTCCGGTGAGTTCATGTGCTGTAGATTCAGATTCGGATACGATTATCGACAATATCGATACCGATATCGACAATGACGGATTAACCAATTGTTTTGAATCGTATGGTAATCTACCAATTGATTTATCCGTTTCAAGCACTCAAACAATTGCAGTTGGTAATTATTCCAATTCATTTAACAATACTGCAACGAGTAGCTCTTTTATTGGCAATCCGGACGGTAGTTTTGTTTCAAAAGCAAGTGTAGGCATCAATAATTCCGTTACAAAAACATTGAATTTCACCAGTCCAATCAGTTTAAATTTAGCTTATGTTGCAACTGCATTGGATAGCGATTTGCTGTCTTCCGAAGGTAATTTTGTGCTTCAAGTACCGGCAGACAAGACCATAACCGTACAGAATCCAGACGATCAGCTTTTAATCGATACCAATTATGACGGAGTTTACGAAAGTGGTATCACTGAATTTTCATCCTTTGAAATCCGTTTTCGTCTGAATAGCGCAATTGCTTTGGCAGCAGGAAGTGGTACTTTTCAATTCAAAACCAATTTGGTTACTTCGTTCACTTACATCCATGAAAATCTTTCAGACATTGGCGATAACCGGGCTACGTTTTTATTAACAACCAACTGTATTCCTAAAGATACCGACAACGATAGTATTCCTGATCAATTGGATTTTGATAGCGATAATGACGGCATTCCCGATGAAGTAGAAGCACTTGGAGCCAATTTTATACCTGTTGTCTTTGTTGATGATAATTCAAACGGCCAAAATGATGTGTATGAAGGAATTGTTGCCTTAGATACCGATTCCGATGACGTGGCCGATTGTATTGATTTGGACAGTGATAACGACGGGTTGTATGATTTATTGGAATCTCAAAGTAATGCTGTGGATGCCGATGGAAACGGAATTCTCGATGGTACTATTGCTAATTTTGGACAAAATGGTTTTTTAAATACATTAGAAACAGCACTTGATAGTGGCATTTTAAATTATACTATTGCCGAAACCGATGGTGTAGATGGAATTCCCAATTATATCGATTTGGATACTGATAATGACGGTTGTCTTGATGTTACAGAAGCTAGTTTTAACGATGCCAATTTTGATGGACAACTTGGTGATGCACCTTTGGATGTTGATGATAATGGTGTTGTAATTTCGAGTCCAAACGGTTATACAGTGCCTTCGAATAACAATTATTTAATTAATGGTTCTATTATCATTAATACGCAACCACAAAATCAAAATGTTTGTCACGCTAATGTTGCTACTTTTTTTATCGATACCATTACTGCCGATACCTACCAATGGCAAGTCAGTACCAATACAATAGATTATAACAATCTTTCAGACAATGTGCAATATTCTGGTACAAATACAAATACTTTGGTCATTGCCAACATCGATCCAACAATGAGCGGTTATCGTTACAAAGTTATTTTGAACAGAGTTGGCAATTCCTGTGGGTTGCTATCTTCTAATGCGACTTTGACCGTTTTAGCACGACCTAACGTGCCTGCAAATATTACGCTCAAACAATGTGATGATGATTTAGATTTATTGACCAATTTTAACTTAACGCAGATTAATAATTTGATTTCGACAAATGCTGTTAATGAAACGTTCAGGTATTTTAGTACTTCAACTGCTGCCGAAACCGCTGATACCGCTTTTGAAATTACAAGTCCAACAGTTTATAATAACAACGACGGGAATACGCTATTCGTCAGAGTTCAGAATGCTGATTTGTGTTTTAATGTGACGCAACTGAATCTCACCGTTTCGGCTACACAAATTCCAGCTGGAACTTCATGGTCTTTCGCTAGATGTGACGATTATATTGACGCTAACAATGATGATCGTGACGGAATTTCAGTTTTCGATTTTAGTTCAGTTACGGCTGACATCAATAACAATATTTTGTCCAATAACTCAAATTATACGATTGCTTATTTTAAAAATGAAGCAGATGCATTAGCCGAAACCGATGCACAAGGTAATTCATTGGCGATTACCAATATTTCAAATTATAGGAATATCGGTTATCCTTCTCAACAATTTATTTGGGTTAGGATCGATAGTACTAATGACAATGCGTGTTTTGGACTTGGACCTTTCATCAATTTAACGGTAGAAGCATTGCCAATTGCCAATTTAGTTAGTATTCCAAGAGCTTGTGACCGAATAACAAATGATGCTGATACCGATTATTTTTTTGACACAAGTCTGATTGAAGCTACCGTTTTAAACGGACAAAGTAATGTTGATGTAACTTATTTTGATGCTAATGATAATGCTTTGCCAAGTCCCTTGCCGAATCCGTTTTTGACCACTTCGCAAACCATCCGGATCAGGGTTACTAATAAAATTACGGCGGATCCCAACGGTCCATGTTTTGACGAAACCATGCTTAATTTTATAGTTGATAGCCAGGCAGTGGCAAATCCGATTGTCGTACTTCCAATATGCGACGATTTGCCTTTGGATGATGATGGCTTTTCTAATTTTGATACCTCGACAATCGAATCCACATTAATTGGAAATCAAACAGGATTTGGATTTACAGTTGCCTATTTTGCAGAAGATGGCAGTGTTTTGCCCAGTCCGTTAGACAATCCTTTCAATACCAAAACCCAAAATGTATTGGCTGTAGTTCAAAATCCATTGAATCCCAATTGTTTTGACCAAACAACCATTTCTTTTGTAGTCAATTCATTACCAGATATCGAAGTAATTAATCCAGACGAAATTGTTATTTGTTTTGGTGTTCCTAATGCTAATGCTACACTCAATGCGGGTTTGCAATCAGGAGTTGCAAGCGATTATACTTTTGAATGGTCTAGAAATGGTGCCGTTATTCCGAGCGGTGTCTTGTACAATTTGACCGTCGACGAAGACGGTGTTTATACGGTAAAAGTCACCAATAAACTAACAGGCTGTTTTAGAATTAGAACCAATACTGTGGTTTATTCGCAAATTCCAACCATTGATACCATTGTGATAAAGGATTTGGTCGATAATAATTCGGTCACCATTTTCCCGTTAGGATTGGGAACCTATGAATACAGTTTAGACAATCCCGAAGGTCCTTTTCAAGATAATCCATTTTTTGATAATGTGAGCCCTGGTTTTCACGAGGTATTTATTAATGATACGAAAGGATGTGGTAGTGTTTCTCAACTGATTTCGGTAGTTGGAGCGCCTTTATTCTTTACACCCAACGGCGATTCTTTTAACGATACTTGGAAGATAAAAGGAGTAAATCCTGTGTTTTATAAAAATTCTTCGGTTTTGATTTATGATCGTTTTGGCAAATTAATGACCGAAATTCCGACAGGAAGCGACATAGGTTGGGATGGCACTTATAACGGAAATCCAATGCCAGCCGACGATTATTGGTATGTTTTATACTTAGATGACGGAAGAATAGCACGCGGCCATTTTGCTTTAAAGCGTTAAATGATAATTCATAAAAACAAAAAAGCTGTCCAGAGACAGCTTTTTTTATTTCAATATGGTTTGTTTTCTATCGGGTCCTACCGAAACAATTTTGATAGGAACGCCCACTTCATTTTCTATGAATTCGATGTATTCTTTTAAAGAGGTTGGCAATTCATTGTAGGTGGTCATTCCGGTTAAATCGGCGTGCCAGCCTTTGAATTCTTTAAAAATTGGCGTTACATTTTCGGGCTCAATGTTGTAAGGTAAATGGTTGATTTCTTCGCCTTTGTAGGCATAAGCCGTAGCGACTTTTAAAGTTTTAAAACCAGACAGTACATCGCCTTTCATCATCATTAATTGGGTGACGCCATTGACTTGAATTGCGTATTTTAGTGCAACTAAGTCCAACCAACCACAACGTCTTTGTCTTCCGGTAACCGAGCCAAACTCGTTGCCAACACTTGCCATTGTTGCGCCATCTTCGTCAAATAATTCTGTCGGAAAAGGTCCACTACCCACTCGTGTCGTATAAGCTTTAAAAATGCCATAAACTTCACCGATTTTGTTGGGCGCAATTCCTAATCCTGTACAAGCACCCGCTGCTGTTGTATTGGATGAAGTAACAAACGGATACGTTCCGAAATCAACATCCAAAAGCGAGCCTTGTGCACCTTCGGCAAGAATCGTTTTTCCTGATTTTTGGGCTTGGTATAAATATTCTTCACTGTCGATAAAAGTCAATTTTTTCAGTTCTTCAACGGCTTCAAAAAATTCTTTTTCGAGTTCTTGTAAATTATATTGAATGGCAACATCATAAAACTGAATCATGGCTTCGTGTTTGTCAGCCAATTGTCGGTAGCGTGTTTCAAAATCATCCAATTCTAAATCGCCCACACGCAGTCCATTGCGACCTGTTTTGTCCATATAGGTTGGTCCAATTCCTTTGAGTGTTGAACCAATTTTTGCTTTGCCTTTTGACGCTTCAGACGCGGCATCAAGCAAACGGTGTGTTGGTAATATAAGATGTGCTTTTCGCGAAATAATCAAGCGTGAGTGGATATCTATATTGAACTTTGCCAATCCTTCGATTTCTTTTTGAAAGACAACAGGGTCAATTACGACGCCATTTCCTATTACATTTATCGAGTTTTCATGAAAAATACCAGACGGAATCGTTCTTAAAACATGTTTGATTCCATCAAATTCTAATGTATGTCCAGCATTTGGTCCGCCTTGAAAACGGGCAATGATATCGTATTTTGAGGTCAATACGTCAACAATTTTACCTTTGCCTTCATCGCCCCATTGTAATCCTAATAATAAATCTACGTTCATTTTTTGTGTTGTTTGTTTTTCAGACAGGTAGTGTTTTATAGTTCCATTTTTTTATTACCATACAAATACAAAGAGTGATTGGTAATTTCAATGTCAAAAATTTCTTCGATGGTTTTTTTTATCATTTGGATGCGTGGATCGCAAAACTCAATGACTTCGCCAGTATCTGTCATTATAATATGATCGTGTTGTTTATCGAAATAAGATTTTTCATAATGTGCTTGGTTTTGTCCAAATTGGTGTTTGCGAACCAGAGCACAATCCAAAAGCAATTCGATGGTATTGTATAAAGTGGCACGACTGACGCGGTAGTTTTTATTTTTCATTTTGAGATACAGGTGCTCTATATCAAAATGTTCTTCGCTATCATATATTTCCTGAAGAATTGCATAACGCTCAGGAGTTTTTCGATGTCCTTTGTTTTCGAGGTATTTTGTAAAAACATTTTTTACAATTTCCTGATTTTTGCTGTTATCAACGGATATTAGTGTCATAGTTCGCAAATATAAGGAAATGTTGTAGAGTGACAAAGTTTTATTCTTGTAATGAAGTAAAAGGATTATTGTAAAAATTGAGAATTACTAAAACAAAAATGGAATTTAAAATACTTGAAAAAAACTGCTACAGCGAAAATATTGCTTGTTTAAACCGTACAAAAAAATAAATTTGGACACGATACCAATATTGTTTAGGTTTGTTAAAACTTTTTATATCAGTTATGAAAAAAACAATTTTAGCTGCCGTACTTTTTTTTACGGTATTTTTATCAAATAGTTGTACTGGTTCTGGCGATGAAATTACAAATAATAACAAGATAAGGTTAGTGGTCGATGGACTGTCCAAGAACTTTAGTGTTGTCAGTGTCAATACAACTAACCCAGAAACCATTACTCTTTTCGGGCAAATTAACGGTTCGCTTCTTGAAACTGTAGAAATTATCGTTTACAAAAATGTGACCGGAAACAGCGCGATTCCCAACATAATTTTCACCCAAAATGATATTATTTTTTATAGTGATATCGGATCAAACGTATCCACAAATGTATCGGCTAACGGAACCGACCGCAAACTTAAGGGCTCCTTTCAAGGCACTTTTAGGTCATTAAGCAATGGTTCTAAGATTGTTAGTAACGGGTCTTTTAATGTCAGTTATTGAATTATTGTAACTTAGTTTACGCCTAACAAACTATTTTTAACAAATGCTATTCGTATATTACGAAATTGAAAATATATTAGACCATTAGTTATTATAGACCCTCGTCACTTTGTCGATACCGTCAATTTTTTTAATATTGTCCAAAAGACGTTTTAAAATGGTATTGTTTTGCACAATTACTACAACCTGTCCTTTAAAAATTCCGGCTTCGCTACTCAATGAAATGCTTTGAATATTAACATGCATGTTGCTTGAAATTACTTTGGTAAGTTCGTTGGTCAAGCCCAAACTGTCCATGCCAGTGATGTCGAGAATGGCCTTGAATTCTTGTTGCGAAGAGTCGATCCATTTGGCTTGAATGATGCGGTAAGCATAATTGGATTGTAGGCTGATGGCATTGGGACAATCTCTTTTATGAACTTTGATTCCTTCATTGATGGTCACAAATCCGAAAACATCGTCGCCTGGAATTGGGTTGCAACAGGAAGACAATTTGTAATCTAATTTGTCTTGATCGATGCCAAAAACGAGCATGTCATAATTGTTACTTAACTCTTCTCTTTGAATTTGCTCTGATTGATAAGAAGGCGTGCGCTTCATCTTATTTTTAAAGAAATTCATGATGGTATTGCTCTTCAAAGCAGCGTATTCTTTGAGTTGACTGTTTTCTATCGAACCAATACCGACACGATAAAACAAATCTAAACTTGTTTTGAGTTTGAAGAAAACAACCAATTCATTAATGCTATTTTCGTTTAAAGTAACTTTTAAATGGCGTAGTTTTCGAGTTAATAATTCTTTACCATCTTCAGCAATCTTTTTGGTATTTTCGTTGAGAACACTCTTTATTTTATTTTTCGCTCGCGCTGTCGTTACATAATCAAGCCAGTGCGAAGTAGGTTTTTGATTTGGTGAGGTAATGACTTCAATTTGGTCGCCGCTTTTGAGCTCAAAATTGAGCGGCACTAATTTTCCGTTGACTCTTGTTCCGCGCGTATGAACGCCAACTGCCGAGTGAATACTGAATGCAAAATCGAGTGAAGTGGCGCCTTTAGGTAGTGATTTGATTTCGCCTTTCGGCGTAAAAACGAAGATTTCTTTTGAATATAAATTCATTTTAAAATCTTCTACAAAATCAACCGCATTGGTTTCTTGATTTTCTAGCGCTTCTTTGAGCAAATTGAGCCAAACATCCAAACCGCTTTCTTCAGTGGCGCCTTGTTTGTATTTGTAATGTGCAGCGTACCCTTTTTCGGCAATTTCGTCCATGCGTTCGCTGCGTACTTGTACTTCGACCCAGCGGCCTTTAGGTCCCATTACTGTAATGTGAAGTGCTTCGTAACCAGTCGATTTTGGCGAAGAAATCCAGTCGCGCAATCGGCTTGGACTTGGTCGATAATCATCGGTTACGATCGAGTAGATTTTCCAAGCGATGAACTTTTCGTCATGTTGGTTTGATTTGTATACGATGCGCAAAGCAAATTTATCATAAACTTCTTCATAGCTTACGTTTTGCGCTTTCATTTTTCGGCGGATAGAATAAATTGATTTTGGACGCCCTTTGATGACATAATCTACACCCTCGGCATCGAGTGATTTTTTGAGTACATCAGAAATGTCTTTGATGTATTCGTCTTGTTCTTCTTTTGTTTCTTTTATTTTACTTAAAATATCTTTGTAAACTTCGGGTTCTGTATACTTTAATCCTAAATCTTCTAGTTTGGTTTTGATATTGTACAACCCCAATCGGTGGGCAAGCGGCGCATAAATGTATAAAGTTTCGGAAGCGATTTTGGTTTGTTTGTGCTCTATCATGGCGTCCATGGTTTGCATGTTGTGTAGCCGATCGGCTAATTTTATCAGAATTACACGAACATCATCATTGAGTGTCAGCAGCATTTTTCGGAAGTTTTCCGCTTGCATCGATACGTTCATATCTTTTTGAACTTGAGCAATTTTAGTCAATCCTTCGACCAATTGGGCCACTTTTGGATTGAACAAACGTTCGATATCGGCGACGGTGATTGGCGTATCTTCAACTACATCGTGCATTAGTGCTGCTGCTATGGAGGTTGGACCAAGACCAATTTCGGAAGCTACAATTTTTGCTACAGCAATGGGATGAAAAATATAAGCTTCGCCCGATTTTCTGCGTTGGTCTTTGTGCGCATCGACGGCAACATCAAAAGCTTTCCGAATTAACTTTTTATCATCTTCGGATAACGTTTGATAACTAATGCGAAGTAATTCTTTGTATTCTCTCGCAATCGCCTTGTTTTCTTGTTCAATCTCAATTTCGGTCATAGCAATTTCATTCATTATCTAAAAATAAGACAAAGATTTGAACTGTGCAAATGGTTTTTTGGAGAAAGAGTAAAGAAGAAAGAGTAAAGAAAAAAGAGTAAAGAAGAAAGAGTAAAGAAGAAAGAGTAAAGAAGAAAGAGTAAAGAAGAAAGAGTAAAGAAGAAAGAGTAAAGAAGAAAGAGTAAAGAAGAAAGAGTAAAGAAGAAAGAGTAAAGAAGAAAGAGTAAAGACGTAAATGTTATTAATAGGTACTAAACCTAAAACCCTCTTTGTCTTTTTGCTTCAAAAATCAAAATCGCAGCGGCTACCGAAACGTTCATAGAGTCAATTTCGCCTTGCATCGGAATAATGATATTTTGTGTCGCCGCATCGCGCCATTCTTTCGAAAGTCCAGTCGCTTCTGTGCCAACTACCAATGCAGTTGGTTTTGTATAATCTTGGGTGTGATAGCCAACCGAATTTTGCAATGTAGCAGCATAAAAGTTGATTTTTTTGTCTTTTAAAAAGGCAATAATTTCGGTGGTTGTTCCTGTGGCAATAGTATTAGTAAACAAACAGCCCACACTGGATCGCACCACATTTGGGTTGTACAAATCACCTTTTGGATTGGCAATAATCACAGCGTCTAATTTGGCAGCATCTGCAGTTCGTAAAAGTGCACCAATATTTCCAGGCTTTTCAGGCGCTTCGGCAATCAATAGTAATGGATTTGCTGAAATTTGTAAATCAGAAAGTTGTAAATTTTTACTTTTTGCCACTGCAATAATGCCTTCCGTTGTATCGCGGTACGCGAGTTTTTCGAAAACCTCTTTATTAATTTCGATGAGGTTGTTTGGGTTGTTGGCCAGTTGAATAACCGCTTCTTTTGTTATCAAATCAGGATAAAACAAAACAGCATCTAATTCGTAACCTCCTTTAAATGCCAAGATGATTTCTCTTTGCCCTTCTATTAAAAAAGTGCCAGTTTGTTTGCGTGCTTTGGCTTTTTCTTGAAGTTGTACCAAAGATTTTATATAAGGATTTTGTGTAGAAGTGATTTGTTTCATGCGTGTAAAAGCAAAAATTAAATGGTTTTGGACTTAAAAATTAATTTTAATCGGATATGCTCAAAATACAACAAAGTACTTCTATTGACAAAAAACGACGGCAATATATAAGATTCTTTTTTTTGATTTTCGACAAAAAGCAATACCAACAATCCAAAAAAAGCAATAAAAATCAGCAATGAATTGTAATTTCTTATGCCAAAAATCGCACTTAATAAAAGCATTAAAAAAATATTGATGGTATTCAAACGTTTCGCATTCATTGGCATAAATATACGGTTATAAAATACCTCTTGCTTTAATTTCTAAATATTTGTTGATGGTATCCAAAGTCAGGTTTTCGGGTTGGGTAAGCACAGTATGAATACCAATTTTTCTCAACTCATTGACAATCAATCGTTTTTCGAAAGCAAACTTTTCGGCGATCACTTTATCATAAACTTCCTGGATGGTTTTGGCCTGACTCTGAATCAACACATTCAATTCGGTATTGCTGAAGAAAACCACAACCAACAAATGATTTTTCGCAATACCTTTCAAATAAGGTAATTGTCGGTGCAATCCATCCAAAGTTTCAAAATTAGTATATAAAATAATCAAACTGCGTTGGTTGATATTTTTCTTGATATCAACATACAAACGGCTAAAATCACTTTCAAAAAAATTGGTTTTGATGTTGTATAAGTTTTCAAGAATTTTTTGCATTTGCGAAGACCGTTTTTCGGCAACAACTCGATTTTCCACTTTTTTTGAAAACGCAAACATTCCTGCTTTGTCTTGTTTTTTGAGGATTACATTCGACAAAACCAAAGTAGCATTGATCGCATAATCCAGCAAACTCAAACCGTTGAACGGCATTCTCATTACACGTCCTTTATCGATGACCATATAAATCGACTGTGATTTTTCATCCTGAAACTGGTTGATCATCAGCGCATTTTTCTTTGCTGTAGCTTTCCAGTTCAAAGTCCGAATATCGTCGCCTTGTGTGTATTCTTTGATTTGTTCAAACTCCATCGAGTGTCCTATTCGCCTGATTTTTTTTACACCATATTGAAACAAATTGTTCGAAAAGGCAATCAAATCGTATTTTCGTAATTGGATATACGACGGATAAGTTGGCACCATTTGGTTATTGTCGAATGTAAACCGCCTAGAAACGATTTGCAAAGGCGAGTTCACATAAACATTTAGATTGCCAAAATGGTATTCGCCTCTTTCTGTTGGACGCAAAAAATAATTGATTTCGGTTTCTGATGAAGCTTTTACAGTTTTTTTGATTTCGAAATTACGCACTTGAAACTGAAAAGGAATCTCATCAATCACTTTTATTGCAATCGGAAAAGTATAAAAGTTTTTAATGTTCAAATGAATCGGATTTTCATCGCCATTGGATAGCTTTTCGGAAGTAGTTCGCGCCGCAACAATGCCGCTTTTAGCAAAAAAAAGCAACAGTATATCCAAAACAAAAAAGCCCATTAACATCAAAAACAAATACCAAGTGGCTGCATACAAAAACGGAAAAATAAAGGCACAAACAAATAAAACTATGATGCAAAATAGCATATAGAAAAAGAGATTGTTGATGTATATTTTTTTGATTAGGCTCAATTTTTCAGTATTTCAAGGGTTTCAGGTATAAAAATTTATCTCGGAATTTCAACACTTTCCAAAATCTGTTTGATGATTTCGGTACTCGTAATGCCTTCCATTTCGCGTTCTGGCGTTACAATAACTCGGTGTTGCAAAACCGGAATTGCCGCTTCTTTGATGTCTTCTGGTGTTACAAAATCGCGTCCACGAATCGCTGCAAAGCCTTTGGCAGCATTTAAAATTGCAATCGAAGCACGAGGAGAAGCACCCAAATACAAAAACGCATTTTCGCGCGTATTGATTACAATTTTCGCAATGTATTCGACCAATTGTGGTTCAATAATGATTTGCTTGACCAATTTTTGAAAATTTTTAATGGTGGCTGCCGTAAGCAGTGTTTTTATATTTTGTAGTTTATCTTTATTTTGCAACAAATGTTCACGTTGAATAATCGCTATTTCCTCTTCTAATTTTGGATAATCTATCGAAATTTTGAATAAAAAACGATCCAATTGCGCTTCGGGCAAACGATAAGTTCCTTCTTGCTCAATCGGATTTTGAGTAGCAATTGCCAAAAACGGCGTGTCTAAAATATAAGTTGTTCCGTCGATGGTGATTTGTCGTTCTTCCATTACTTCAAACAAAGCCGCTTGCGTTTTTGCTGGCGCACGATTGATTTCGTCAATCAAAATCAGGTTCGAAAAAATAGGACCTTTTTTGAATTCAAATTCCGATTTTTTCAAATCATAAACCGAAGTTCCCAAAATATCCGAGGGCATCAAATCGGGTGTAAACTGAATTCGGCTAAAGCCAATATCCAAAGTTTTTGCCAATAATTTTGCCGTGATGGTTTTGGCAACGCCCGGAACACCTTCAAGCAAAACATGACCATTTGACAAAATCGCAACCAACAATTGGTCGATCATTTTGTGTTGTCCGACAATAACCGAACTTAGCTCGGTTTTAATGGCTTCGATGCTTTTTTGCAATTCGCTCAAATCGATGCGCGATTCAAAATTTACATTTTCGTTGGTTATTTCTGGGGTATTTTCAAAATTGTTTTCCAAGTTTTCCATAGTTGCTGTGGGGACTAAATTATTGGTAATCAGTTTATAATTTTTTCGATTGCGTTGTTTATCGCAATCAAATCAGATTCAATTGCTGTAAAATTATTTTTTCGGTGTTGGTTGATCAAATACACTAAATTTTGAATGTCAAAACTATTTTTTCCGGATTTGGCTTGTAGTTTTTTAATGAAAATATCATCTAAAACCGAAGTGTCTAGCAAATAATCTTGACGTATTTTTTCTAAAAAATAAATGATTTTTTTGTCGATGAGATTCCCATGATCGCCTTCTTGAAAATACAAATTTCCGATAGTTTTGGCAAAATCAATGGTTGTATTAGACAAAGGTTGTACAATTGGCACAACGCGTTGTCTGCGTTTGGCATTAAAAATCATAAAAACCAACATGCCAATTAAAAACAAAAGCCAACCCGACCTTAACGCCGGCTGACTGAACAAATAGCGCAATGGACCATCTGATATTTTTTCGCCATTTTGATTTTTGAGGTACCAAAACACATCGCCTTTAGGCAAATACGAAAGTACTTTTTCGGCATATTCGGCATGGTCATTTTTGAGCAAATGAAAATTAGTAAAAGCTGCTGGTTGCGTATGCAAAATAAAATTTCCTGATTTATAAGGCACTTTTATAAAATTCACACGCGTACTGTCGCCGCTTTGATAACCTAAAATAGTGGTTTGTAGCGTGTCGATTTTCGAAAAATAATTATTGCCTAATCCTTCTTCAATATTATATTTTTCTGTTCCCAACTTCTTATTGGCAATCCAATTATAACTTTTCTTTTTGAATTCAAAATCAGCATTGTATTTGATTTTCAAGCTGTCTAAAATCGCTTTCGGAAAACTTTTCATAGATAAAAAAATCGTATTGCCATGTTTAGCAAAATAAAACAGTTCGGTTACCGAGGCATCATCCATTTCGGCATATTCGGCAATGGCCAAAAAAGTGCCTTTTACTTTGTAATTTTTTACTAACGAATCATAATCATACAAAGGTTCAAAATATTCGTAAGGTGTTGTCGCAATTTTATTGATTTTTTGGTCTTTTAAAAGTGTCGGAAGTTCTTGATCCAAAACATACAAACCAAACGGAATTTTATCATTGGTATCATAAGTTGGCGACCAATTAATGGGAACTGGCCTGTTGACATCTATAACAATAATGCTAACAATCATCAAAACAAGTAGGGCAATGTATATTTTTAATTTTTTGTCCATTGCTAAATTGATTGTATTGTTTTTTGGAATGTGGCTGTAGCTTTTTCAAAAGTGATGGTATCAATATCAAATTCGCCATACCAAATGTAATTGTACAAATAGGAAACATAACCAAATTGCTCCTTTAGCTTTTCATTTTTGATTTCGTACAAATAATCAGAATTTGTTTTTTCGATATCCCATTCGATGACTTGTTTTTCGGACATTTTTTTGAGCAACCACAAATAATAATAGCGAATGGTCAATCGTTTTTCGTCTAACTTTATGCTGTCTTTGATGAGTTTTTCGAAGTCAACCAAATGCAGGTTTTTTTCAATTTCGTCGTAGCGGATGACGCTGCGGTCCGATTTTTTTCCGAAAATCCATTGACCTTCTTTGTTCATAATCGATTTTACAATCAGATAAATTACGAATAAAATCAGTGCAATCGCAAGGATTTTTAAAACCAGTTCGACCAGCGCCATTGATGCTTGTTGGTCATCAAAACTAAATAGTCTCGAAAACACTTCGGACAACCATTCTTTAAAACGGTTCCAATTATTTTTTGGTTGCGATTTTACTTCATAAACGAAAGCTTCTGATTGGTATTTGGTTTTGAATTGTGGCAAAAAATACAAGTTTTCAATCGAATCGTTATCGATTTTAAGAGCTGCGTCGGTCCAAACAACCTTTGTTTTGCTGTCGTTTTGTTTCAAAAGAACCGAGTCTTGCGCATTCAATCTGCAAATGGCAAACAAAAATAAAACAGCTATTACAAATCGACTCACTTGGAATTTGGTTGAGGAAGTTTTTGAATGGATTGCATTTTTTTATTGACGATAAACGGAAAAATTAAAAAATAAAAGGCAATCATAGATAAAGTCGAAAGAATGATAAAAACATTGAGCCAATTGGGCATTTCAATTGAATAGCGTGTGACAAAACCTTCTAAAAAACCAGCTGCGAAGGTAAATGGCATGGTTGCTAAAAATATTTTTAAGCTGTTTTTGAATCCGATTTTAAGCGAATTCATACGCGAGTAAGTTCTCGGAAACAAGATGGAGGCACCCAAAATAAAACCAGCTGCCGCTTCGATCACGATAGCAAAAATTTCCATCGATCCGTGAATCCAAATGCCTTGTACGCTTTCCCAAAAAACACCCTGCTTGAAAAAAAAATATTGAAAAGAACCCAACATAATGCAGTTTTGCAATAAAATAAAAAAGGTGCCAAGGCCAGCAAAGATTCCATAAATATAACATTTTGCACCTACATAAAGGTTATTCATAGTGATGACAATAAAACCGCCCCAATTGCTGCCGGATTCGTAAACGGCTACTGGATTCCCTTTTTTGATATTCTCTAAAGTCATGTTCACATATTGATCGCCCATGATCAAACGCACAAAACTATCATCGTATTTGGCAGAGAGCACACCAATGCCAACCGACATAAAAAAAAGTAAAAAAGCATACATCAAATAACGGCGGTATTGATAGACAATCAGTGGCACTTCGATCGAAAAAAAGTAAACAATACGATTGGTTTCCTGTCTTTTGGTCTTGTAAATTTTTTGGTAAATCTGTGCTGCCAAGTGGTTCAAATAGACTACCGTCTTGCTTTTTGGATAATAAGTTTGTGCATACGACAAATCGTTGATCAAATGTACATACAAACTGGCCATTTCATCGGGATTTTTTTTAGTTTTACCAAAAATAGCTTGTTCAAATTCAAGCCATTTTGATTTATTTTGTTTTATGAATGCAACTTCTCTCATTTAAGGCTAAAATATAAAATATGACGCAATTATCTATTAACACAACACAAAATGTAAATATAAATTTTACGGCAGCATCTATTGGCGAAAGATTACTCGCTTTTTTGACCGATGCGGTCATTCAATTGGCTTATTTGATTACGGTATTTTGGGGTATATTTTATCTTTTAGGTCTGGGCGATGTCATGGCAAGTTGGGACGATTGGTCGCGCATCGCCGTAGTTGTTTTGTTTATGTTGCCCGTAATGTTTTATACGCTAACTTTCGAAAGTATTTTTGAAGGACAAACTTTTGGCAAACGTTTGCTCAAAATAAAAGTTGTAAAAATCGATGGTTATCAAGCCGGTTTTGGCGATTATTTGATCCGTTGGCTTTTTAGAATTGTAGAGGTTTGGGGCACTTGGATTTTAGCATTGATCATGATTGTTGTCAGCAAAAAATCGCAGCGATTGGGCGATATGTCGGCAGGAACAGCGGTGATTACGTTAAAGAACAACATCAGTATCAACAGCACCATTTTAGAAGAAATTCAAGAGGATTATGTGCCGACCTATCCCTCGGTGATCAAACTTTCTGACAATGATATTCGAATTATAAAGGAAAGTTTTGAATTGGCAAAAAAGAACCAAGAATATGCGATTATAGAAAAACTAAAAACCAAAATAATAGCCGTTACCGGAATAAAAAACCAAATGGGCGACGACCAATATTTTATACGAACGATTTTGAAAGATTATAATTTTTATACCCAAAAAATGTAGTAGCAACTTGTTACGGCTTCAAAACCTTCGAAGGGTTGTTTTTATTTTAACCATTATTTCGTCAACTCCAAAAAGCCGGTCATGGCATTTTGATAATTGGGATCGTTGAGTTCTAAAACATAAAAATAAGTGCCATCGGGCAGTGTGTTGTCCCCAATAGTATTGCCGTTACTGGACTTTCCATCCCAATCGGGTGTGTTGTTATTGCCAGTCCAAATCAAAACGCCCCAACGGTTGTAAATGGATAATTTGAAATTCAGAAAAATATCACGCAATCCATAAATCAAAAAAGTATCATAAAAGTTATCGCTATTAGTAGCAACCAAATTATAAATTTGTGGTGGACAGTTTTTGGTAATCAAATCAAAACTTGTGGTAGTAAAACAGCCATTTTCGTCTTCAATACGCACATAAATTGTTTTTGGATTAGCCAATGCAACAAAGTTGGACAAGTTGAATAATCGATTGTTGTTGTCATTGGCATCATCCAAACTATTGAAAAAAGTAGCGGTATGATTGGGTTCGACTTTAACTGCCTCCTCATAATTGGCAAAATTAAAAGTACCTTTTCCTAAACCTTCATTACAACTTTCGAGGTTTTCCAAATTATTAAATCCAGGTGATACAAAAAGCGAAATCGGCAAAGTATCGGTGTTGTTGTTTTCGCTGATTTCTTTGATGACACCAACGCCACTTGCATTTTGATCGACCACAAACAGCAACTCAAAATCAATCGGAATCTCAATCGGAATTTCTAAAACAATCGTATTGCTTTCGCTTCCGCCAATGGCAATTTCCGAAAATGTAAAAACAATATCCAACAAAGTGCTGTTGGCAAATACCGCAATCGGCACATTTGAGGGCAACGCATTGGTGCTATTTGTATTAAAAACGGTGTAATCTACGGTGATGAACCTCGAATTGCATGCGCGTTCTAATGCATCAATTGCAATCGTCGCATCGGGCAATTGGCTGTTCAGTTTGGA
>CANKZI010000015.1 GCA_947488595.1 Flavobacteriaceae bacterium
GTATTGGAACCGAAAAAGGGCAATAGTTCGAAGTTAAATACGTGCCCGCAAATAATTTTACGCTAAAAAAGATAAAAAAAACTACAACATTAATGTTATAGTTTCTGTCTTTTTTCTTTGTTAGCGCTGCGCAGTACAATTATATCACAACTTTGAGAAGATTATGTTGCAAAAAGTCACTATGAAAAGCTGCCTAAACAGCTAGCGAAAGCGAGGTATTGTACTAATACAATAAGTATCGAAATAGCATTTCGCAAAGTATTTGGTACTTTCATTTAAAATTCAAATTCAGATTTAGCCTGTTAGCAAAAAAAACATTAAAAAGTCGTATTCAACGACAATGCAATTCCGGAACTTTCGGGCACAAATCGGCAAACGCCACCCACACAAACCAAACCACCTCGTTGTCTGCCATAACTCAACGCAATACGCGTTGCGTTTTTTCGATACGCTGTACCAATATTATAATAGTGATTGCGCATAGACGCCTCATCATTGCCATAATTGTACATGTCTAATACGTAAAAAGACAAGTTAGAATCAACGTTGAATTCAGCCGTAGCACTTGCCCAATTTTTTTTATCCGAGTCTGCCCACATGTGTTCGCCTACAATTCGAATCGATTGTGAAGCTGCTGTTTTGTAGGTCATTTCGGCGCCAATAATATTGGTTTTTACCAAACCAGCCGTTTCTTCAATCATCTTTTTGTTGTAATATTGATTGATATACGAAAACTGTGTTTGCAATTTGCTATGCCACTTTTTGGTTACTTCAATATTGTAATCAGAAAAATATTTTTTTCCGAAACCAAAGAAATCTGTTTCATAATTTTTTGGATTCAGAATATAAAAATCACCTCCTAAAGCATTCCAATTCGAAAAATTAAACGCGACTTTCATGCCGTTTTTGCCTCCCAAAGTTGAGCCTTTTTTAAAATCATAAAACAAATCTATTTGTCCGCCAATTTCACCAGTTTTGACCAAAGTAGCATCGCCGAGAATGACGTTGGGCTGCGATTGATAGACGTAAATATTGGCTAAATTGTAATGATGTTGTTTGGTAAGACTCGGAATAAAATTAAGAATACGGTCATTATACGGATTGCCTTTTGCGCCTCTTTCCGAATAAAATCCCATGTTTTCTAATCGTCTAAAAGTACCATCTAAACCAAAACCTTTTTTAGAGTAACCCATATTGACGAGCAATGCGTTACCAGGTTTTATGAAATTGTTTTGAGGTTGATTGGCAACTTCGACAACAGCGTCATCGGATTTGTAATTGAATTCGGTTGCAAAATAATACGATTTGTGTGTATAATTCAAACGCGCTGCATAAGCATTGGTCAAGCTTTTAAAATTTGGGTTTTCAATGGGCGTAACTTCATATCTTCCTACATAAGTCAGGCCAATAGAAAGTGAGGAATTTGCCATTTTGATAGCATCAGAAACAGAAAATTCAGAATCAAAACCGTATACTTGTCCCTCAGAAACTTCAAAACCAGTGCGTTGCCGACCATAAATTCCTTTTAATGTTATCGAATTCAAAGGTTTATAAATGATCCTTGCGCCACGCAAAGCATTATTGATACCAAGTGCACGGTCTTCCCAACCTCTAAAAAGCAATCCACTACCAAACTGTTCATAAAAATAGCCCAAAGTGACATCGATGGTTTCGTTTTTATATTGCGCAAAATAGGTAGCCACATTGGTTTGGTTGAACTTGGGATTGTAATTTAATAATTCGCGCTCCTCATAGGCCTCGGCTTGAATTCCAGCAGACCAATTTTTGTGTTTGTAATTTACTAGCAAATAACTGTTAGAACGCAACGGATATTCTGGATGATCTACCCCCAAATCTTTATCGTTAAGATACCATTGTGCATTGGATTCAAATCCGCCAAAAAAAGTGTGACTGTCTTGTGCTTTGGAACTGAAAACCACAAGACATAGTAAAAGGAAAAATCTGTTCATGGCTTAAAGCGTCTTTAATTTTTCGAATAATTCGACTTCGCTTCCAGGCACATACCCGTTCTGAATATGAACAATAACCCCATTTTTAACTACAATTGTGTAAGGAATATTGACAATCGACATGGCGCGTTTGAAATCTTGATTACTATCTAAAACGACTTTAAAATCCCAACCTTTTCCGTTTACCAACGGGTTAACTCTTTTTTGTGTTCTTGCATCATCGGTTGATACCGCAATGATTTCGAGATTTAAGGTTTTTTTCCATTCGTCTTGGATTTCATTCAATTCATCCAATTCATTGATACAAGGCGCACACCAAGTGGCCCAAAACGAAAAAATATAAAATTTATCTTTTTCTGAAAAATCATTTTTTAAAGAAATGTTATGGCCTTCAACTGATTTTAAAGTCAAATCAGGAAGTTGCTTTTGTGCAAAACCAGTGCATGCAATCAAAAGAAATACAAGTGTTATTTTTTTCATTTTCTAGATCTATTTGTATGCAAATAAATAAATAAAAAGTAGTACTATAAAATTTAATTTGTTTTATTTGTAAAATAATAATGAGATTAAACTTTGTTAATATGAAAACGATATACTTTTCTCTTTTTTTAGTGGCAGCTGCTGTCTTAAGTTCTTGTAGTGAAACCAATATTATTGAAAAACAGATTGTTATAGACGAAACGATTGATGCACCTCCAGTTTCAGGGCAATTCAAAAAAAGAGTGCTAATTGAAGATTATACAGGAACATGGTGTGGCAATTGTACACGGGTTTCTTATGGTATTGAAAAGGTTTTTGAATCAACTGAAAGAGCAGTAGCCGTGGCAATTCATAATGGCAACGATCCATATCATTTTGATGGAATAGGACCATTAAAGAATTTGATTTCTCCAGAATACGATCTCGAATTGCCACAATCAAGGTTGAACAGAACCGTGACTTGGGAATTTCCAGAGCCGCAAAACATACAACAGGCAATCAATTTAACAAGCAATAATTGTGGTTTAGGTTTGGCGTTGCATCCGACGGTTGCCAATGGTAATATTTCGGTCGATGTCGCAATAAAATTTGTACAGAATTATACCGATGTCAAATTGGTGGTTTATTTGTTAGAAGACAATTTGACTTATTATCAAGCCAACTACACCACGTATTTTGGCGCTGTAAATCCAGTGCTGAATTTTGACCACGATCACGTATTAAGAGCTTCATTGACCAATATTATGGGCGATGCGATAACCGAAGCAACGGTTTTTGGTACAACAGTAACCAAAAATTTTTCGGTTCCGGTCCCTGCCAATATCGAAAATGCTGCCAATTTGAGTTTTGTAGCTTTTGTAGTAGGCAATGACAATAAAGTGATCAATGTTAGAAGTGCTCATACCGATGAAAATCAGGAATTTGAAGAAAATCCTTAATGTAAAATAACATAGAAATAAAAAATCCCAGTACGTGACAGGTTTACTGGGATTTTTTATTTGTACTTGATATAATTTAATTTCAAAAAAAATGAAACCACAATCTTATAAAAATCATATCCGATTTTATGCCCCACACCATTTTGTGTATTATCCATTGCTTTCGATACTACTTGTCACTAGTATTTATATTGGTAGGGAAGCAAAAGATCCTTTGATTTGGACTTTTTTTAGTATTGTCTTTTTGATATTGATTTTACTTTCGTTCCTACTGCGCCAGCATTATGCACTCACTTTGCAAGACCGAATAGTTAATTTAGAAGTTAGTTTTCGATATTTTTCGTTAACCGGAAAAAGACTTGAAGACTTGCAACCGCCTTTACGCGATAAACAAATTTTTGCGCTGCGTTTCGCTTCGGATGCTGAATTTTTAGTTTTACTTGAAAAAACGAAATCCGAAAATTGGTCTGGAACCAAAATAAAAAAAGAAATTCAAAATTGGAAATCGGATAATCAAAGAGTCTAGAAATTTTAGCCATTTTCAAATTCTTAGTTATCTTTGCATCAATCTATTTGTCAAAAGACATTCACAACGCAAACCAAATGAATTATTTTTCTTCCGATTTCAAATTAGGCATCCTTGGAGGTGGGCAATTGGGCAAAATGTTGCTCTTTGAAACCCGAAAATTAGACATACAAACTTATGTTTTAGATCCAAGTAGCGAAGCACCTGGAAAAATCGGTTGCAATCATTTTTTTCAAGGTGATTTAATGGATTTTGCTACGGTTTACAATTTTGGAAAACAAGTTGATGTACTGACTTTTGAAATCGAATTGGTCAATCTTGAAGCCCTTGAAGCCCTTGAATTAGAAGGTATCAAAATTTATCCATCGCCCAAAACGCTGCGATTGATTCAAAATAAAGGCATTCAAAAAGATTTTTATTTACACAATAATATTCCAACCGCCGAGTACCAGCGTTTTGAAAGCAGTAGCGCCATGATAAGTGCCATTCAAAACAATCAACTGGACTTGCCTTTGGTATGGAAATGTACTCAGTTTGGCTACGACGGCAACGGCGTAAAAGTGATTAGAGCGCTTGCAGATACAAATAATTTGCCCGATGTTGAATGTATTGCAGAAATGATGGTGCCGTTTAAAAATGAATTGGCGGTGATTGTTGCTCGCAATGTTTCAGGCGAAATCAAAACGTATCCTGTGGTTGAAATGGAGTTCCATCCAGAAGCCAATCAGGTCGAATACGTGATTTGTCCAGCGCGAATTGATGCCAATATAGCGCAAAAAGCAAATGATGTTGCATTATTGGTTGCTCAAAAATTCAACCATGTTGGATTGTTGGCTGTCGAAATGTTTCAAACCCATGAGGATGTTATTTTAGTAAATGAAGTAGCGCCGAGACCGCATAATTCAGGTCATTTTTCGATCGAAGCGAGTTATACTTCACAATTTGAAAATCATTTACGCGCCATTCTCAATTTGCCGTTGGGTAATACCGAAAGTAAAGTGGCTGGAATTATGGTTAATTTGGTGGGTGAAGAAGGATTTTCTGGAGATGTTATCTATAAAAATATAGAGAAAATTCTAGGATGGGATGGTGTAACACCCCATATTTATGGAAAAAAACAAACACGACCGTTCAGAAAAATGGGACATGTAACCATTGTAAATGAAGATATAGCAATAGCGAGAAAAATTGCCGAAGAAGTCAAACAAACAATAAGAGTGATAAGCGAATGATAGATTCATTTTTTAATTATTCTATTTTTTAACTTTAAATTTATAAACATGAAAGTAGCCGTAATAATGGGAAGCATCTCTGATTTGCCAATCATGGAAGAAGCTGTTGCCGTATTAAAAAGTTTTGGTATAGCAACCGCAGTCGATATTGTTTCGGCACACAGAACACCTGAAAAATTATTTGATTTCAGTAAAAATGCACATTTAAAAGGTATTGCCGTGATTATTGCAGGTGCAGGTGGTGCGGCCCATTTGCCTGGAATGGTAGCCGCAATGTCGCCATTGCCTGTTAGTTGTTTCCCCATAAAATCAAGTAATTCAATCGACGGCTGGGATAGTATTTTGTCAATATTGCAGATGCCTGGTGGTGTTCCTGTGGCGACTGTGGCATTAAATGGCGCAAAAAATGCTGGGATTTTAGCAGCGCAAATTATTGGAAGCCAACAACCCGATGTTTTAGAAAAAATAATTGCCTATAAAGAAAGTTTAAAAAATGCAGTAAACCAATCAGCCGCAAGTTTATAATAAATATTTCTTATTTACTAAATGGAATAAAAAAAAGCTCCCGCTGGTTGGCAAGAGCTTTTAAAAAATTTAAAATCAGAAATTTACTTTTAAGATTTGGGGCAAAAATTAAATTTCCTTAAAACTTCCTTTGTGAAAAACAAAAGAAATTCTACGACGAAGTTACACAAAATTCCGACTAAATACACATTTATTTAATATTTAACATTTTCATCCATTTTTGTTGTCAACTCATTTTATTTTAATTCCCAAAAAATTGCAATACTTTATATATGAACCCAATCTCTTATCCATTTAACACCAAATACAATTCGGCGCCATTTTTTACAATCGAAAACAAAGATTTTCTTGCTTCGTTTGAAACAGCAATTGCTGCTGCTCGAATCGAAATTGATGCCATTATCAACAATACTGAAAGTCCTAATTTTGCAAATACCATTGAAGCATTGGATTTTTCGGGAGAAGCATTGGATCGTTTATCCAGCATATTTTTTAATTTGAATTCGGCTGAAACTTCTGATGAAATGCAAAAAATAGCACAAGAAGTCAGTCCGTTATTAACTGCATTTAGCAATGATATTACACTTAATCAGGACTTATTCAATAAAATAAAAACGGTTTATTATCAAAAGGAAAACTTGCGTCTTAGCACAGAGCAATTGACTTTATTGGATAAAAAATACAAAAGTTTTTCAAGAAATGGCGCACTTTTGTCGGCCGATAAAAAAATACGCTTGCGCGAAATTGATACCGAACTCGCGCAATTAAAATTGACTTATGGCGAAAATGTTTTGGCAGAAACCAATAATTATCAATTGCACATCACCGATGCCAACGATTTAAAAGGTCTGCCCGAAGGCGCTGTTGAAATGGCTGAAGCATTGGCGCAATCGAAACAACTGAAAGGATGGCTTTTTACTTTGGATTTTCCGAGTTATCTGCCTTTTGTAACTTATAATGAAAACCGCGAATTAAGAAAAGAGATGGCTATTGCAGCCGGAAAAAAGGGTTTTCAAAACAATGAGTTTGACAACCAAGATAATACTTTAAAAATTGCAAAATTGCGATTTGAAAGGGCTAATTTATTGGGCTATGCAACACATTCGGATTTTGTTTTAGAAGAAAGAATGGCCCAAAATCCTGAAAAAGTCAAATCGTTTTTAAATGAATTGTTGGTCAAAGCCAAACCCGCAGCGCAACGAGAATTTGCGCAATTGACTGCATTTGCAAAAGAATTAGATGGCATCAATCAATTAGAAAAATGGGATGGTGCTTATTATTCTGAAAAACTAAAGCAAAGTTTATTCAGTTTGGATGATGAAGTTTTGAAACCTTATTTCCAACTTGAAAATGTGCTGAACGGTGCTTTTTTGATTGCAGAACGACTTTTCGGAATTACTTTTAGATCCATTTCGGACATCGATAAATACCATGAAGAAGTGCAGACTTTTGAGGTTGTGGATTTTGAAGGCCAATTGGTCGCTTTGTTCTACGCTGATTTTTTTCCGCGACCAGGAAAACGTAATGGTGCTTGGATGACTTCGTATAAACCACAATACATTAAAAACGGCAAGAATGAAAGACCACATGTATCCATTGTTTGCAATTTTACAAAACCAACTGCTACAAAACCATCCTTGTTGACCTTTAATGAAGTAACGACTTTGTTTCACGAGTTTGGTCACGCTTTGCATGGGATGTTGGCCAACACTAAATATCCGAGTTTGTCGGGCACCAGTGTTTATTGGGATTTTGTAGAATTGCCAAGTCAAATTATGGAAAACTGGTGTTATGCGCCAGAAGCATTGGCTTTGTTTGCGAAACATTATCAAACTGGCGCAATTATTCCGCATGAATATGTAGAAAGAATCAAAGAAAGCGCCAATTTTCAAGAAGGAATGGCGACCTTACGACAATTGAGTTTTGGTTTGTTGGACATGGCTTTTCACAGCAGTGACCCAACAACAATCAAAGACATTAAAGCCTTTGAAAAATCTGCTTTTGACGGTACCACTTTGTATCCCGATGTGGCCGAAAATTGCATGAGTGTTTCATTTTCACATATTTTTAATGGCGGTTATTCTTCTGGGTACTACAGTTACAAATGGGCCGAAGTTTTAGATGCGGACGCTTTTGCGTATTTTCAAGAAAAGGGAATTTTTAATAAAGAAGTAGCTACAAAATTCAAAGTCCACATCCTTTCAAAAGGAGGAACCGAATTGCCGATGGCATTGTACCAGCGTTTTCGCGGACAAGAACCCAATGCCGATGCTTTGCTAAAAAGAGCTGGATTGGTTTAGATAATATTTTTACCGCTCTGAATTACAAAATAAAACCGAAGATTGCCTTCGGTTTTTTTTGTGCTGTCTGCGTTAGGGATTGAAGTGAAAAGCCCACAGCAAGGAGGAACGACGCCGCGCGGACTTGTAACGAAAAGCCTGACCCCGTTGTTCCGAAAGTCTGATTTTTTAGAATGCTCGTTCGCAACGGGGTAACGCCATAAATTAATTAAAACAAACTTTCATTTATTTTTGAAACTTTAAAAATAAAAGCCTACTTTTGTATGATGGAATTAAAAGAGGCAAAAAATAAATTTATTCAGTCGTGGGGCGCATTGGGATCGCAATGGGGAATTAACAAAACGATGGCGCAGATTCATGCTTTGTTGATGGTATCAGCAGAGCCACTTTCGATGGAAGATGTGATGGAAGAATTGCTGATTTCGCGTGGGAATGCCAGTATGAATTTGCGTGCTTTGATGGATTGGGGTATTGTGTACAAAGAATACAAATCGGGCGAGCGCAGAGAGTTTTTTAGTGCTGAAAAAGATTTGGACGAGTTGGCTGTAAAAATAGCGCAAGAACGCAGTAAAAGAGAAATCAAACCAGCGCTAAAAGTGCTCAAAGACGTTTCTTCTATCGATGCTGCGCAATCACCAGAAACCAAACATTTTGTTGAACAAACCGGAAAACTATATGATTTTGTGTTGAAAGCCGACAATATGTTGGACAAAGTTACAGAGTTCAAAGACAATTGGTTGGGCAGATTGGTGATTAAAATCATGAAATAAAAAAATTTAATCAAAACTTTCATTTTTTTCTGAAAGTTAAATAATACAACAAATAATATGAGTTTTCTAAAAGCCGCATGGCACGATTTGGTAATCATTAACTACGAAATTGATTCGAATATTTTGGATAAATACACGCCAAAAGGAACGGAACTCGATTTATGGAACGACAAATGTTATATAAGTCTTATCGGTTTTATGTTTGAAAACGTGAAAATTTTAGGGATAAAGATTCCGTTTCATGTGAATTTTGAGGAAGTCAATTTGCGCTTTTATGTGAAACGATATGAAGATGGCATTTGGAAACGCGGCGTTGTATTTGTGAAAGAAATTGTTCCGAAACATGCCATAACCATTGTTGCGAATACTTTGTACAATGAACATTATCAAACTTTAAAAATGCGCCATTCGAGAACCGAAGAGGCAAGTTCAAAATCATTTCAATACGATTGGAAAAAAGAGGATAAATGGAATTCAATTGCAATGACAACCAACAAAAATGCAATTCCAATTGAAGTAGGTTCGGAAGCCGAATTCATCACCGAACATTATTTTGGATACACAAAATTTAACGAAAAAACCACTATCGAATATGAAGTTACGCATCCAAGATGGCAACAATTGGAAGTGCTTGATTACAAAGTTGACGTAGATTTTGAAAAGGTTTATGGAAAAGATTTTAGGTTTTTAGAAGACATAAAACCTACTTCGGCCTTTTTGGCGTTGGGTTCTAATATTACAATCGAAGGCAAAAAGACGATACAATAAAAATCATGACTATGGCAATCCCCAACTGGTTGATTATTTTGAGCGGCATTGGTCAAATTTTTTAACAAAAGACCTGGAAGATTTTTTAAAATCTTTTTTTCTATAACACACAAACAACAAATGACAACAATCAAACTAATAACCAAAATAAACGCACCTAAGAAAACTGTTTTTGACTTAGCAAGAAACATTGATGTGCACCAACAATCTGCCCATAAAACAAAAGAAAAAGCCATTGCCGGCATCACTTCGGGATTGATCAACTACAATGAAACTGTAACTTGGCGCGGTCGACATTTTGGTTTTTACTTGACCCACAAAAGCCGAATGACCGCAATGGATCTGTACGATTATTTTGTGGATGAAATGGAGGAAGGAAAATTCAAATCGTTCCAACACGAGCATACATTTGTAGAAAAAGACGGCAAGACCGTGATGATTGACAACTTGAATTATGAAACGCCGTTTGGCATCTTCGGTAGATTGTTTGATCAATTTTTACTTAAGAAGCATTTGACCAATTTTATTCTTGAACGAAATAAAGTTTTAAAGTACTTGGCCGAAAATCAAAAATAAGGCCAACCAAAAAATCGGCACACTTTCTACCCAAAAAGAAGTATAATATTGAGAGCGATTTTCATTCGAATAAAATATAAAAACAGCCGTAACGATTGCTATTGCAATATCAATTAAAAAAAACTGCATTCTAAAATTAGAATTGTAAATGCTATTGACAATATCAAAAATCAAGAACACGACTAAAAGAAAATAACCAAAATACTTTGTCCTCACCAATCCGAATTTTTGTGGCAATGTATCAAAATACTTGGCGTCTTCTTTTGCATCTGCAATTTCAAATGGCAACATTAGCGCAGACAAAATGAAAAATCGTTGTGCAAATGCCAAACAAATTACTAGCCAAGAAACGGAAGTATATTTAGGGTTAAACGAAATGAATGCAGTAATAAACGCAACAACAAAAGCGACCAAAAACATTTTTATGATACCAAATTTTCGCAAAAATGGATAAATAAAAACCATAATTCCGGCGAGCATTAATTGTACTTTAACGATAGTAATCAAACGGTTCAAAAAAAACAGAAATCCTACTAAAGTGATAATCGTGACCAAAACGATGCAAAAATATTTTCTTAAAACAATTGTTTTTTTTGTCAAAACTTCAAAATATTTCAAGACGTTGTAACCGAAAACGGTACCGCAAAAAACACAACAGGGATAAATAATGTGTTTACATAAATCATTTGAAAATGCGGTTATATAAACCAATGAAAGTACGGCAAAACCAACGTGTAAAGAAGATTTGATATAAAAATCAAGGATTTGCTTTAAAATTTTCATTAAACAAAAATAATCAAAGTGTTAATAAGAATGGCTTTTGGTTGAAAAATAGTCAAAAATCAATCACAAAATTGCCTTTGTCTTTAGGAATATTCTATAAATTTGTACTTTTATAAAACACAACACTTGCTTCACAATATGAAAACAGACGCTTTTGCTTTAAGACACATTGGTACAAATGAAAATGATCTTCCAAAAATGTTCAAAACAATTGGAGTTGAATCAATAGAGCAGCTCATCTTCGAAACGCTTCCTAATGATATTCGCTTAAAAGCCGACTTAGATTTAGCGCCAGCGATGACCGAATATGAGTTTGCCAACCATATAAAAAAATTAGGCGACAAAAATAAAATGTTCCAATCTTATATTGGCTTAGGATACAACCAAGCGATTATTCCTGCGGTAATCCAACGCAATGTTTTTGAAAATCCAGGTTGGTACACTGCCTACACACCTTATCAGGCAGAAATTGCCCAAGGCCGATTGGAAGCCATTTTGAATTTTCAAACCATGGTTATCGAATTGTCCGGAATGGAAATCGCCAATGCATCGCTTCTTGACGAGGGAACAGCTGCCGCCGAAGCGATGGCGCTACTTTTTGACGTTCGTTCTCGCGATCAAAAGAAAAATAATGTGAATAAATTCTTCGTTTCCGAAGAAATACTGCCACAAACCTTATCCGTTTTGCAAACGCGCGCGACTCCAATTGGTGTGGAATTGGTGATTGGAAACCACGAAGCATTTGATTTTTCTAACGAATATTACGGCGCCATTCTTCAGTATCCTGGCAAGTTTGGTCAACTCAATGACTATACTGGATTTATTGCCAAAGCTAAAATCAACGAAATTAAAGTGGCAGTTGCAGCCGATATCTTAAGTTTGGTAAAATTGAAGTCTCCCGGTGAAATGGGTGCCGACGTGGTGTTAGGAACCACGCAAAGATTCGGAATCCCGTTAGGTTACGGCGGACCACACGCTGCTTTTTTTGCTACAAAAGAGGAATACAAGCGGTCAATGCCAGGAAGAATTATTGGAGTAACGGTTGACACCAACGGCAATCGTGCGCTTCGTATGGCTTTGCAAACCCGTGAACAACATATCAAACGCGATAAGGCGACTTCTAACATTTGTACAGCACAAGTTTTATTGTCGGTTATGGCCGGAATGTATGCCGTTTATCATGGTCCAAAAGGTTTACAATATATCGCCAATAAAGTACACGCTTCGGCAGTGACTTTGACCAATGAATTGGAAAAATTAGGTTTGTACCAAATCAATACGGCGTATTTTGACACGATTGTTATCAAAACCGACGCTAAAAAAGTACGTCACATTGCAGAACAAAACGAAGTTAACTTTTATTATGTTGATGAAAATACGGTTTCAATTTCTTTAAATGAAACGACAAGTATTACTGATTTAAATAAAATCGTTGCGATTTTTGCTGAAGCAACAGACAAGGAACCTACAACCATTGTTGCGTTACAAAACGGCAATCAAATCCCTTCAAATCTAGAAAGAACATCAAAGTTTTTGCAACATGATGTTTTTAACAAATACCATTCAGAATCAGCTTTGATGCGTTACATCAAAATGTTGGAGCGCAAAGATTTGGCATTGAACCATTCAATGATTTCGTTGGGCTCATGCACCATGAAATTGAATGCCGCTTCAGAAATGTTGCCTTTGAGCATGGCACAATGGAACAACATTCACCCATTTGCACCCTTAGATCAAGCGCAAGGTTATCAGGAAATGCTGTCAAAATTAGAGCAGCAATTGAACGTGATTACTGGTTTTGCAGGAACCACTTTGCAGCCCAATTCTGGCGCACAAGGTGAATATGCTGGATTAATGGTCATTCGTGCTTACCATCATTCTCGCGGTGATCACCATCGAAACATTGCTTTGATTCCATCATCGGCACACGGAACAAATCCGGCTTCGGCTGCCATGGCTGGAATGCAGGTAGTGGTTACAAAAACATTAGAAAACGGAAATATTGATGTAGACGATTTGCGCGAAAAAGCACTGTTACACTCAGCCAATTTGTCGTGCTTAATGGTAACTTATCCATCAACACATGGGGTTTTTGAAAGTGCTATTAGAGAAATCACACAACTTATCCACGATAATGGTGGACAAGTTTATATGGATGGTGCCAATATGAATGCACAAGTTGGATTGACCAATCCGGCAACAATTGGCGCTGATGTTTGTCATTTAAATTTACATAAAACTTTCGCAATTCCACATGGTGGTGGTGGTCCAGGTGTTGGTCCAATTTGCGTTGCACCACAATTGGTACCGTTTTTACCTACCAATCCTGTTATTCCAACAGGCGGTGACAATGCCATTACAGCCATTTCTGCTGCACCTTGGGGTTCGGCTTTGGTTTGCCTGATTTCTTATGGATACATTTGCATGCTTGGCGCAGAAGGTTTAAAAAAATCTACAGAATATGCCATCTTGAATGCGAATTACATCAAAGAAAAATTAAACGGCCATTATGATACTTTGTATTCTGGCGAAATGGGTCGTGCGGCACACGAAATGATTTTGGAATGTCGCCCATTTAAAGAAAAAGGCATTGAGGTAACCGATATCGCCAAACGATTGATGGACTACGGATTTCACGCGCCAACTGTTTCTTTTCCAGTTGCTGGGACATTAATGATTGAGCCTACAGAAAGTGAAAACTTGGAAGAACTGGATCGTTTTTGTGATGCTATGATTGCTATCAGAAAAGAGATTGAAGCTGCAACGGCCGACAATCCGAACAATGTGCTAAAAAATGCACCTCATACTTTAATGATGGTGACCAACGATAATTGGACTTATCCTTACACACGGGAACAAGCTGCATTTCCGCTGGATTATGTCGCTGATAATAAGTTTTGGCCGACCGTTCGTCGTGCAGATGAAGCCTATGGCGATCGTAATTTGGTTTGTAGTTGCGCACCGATAGAAGCCTATATTTAGATAATAAAATTCCAATACTATAAATCCTGTTGACTTTGTCGGCAGGATTTTTTTTAGGCCAGATTGACAATTTTTATAAAGGTACGTCCAAAATAGCTGTCTTTTTTTTATAAGAGAAAGTTTCATTTTGTACCAAAAGAAATGCCACCTTCTAATTACAGCACCGAATGCTCATTTTTACATTTTATATCACAGTCAATAACTTGTAATTCATGCGCGTTCTCCCACCATTGCTTTAGCTTTCTTCGAGAAAATGCCCGTTTTCTAAAGCAATTCTAAAAGAACACTCGAACAAGCCTCGAACAAAAGCACTTAATGCATGCGCAAAAAGGTATTTTCAATAGGTTATGAAAAACCTTCCGCCATGCAAAAAATGGGTTTATACTAAAAAAAAGACCGCTTTCACAAGCGGTCTTTTTTTACAATAATCTAATTTAGAATTACTTTTTTATCAATTTTGCCGTTGCTTTTTTGCCTTCTTCATTGGTAAAATTTGCAATATAAATGCCTGTTGGCAAGTCAGAAACAAACAAATGATGTTCTCCTGTATTCAATTTTTTAGCAACAACAATTCTTCCGTTAAGGTCGAACAAATCCATTTGAATATTTTTGGAAACAACAAGATGCATTTGGTCTTGCAATAAATTGGATTGCAAAACAACACCTGTATTGGCCAATGACTCAAAATCGCTGGTGCTTAAAGTAGGATTGTAACGGTATGTAAAGGTAATTGAGTTACCGACTTCGACATTGGATGCATTGATCATGTAGAATTTCAAGGTGTATTCAACAGGATTGACACCATCGCCAGCGTAGTGGTTGTCAAAATGATCAAAATTCCCATTTTCACCATTGGCTTCAATCGTAAAACCACTATTTGGATAAGAATTCCCAACGGTGATATTATTCACGCATACCGGCCCAATACAAAATTGAAGGTTGCCACCTGTAGCATTGGTCATGCTTACAATTTTCCCTTTTACTTTAATATTACTGTCCGATGTATTGAACATCTTTAAACCCATATAAGAACCTGCACCCACCAATGAGTTGTAAGTAAAAATATCGTTATTATTGATTGGCGTTCCATCAAGCTTGGCCATGGTCAATTGCGAAAAGCCAAAATACGACGTTAAAATAAACAAAGAAAATAAAATCTTTTTCATGGTATTATTTTAATATGATTTTTTCTGTAGTTTGCATGTCGGTACCTGTAATTTTCGCCAAATACATCCCTTTTTGAAGTCCAGATAAGTTAATTGCGGTTTGGTTGTTTACATTATTGGCAGTAAATACTACTTTTCCTGTAAGGTCCATAATTGTAACAGCAACAATGTCTTGGGTATTGATTTGGATGATACCATTAGATGGATTTGGAAAAACACCTAATCTTTTAGTTTCATTTTCCTCAACACCAAGAGGTGCCATCGCTTTAATAGCGTTTGGTTTTGTTAATAAAGTACCAAAGTTACCAACAGGCAAGTTGTAAACTGATACATCTTCAGCAAAAATTTCAAGACCGTGTGGCGTATTTCCTAAGCCCCATCCATCACCATATGAATCCAAAAGTTCAACAGTATAACATTGGTTTACTGATGGCAATGTCACATTGTGAATTTTAGTAGTATTGGCATCTACACCGCCACCTGCTGAAGTACCGGCATAAGGACCTGCACTAGCAACAATCGTACCTACGCTGTTTTTGATTCTCCAAGACATTTCTGATGGATAGTTATCTGTATACACTTTTACAACTACACTTGCAGGTATTTCTGAAGCAACAGAAATTTCCATATTACCCGTTGCCAAATTTTGATTGAAAACCGGCACGCCGTTTACAGAAGCAACTTCATAAGTATATTCGGCAGTAGGATCTACTAAGAATGGGTCGATTGTAATTACTTTAGTTGAAAACAAATTGACCGTTCCAACATAGTTTTGAGTTGCAGTTACCACACCATTGGTTTTTACATTCAAAGTAGCAGATGTGATGGCATTGTTACCAAGGTTTTTTACTTTTACAATTGGGCTTCCTGTTGAAGAGCACAAACCGTTTTCAGAATCAAAAGCCGAAATATTATTTTGCACGCCAACTAGTGTTCCGCAAGCAGCGTTTATTTGATTTCTTAAAGAAACCAATCCTCCTGTTTCAATTTCGTCAACGATACCATTTGGGCAAATTCTGAAAAGTGTTGGAAAATATCCAATTTGGTACAATTCAGCAATACTTGCCCCATCAATAATTGGATAAGAAGTGTCTGCAGTCCAATTTCCTTGGGTGTTGGTACCTGTTCCATTCAAATCCGCTAACGTAGTTGAAGCATCACCTTCAACAAACAATACAACAACTTCATTAGAACCTCCTGGTCCATACGAATTATGCAAATCGTCAAGTGCTTTTGTTTTGTGAAAATTCCAACATGGGCCACACCAAGTAGCCGAAACATCCATAATAACAGTCTTGCCAGCTGCAGTATAATCCGACAAAGTATGGGTTACTCCATTGATATCAGTAATTGTAAAATCGGGAGCAACACTGCCGTTAGCAATTTGAGCCTTAGTACCCAGCGTAAATGCTAAAAGCAGTAATAAAAGAGTAATTTTTTTCATATAAAATTGGTTTTTAAAAGATTAAACTGAAATTTTACACAATAATATCATTTTTTTTTCATTTAGTTCACATTCAACAGGTGTTAAATATGATATTTTCACAATTTTATGCAACAATTATTCTTTTTTGAACATTTTTTTTGATTTGACGAGCACTTTTTGGTCTATTTTACCATTTCAATTCCATTAAAAAGTGAAACTCAAAAAACTAGATTGAATTATAAAATACCTTTATTCTAATTTAGTATCTTTGCCAATTATTTTAATATCGAAAAAAGTGATACAACTCCACGACAAACAATTTGTTCCGTTTATTTCATCCGAAGAAATCAATTTTGCATTGGTTAATATGGCCAAACAAATGGATGATGACTTTTTTGATGAAGTACCGGTATTTATAGGCGTTCTTAATGGCGCTTTTATGGTTTTGTCCGATCTGATGAAACAATACCGTGGCATGTGTGAAGTCAGTTTTGTAAAAATGGCTTCTTATGAAGGTACACAGTCCAACAATAATGTCACTGAACTCATCGGCTTGAACCAAGATTTATCTGGCAGAACGGTCGTTGTAGTCGAAGATATTATTGATACAGGAAATACCATCGAGGTTTTGAAAGAAATTTTCAAAAATCAAAACGTCAAGCATTTCAAAATTGCCACCTTGTTTTTCAAACCTGAAGCCTATAAAAAAGACATTAAAATTGATTACATCGGCATCCGAATTCCAAATAAATTCATTGTGGGTTACGGTTTGGATTACGACGGTTTGGGACGAAATTTACAAGATGTTTACCAATTGGCAGAATAACCCGGACGCGGGGATTTGGATAATAATGTACAACACACAATTTTAGTAGCAAATGATTAACATAGTTTTATTCGGAAAACCTGGAGCAGGCAAAGGCACACAAGCCGAATTTTTAAAAACAAAATACAATTTAATCCACCTTTCAACTGGGGATATTTTTAGATTCAATATAAAAAACGAAACCGAACTCGGCAAATTAGCTAAAACTTTTATTGACAAAGGCGATTTGGTTCCCGACGAAGTAACCATAAAAATGTTAGAAGACGAGGTCAATAAAAATCCTCAAACCAAAGGGTTTTTATTTGATGGTTTTCCGAGAACTTTGGCGCAAGCAGAAGCTTTGGATGTTTTTTTAGTAAGCAAAAATTGGAGTATTACTGCAACAATTGCACTAGAAGCCAACGACGAAATTTTGGTGCAACGCTTACTCGAAAGAGGAAAAACCAGCGGCAGGATTGACGACCAAGATGAAGAAAAAATCAGAAACCGTTACCAAGAATACAACGAAAAAACAGCGCCGTTAATGGCTTTTTATACACAACAAAATAAGTTTCATGCCGTAAATGGTATTGGAACCATTCAAGAAATCACAGAGCGATTGACAAAAGTGATTAATGAATTGTAGTTTAGAAGTTTAAAAGTTTATGAGTTTAGAACCCACTAAACACATAATCTCATAACTTTTATAACCTCTTAAATAAAAATGGAAATCTTAATAATATTTTTTTTAATCCTTCTCAACGGTGTTTTTTCGATGTCAGAAATCGCGCTGATTTCGGCAAGAAAAAACCGACTCGAAAATGCCGCCAAAAAAGGAAATCCGAGTGCCAAAGCAGCTTTGGATTTGGCCAATGCGCCCAATAAGTTTCTCTCGACTGTGCAAATCGGAATTACCTTAATCGGAATTTTAACTGGTATTTTTAGCGGAGATAAAATAACGTCCGACGTAAAACTATTCATCCAAACCTTTGACAGTCTAAAGCCATATGCCGATTCGATTGCGGTTGGAATTGTGGTGGTAGTTTTAACATTTTTCTCTTTGGTTTTAGGCGAATTATTGCCCAAAAGAATTGGCCTCAATCATCCCGAAAGCATTGCAAAAGCTGTGGCTTTGCCCATGAAAGTCATTTCGATAATAACGGCACCTTTTATTTGGTTATTGACTATTTCGACCGAATTTTTATTAAAAATATTGATGATAAAACCATCGGCAGACGGCAAAGTAACAGAAGAAGAAATCAAAGCCATCATCAAAGAAGGTACCGAAGGTGGCGAAGTACAAGAAATTGAACAAGACATTGTAGAACGTGTATTTCATATCGGTGACAGAAAAGTGAATTCGCTTATGACACATCGAAAGTCAGTGGTTTTTTTACCTTTGGATTCAGATAAAAACCAAGTTCGCAATTTAATGCTCAAAGAATTGCACTCGATTTATCCCGTGTATGGAGACAATTATGATGATATTGTTGGTGTGGTCAATCTTAAAAATATATTTTCTCATTTTGAAGACGACAACTTCAATTTGGATAAAATAATGACCGAAGCGCCCTTTATCATGGAGCAAACCACAGCCTACAAAGCGCTGGAAAACTTTAAAAAAAGCGGTATTCATTATGCTTTTGTATCCGATGAATATGGCGTTTTTCAAGGTATAATTACGTTAAACGATATTTTGGAAGCACTCGTTGGCGATGCCTCCGATTTTTATAAAGACGATTTTCAACTCGTTGCCAGAGAAGATGGTTCTTGGCTTGTTGATGGACATTATTCTTTGCACGATTTTTTGACTTTTTTCGAACTCGATGAATTGATTAATGATTATGAAGTGAATACCGTTAGCGGTTTGATCATGACCGAATTATCACGCATTCCTAAAGAAGGTGAAAAGTTAATTTGGCATAAGTTTGAACTTGAAGTCATCGATATGGATGGCGTAAAGATTGATAAAGTTATCGTAAAATCATTACAAGACAAATAAGTTTATTTGTTGCTTAAATAAAATTTCACAATGTTTTAAAACCCAACAACCTCACAACACCTAACACCTAAGACCCAATAACCTCCCGATAGCTATCGGGAATAACAGCTGAATGCTAAATGCTTACAAATGACTGAAGGAAATTTTGTTGACTACGTAAAAATATATGTTTCGTCTGGTAAAGGCGGAAAAGGTTCTACACATTTGCACCGCGAAAAATTTATCGAAAAAGGCGGACCAGATGGTGGTGATGGTGGTCGTGGTGGACACGTTTTTTTGGTGGGCAACAAAAGTCTTTGGACATTATTTCACCTCAAATTTGCAAGACACGTCAAAGCCGGACATGGCGGCGATGGGGGAGGTGATCGAAGTACTGGTGCCGATGGCGAAGACAAATTTATCGAGGTACCGCTAGGAACTGTGGTGCGCGACAAAGAAACCAACGAAATTTTGTTCGAAATTACCGAAGATGGCGAAAAGAAAATTATCGCTCAAGGCGGAAAAGGCGGCTTGGGGAATTGGCATTTTAGGAGTTCAACCAACCAAACGCCAAGGTATTCGCAACCTGGATTGCCATCGCAAGAAGTTGACATGATTTTGGAATTGAAAGTCCTTGCCGATGTTGGATTGGTAGGTTTTCCGAATGCTGGCAAATCAACTTTATTGTCTGTTTTGACTTCTGCCAAGCCAAAAATTGCCGATTATCCGTTTACGACATTGAAACCGAATTTGGGCATCGTAGCGTACCGTGACTATCAATCTTTTGTGATTGCCGATATTCCTGGAATTATTGAAGGTGCCGCCGAAGGAAAAGGCTTGGGACATTATTTTTTGAGACATATCGAAAGAAATTCAACCTTATTGTTTTTGGTACCCGTTGATACCGAAAACATCAAAGCCGAATATGATATATTGGTCAATGAATTAACCAAATACAATCCTGAAATGCTTGACAAAGAACGGATGTTGGTCATTTCTAAATGTGATATGTTAGACGAAGAACTCAAAGCAGAACTGAAAATAGAATTGGACAAAACCTTTAAAGACATTCCGTATTTATTTATTTCGTCGGTTGCCCAACAAGGTCTTACAGAACTGAAAGACAAATTATGGAGCATGCTGAATGAAGAAAAATAAGGTTCATTCAATGCGGTGATTGTCGAAGCAAATTAAATGGTACTTTGGTCTGATGCTTTATAATAAGCACAACAATTATTTTATTGAACCTATAATGTCATACTTTGTAATAATATGGTGTTTGCCGTTGTCTAAATCAATCAAAACGGCTTGGTTGTCTGTGGTGAATAATCTGGAAACTTCTTCAATTGGCGTTCCAATATTTACTACGGGATATGGTTTTCCCATCACTTCCTTTATTGGTTTATCGGCAACATCTTTGTCAGTAACATAACTTTCAAACAAATCGGATTCGGCTACAGAACCAACAAATCCCGAGGTATCAATCACCGGAATTTGAGAGATTTTGTATTTGCGCATTCTCTCGATAGCGTGCGAAACCAATTCTTCTGTACGAACAATCACCAATGGTTTGTCGATATGGTCTTTGATTAAATCTTCGGCTTTTGTAATTTCTTCGTCCAAAAAACCGCGTTCGCGCATCCAATCGTCGTTGAACATTTTTCCGACATAACGGCTTCCCGAATCGTGGAACAAAACCACAACTACATCTTCGGGTTTAAAATGTGCCTTCAATTGCAACAAGCCTTTTACAGCTGAACCAGCTGAATTGCCAACAAAAATGCCCTCTTCTAATGCTATTTTTCGCGTATACACCGCGGCATCTTTATCGGTCACTTTGGTAAAACCATCAATCAACGAAAAATCGACGTTTTTTGGTAATATATCTTCGCCTATACCTTCAGTAACATACGAATAGATTTCGTTTTCATCAAAAATACCCGTCTCATGGTACTTTTTAAAAACCGAACCATAAGTATCTACACCCCAAATTTTGATATTTGGATTTTTTTCTTTTAAATACTTGGCCACACCCGAAATTGTTCCGCCAGTGCCAACTCCAACAACAAAATGTGTGATTTTACCGTGGGTTTGTTCCCAAATTTCTGGACCAGTTTGTTCATAATGTGCAATCGCATTCGATGGATTGTCATATTGATTGACGTACCACGAATTAGGAGTTTCTTCGCCCAAACGTTTAGAAACCGAATAATAAGAACGAGCATCGGTTGGCTCAACGTCAGTCGGACAAACAATAACTTTAGCACCAACGGCACGCAAAATATCCATTTTTTCTTTGGATTGCTTATCGGTGATGACGCAAATAAGTTTGTATCCTTTTACGATAGCAGCCAAAGCCAAACCCATTCCTGTATTTCCAGAAGTACCTTCGATAATTGTACCTCCGGGTTTTAAGCGGCCGTCTGCTTCTGCATCTTCAACCATTTTAACCGCCATACGGTCTTTGACCGAGTTACCGGGATTAAAAGTTTCAACTTTGGCCAAAACAAGCGCATCGACTTCGGCTGTCACTTTATTCAATCGAACCAACGGCGTGTTGCCTATGGTTCCTAATATATTTTCTGAATAGTTCATTTTCTTAATTTAGCTTTTTTATTAATTTCTTATAACAATTTGCAATGTTGATAAGCACATTATTTTTTACAGTTGATACTGATTATTAATTGCTTTGGCAAAGGTATTAATTAGAAATGAATTTTAGGTTTTGTATTAATCCTAAAATCGTCTTAAAAATCGTCAGCTAAAATAAAAATTGACTACAACGTTTTAGTTTTTCTTTTCAATTCACTTTCCTTTTAAGAAAATGATTTATATTCGCACCACTAAAAATTTTATACAATGAAAAAAATAATTTTATCCTTAATAGTTGGGATTATGCTCATTCCAACTAGCGTAAAAGCGGATGAAGGCATGTGGTTTTTAATGTTTATTGAACGATTGAACCAACGTGACATGCAAAAAATGGGTTTGCAATTGACAGCCCAAGAAATTTATAGCATCAATAACCACAGTCTAAAAGATGCTATTGTTCAGTTTAATGGCGGCTGTACAGCAGAATTAATTTCAAAAGATGGTTTGGTTTTAACCAATCACCACTGTGGTTATGATGCGATTGCCGAATTATCGAGTGCCGAAAACAACTTGTTGAAAGACGGTTATTGGGCCGAAAATAGGAATGCAGAAAAAAAACCTTCTAGTTTGTTTGTCCGCTTTTTTGTAAGAATGGATGATGTTTCTAAACGCATTTTATCCAAATTAAACAATAAAATGACCGAATTGGAACGTGAAAAAGCAGTAAATCAAGAAATTGCTTTGATCGAAAAAGAAAATAATGAAGGCGGAAAGTATACAGTTTCTGTGCGTTCTTTTTTTCAAGGTAACGAATATTATTATTTTGTGTACCAAGATTTTGAAGATGTACGTTTGGTTGGAGCCCCGCCAGAAAGTTTAGGAAAATTTGGTGGCGACACCGACAATTGGGAATGGCCAAGACATACTGCCGATTTTTCGATGTTTCGAATCTATGCCGATAAAGACGGTAATCCTGCTGCTTATTCAGAAAACAATGTGCCATTGCATCCCAAACACTATTTGCCAGTAAACTTGGGAGGCGTTAAAGAAAATGATTTTGCTATGATTTTGGGTTATCCCGGAAGAACCAACCGTTGGATGCCTGCTGGTGGTATTGAGCAAAACGTAAAATTCTCCTATCCTGCTTGGGTTGAAGGTGCAAAAACAGGCATGGACAACATGAAAAAATACATGGACCAAAGTGCTGCTTTGAATTTGGTTTATGCTTCTAAATATGCAGGTGTTGCGAATTACTGGAAAAACCGTCAAGGAATGATTGATGCTCTGACCAAATTTGGAACTGCGAAGTCAAAAGCTGCGCAAGAGGCAAAGTTTGACAAATGGGCCAATAAACCGGCAAACAAAGAAAAATATGGTAAAGTAGTTTCAAATATTAATACCTATTATGGTCTGACCAACGAAAAAGCACGTCACGATAATTATTTGCAACAACTTTTTAGAACAACTGCTTTTGGAACTGCCGGAAGAGGCATCGGAAAACAATTGGACAATTATGTAAAAGCCGACGAAGCAAAACGCAAGGAAATGGCTCCTGCCATCATGGAAATGGTGGATGGCATGTTCAAAGAATTACACCTTCCTGCCGAAAAAGATTTGATGGCTGCCGAATTAAAATTGTATGCTACAAAATCTACAGGTTATAAAATTGCGCCAATGGTCGAAAAAATTGGTACAGCAAACAATAATGATTTTACAAAATATGTAAATGCTGCTTTTGATTTGAGTATTTTAGCTTCTAAAGAGCGCATTAAGGCGTTTTTGGACTTGCCGAGTCAAACGTTGTTAGACAGCGATCCTTTGTATGCACTTTCAAATGATATGATGAATCATTTTTCTTCTAAATCGGATGAAATTACCAAAGCACAAAATGATTTTGGATCTTCTTTTAGACTGTTGGTCGAAGGATTGCGCGAATCTAAACTGGCTACTGTTGCTTATCCAGATGCGAATTCGACTTTGCGTTTGACTTACGGAAAAGTGCGCTCATTGCCAGCTGACAAACGCAACGATGCCAAAATCAACAATTATACAACACTTGCTGGTCAGGTAAAAAAATACAAAAAAGGAGATCAAGAATTTGATTTACCAACACGTATTATCGAAATGAACAACAACAAAGATTTTGGTCGTTACGCTGACAAAGATGGTTCGCTTCACGTGAATTTCTTGACCGATAATGATATTACTGGTGGAAATTCGGGTTCACCTGTTTTGAACGGAAAAGGCGAATTAATCGGATTGGCTTTTGATGGTAACATCGAAGCGATGGCTGGTGATGTTATTTTTGATCCAAAACTACAAAGAACCATCAATGTTGATATTCGTTATGTTTTATGGGTAATTGAAAATTATTCTGGTGCCAAACATATTGTTGACGAAATGACGATTGTGAAGTAACACAAAGCAAATCATAAAAACAAAGCCGTTTCATTCAATTGAAACGGCTTTTTTATTGGATTGACTTACAAAAATCAAAAATAAGTTCGTATTGCAATAAAGTCATTTGTTTTAAAAGTTCTGAAGTGGCGCGTGTAAGTTCCATTTCTAAACAAAGGTTGGAAAAGCCGATTTCATTTAGTTTTTAAATTGCAAACCGCGCTGCTTAGTTCTCTTTTTTTAAGTTTTTTTTCTATATAAAAATACTACCTTTGCCCAAATTATGTTCGTAATGACAAAGAAGTTATGCTTACTTTTCCTCTCTTTAGTTTCCTTTGCGGTTGTAGCACAAAAGAAAAAAATAGTCAATCAAAATAGTACCCAAAGTATGCCTTCAGGCAGCAATCCTGCAGCCAGTAAAACCACTGCAGATAAAGCACCGAAAGCAACAATAGACCTGTATAAAGTCATTTCGCTGACCCGTGATACCACGTATATCGATACCTCATTAAGCATCAAAAAAGAGTATATTTTTAATTATTTGCGCAAAGATAATTTTGGACTTTTATCGGGTTCCAACGAAGCACAAACCTACAATACCTTGCAATACAGCTTGAATGAATTTTCGCCCTATCCCGAATTTGGTTTCAAAGCCAAGCACTTTTTTTATAAAGAAGTCAATGACATTAATTATTATTCGGTGCCCACACCACTAACCGAATTGTATTTTAAAACCGTCATGAAGCAAGGGCAATCTTTAGACGCTTTTATTACACTCAATACTTCCGAAAGGCTTAATTTTTCAATCGCATACAAAGGCGTTCGCTCGTTAGGAAAATATGTCAACCAACTCTCCAGCTCTGGAAATTTTAGGTTTACAACAGCTTACAATACCAAAAACAAAAGGTATTTTCTCAAAGCCCATTTCACTGCACAAGACTTGCTGAACCAAGAAAATGGAGGCATCGTTGATACCAATGATTTTGAAAGTGGTGATGCTAATTACAAAGATCGCGCAAGGCTCGAAGTATTTTTAACCGATGCACAATCGCTCCTCAAAGGCAATCGGTATTTTATAGACCACAGCTTTAGATTCAACAAAATCGAATCCGAAAACAACTTGTATTTTACACACCAATTTAATTTTGAAAATAAATTTTTCGAATTTGAACAACAAACCATTGCTCCACGTTTGGGCGATTCGTATGTGCCAAGTAATATTTTCGACAAAACCCGATACAACCGATTGTACAATAAAGTGGGTGTGGTTTATGAAAATAAAACCGTGGGTGAATTCCAGTTTTTTGTTGACGCTTTTGATTATAATTACTACTACAATTCGGTTATCGTGAATGACGATGGCGTGATTCCGAGTTCAATCAATGACAAGATTAACACTTTGGGCGGACAATACACCTACCAAAAAAACAAATGGAATGGCAAAGCAATTTTTGCCAACTCGATTACTGATCAGGATTTGTCCAATTTGGATGTATCCTTAAATTATCAAATCAACGGCGACAATACCATTGCGTTCCAATACCAAAAAATCAATAAATTGCCCAATCATATTTACAATTTATTCCAAAGTAGTTACATCAATTACAACTGGTATAACGATTTCAAAAACGAAAAAATCAATAACATCGAAGTCAAAGCCGAAACCCAATGGGGAGTTGCATCCCTACAATTTTCAACCTTCGACGATCAGTTGTATTTTAGCAACGATGATACCACCGGGGCCGTTTTGTTGGTCACACCAAAACAATTCGAAAGCACAATCAATTATGTGTCTTTGAAAGTGCAAAAAGAATTCAAATTCTGGAAACTGGCCTTAGACAACACCATTTTGTACCAAAAGGCAGATCAGAGCCAAAACATTCTCAACGTACCTCAAATTGTAACGCGCAACACTTTTTATTTTAGCGATCACTTGTTTAAAAAAGCGATGTTTTTGCAAACGGGATTCACGCTCAACTATTTTACCAATTATTTTGCCAATGATTATAACCCCGTAATTGGTGAGTTTTATGTCCAGAATAAAAAAGAAATTGGTGCTTTTCCAATGATTGATTTTTTTGTCAATGCTAAAATCCGCCAAACCCGAATTTACCTCAAAGCCGAGCATTTTAACTCCGCAATGACCGGCAATACCTTTTATGCTGCGCCCAATTATCCGTACAGAGATTTTTTGGTGCGTTTTGGATTGGTGTGGAATTTCTTTCAATAATTGTATGGCGAATGGCCGGGCTTTCCGCTGTATCTTTGTCCCACTAAAGGAGTGAGCCAAAGGATGCCGCTGTAATCCCTATCGCAAAATGAGGCGACAATTGTAATGGTATTTTACATTTATCAAAAATTGAATATATGACCTTTACTGCAATAGATTTTGAAACCGCCACAGGTCACCATCACAGCGCTTGTGCGGTTGGTATCGTTACCGTAGAAAATAGCGTGATTGTCGAAGAATATTATACTTTGATCCAGCCGCCCAATAACGAATATTGGTACCAAAACGTGATGGTTCATGGCATAAAACCCATTCATACTTTAAACGAAAAAACTTTTGATGGATTGTTTTCTGAAATTCAAAAGCGATTGTATGGCAAAACCATTGTTGCACATAATGAACAGTTTGACCGCAATGTGTTGGCCAAAACCATGAAATATTATGGGTTGTATTATGACGAATTGGAAATTGCGGACCGCTGGGAATGTACCTGCAAAATTTATCGCGCCAAAGGCTATAAACCTGCAAATTTAAAATATTGTAGTGAACGCAACAACATTCAACTGAACCATCATGACGCATTGTCCGATGCCAGGGCTTGCGCCAAATTGTATTTGTTGCAATAATTTTTTTTGATTTAAAAAAATATATTACTTTAGTGACTTCAACGCCATACAATTATAATCGACGCCAAAGCCATGAAAGAAGCCTTTCTTCATTATTTATGGAAATTCAAAAAATTCGACCTTACGAATTTAAAAACCACCAACAATCAACCCATTGTTATTATTAACGTTGGCCAATACCTTCAATTGGCTGGCCCCGATTTTTTTAATGCCCAAGTCAGTATTGCCAATCAAAAATGGGCTGGCAATGTTGAAATTCATCTCAAATCTTCAGATTGGTATTTGCACCATCATGAAAAAGATACCGCTTATGATAATGTGATTTTGCATGTGGTTTGGCAACACGACACCGATATCTTCAGAAAAAACAATACCGAAATTCCGGTGCTCGAACTCAAAAATTATGTTTCGAGTGAGACCATTAAAAATTATCAAGTTTTATTGCAACCCAAAAGTTGGATTTACTGCGAAAAACAAATGGCTACAATCGATACTTTTATTTTAAAAAATTGGCAAGAGCGTTTGTTTTTTGAGCGATTAGAACGCAAGTCAAAAACAATTCAACAATTGCTTGATGAAGCAAACCAAGATTGGGAAGTGGTTTTATTTTGTCTTTTGGCAAAAAATTTTGGACTGAACACCAATGGACTGGCATTTATGAAAATAGCACAATCCATTCCGTTTGCCGTACTGCGAAAAGAAAGTTTTGATTTGCAAAATCTCGAAGCACTTTTGTTAGGAAGCGCTGGATTATTGAATGATGACAAGCAGGATCGTTATTTTAATGATTTAAAACTTCGATTTCAATATTTGATGCACAAATACCAATTTGACTACAATTGGAATGTTTCGGTATCGTTTTTTAAACACCGCCCAGATAATTTTCCGACGATACGATTGGTGCAATTGGCACAATTGTACCACAGTCAACAACAATTATTTCAGACAATCATAAACATAGATAGTGCGCAAAAAGCCTATGAAGTTTTTAATATTGCCGCTTCAGATTATTGGCAAACACATTATGTTTTTGACAAAGCAAGTCCGAAGAAAACAAAAAAACTTTCGCAATCATTTTTAGATTTAATGCTCATTAATACAATTTTACCCATTCAGTTTACTTATGCACAAACACAAGGCAAGTCGATAACCGATAAGAATATTGCCATGTTGGATGGTATTGCTGCTGAAAACAATGCCGTAATTCAAAAATTTGCTACTTTTGGAGTTACAGCCATAAGCGCTTTTGAATCCCAAGCCTTACTGCAGCTCAAAAGTGAATATTGCGATTATGGTAAATGTTTGTCATGTGCAATTGGTATGGAATTATTGAAAAGTAATTAGATAATTAGATGATTTGTTTGATTAACAGCGAAAATGTGTAAATTTACAATTAACCAACACCCAACACCCAACATCCAACACCCAAAATGCGATTTGTACTCCGACTCAAGTATTTTTTCGAAAAGCATGGTTTCAACGCTTCGGCACGATTGGCAGACCGTTTGGGCATGCGCGCCAGTAGCGTGCGATTGTTTTTTATTTACATTTCGTTTGTGACCGCCGGACTCTGGTTTGGCGTTTATCTTACGCTAGCATTTTGGATTAGATTGAAAGATTTAATTCGCGCCAAAAGAAGTTCTGTTTTCGATTTATAAACGCCATTTTAAAAACTTTATTTATGCCATCTACGCCAATCAAAACTTATTTTACCTTTACTACTGCACAAAGAAGCGGTGTTTTATTGCTCTTATCGCTAATGCTTTTCTTACAGCTTATTTATTATTTTGTAGACTTTTCAGTAGCGGATAAAGCATCCGCCGTAAAGCAAAATTGGCTTTCGTTGCAAACCGAAATTGATAGTTTGAAACAGGAGCAATTCAATTATGTTCCCAAGATATACCCATTCAATCCTAATTTTATAACCGATTTTAAAGCTTATAAACTGGGCATGTCTGTTGCCGAAATCGATCGTTTATTGGCGTTTCGGGCAACCAATAAATACGTGAATTCAGCACAAGAATTTCAAAATGTGACCAAAGTATCCGATTCCTTGCTGCAAGTTATTGCGCCTTATTTTAAATTTCCCGATTGGGTCAATAAGAAAAATAAAAGTAATGATGTGGCTTATGAAAATCGCTATAATCATGAAAAACCAAAAGTGATTTTGAAAGACATCAACTTGGCAACACAAGAAGATTTGATGAAAATTTATGGCATAGGACCAGCTTTGTCAGAGAGAATCTTGAAAGAAAAAGACAAGTTGGGAGGTTTTGTTGCTATGGAACAAATGCAGTTCATTTGGGGATTATCACCAGAAGTTATCGAAAACATAAATAAGTATTTTAGAATCATTACGGTGCCAACAGTTCCGAAATTAAAAATAAACAGCGCTTCCATAAAAGAGTTGATGCAATTTCCTTATTTTAAATATGCGTTGGCCAAAGAAATTGTGACTTACAGAAGCATGAATGGGCAATTGAAAAACGCTGAGGATTTGGTAAAAATTAATGGTTTTCCTGTTGATAAAATACAAATAATTGCCTTATATTTGGAATTCTAAAAAAATAAGATAAAATAGCCCCGTCAATGAATTCAATTTACTTTACAGAAGAGCATGAATTATTTAGAAAAAGTTTAAAAGATTTTTTACAAAAAGAAGTAGTTCCTCACATTGAAAAATGGGAAAAAACAGGAACCATTGAGCGTTTTATTTGGAAAAAATTTGGCGAAATGGGTTTCTTCGGAATTAATTACCCCGAAGTTTACGGAGGTTTAAATTTAGATTTATTTTACAGTGTTGTTTTTTTAGAAGAACTTCAGAAAATTAAATCAGGCGGTTTTGCAGCTGCAATGTGGGCACATGCTTATTTAGCAATGACGCATTTGAATGCAGAGGGAAGCGAAAAAATTAAGCAAGATTATCTAGCTCCAAGTATTTTAGGCGAAAAAATTGGCGCATTATGTGTTAGTGAGCCTTTTGGCGGCAGCGATGTCGCTGGAATGAGAACAACTGCAATTAAAAATGGAGATAAATACATTATAAATGGTTCAAAAACTTTTATAACCAATGGTGTTTATGCAGATTATTATATAGTTGCGGCTAAATCAAGTCCAGATAAAGGAAATAAAGGCATCAGCATATTTTTGGTGGACACGAATTTAAAAGGAGTTTCTGCTACAAAATTAGATAAATTAGGCTGGCGCGCCTCTGACACTGCAGAAATTGCATTTGACAATGTTGAAATTGCAGCAGAAAACTTAATGGGTGAAGAAGGAAAAGGTTTTCCTTATATCATGCAACATTTTGCCTTTGAACGATTGATAATGGCAGTTAATGCCCATGCAAGTGCCGAGTTTGCCATCGAATATACCATAGATTACATGGCCAATCGTGAGGCTTTTGGCACAACAATTAATAAGTTTCAGGCGCTTCGCCACACAATGGCCGACCACGCTACCGAGGTTGAACATTGCAAAATATTTAATTATGCCGCAGTAGCGAGGTTAAATAAAGGCGAGTATGTGGTTAAAGAAGCCACTATGGCAAAACTGAAATCGACCAAAGTGGCAGACGATACCATTTACAGTTGTTTGCAAATGCTTGGTGGTTATGGTTATATGGAAGAATATCCGTTGGCACGTTTGCTTAGAGACAGTCGTTTAGGTCCAATAGGCGGAGGGACATCTGAAATTTTACGAGAAATTTTAGCAAAAATGATCATCGATAATCAAAATTATACACCAGCGGTGAAATAATTTATAATTTATAACTCCTTATTCAAAATTAATAGTTAGTTTTGCATCCTTAACGAGAGGAGGTGTCTATATTATGTTAATTATACCAATTAAAGACGGAGAAAATATCGATAGAGCATTAAAGCGCTACAAAAGAAAATTTGATAAAACAGGAACTGTTCGTCAGTTGCGTGCACGTCAAGCATTTATCAAGCCTTCTGTAACCCACAGGATGAAAATCCAAAAAGCGGCTTACATCCAGAACATGAGAGACAATTTGGAAAGTTAGTAGTAACTTTTTTAAAATACAAACCGTTAGTCATTAAAGTTTAATACCTTTGATACTAACGGTTTTTTTTATGAAAAATGATAAAGATGCATTTAGGGATTATTTGCAAAAAGAAAAGAATTATTCTGATCATACAGTAACGGCTTATTGCGATGATTTGGACTTTTTTGCGCATTATTTGGTCACTACTTTTGATCAAGAAGCGCTTTCGGAGGTCAATTACAGTCAAATTAGAAGTTGGATTGTATCGCTCGTGGATGCCGGAATTTCAAACACTTCGGTGAACCGGAAAATAGCTTCTTTAAAGGCCTTCTACCGATTCTTATTGAAAATTAAAGCGATTGAGGCCAATCCTTTGGTAAAGCACAAATCATTAAAAACACCAAAAAAAATACAGATTCCGTTTTCAGAACAAGAGTTAACTGCGGTGCTCGGTGCATTGCATTTTCCGCAAGGATTTGAAGGTATCCGCGACAAATTAATTATTGATCTTTTTTATAGTACTGGAATAAGAAGAACAGAATTGATTCATTTAAAAGTCAACAATATTAATTTTTCAAGTGCTACTTTGAAGGTTTTAGGCAAAAGAAACAAAGAAAGGTTGTTGCCGATACTCCCAATTATTTCACAACAATTTCAGACGTACGTTGCAGAACGCGCTTGTTTAGAGGAAATTAAAGATTCAGACTATTTTTTTCTAACGTTAAAAGGTATTAAAATGAATGATTCGCTTGTGTATCGATTAATAAATAACTACTTTAGTAATGTTTCCGAAAAGGTAAAAAAGAGTCCGCATATCCTGCGACATACTTTTGCTACTCACTTGCTTAACAATGGAGCAGATTTAAATTCAGTGAAAGAATTATTGGGACACTCAAGTTTGGCATCGACACAAGTTTATACCCATAGCAGTTTGTTAGAACTCAAAAAAGTATACGGTGATGCACATCCTCGAAATCAAAAATAGTTCGGTAATGTATAACCAAATAAAATATCGATTATGAAGGTAAATGTTCACGCAGTTAACTTTACTGTTGACAAAAAGCTAGTAGATTTTGTTCAAGACCGAATGGACAAATTAGAGAAGTATTATGATAAAGTTGTTTCGTCAGACGTCTTTTTGAAAGTAGAAAAGACGAGTGACAAGGAAAATAAAATTGTAGAAATTAAAATTCATGTTCCGGGAGATGATTTTATGGTAAAAAAACAATGCAAAACATTTGAAGAAGCAGTGGAGCAATCGGCAGAATCTCTGGAGCGTTTATTGGTAAAAAGGAAAGAAAAAATAAGAACGCATATTTAAACTAAATTTTTTATAAAAATGTTTTGTTTAAAAAACAAAAAGATATACATTTGCAGTCCGTTAGAAATAGCGGGCTTTTTTTATTGTTATTGCCAGCGTAGCTCAGTTGGCTAGAGCAGCTGATTTGTAATCAGCAGGTCGTGGGTTCGAGTCCCTCCGCCGGCTCTGGAAAATTGTTGATATTAAAGTACTCTGTTTGTTCTAAAACATTCGAATACATGTGATTAAAACTGCAATAATGAAAAAGAGGGGAGATACTCAAGCGGCCAACGAGGGCAGACTGTAAATCTGCTGTGTGAACTTCGCAGGTTCGAATCCTGCTCTCCCCACAAACTTTTAAGGAAAATTTATCCGAAAGCGTACCTTCGAGTAAATTTGGATGTAAAGTTTGAGTAAGGCCCCGCCTTAGAAGGATGATCAACCAGCGGGAGATAATCCTGAGTTTGAAGTTAGAAATTGGATTTGTTTGTTTAGATTTTAATCTGAATATTATAATTTTAATTCTATTTTCAGGTAAACTGCCGACTTAGCTCAGGGGTAGAGTGCTTCCTTGGTAAGGAAGAGGTCACGGGTTCAATTCCCGTAGTTGGCTCAAGTAGTATTGAATTTTGAACACTAATATATAACTAAGATTAAAAATTAAGTAAAATGGCAAAGGAGAATTTTAACCGTAATAAGCCCCACTTAAACATTGGAACAATTGGGCACGTGGATCACGGAAAAACTACATTAACTGCAGCAATTTCTAAAGTATTGACTGATGCAGGTTTTTCAAAAAATGCAGCAAAATCTTTCGATCAGATTGACAATGCTCCAGAAGAAAAAGAAAGAGGTATTACGATTAATACTTCTCACGTTGAGTACGAAACAGAAAACCGTCACTACGCTCACGTTGACTGTCCAGGTCACGCGGATTACGTAAAGAACATGGTTACTGGTGCTGCTCAAATGGATGGTGCTATCTTGGTAGTTGCTGCTACAGATGGTCCAATGCCACAAACACGTGAGCACATCCTTTTAGGGCGCCAGGTTGGTATTCCTAGAATGGTAGTTTTCATGAACAAAGTAGATATGGTTGATGATGCTGAACTTTTAGAGTTGGTTGAAATGGAAATCAGAGACTTATTGTCTTTCTACGAATATGATGGAGACAATGGTCCTGTTGTTCAAGGTTCTGCTTTAGGTGGATTGAACGGAGATGCTGCATGGGTTCCTAAAATTCTTGAATTAATGGAAGCGGTTGATAACTGGATCGAAGAGCCAGTTCGTGATACAGCAAAACCATTCTTGATGCCTGTTGAAGATGTATTTACAATTACTGGTCGTGGAACTGTTGCTACAGGTCGTATCGAAACTGGTATTGCAAATACAGGTGATGCAGTTGAAATCATCGGTATGGGTGCAGACAAATTGACTTCTACAATTACTGGAGTTGAGATGTTCCGTAAAATCCTTGACAGAGGAGAAGCAGGAGATAACGTAGGTTTATTGTTGAGAGGTATTGATAAAGAGTCTATCAAAAGAGGTATGGTTATTATCAAACCAGGATCAGTAAAACCACACGCTAACTTTAAAGCTGAGGTTTATATTTTGAAAAAAGAAGAAGGTGGTCGTCACACACCATTCCATAACAACTACCGTCCACAGTTTTACGTTCGTACAACGGATGTAACAGGTGTTATTACTTTACCAGAAGGTGTAGAAATGGTAATGCCTGGAGATAACTTGACCATCAATGTTTCTTTGTTAAGCCCAATCGCAATGAGCGTAGGTTTGCGTTTCGCTATCCGTGAAGGTGGTAGAACTGTAGGAGCAGGTCAGGTAACTGAAATTATAGGATAATTAGTCAAATTATTTTTATAGAACCAGCAGCGTCTTTTGATGTTGCTGGTTTTTAATACGGGCGTAGTTCAAGGGTAGAATAGCGGTCTCCAAAACCGTTGATGGGGGTTCGAATCCCTCCGCCCGTGCCATTAAAACAAAATTATAATGAAAGTTGTTAATTATATATCAGAGGCATTTGAAGAGTTAAAATCAAATGTTACTTGGCCAGAATGGGCAGAAGTACAACGTCTTACAATTGTAGTTGCTGTTTTTTCAGTTTTGTTCGCCCTAGCAACTGCTGGTGTTGACAAAGTTTTTGAACAAGCATTGGCTGGATTTTTTAACTTGTTGAAATAAATCCTTCCGCGATGACAGAAACTAATGTGAAAAAATGGTACGTTGTTCGAGCAGTAAGCGGGCAAGAAAATAAGGTAAAAGCTTACATCGAAACCGAAATCAACAGACTTGGTATGGCAGATTATATCTCTCAAGTACTTGTTCCTACTGAAAAAGTAGTGCAAGTGCGCGATGGAAAAAAAATCACCAAAGACAAAGTCTATTTTCCTGGTTATGTTATGATTGAGGCCAATCTTACGGGTGAAATTCCACATATTATCAAATCGATAACCAGCGTTATTGGTTTTTTAGGTGAAGTTAAAAATGGCGATCCTGTTCCATTACGACTTTCAGAAGTAAACAGAATGTTAGGTAAAGTAGATGAATTGGCTGTCAAAACAGACAACCATCACGCCATTCCTTTCAACATTGGAGAAACAATCAAAGTAATTGATGGCCCTTTCAATGGTTTTAACGGAACGGTTGAAAAAATAAATGAAGAAAAGCGCAAACTCGAAGTAATGGTGAAAATTTTCGGAAGAAAAACACCTTTAGAACTGAGTTTTATGCAAGTTGAAAAAGTATAATTTGTTACACTATTATATATAACCGCAAAAGTCTGCTTCCACAGACCAATGCAAATTTTTAAAACAATGGCTAAAGAGATTAGTAAAGTAGTTAAACTACAAGTAAAGGGAGGTGCCGCGAATCCATCGCCACCGGTTGGACCTGCTTTAGGAGCTGCTGGTGTTAACATCATGGAATTTTGCAAGCAATTTAATGCAAGAACCCAAGATAAAGCCGGCAAAGTATGCCCAGTGCAAATCACTGTGTACAAAGACAAATCTTTCGATTTTGTCGTTAAAACTCCACCTGCTGCTGTCCAGTTAATGGAAGCTGCAAAGCTAAAGTCCGGTTCCGGTGAACCTAATCGTAAAAAAGTAGCAAATGTATCTTGGGATGTTATCAAGGCAATTGCAGAGGACAAAATGGTTGATTTGAATGCATTCACTATGGAGTCTGCTATGAGTATGATCGCTGGTACAGCTAGATCTATGGGTATAACTGTAACTGGAGATTCTCCTCTAAAAAAAGCTTAAGACATGGCAAAATTGACAAAAAAGCAAAAAGAGGCTGCATCTAAAATTGAAAAAAACAAGCTATATTCTTTGAAAGATGCTTCGGCATTAGTGAAAGTTATCGCTTCTGCAAAATTTGATGAGTCGGTAGATATCGCAGTAAAATTGGGTGTAGATCCAAGAAAAGCGAATCAAATGGTGAGAGGTGTGGTTACATTACCACACGGAACAGGTAAAGATGTAAGAGTTTTGGCTCTTGTAACTCCTGATAAAGAAGCTGAAGCTAAGGCCGCTGGTGCAGACCACGTAGGTTTAGACGATTACCTTCAAAGAATTAAAGACGGTTGGACCGATATTGATGTTATCATTACTATGCCAAGTGTTATGGGAAAATTAGGTCCTTTAGGTCGTATTCTTGGACCAAGAGGTTTGATGCCAAACCCTAAAACTGGAACTGTTACTATGGATGTGGCCAAGGCGGTTGCCGAAGTAAAAGCAGGTAAAATCGACTTTAAAGTTGACAAAACAGGTATTGTTCATGCTGGTATCGGAAGAGTTTCTTTCGGAGCTGATCAAATCGTTGACAACGCCCATGAAATTATTCAAACATTAATCAAACTTAAACCAACTGCGGCGAAAGGGATGTATATCAAAAGTATTCACTTGTCTAGCACAATGAGTCCTGCGATTGCATTAGACCCAAAAGCAGTATAATTGGTAGTTAAAAATTTTTAGTATGACTAGAGAAGAAAAATCAATCGCGATTGAAGATTTAACTGCACAGTTAGCCGGTTCAAATATTGTTTATATAGCCGATATTTCTGGACTGAATGCAGAAACTACTTCAAACCTAAGAAGGGCTTGTTTTAAAGCTGGAATCAAATTAGAGGTCGTAAAGAACACTTTGCTTGCAAAAGCAATGGAAGCTTCAGAAAACAATTATGGCGAATTGCCGACTGTTTTAAAAGGCAATACTTCTATATTTATTTCAGATACGGCCAACGCTCCTGGGAAAATTATTAAAGAATTTCGTAAGAAATCTGATAAACCACTTTTTAAAGGGGCTTATATCAATTCAGAAATTTATATTGGAGATAACTTATTAGATTCATTGGCTACCCTTAAATCTAAAGAAGAAGTTATTGGAGAAATCATCGGATTGCTTCAATCGCCAGCTCAAAGAGTTATTTCTGCCCTTTTGAATCAATTCAAAGAGGAAGAAGCCGCTTAATTAATTTAAGCACATTACAACGCGCACATTAATAAATTATATTTTACAAATCATTTTAAACGATAGAAAAAATGGCAGATTTGAAACAATTCGCAGAACAATTAGTTAACTTGACTGTTAAAGAAGTTAACGATTTAGCAACAATATTAAAAGACGAGTACGGAATTGAACCAGCTGCTGCTGCAGTTGTAGTTTCAGGTGGTGGCGATGCTGCTGCTGTTGAAGAGCAAACAGAATTTACTGTAGTACTAAAAGAAGCTGGTGCTTCTAAATTGGCTGTAGTAAAAGCAGTTAAAGAATTAACTGGTTTAGGTCTGAAAGAAGCTAAAGATTTAGTTGATGCTGCTCCTTCTAACATTAAAGAAGGTGTAACTAAAGATGAAGCTGAAGGTCTTAAAAAATCTTTAGAAGAAGCTGGAGCTGTAGTTGAACTTAAATAGTTTTACTCGGTTTTAAGAACTAGGTTTAGGTCTTGGATTCAACTCCAAAGACCTAAACCATTTTTCGTATAATAAAATTATACTCCAAATATTATTTTAAAAGAGTATAGAATACGAAACTTTTAGTCAATACGAAGAAAGGAAATGTACAGATACTGGTGCGTTTTTAAAGATGTATTGACCATAAAAAGAAAGTATACATTACATAAAAACAATTACTTTTTTTTAATCAAAATTTTGTCCATTGATGATAACAAATCAGACTGAAAGATTGAATTTTGCCTCTACTAAAAATATTCCTGATTATCCAGATTTTTTGGACATTCAAGTGAAATCGTTTAAAGATTTTTTTCAATTAGAAACTAAATCTGACGAAAGAGGCGACGAAGGGCTTTATAACACCTTCATGGAAAACTTTCCAATCACCGATACCAGAAACCAATTCGTTCTCGAGTTCCTTGATTATTTTGTTGACCCACCACGTTATACCATTCAAGAATGTATAGAGAGAGGTTTGACCTACAGTGTGCCTTTAAAAGCCAGGCTAAAACTGTATTGCACAGATCCTGAACACGAAGATTTTGAAACCATTGTACAAGATGTGTATCTTGGTACAATTCCGTACATGACACCTAGTGGTACATTTGTTATCAATGGCGCCGAACGTGTTGTGGTTTCGCAATTGCACCGTTCACCTGGAGTTTTCTTCGGGCAATCTTTCCACGCCAATGGAACAAAATTATATTCTGCCCGTGTTATCCCTTTCAAAGGTTCATGGATAGAATTTGCTACCGATATCAATAGCGTGATGTATGCTTATATCGATAGAAAGAAAAAGTTACCAGTGACTACCCTTTTCAGAGCCATTGGTTTTGAAAGAGACAAAGACATTCTTGAAATATTTGACCTTGCCGAAGAAATTAAAGTTTCTAAAACAAGCTTGAAAAAATATATCGGCAGAAAATTAGCCGCTCGCGTATTGAACACGTGGCACGAAGATTTCGTTGACGAAGATACAGGCGAAGTTGTTTCTATCGAACGTAACGAAATCATCCTTGATAGAGATACCATTATCGACAAAGATAATGTGGAAGAAATCATCAATGCCAGCGTTAAATCTATTTTGTTGCACAAAGAAGATGCCAATCAAGCTGATTATGCCATCATACACAATACGCTTCAAAAAGATCCAACCAATTCCGAAAAAGAAGCCGTTGAGCACATCTACAGACAATTGCGTAACGCTGAACCACCAGATGAAGAAACTGCTCGAGGTATTATAGATAAATTGTTCTTCTCTGACCAACGTTACAATCTAGGTGAAGTAGGTCGTTATCGAATGAACAAAAAATTAGGGTTGGATATCCCAATGGAAAAGCAAGTCTTGACCAAAGAAGATATCATTACCATCGTGAAATATTTGATTGAATTGATCAACTCTAAAGCAGAAATTGATGATATCGATCACTTGTCTAACCGTCGTGTTAGAACTGTTGGAGAACAACTTTCGGCGCAATTTGGTGTTGGATTGGCACGTATGGCAAGAACCATTAGAGAGCGAATGAACGTTAGAGATAACGAGGTGTTTACACCTATCGATTTGATCAATGCGAAAACATTATCATCGGTAATCAACTCTTTCTTTGGTACCAACCAATTGTCTCAATTTATGGATCAAACCAATCCATTAGCCGAGATTACACACAAAAGACGTTTGTCAGCACTTGGACCAGGTGGACTTTCTCGCGAAAGAGCCGGGTTTGAAGTACGTGACGTTCACTATACACATTACGGTCGTTTGTGCCCTATTGAAACACCAGAAGGACCAAACATTGGTTTGATTTCTTCTCTTGGGGTATATGCCAAAGTAAACGGAATGGGTTTCATCGAAACACCATACCGAAAAGTAACCAATGGTAAAATCGATTTAGTTTCAACTCCAGTATATTTAAGTGCTGAAGAAGAAGAAGGAAAATTAATTTCTCAAGCCAATATCGATATCGATGCTGCAGGTAATATTCTTGCCGATAAAGTTATTGCGCGTGAAGAAGGCGATTTTCCAGTAGTTGAACCTTCTAAAATTGATTATGCCGATGTGGCGCCGAATCAAATTGCTTCTATCTCAGCTTCGTTAATTCCTTTCTTGGAACATGATGATGCGAACAGGGCATTGATGGGCTCCAACATGATGCGTCAAGCAGTACCATTATTGCGTCCAGAAGCACCAATTGTAGGAACAGGTTTAGAGCGTCAAGTGGCTTCAGATTCAAGGGTGTTGATTAATGCCGAAGGCGCTGGGACAATTGAATATGTTGATGCCAATATCATTACCATCAAATACGATCGTTCTGACGAAGAAAGAATGGTGAGTTTTGAACCAGATGAAAAAACATACAACTTGATCAAGTTCAGAAAAACCAATCAAAGCACAAGCATCAACTTGAAGCCTATCGTAAGAAAAGGCGACAGAGTAATCAAAGGGCAGGTGCTTTCTGAAGGGTATGCCACTCAAAATGGCGAATTGGCTTTGGGTAGAAATCTTAAAGTGGCGTTCATGCCATGGAAAGGTTACAACTTTGAAGATGCAATTGTGATTTCTGAAAAAGTAGTTAGAGATGATATTTTTACCTCTATTCATATTGATGATTATTCATTGGATGTTAGAGATACCAAATTGGGTAACGAAGAGTTAACCAATGATATTCCGAATGTTTCTGAAGAAGCGACCAAAGATTTGGATGAAAATGGTATGATTAGAATTGGTGCCGAAGTAAAACCTGGCGATATTCTTATCGGAAAAATTACGCCAAAAGGCGAATCAGATCCAACACCTGAAGAAAAATTATTGCGTGCGATTTTTGGAGACAAGGCCGGTGATGTAAAAGATGCTTCACTAAAAGCTTCTCCTTCTTTACACGGTGTAGTTTTAGATAAAAAATTGTTCGCGAGAGCAGTAAAAGATAAGAGAAAACGCACCAAAGACAAAGATGATTTGGGTGCGCTTGAAATGGAATTCGAAACCAAATTTATTGAACTGAAAGACAAATTGGTCGAGAAACTTTTCTTAATTGTAAACGGAAAAACCTCTCAAGGGGTGATGAACGATTTGGGCGAAGAAGTTTTACCAAAAGGTAAAAAATACACCCAAAAAATGTTGAACGCCGTCGAAGATTTTGCTCACTTAAGCAAAGGACAATGGGTTGCAGATGATGAAACCAATAAAATGGTTAATGATCTTATCCACAATTATAAAATTAAGTTGAACGATTTACAAGGTGCCTTGCGTCGTGAGAAATTTACGATTACAGTTGGTGATGAATTGCCAGCCGGAATCTTGAAATTGGCCAAAGTTTATATCGCCAAAAAGCGTAAGCTAAAAGTAGGTGATAAAATGGCAGGACGTCACGGTAACAAAGGTATTGTTGCGCGAATTGTGCGTCATGAAGACATGCCTTTCTTGGAAGATGGAACACCGGTTGATATCGTGTTGAACCCACTAGGAGTACCTTCACGTATGAACATTGGACAGATTTATGAAACGGTTTTGGGCTGGGCCGGACAAAGCTTAGGTAGAAAATTTGCTACTCCAATTTTTGACGGTGCTACGCTAGACCAAATCAATGAATTGACTGATGAAGCTGGAATTCCACGTTTTGGTCACACTTATCTTTATGATGGTGGAACCGGAGAGCGTTTCCATCAAGCGGCAACTGTTGGTGTGATCTATATGTTGAAATTAGGACACATGGTTGACGACAAAATGCACGCACGTTCTATCGGACCGTATTCACTTATTACGCAACAACCTTTGGGTGGTAAAGCGCAGTTTGGTGGACAACGTTTTGGTGAGATGGAGGTTTGGGCATTAGAAGCTTATGGTGCATCAAGTACTTTAAGAGGAATCTTAACCGTGAAATCTGATGACGTAATCGGAAGAGCCAAAACTTACGAAGCTATCGTTAAGGGTGAAACCATGCCAGAACCAGGATTGCCAGAATCATTCAATGTATTAATGCATGAATTGAAAGGTCTTGGACTTGACATTCGTTTAGAAGAATAGCAACAATTAACAATTGACAATTGATAATGCATAATGCTTGTCAGTTGTCAATTATCAATTATCAATTATCAATTCAAGTTCGTATGACTATGATGAATAATAGAAATAATAAAGATAAGAATCCCGTAAAAAGATTCAACAAAATTTCGATAGGATTGGCTTCGCCTGAATCCATCTTGGCAGAGTCAAGAGGTGAGGTGTTGAAACCAGAAACTATCAATTACAGAACCCACAAACCAGAACGTGATGGTCTTTTTTGCGAGCGTATTTTCGGTCCAGTAAAAGATTTTGAATGTGCTTGTGGAAAATACAAAAGAATTCGTTACAAAGGGATTGTTTGTGACCGTTGTGGTGTCGAAGTTACCGAGAAAAAAGTGCGCAGAGACAGAGTAGGTCACATCAATTTGGTGGTGCCAATTGCACACATCTGGTATTTCCGATCGCTTCCTAACAAAATAGGATATATTCTTGGTTTGCCTTCTAAAAAATTAGACATGATCATTTACTACGAAAGATACGTAGTAATTCAAGCTGGTATTGCCAAAACACCAGAAGGCGAATCAGTGCAAAGATTGGACTTTTTGACCGAAGAGGAGTATTTGAATATTCTTGATACTTTGCCACAAGACAACCAATATTTAGACGATTTTGATCCAAATAAATTTGTTGCCAAAATGGGAGCAGAGTGTATTATGGATTTATTAGCCCGTATCGATTTGGATGCCTTGTCTTATGATTTGCGTCACAGTGCCAATAACGAAACTTCTAAACAACGTAAGACCGAAGCATTAAAAAGATTGCAAGTTGTGGAGTCTTTCCGTGAATCGAACTTGAACCGTGAAAACCGTCCTGAATGGATGATTATGAAAGTAGTTCCTGTTATTCCGCCAGAATTGCGTCCATTAGTGCCGCTTGATGGTGGTCGTTTTGCTACTTCAGATTTGAACGATTTGTACCGAAGGGTAATCATTCGTAACAACCGTTTGAAACGATTAATGGAAATCAAAGCGCCAGAAGTGATTTTGCGTAACGAAAAACGTATGTTGCAAGAATCAGTAGATTCATTGTTCGATAATACGCGTAAAGCTTCTGCTGTTAAAACAGAATCCAACCGTCCGCTAAAATCTTTATCCGATTCGTTAAAAGGTAAACAAGGTCGTTTCCGTCAAAACTTACTCGGAAAACGTGTCGATTATTCAGCACGTTCTGTAATTGTTGTCGGACCTGAATTAAAATTATTCGAATGTGGTATCCCTAAAGATATGGCTGCCGAACTATACAAGCCTTTCGTTATTCGTAAATTGATAGAAAGAGGTATCGTAAAAACCGTTAAATCGGCCAAAAAAATCATCGACAAGAAAGAACCAGTAGTTTGGGATATTCTTGAAAATGTAATCAAAGGACACCCTATCTTGCTGAACCGTGCGCCTACTTTGCACCGTTTGGGAATCCAAGCGTTCCAGCCAAAATTAATCGAAGGAAAAGCAATCCAATTGCACCCTTTGGTTTGTACGGCTTTTAACGCGGATTTTGATGGTGACCAGATGGCAGTGCATTTGCCATTAGGACCAGAAGCTATTTTGGAAGCACAATTGTTAATGTTGGCTTCGCACAATATTTTGAATCCAGCCAATGGTGCGCCAATCACTGTACCTTCTCAAGACATGGTGCTTGGTCTTTATTATATGACCAAAGAACGTTTGTCTACGCCAGAAATGAAAATTTTAGGCGAAGGTTTGACTTTCTATTCTGCCGAAGAAGTAAATATCGCTTTGAACGAAGGAAGATTAGAATTGAATGCACGTGTGAAAATTCGTGCCAAAGATTTGAATGAAGCAGGTGAATTGGTTTATAAAATCATTCAAACTACCGCTGGTCGTGTATTGTTTAATGAAGTTGTGCCAGAAGCCGCTGGTTATATCAATGATGTATTGACCAAGAAAAATCTTAGAGATATTATCGGTCACATTTTAAGTGTAACCAATGTACCTACTACAGCTGCCTTTTTGGATAGTATGAAAGACATGGGTTATAAATTCGCTTTCAAAGGTGGTTTGTCATTCAGTTTAGGTGATATTAGAATTCCAGAACAAAAGCAACAATTGATTGCCGATGCCAGAGAACAAGTTGATGGTATTTCGGTAAATTATAATATGGGTTTGATTACCAATAACGAACGATACAACCAAGTTATTGATATCTGGACCTCTGCCAATGCACAATTGACAGAATTGGCAATGAAAAATATCCGTGAAGACCAACAAGGTTTTAACTCGGTATATATGATGCTTGATTCTGGAGCAAGGGGTTCCAAAGAACAAATTCGTCAGTTAACTGGTATGCGTGGTTTGATGGCCAAGCCAAAAAAATCAACCGCTGGCGGTGGTGAAATTATCGAAAATCCAATTCTTTCCAACTTTAAAGAAGGACTTTCAATTTTAGAATACTTTATTTCGACTCACGGTGCGCGTAAAGGTCTTGCCGATACCGCTTTGAAAACTGCTGATGCTGGTTATTTGACCAGAAGATTGCACGACGTTTCTCAAGATGTAATTGTAAACATCGAAGATTGTGGTACGTTGCGTGGAGTAGAAGTTTCGGCTTTGAAGAAAAACGAGGAAATTGTTGAAACCTTAGGCGAAAGAATCTTAGGACGCGTTGCCTTGCAAGATGTAATCAATCCGTTGACCAATGAAGTTGTAGTAGAAGCGGGTAGTCAAATTACCGAAGCCCTTATGCGTATCATCGAAGTTTCTCCAATCGAGAAAGTCGAAGTACGTTCGCCATTAACTTGCGAAGCTACAAAAGGAATTTGTGCCAAATGTTACGGTAGAAATTTAGCTACCGGAAAAATGACACAAAGAGGGGAAGCAGTTGGTGTAATTGCAGCACAATCTATTGGTGAACCTGGAACACAGTTGACTTTGCGTACATTCCACGTCGGTGGTGTTGCGGGAGGTATTTCTGAAGAGTCCAGCATTGTAGTGCGTTTCAATGGTCGTTTGGAATTAGAAGATTTAAAAACCGTTAAAGGTGAAGACAATGATGGTAATGCCGTTGATATTGTAGTATCTCGTTCAACTGAATTGAAATTGATAGACGAAAGAACCGGAATTTTACTAAGTACCAACAACATTCCTTATGGTTCTAGTATTTATGTAAAAGACGGTCAAAGCGTTAAAAAAGGCGATGTCATCTGTAAATGGGATCCATATAATGGGGTAATTATTTCTGAATTTACTGGTAAAATTGATTATGAAGATTTAGAACAAGGGCAATCATTTATGGTTGAAATTGATGAACAAACCGGTTTCCAAGAAAAAGTAATCTCTGAAGGACGAAACAAAAAATTAATTCCTACCCTATTAATATATGGTAAAGACAATGAATTGATTCGTTCTTATAACTTGCCTGTTGGTGCCCACTTGATGGTCGAAAACGGTGAGAAAATTAAAGCAGGTAAAATTTTAGTAAAAATTCCACGTCGTTCTTCAAAAGCAGGCGATATCACTGGAGGTTTGCCAAGAATTACCGAGTTGCTTGAAGCGCGTAATCCATCTAACCCAGCAGTAGTTTCAGAAATAGATGGTGTAGTTACTTTCGGAAAAATCAAAAGAGGAAATCGCGAGATTGTTATCGAATCTAAATTCGGTGAAGTTAAAAAATACTTGGTCAAATTGTCAAGCCAGATTTTGGTGCAAGAAAATGACTTCGTAAGAGCAGGTGTTCCTTTGTCTGATGGTGCCATAACGCCGGATGATATTTTGAGAATTCAAGGGCCAGCAGCTGTACAGCAGTATTTGGTAAATGAAATTCAAGAAGTATACCGTTTGCAAGGGGTAAAAATCAATGACAAACACTTTGAAGTCGTAATCCGTCAAATGATGCGAAAAGTAAGAGTCGAAGATCCAGGCGATACTTTGTTTTTAGAAGACCAATTGATTCACACCAAAGATTTTATTGTCGAAAACGATAAGCTTTATGGAATGAAAGTGGTCGAAGATGCTGGAGATTCAGACAACTTGAAACCAGGACAAATCATTTCACCTCGTGATTTGCGTGATGAAAACTCTTTGTTGAAACGTACCGATAAAAATTTGGTTGTGGCCCGTGATGTAATCACTGCTACTGCAACACCAGTTTTACAAGGTATTACAAGAGCTTCGTTACAAACCAAATCATTCATTTCTGCAGCCTCTTTCCAAGAAACTACCAAAGTTTTGAACGAAGCAGCTGTTGCCGGAAAAGTAGATTACTTAGAAGGATTGAAAGAAAATGTTATCGTAGGTCACCGTATTCCTGCAGGAACAGGTATGAGAGAATATGATAATACGATTGTCGGTTCTAAAGAAGATTTCAACGAAATGATGGCTTCTAAAGAAGATTACAATTATTAAAATTAATTATAGTATTGTATAATTTCTGAATATATTTACAAAACCTAACAGTTCATTACTGTTAGGTTTTTTTTTAAAAATTAAATGGATTTAAGTAGTCCATTTATCAAATTGTATAACTTTTTAATCAACATAAAAAATAGTAACTATGAGCGATCAAAACCAACAACAGCAAATCAATATCGAACTGGACGAGAAAATTGCAGAAGGTATTTATTCGAACTTGGCCATCATCAACCATTCAGCCTCCGAATTTGTTTTGGACTTTGTATGCATCATGCCCGGAGCGCCAAAAGCAAAAGTAAAATCAAGAATTGTTTTAACACCGCAACACGCCAAACGTTTGGTTAAAGCATTGGCCGAAAACGTACATCGTTTTGAACTAGCACATGGCGAAATCAAAGACAGCGAGCAACCGCCGATTCCACTTAATTTTGGACCAGCGGGTCAAGCATAAGTAATGTTTTTCATCAAAAAAATTATTAAAATCCTAAAAAGCAATAGCTTTTTAGGATTTTTTTAAAATTATTTATCAACACGAAAACGTTATATTAGGTTATGTTGATTGTTTTGTAAAACCAGAATTTTATCATACAGAGGCCAATATTTCAGGGATATTTAACAAAATAAGGTCATAAACTAAAATTTTATAGTGATTTCGTTAACTTTCATTTGTAAATGAAATCTCTTTTTTTTTTAAATTGCAACGTTTTTTTTTATTAGTGCTAACTATTTTTCAGGCAGAAAGTTTATTATCAATGATTTAAATGTAGTTGTATTTTTTTAAAATAAAAAAAGATATTGAAAATTTAGTAGTAACTATAATCAAATGACAATGACAATATTATCGCTAAAATTTGCAAATTTAATTTTTTCTCTACTTGGAAGATTAATCGTAACAACTGCAATATTTTTTCTTTCAAATGTAGTAACAGCAGTTTAATCAAGGTTAATATTTTAACGCAAATCACCGACATATATTACTCAATTATATATAATAATAATTTTTAAATATTCAAAAAAATTAATAGTTCTAAATTGTTTTAAATCATCTTAAATCATCGAAAAATCTGACAGCGATATTTTATGAATAATTTTACTGAAAACTCGAAAACTATGAAACAGTTTTACTCATGTAAAAGCTTAATTTTTACATTTTTTATCTTATTAGCTGGACTTACAGGATTTGCTCAAAATGCAATTGTTGGTTCAGGATTTTCTTCTGGTTGGGGAGGAAGTTGTCCTTCTAACGCTAACTTCACTTATTTCTCGGCAGGCGCTGGTACTTCCTATACATCAGGAACTTTAACTCCAACTAATACAGGAAATCAGTTTTGGCGATTAGGAATTGATTGGTCTGGGACTATTAAACAAGTAAATAATGGCAGTAGTACTGATGCGGCAGTAGTGCCTGGTACCAAATATACCATTAATCAAAACTGTACCACCACAGGAGCATTGTTTAGAAATGTATCTGCAGCAACCAATCGTTATGTTTTTAAAACAAGAACAGCAGGAACTGCTCCTCAAGGAGATTGGGTTTTCTTCGAAATGTCTGCGGCTCCAATAACGGTTAGCTCTGTTTCTCAGAGTCCAGTTGCTGCCAGCGTGATTGCGGGTGAAAATGCAATAGTAACAGCTGTTGCAAGTGGTGCTTTGCCAACAGGTCAAGGAATTTATATAAGATATACGAAAGATAACTATACAAATTCTACTATTGTTGCTATGACCAATACCACAGGAAACAATTATACAGCGACCATACCGGGTAGTTTCAATACTTCCGCAGCTGGAGTAAGTTATTATATTTTTACATCAGGCAGTGGTTTAACAATTACTGGTGCCGATGCCGATTTATATACAATTAACTTAAATAACAATTCAACTAATAATTATACGTATACCGTAAGTTCGCCTGGGGTAGTTTACCAGCATGCTTTTGAGGCTGCTCCAAGTGGTCAAAGCTATACCGGCACACCTACTACTTTAAATAGCAATTTTACTAGTCAACAATGGTCAACACCAGGTACAAATAATTTTGCGGCATTTGGTGGCGCAACAGGAAATGCACTTGGTGTGGCGAGTGCATCAGGAGCTCAAAGTTATAATTTGGCTTTGAATGTTGCTTCAGGATTTAAATTTTCACTAACAAATTTTAGTTTTTGGAGACAAACTAGCTCGTCTGTTACGTGGACAATGACTGTCAATGGAACAACAGTTGGTGCTGGTACTTCACCAACATCTGGAACAACTACTGGTATATTAAATGTTACGAATACTGCTCAGAATTTGACAGGAACTCTAAATGTTGTGTTAACATTTGCAGGTTCTGGTAGTTTTAGGTTAGATGATTTTATATTGCGAGGAACATTTACTTCCGTTCCCGCAGCGCCAACGCTTACAACACCAACTGCAACTGCAATTACCAGTACCTCAGCAACGCTGGGTGCTAATATAACGTCAAATGGTGGTTCATCAATATCGGCTAGAGGTACTTCTTATAAAACGAGTTCACCTGTCTTGGCTACTGATAATCAGTCGGCTGAGGGAGGGACAACAACTGGAGTTTATACGCATTCAAGAACTGGTTTATCTCCTCAAACACCCTATTTTTATGTAGGTTATGCCACAAATACTACTGGAACAGCAATAAGTGCAGAAGGTAGTTTTAGAACTTTATCTTCTCCTCCAACGGCAGCAGTGTCTTCGTTTACTGCAACAGCAAGTGCTTCTGGAACAATAACTTTAAATTGGAATGCTGCTACTTTTCCAGGAACTGGAGCCACTCAAGCGGGTTATGCTATTGTTTATGCAACAGGAACACCTACAATGACTGCAGCTAACGGTGCAGCACCAACGGCAGGCGTAGGAACGTTGGTAAACGTAACAACAGCCATTTCTTTGTCACCTGCAACAACAACTGTAATTTCAGGTTTAACAAACGGGACTACTTACAATTTTATATTGGTACCTTATACCTACGATGGTACGAATGCAACAACTTACAGCTACTTAACTGGAGGTCCTACTACGAGTGGTGCTCCTTTGGTTGCACCAACTATAACAACAACAGCAGCTGCTAACACTATTACTGATACTACCGCTTCATCTGGCGGGCAAACAATTACCGGAAGTGGTATTACTGCTAAAGGGGTTGTTTGGGATACAGCTACTACACCTACAGTAGCCTTAAGTACTAAAACTAATGATGGATCAGGAGCCACTAACTTTACTAGCAGTTTGACTTCATTAGCGGCTCAAACACCCTATTTTGTTAGAGCTTATGTTACTAATGCAACAGGAACAGGTTACGGCAATCAAGTGACTTTTAGAACACTTTCAACACCAGTAACTACACAAGCTAGTAACTTTACTGCAACAGCTGCTTCTTCAAGTGCTATTAATTTAGCTTGGACTGCAGCCACCTTCCCTGGAAGTGGGGCAACAGCAAGTGGTTATTTGGTTTATAGAGCGACTGGTCTTAATACACCAACATTTGCAAGTGCTAATGGTGCTGCGCCTGCAGCTGGTGCCAATACAACTTTAATAACTACTTTAGCTAATAACGCAGTTAGTTTTGGTGACAGTGGTTTAACTTCAAGCACAGCTTACACTTATTTAGTGGTGCCTTTCACTTGGGATGGTACTAACAATACAACTTATAATTATTTAAATACTTTAGCTGTTCAATCAGCGACAACGCAATCTGGTCCACCTTCTATTTCCACAACAACTTCAGCTTCAGCTATAACAGCTACTTCAGCCAGTAGTGGTGGTGCTACTATTGTTGATGGTGGAAGTTTAGTTACGGCAAAAGGTGTGGTTTGGGATATAGCTACAGCACCAACCGTTTCCTTGTCTACAAAAACAAATGAAGGAGATAACACTACTGCTAATTTTACTAGTGCTTTAGCACCTTTGTCCCCAGAAACGTTATATTATGCCAGGGCTTATGCTACTAACAACAGCAGCACAGCTTATGCTAATGAAATTACATTCAGAACGCTTTCGGCAACAGTTGCAACTCAATCGCCTTCGGCTAGTGCAACTGTTATTGGCTCTGGTTCGGTTTCTTTATCATGGGGTGCTGCAACTTTCCCCGCAAGTGGTGCTGCACAAGGAGGTTATGCTATCGTTTATTCTACCAACGGAACGCAATCCTTAACTTCGGCTAATGGTAGTGCTCCAGCGGGAACTAATTTACTGGTTGTTACGCCAACTACTTTGTCATCTGCAAGTCCAGCGACATCAACTACAATTAGTGGATTAGTAGGAGGAAGTTATAGTTTCACCGTTATTCCATTTACTTATGATGGAATTAATGCAACTACATATAATTATTTGACAACTAGTGCGCCAACAGCTTCTGTTACTGTAATTACCAATCCAAGCATAACTACAACCGCTGTAACATCAATTTCTGATGTTGCTGCTACTTCTGGAGGTACTACTATCAATGTAAGTGGAGGTACAGTTTTAGCTAAAGGAATTGTGTATTCATCCACAAATGCAACCCCAACATTATCAGACACGGTTATAACAGATGTAGGAACTTCAACGGCAAGCTTTACAAGTAACTTAACAGGTCTTACATCACAAACGTTGTATTATGTTAGAGCATATGTAACCAATGAAGTCGATACTGCTTACGGTTCCGCTGTTTCTTTTTATACCTATGCACCACCAGTAACAGCACAAGCTACCGCTATGACTGCCACTACCACTTCTGCAGCTAATATTGATTTGGCTTGGTCAGTAGCTACTTTTCCTAGTGCTACAACTACAGGATATGTATTAATTAGAGCAAGTGGTGCTAATACACCTTCATTATCTAATGGTAATGGAGTTGCTCCGGCTGCAGGTGCTAACACTACCATAATTAGTTCATCAATACCTGGTGCAACAGCAACTTTTAGTAACGCTAGTTTAACAGCCGCTACAACATATAATTACAGATTAGTTCCATTTACTTGGAACGGCACAAACGCTGCAACTTATAATTATTTAACATCTGGTACTATTGCTAGTGCTACTGCAACTACTTTAGCTACAGCACCGACAGCCCAACCAACGATTATTGCATTTAGTGCTGTAACAGCTAGTACTATAACTACTTCTTGGACAGCGGCAACAGGTTCTCCAGCAGGTTACATTGTTGTAAGAGGAACAGCTGTAATACCAAATACTGATCCAGTTGCAGGAACTACCTACAGTGCTGGTAATGCATTAGGCAATGGTACGGTTGTTTACGTCGGGTCAGCCGTTACAACTGCAGCTCAGACAGGACTTGTTGATGGAATAACTTATAACTATAAAATATACAGTTACACGGGTAGTGGCGCTAGTATAAATTATTTACTTACATCACCTCTAGGAGGCAGCCAAGCTACATCAGCTATTGGGGCTCCAACAGCTACTGCAGCAACCAGTGTTACTAGTTCTGGATTTACTGCAAATTGGAGTGCTGTGAGTGGTGCTGCTAATTATCAGTTGGATATGGGTACTAATCCTTGTTTTGCCACTTTTGGAACTCCTACTGCAACTACAGAAGGTTTTGCGGGTGGTACTGCAACACCACCATCAGGATGGACAATCACTGCTGGAGCTACTTATACTTCAGCAGGTAATTTTGGTGCAGCTTCACCATCGTTAAACTTAAATGCAACAGGTCAATTAGTAAGAACTAATTTATTGAGTGGTTCTGTTGCAACTCAATTAAGTTTTTGGATAAAAGGTCAAGGTACTGATGCTTCCAGTGCTTTATTAGTAGAAGGAACTACCGATGGTACCAATTGGACTACTATTGAAAATATAACTAATAGTATTCCCACTAGCGGTACAACTAAGAGCTATAATTCATCATCTACACCAGCTTTACCATGTGGTATGATACAGTTTAGGTTTACTTACACTAAATCTAATGGAAACTTAGCATTTGACGATGTCGCTATTACTTCAGCTTCTTCAGCCAGTTCTTTTATTTCTGGTTATAATAATCTATCCGTATCGGGGACATCTCAAGCAATAAGTGGATTATCTGGTGGCACTACTTATTACTATAGAGTAAGAACGGTAAGTACAAACTCAACGTCTATAAATTCTAATGTCATAACGGCAATTACATTAAATGATATTTCAACAGCTGATTTTCGTTACAAAGCAAGTACTACAGGTAACTGGAGTACAATAGCTAACTGGGAATATAATTTAACAGGTGTTACTTGGGCTGCCGCAGGACAATTGCCTGGTACCACAAACAATGTAAGTATTCCATCTACAAGTAATGTTACTTTAGATCAAGGATATACTATTAATAGTGGAAAAACTTTAACGGTAAGTGGTATTTTAGACACCAGTACTAATATTATTCAAGGGACTGGTAATTTTAGTTTAGCTTCCAGTTCTACATTAAAAATTGGTTCAGCTGATGGTATTAATTCAACAGGTTCAACAGGAAATATTCAAACGACAACAAGGGTTTTTGGTGCTACCGCTAATTACCAATACAATGGCGCCGGAAATCAAATGACAGGAACTGGATTACCATTTACGATTACTACTGGTTCACTTGGTATAAATTCCGGAACAAATACAGTAACATTAACCACAACCGGAACTACAACACCAACATTAAGTTTGATTAGTGGAACTTTTGCAACAGGAAGTGGAAGTACAATTAACATAACTTCTGGTGGAACTGTTTCTTCCACTACTGGTACGGTTGCCTCAGGAGCTGATGGTGGTACAATTAACTTTAATGGAACAGGTACTATTAGTGGTACATTAGATTTTAATAATTTGACATTAAATGGAGCAACTACTCTTCCAGCAACCATTACAGTAAATGGAAACTTGACTTTTAATGCTACAACAGCTAGTGTAACTAATGCGCCTACTTATGGAGCATCATCCAACCTGATTTATGCAGCAAATGTAAGTCGTGGAGGTGAGTGGAGTGCCACTAGTCCAGGTACTGGATATCCTGCGAATGTTATCGTCCAAAATGGAGCTACCTTAACTGCAAGTCAATCTTTTGATGTTGGATGTTCAGGAAACTTACAATTAGGAAATACAGGTAGTGCCGGGTCAATAAACATGGTGGGTGCAGGTAAAATAATAGTTGCCGGAAATGTGACTATTGGCAGCAATAATGGTACTTCAACCTTAACTTTATCAAGCACAATAGGCGGAGATATAAAAGTTGGAGGAAATTGGACCAGAACTTCTAATGGTGCATTTACACCTAACGGACGGGCAGTGTTTTTTACAGGTTCGGGAACTAATGTTATCAATTCAACCGGTGGTGCCGCATTCGATTATCTTGTAAGTGATAAAACAGCAGGTGTTTTACAACTAGGTTCTAACCTAACTGTGAATGCGCCAAGTGGAGGAAATGCTTTGTCTTTAAAATCTGCTGCTAGTTATGCTTTGAATGGTAATACATTGAATTTAACAAATGCCGCTTCTTCAAATGTTTTAGCAGATGGAGGGACTGTGAACTTTACGGGAACAGGAACAATCAACTTTGCAAATAGTACAAAAACGTGTTCTCAAATTAATTCAGGAAGTTTCGCTTTTGGTAGCAATGTAGCATTAACGACATCGACAGGGGTTAATTTCGGTGCAGGATTATCAACAATTAATGGTACGTTTCAAATAAACGGAGGTGGTTTTGTTCAAATAAATGCACCAATATATGGTTCTACGTCAACATTAATATACAATTCTAATTACGGAAGAAATTTGGAATGGAGTGCTACTTCAGGCGCTGGATATCCAAATAATGTAGCTGTAATTGGAGGCTCAACATTAGATTTATCTGCCAATGGTTTTGCAGATAGGGCTTTAGCCGGTGATTTAACACTGGGCGTCGTTGGAGGTACAGCAGGATCTTTATCAATGGGTGCTACTACAAATAAGCTTACGGTAGGTGGAAATATTATTGTTGGTGGAAATACTTCTGGAACAAGTACTTTAACTTTGTCATCTGCAGTAGGAGGAGATATTTACATTAACGGCAATTGGACCAGAAATACAGGTGGTAGTTTTGTTACCAATTCTAGAGCTGTTTTCTTCCAAGGTACAGGAACTTCTATGATAACTACAATTAGCACAGCATCTTTTGATTATTTGTTTATCAATAAAACAAGTACAGGGAAAGTGGTTTTGGCAAATGACATGTCAGTTAATAATAATTTAACTTTTTCAAGTGACAATACAGGGGTTATCCAAACAGATGGCTTTAAAGTAATTGTACCAACAACAGCTACAATTACAAGAACGGGTAGTGGACATATCAACGGTAATTTAAGAAGATTTGTTCCTACAGGAACGGTAACTGGATTCAATTTACCAATAGGAGATGCTACAAATTATTCTCCAGCAGCGATAAATTTTACAGGTACGGTTTCAGGATCAGGTTATTTGGATGCTTCAGTTAGTATACCGGGTGCTGCCCCAAGTGTTGCTTCAGGTTTAAGTCAAACTAAATATGTAGATAGAAAATGGACCATTATCAATACAGGTGTAGGTGGTTTTACCTCTTTTGCTCCAACGTTTACTTTTGTGGCAGGTGATGTTCAAGGTTCAGCATCAACGTCATTATTTGGCATTCGTAATCTGAATGGTTCAACTTGGTCAAACACTACTTTAGGTGCTGCATTGTCAACTTCTACCTCTGCTTCAGAGGTTACGGTATTTGGAGATTATTATATAGGAGAAGGCGAAGGAATTGCTGTAACTACACAACCTGTTGATGCCACTACATGTGCAGGTAGCAATGCAAGTTTTACAGCCGCTTCGACATCCACACCGACCCCAGCAATTCAATGGCAGGAAAAGGTAGGAGCAGGGAGCTTTACCAATATCACTAATGGTGGTGTTTATGATGGAGCAAATACAGGTACGCTTATCATAACAGGCGCAACAGTCGAAATGAGCAGCAACCAATACCAGGCAGTATTTTCAAATATTAATGGGTCTACAACATCAAGTGCTAAAACCTTAACAGTTAATTCGAACTTACCAGCAAGCGTAAGTATAGCCATCACGTCAGGAGCACAAACGATATGTGCTGGAACAAGTGTAACATTTACCGCCACACCAACCAATGGAGGAGCAACACCAGCTTACCAATGGAAAGTAAACGGTGTGGATGCTGCCAGCACCACCGACACTTTCACAACCGCTGCGCTTGCCAATTCAGATCAAGTAACAGTTGAAATGACTTCAACGGCTTGTGCCACTGGTTCACCAGCCACTTCAAACAGCATTTCGATGACAGTTAATTCAATTAACACTATCACACTTTCGTCTGCTGCTGGAACAAATGCACAAACTTTATGTAACACTGCAGACTTTGCATCGATTACTTATGCAACTACTGAGGCCACTGGAGCTACATTCTCTGGATTACCAGCAGGTGTAACAGGAAACTGGGCTTCTGATGTTGTTACAATCTCAGGAACACCAACTGTTTCAGGTTCGTTTAACTATACTGTTACCTTAACAGGTGGCTGTGGCAACGTTACCGCTACAGGAAACATTACTGCGAACTTTACAGTTTGGAATGGAAGTGGTTGGAGCAATGCAGCACCGACCGCCTCTGTTGGAGCGATTATCGCTGGCAATTATTCAGTTGCTGCAGACTTAGCTGCTTGTAGTTTAATTGTAAACAACAATGCTATAGTAACTGTTCCATCAGGATTTGATTTCACAATTGTTGGTAAAGTTGACGTTCAAGCAGGAAGTAGTTTAACTTTCGATAACAACGCTAACTTATTGCAAAGTGGAACAACAAATGCGAATACAGGAGAGATTACCTCAAAAAGAACCAATACTACGATGAGAAGATTGGATTATACTTATTGGTCATCTCCAACTGCAAAAGCAGATTACGCATTGAAAACGTTCTCACCAATGACCTTGTCGCTCATTCCATCTGAACCAGGTGGAGTAACAGGAACAAGTCGTTTCTATTATTTAGATGAAGTAGCTAACGCTTTTGTAAATGTTGAACCAACAACAACTTACTTTGATGATGCTAACATTGCTAGAGGATGGAGCATCAGAGCGCCAAATACTTTCCCTGCAAATGGAACCACCGCGACGTTCTTAGCGGAATTTATTGGAAAACCAAATAATGGTGATTATTCAAGAACAGTAACTACGAGCAATCGAGGTTATAACTTGATTGGTAACCCTTATCCTTCACCAATTAGTGCTAGCGATTTCTTGGCCGCTAATCCAGGTGCATTGTACTTCTGGACACACAAAGTTCAAAACGGAGCACCAGGGACCAATTATGCTACGCTTACTACTTTGGGATTCGCACAACCAGCGCCAACTGATAATTTAGTATTTGAAGGAATTATCCAAACAGGTCAAGGTTTCTTATACAAACCAACAACAGCTGGAACAGCAGTGTTTAACAACTCGATGCGTCGTTCTGATAACAGGGGTCAATTCTTTAGAGATGGCAACGAGGGAATCGAGAGACACCGTATTTGGTTGAACTTGTCAGACAGTAACAATGCCGGCTTAAATCAAATTTTGGTTGGTTACATGACAGGTGCTACACAAGATGTTGATAGTTCTATTGATGGTGTTTTGAATTACACTGGAACCGGTATCGCAACTACAATCAATGATCAGAATTTTGCCATCCAAGGCCGTTCATTGCCGTTTGAAGCTACCGACGAAGTGCCAATGAATTTCAAAGCAGAGACCGATGGTAGTTATACTATCGCAATCGACCACGTTGATGGATTGTTCTCAGGAGATCAAAACATCTACTTGAAAGACAATTTAACTGGTATTACTCACAACATTAAAGAGAGCGCTTATACTTTTGCATCAGTTGCAGGAACATTCGCGAGCCGATTTGCTGTAGTGTACCAAAGTGCACCATTAGGAATTGAGACACCAAGTCTTGATGCCAACAGTGTGATTGTTTACAAGAAAGACACTTCATTGCATATCAATTCAGGAAGTGCTGTTATGGCATCAGTGAAAATATATGACATTCGTGGTCGCTTGATTATCGAACAAAACAATATCAATGCAAGCACAACGGTTTTCAACAACCTTAACGCAGAGCAACAAGTATTGTTAGTTCAGATTACTTCAGATGATAACAAAGTTGTTACCAAAAAAGTAGTTTACTAATCCATAATTAATAAATACTAAAAACCTCTCGAGCAATCGAGAGGTTTTTTTTTTGGTCATTGCTCAAATACTATGATCCTACAAATGCATTAACTTTTGCGAACCGAATTTTTGTGCACAAAAAAAACCGCCAAACAAATGTCAAGCGGCCATACCTTCTTATTGGTGTTGGTGAAAATTACCATTTCATAATAACACTTCCCCAAGTAAAACCACTTCCAAAAGCAGCTAAAACAACTGTGTCTCCTGATTTGATTTTGCCTTGTTCCCAAGCTTCTGTAAGTGCGATTGGAATAGAAGCAGCGGTCGTATTTCCATATTTTTGAATGTTGTTATGTACTTGATCATCAGTCAATTTGAATTTTTGTTGGATAAACTGTGATATTCTTAAATTGGCTTGATGCGGAATCAACATGTCAATATCAGCAACAGTCAAATTATTGGCTTGCAATCCTTCATTGATCACTTCGGCAAAACGGACTACAGCATTTTTAAAAACAAATTGTCCATTCATATACGGCAAATAACTTTCGTCATTTTCGGGATTTTCATCTGCTAAAATATCGGTAATCCAACGACCACCCATACCAGGTGCTTTCACAATCAATTCTTCGGCATGTTGCCCTTCTGAATGCAAGTGTGTCGAAAGAATGCCTTTTGAATTGTCTTCTTCTCTGCTCAAAACTGCTGCTCCTGCGCCATCTCCGAAAATCACCGAAACACCACGACCGCGGCTTGTCATGTCTAAACCAACCGAGTGTATCTCTGAACCAATAATCAAAATATTTTTATACATACCAGTTTTGATGTATTGGTCCGCAATAGAAATCGCATACACAAAACCTGAACATTGGTTTCTCACATCTAATGCGCCAACGGTTCGCAAGCCCAAATCTCTCTGCACTAAAACACCTGGCCCAGGAAAATAGTAATCCGGGCTTAAGGTAGCGAAAATTACAAAATCAATATCGTTGTTTGCTATTCCCGATCGTTCAATTGCAATTTTGGCTGCTTTTACTCCCATTGATGTGGTTGTGTCTTGACCTCGAATAATATGTCTGCGCTCTTGAATTCCGGTGCGCTCTTGGATCCATTCGTCGTTGGTGTCAATTATTTTAGACAAATCATCATTGGTCACAATATTATCAGGCACATAATAGCCTAATCCAGTTATTTTTGAATTGTACATATTTTAGATTTTTGTTAGAAAAGTAATCGCTAATTTACAAAAAATGTAAAAACCGAAGAACAAGATAAAGCCTTTTTAAGAAATTATAATTTTTTCAGAATTAAATTTTGATTTTTGAATCGTGTTAAAGGCGATTTATATTATTTTGTAAAAGTGAATTACAAGCGCATCGCAATAATATCATCGAATGCGGTTAGGCAAACGGTTTCGTCTTCAGCAATCGGAAGTGGATTTTCGAAAAAAAGTGCTTTTCCTTCAAAAACAGCTTTAATAAGATAATTGGCACCTTTGAAATAACATTGTATGACAGTAACTTGTAAATCGGAAACGTCTGTTACAAAAAGTTCATTGGCATATAGCAAAATGGTTTTATCAAAATCTTCTGATTCAATCAAATACGGCAGTGGTATTTCATTTACTTCACCATAAAGTGAAGCCACATATTTATTTTTCGGTTGTAAATATAGATTTTTAGAATCATCGTGACACACCAATTGGCCGTTTTTCATCACAATCGTTTCATCCGAAAACGAAAGTGCATCAATGCTGTCATGGGTGGCAAAGATACAAGTGATATTTCTGTTTTTGAGATAAGCAAATAAATTGCGACGCAAGGCTCCTTTACGGAAACCATCAATATTACGGAATGGCTCGTCCAACAAAAGTACATCGGGTTCTAAAGCTAAAACCTTTGCCAAAGCAACACGCTGTTGTTGTCCGCCACTTAAATATTTGGATTTTGTATGCTTAAAATCGGTCATTTCGACCATTGCTAAAAGGGCCTTAATTCGTGCTTTCTTTTCCTGGGGATACATATTAGATAAAAACCTACCCACATTTTCTTCAACAGTAATGTATGGCATTAAATCAAAATCCTGGGCTAGGTATTTCATATTACTAGCGCCAGGAACCAAATTGAATTTGGGACCTAAAACAGCTTGATTGTTATAAAAAATATGGCCATCATTCAAATCGTACAAACCATAAATGAGCTGTAACAAAGTACTTTTTCCAGAACCACTTTCGCCTATTATGGCTAAGTTTTGTCCGTTTTGAATGTTAAAACTTATATTGTCGATTACGTTTTTTGTTTCGTAGGCAAAAGAAATTTTTTGAATTTCTAACATGGTTTGGTAGATTTTTTTGGCTAGTAAAAATACAATTTTTGCTTTAAAAAGCCTATATATTAAAATTATTTAATATTTAAGTTCAGAGAAAAAAATAAAGGCGGTTCTCAAACGTGGAGTACCGCCTTTATCAACATAACCAATAAACAAACACAATCTTTAATCCATGTATTTCTTATAATTCTGGGTTACTACGCGCGCTTTCAAATCATGTAATAAATTGTACAAACCAAAAAAGGTTCGATTGATATATATGAAATGTTGAGATCCTCTATTGCCATTCATTTTTCGGAGTTGTGTGTCTTTTGTAAACTCTTCACCCAAATCGGCCATTTCGGTAAAAAATACTTCATCTGAAAAATCGAAGGCTTCACCATGAAATGGTTTTGTAAATAAACTTAACAAACGGTAAAATAAATTGGTGAAATAGTCAATCTCTTTAGGAGAATCATCTTTCCTTAAGATTTCTAATTCATACATTTTTTCTTTAAAGAGTACAGCATTTTCAATTACCTCAGGATTGGACAACTCAAAATAAGGTACATAAAAATCGTTAGGAACTTTTTTAATACAACCAAAATCAATCGCAATTAGATTAATTTCACTATCAATTAAAAAATTACCCGGATGCGGGTCGGCATGCACCTGACGCAAACCGTGCATTTGAAACATATAAAAATCCCATAATGCTTGTCCTAATTTGTCACCTTTTTCTCGGTCTTGATTTTGGTTAGTAAATTCTGATAAATGCAAGCCATCCATCCAATCCATTGTGATTGTCTTTTTCGACGACATTTCGGGATAGTATTTTGGAAATCGCAAATTGGGAATTACTCCACATGATTTGGAAATCGAAATTCCTTGAATCAATTCGAGCTCATAGTCAGTCTCTTCCAATAATTTATTTTCGACTTCTTTAAAATAACGTTCCGAATCTTTACCTTGAAGATTAAACATTTTGATTGCAAAGGGCTTAACAATAGCCAAATCTGAACTGATACTTTCCGCCACTCCAGGATATTGGATTTTCACAGCAAGTTTTTTCCCATCTTTTGTTGCCTGATGCACCTGACCAATACTGGCGGCATTTATGGCGTCTGGAGTGAACGAATCGTATATTTGTTCTGGATATTTCCCTAAATAATTTTTAAAAGTTTTTCGAACCAAAGGCGATGACAAGGGCGGAACCGAAAATTGCGCCAATGAAAATTTGTCAACATAAGCTTTCGGCATGATATTTTTGTCCATGCTCAACATTTGAGCTACTTTTAATGCACTGCCTTTGAGGTTTTTTAAGCCATCATAAATATCTTCGGCATTATTTTCGTTAAGTTTATCTCTCGTTAAAGAAGGATTTACAATTTTTTCGCCATAATAAGCTACATAATTGCCGCCAACTTTAAACCCTGTCTTTACCAATTGGCTCGCACGTTCAATTTTTCCCGTTGGAATTGTATCTAATGTTTTCATCTTATTACATTTTTCTTTCTTTCCACAGAAATTTGCCCAAATCTATCAAATTTTCGAACGGTTTAGTATCCAATAAATCTACAACAGTATTGACAGATTTTTCAATTACTATATCTGTTTTTTCGAAACCTTTAGAATTGTCTTCTAACCAAAATTTCAGCAGGAATAAGAACTGAATCCAGGCACCTTCGGAAAAAACTGGTTTGGTTACTTTCGCCAATTTGCTGCCCATTCCTGAAGTGCTTGTTTCAATAATACCCTCGACAAAATCTTTAAATTGGATTCGAAGGTGTTTCAATTGTTTAAGATGCTTTAGTCCCTCTTTGTTTTCGTGAAGTACATAAGTAACATAGCTTCGGTTCAGTGTTAATATTTCAAAAAGAGTAAAATAAAGTGTGAGTAATTTATTTTTATCTGAATATCCGATATAATTTGGTTCTTTTTCGATTGTTGCTACAGCATTTTCAAAAAACTTGGTCCAAATAGATTGTTTTATTGCATCGATTGATCCAAAAAAGGAATAAAAAGTAGCTTCTTCGATACCATTATTTTTACAGAAAACAAATACATTTCTGGTGTTGTGATTGTTTTCTAAAACATCATTCATATAAAGGGCAATGATTTGGTTGTCATCAATCAGCTCTTTTTTTTCTTTTGGTTTTCTTGCAGTAGCCATAACTATTGTTGTTTTTATTCTTTTTACAAATTTACATTTCAAATATTTCTGAAACATAAAAATATATGTTAAATGTCTTTCAAAAATATTGAAAAAGAGAGCATGGAAGCAGTACTTCTTGAAGTCGAATTGTGTTGTTAAGAATGATTTGAGTGGACAGTATGAGAATTAAATATTTTATTATGTCAATAAAAATGAAATTATCACAAAAAAAGCTAAAGAAATACGAAATTAATATTTGTAGATATTGCAATTTAATAACAAAAAACATCGTTATAGCTCAAATTAAAAATAAAATATTTTATGAAAAAATAAAAAAACACCATAACATTAACACAACATTGGAAATTAATTGGGGTTAAAATTCGAAATTAATTATACAACAAATAACAAATAACATCCTGTATTTCGGAGTTTTTCTCTTCTTTTTTAAGATTTTTAAGAATTTATAAATTGTATAGTTTGTATATACGCAAACGTTTGAAATCCTATCTGAAAAAATTATAAGTTTGAGAATTAACTTTTAATTTAAAAACAGTAACATGAAAAAAAATCTCCTTTTGATTTTCCTATTATTTTATGGAATAGGATTTTCTCAAACTGCAGCACCGACGCCTCCTGCAAGAAGCGCTGGTAATGTAATTTCGCTTTTTAGTAGTGCCTACACTGATGTGGCAGGCACAAATTGGTTTCCGAATTGGGGACAATCTACGCAAGTAGCAGATGTAACATTAGATGGTAATGTGGCGAAACACTACACCAATTTCAATTACCAAGGTGTTGAATTTGCCAGTCCAGTTAATGCGTCAACAATGACAAAATTGCACATTGACATCTGGACATCCAATTGTTCTGCGTTTCAAGTTTTTCCAATTGTACCTGGGCAACCAGAACAAAGTGTAACACTTACGCCAACTTTTTCTGGATGGAATAGTTTTGACATTGATTTAACACAGTACTCTATTCCTTTAAGTAACATTATCCAATTTAAATTTGTTGGAACACCTTTTGGTACTAGTAATGTTTATTTTGATAATCTTTATTTTTGGAAATCAGATTCAACGCCAACTATAACTGGGTTTTCTATTCCAGCTAAAGCTATTGGAAGTGCACCGTTTACTATCACAGCTCCAACAAGCACAAGTCCTGGATCATTTTCATATACAAGTAGTAATCCAAGCGTAGCAACAATAAGTGGCAGTACAGTAACAGTAGTCGGTATTGGTTCTACTATTGTTACAGCTACTCAGGCAGCTTCTGGAAGTTTTGTTAGTGGTACTGTTGTAACCACTTTTGATGTTACTCCAACAGGTGCTCCGGTTCCAACGACTTCTGCATCGAATGTAGTTTCACTATTTAGTGATACTTATACCAATGTGCCGATTGATACGTGGCGTACTTCGTGGTCTATTGCTACATTAAACGAAGTGCAACTGAATGGAAACAATACGAAGAAATACAGCGGATTAAATTATGTTGGTGTTGAAGCGGTAACAAATCCAATTAATGCTAATTCAATGAATTATTTTCATGTTGATTTTCTTACAACAAATATGACTACTTTTAGAGTAAAGTTGGTTGATTTTGGTGCCAATGGCGTTTATGGTGGAGGAGATGACAAAGAGCACGAATTGTCGGTAACGCCAACTTTAAATAGTTGGAATAGCTATGATTTTTTATTGTCTGATTTTACAGGACTAACAACTAGAGGTAATATTGCACAAGTTATTTTTTCAGGAAATCCTGCTGGATCTGGAATTGTTTATATAGACAATGTTTATTTTGGTAATAATGTTGTTCAAGTAGCACCTGCATTATCTAATTTTTCAATTCCTGCAAAAAATGTCGGAGATGCTCCGTTTTCTTTAACGCCGCCGACTTCAAATAGTCCTGGTGCTTTTACCTATACAAGTAGTAATCCAAGTGTAGCAACCATTAGTGGTAATAATGTTACTGTAATTGCTGCAGGAACGACAGTTATTACTGCTACTCAAGCAGCTTCAGGAAATTATTTAAGTGGCAGTATTACAGCCAGTTTAGTAGTTACAGTTCCGCTTCCTAGCGCACCAACGACAGCTGCACCAACACCACCTGTGAGAAATGCTGCAAATGTAATTGGTTTGTTTAGTGGCGCTTATACTGAACTAGCTGAGACAATTTGGTTTCCGAATTGGGGACAAACAACCCAAGTAACAGATGTTACTATTGAAGGAAATACTACAAAAAAATATACAAATATGAATTACCAAGGTGTTGAATTTGCTGCTCCTATCAACGCCTCTACAATGACTAATTTGCACATTGATATTTGGACTTCCAATTGTGCCGCATTTGATGTTTTTCCAATTGTTCCAGGCCAACCTGAACAAAAAGTGACATTAACGCCTACTTTGGCAGGTTGGAATAGTTATGATATTAGTTTGTCGCAATATACCATCCCGTTATCAAATATCATACAATTCAAATTTGTATCTACGCCTTTTGGAGGTACCACTGTTTTCTTGGATAATATCTATTTCTGGAAACCTGCTGCTACTAATGTTGCGCCTGAAGTTGTTTCACCTGTAAATTATTGCAGGAATGTTGTTGCTGCACCTTTAACTGCAGTTGGTAATGAAGGAAGCACCCTAAACTGGTACACGGTAGCTACTGGAGGTACAGCTTCTGCAACTGCGCCAGTGCCTTCAACCGCAACAATTGGAACTAAAAATTATTATGTATCTCAAGTAAATGGTGGCGTTGAAAGCCCAAGAGCGCTGATCGCTGTTATCACTACTGTTGTTCCATCAACACCTGGTGGAATCACTGGAAATATCACTACGCTTTGTAGCAGAATTGGTACTACTACGCAAGAAACTTATTCTATTGCAGCAGCTGCAAACGCTGCTAGCTATGTATGGACCGTTCCTGCTGGAGTAAACTTGATATCTACTGCTGCTAACGGTTTGAGCATCGTTGTAAACTTTGCTAATGTAG
>CANKZI010000016.1 GCA_947488595.1 Flavobacteriaceae bacterium
AAAATCTTTCTTTTCCTCATTTGGATTATAGCCAAGAAATGTATTAATTTCTGTCGCTTCATCTGGATGCTGCGTCAACCATAGCATCTCTTGTCGTGTTATTGTTGGCAATAGTCGTTTGATATTTTTTATTATCAAAATAGCATCATTTATTGGAACATTGCCAACTGGCGTAGCCGTTTCTGGGCAATCTTCTCTAGATTTATTCGACGAAACTGGACGGGCTTGATGGGGATTTGGCTCTAGTACAAAATTATAGCCAAATCCAGAGGGTGAATAACAATTGCATGGTTCCCCATTTGGATTACCACCACCTCCAATGCCACCGCTACTGCCACCACCAGCATAGTAAGTAGTACCTCCGAAGCTAACAGAGCTAGTACCGCTTGAGCCCGCTGAAACATTATAGCCTAGAATAGTTGTATTGAATCCTGGATTTCCAATTGTGCCTCCGCCTCCGCCACTTGCGCCTACATTACCCATAAGATCATGCGCAGAAGGGATATATATTTTAGGGCACTCTTCGTCATCTCCATTACGGAAGTTAGCACCATTTATCTTACCTTTATACCTAATCATTTCGGTTACTCCTTTGAAATATCTGAAATTATAATAATTTTTACGATAATTTTCAAAATCTTCGGCATTGCAGATATATTTAAATATGTACGCTGCTTCTCCTCCAGATGCTAATTTATTTATGATTAGATTATAGTAAACATTTTCTGGTGTATCCTCATAAATAAAACTGGCACTATAATTTATATTTTTATCTTTATCAATCAACTCAATTGCACTTTCATAAAATATCGCTTTCTCTAACTCCCCAGAGCCTTCGATAATTTTATCATTGAGTGCATTTTTATTGGGAATATAATTATCTATTCCCGGCACATCTTTAAGTGGAATATTACGAAAAGAAAAATTAGCCGTATGTGGGTTTTGGGTTTCACTACTTTCATTTTCACAACTAACAAAGGTTAGCAAAACAGCGAATACTAAAAACAATTGGGTTTTCATTTTGTTTTTCATGACTATTGATTTAGAGTTAATTACATTTATAACGCAAAAGAAATGTAATATTATTCCTAAAACTCAAAGTACGGTTTTACCGTATAAATTGTTAAAGTTTTTGTATGGTTTTGCATATAAAATTTTTTGATTTTTGCGGATAATGACGGCTAACGTACTGTTAAACGCATTCAACCCAAGAATACCAATTAAAGTTCCAAACACCAAACCACTTTTAATCATAAAAAAATGCTTTCACTAACTTTATAAAAGCTGTTTTTAACTCAAATCAATTCCTCCACATGTTTCTTAATATTTGCAGCTATTTTTTGTGTAGGCAAATCGTTTTCGTCGCTGCCAAAAGGATCTTCAATCTCTTCGGCAATCAATTCTAAACTGGCCAGAACATAAAAGATAAAAACTACTACAGGTCCGACATAATAGCCCAAATTAAAAGCATAACCAAAAGGCAAAGTCATGACATAAAAGAAAATGAATTTCTTGATGAAAGCGCTGTATGAGTAGGGAATAGGCGTGTTTTTGATTCTTTCACAGGCACCGCATATTTCGCTAAAAGATTGTAATTCTCCATTTAAAATAATGAGTTGGTCGCCAGTAATTTTTTTCGAATCATACAAATCATTGATTTTATGAAACATCATTTGTGCTACTTGATTGGGTTTGTGTTTGTGGTGATCGATTGCCAAATCCAAATTGTCAAATAAAACTTTGCCAGTATCGCTATCGTTCAAGTGTTTGTGTAATATGGAGGCATAACTCGGAATCATTTTTCTAAAATATTGACGGTCTTTTTCGTCGTGCAACATCACCGATAATTTAATCGCAAGATTACGACTATTATTGACCAAAGCACCCCACAATTTTCGGCCTTCCCACCAGCGGTCGTAGGCCGTATTAGTCCGAAAAACAAGCAATAACGAAATCACAAAACCCAACATCCCGTGCATGATCGTGATGTTTTTGACAAAACTCTTTTCTGAAATTTTCCAATATTCGACTTCCAAATAGCCAATAATTGCGGCATAAGCACCAATAGCAAGCATGGTGGTCAACAGTTGCCTAAAAGTGTCGGCTTTGTGAAAACGAAAAATAAAAGTAAACCATTCTTTGGTGTTGTAGGATATCATATTTTTATAATTTTAGCTAATGTAGTTCCAAATGTTGTTTTTCTTCGACATTTCGATAAAAACAGCTCTCAAAGTTGCGTGTTCTGGTTTTTCCATAGGCGCATCTCTTTTTAATAATTCAACGGCATAATTTCGAGCCAATATTAGAATGTCTCTGTCACGAACAATATCGGCGATTTGTAAGTTTAAAATGCCACTTTGTTGCGTTCCCATAAGGTCGCCAGGACCGCGCAGTTTTAGATCAACTTCGGCAATTTCGAAACCATCGTTGGTGCGTACCATTGTTTCCATTCGGGTTTTGCTGTCATTGGACAATTTGTGCGAAGTCATTAAAACGCAGTAACTTTGCGATGCACCACGACCCACACGACCACGCAACTGATGCAATTGCGACAAGCCAAAACGTTCGGCACTTTCGATAATCATAACGCTGGCATTCGGAATATTCACGCCAACTTCAATAACGGTAGTGGCGACCATAATATTGGTTTTTCCATCGGCAAATCTTTTCATTTCGGCATCTTTCTCAGCCGATTTCATTTTTCCATGCAATATTGAAATTGAATATTCGGGCAACGGAAAATCCCTAGAAATACTTTCGTATCCATCCATCAAATCCTTGAAATCCATTTTTTCGGATTCTTGAATTAAAGGATAAACGATATAAATTTGCCTTCCTAAAGCAATTTCATCCCTAATAAATTTCCATACTTTCAATCGATTGGAATCAAAACGGTGCACAGTTTGAATCGGTTTTCGTCCTGGTGGCAACTCATCAATCACCGAAATATCCAAATCGCCATACAAACTCATCGCCAAAGTTCTAGGAATAGGAGTGGCTGTCATCACCAAAACATGTGGCGGAATGGTATTTTTTTTCCATAATTTAGAACGTTGCTCGACACCAAAACGGTGCTGTTCATCAATGACTGCCAATCCTAAATTCTTGAACTGCACTTTGTCTTCAAGCAAAGCATGCGTGCCAATTAGAATGTGCAAATCGCCATTTTCTAATGCTTCATGTATGATTTTTCGTTCTGCAGTTTTGGTTGAACCAGTAAGCATTTTTATGTTGACATTCAAATCTTTAGACAATTCAGAAAGACTATTAAAATGTTGGTTGGCAAGAATTTCCGTCGGCGCCATCAAACAACTCTGAAAACCATTATCCAAAGCCAAAAGCATGCTCATTAATGCAACAATTGTTTTGCCCGAACCCACATCACCTTGCAACAATCGATTCATTTGGGCTTCATTACCCATGTCATTTCTGATTTCTTTAAGTACTCTTTTTTGTGCATTTGTTAGGTCAAAAGGCAAATGATTATTGAAGAAATTATTAAAATAGTCTCCCACTTTTTTAAAAGGATGTCCTTTTATTTTGTGCTTGCGAATCAGGTTTTTCGTAATCAATTGCAATTGTATAAAAAACAATTCTTCAAATTTGAGTCTGAATTGTGCTTTCGCCAAAGCCTCGCTACTTTTGGGAAAATGAATATTGAAAAGGGCCTCTCTTTTACCGACCATTTTCAACTCGGCTATTAAATAATCAGGTAATGTTTCAGAAAATAAAGCTTGTGTTTCTATAAACAATTGTTGCATCATCTTGTTGATGACACGATTGGATACACCACGATTGTTTAACGTTTCTGTTGAAGGATATACAGGTTGCATGGCAGAGCGCAAGCTTCTTTCATGTTCCTGAAGCAATTCTACTTCGGGATGTGATATGCTATAATTATTGCCATACAAAGTACATTTTCCAAAAATGACACAAGTTTCATTTATTTTTAAATTTTCCTTTATCCATTTGATACCTTGGAACCAAACTAATTCTATTTGTCCGGTTGCATCTGCAAAAGTGACGACCAAACGTTTTTGATTTTTGCCAAATTCAACTGTTTTGATATGGATAATTTTTCCAATTATTTGAACTTCGGATGTCGTATTTTGTAGTTCATTGATTTTATAATACCGCGTTCTGTCAATATAGCGATTGGGATAAAAGTTAACCAAATCTTGGTATTTAAATATTCCCAACTCTTTGCGCAACAAATCCCCACGCGATGGTCCTACGCCTTTAAGGTATTCGATTGGTGTTTGGAGCAGGTTGTTGGACATTTGGATTATTGGATAATTCGATTGCTGGATTACAATTTTTATAAATTATACGACAAGTTAATAAAGCGAAGATAGATTTTTGTTTGGAAATTAGGAAATCATAAATTTGAAAACGTAAGAAAGAAAATTTGGTATATTTGAAACAATAAAACAAACCAATGCAAACCCATCTCGCACTCCTTCGTGGCATCAATGTTTCAGGTCACAACATGATTAAAATGGATATCTTGAAAACGACATTGCAGAATATCGGCTTTCAAAATGTGAGAACTTACATCCAATCGGGTAACGTTTTTGTAGATACTGACGAAGAAAATCCTGCAAAAGTTGGTTTTTTAATCAAACAAGAAATTTTCAAGACTTTTGGACATGATGTGCCGGTTGTTGTGATTAATATATCTGATTTAGTCATTTGTTTGGCTAAAAATCCTTTTTTAAACGATAAAAATCTAGATACTAAAAAATTATATGTGGCATTTGTTTCAATCGTTTTGAACAAAGACAGCATCAATTACCTCAAAATAAGTCAGTTTAAACCTGATGAAGTGCGTATTGATGGCTCCTGGATCTATATAAAATATGCCGTTGGTGCAGGAAAAACAAGATTGGACCAAAAATATATTGAAAAAAAACTGAATTGCGTCGCCACCATCAGAAACTGGAATACCGTCAACCAACTGCTCAAAATGTATGATGAAAAGCAATAATTATGATCAAATACCTATTTGTTTTCTTGTCTTCATTTTTATTCGCGCAACAAACCCAATTTGTTGATTTTAAATCTGTTTTAGGTAAAATTACTATTGATCCAATTCAAAAATCGATTATTGGCGAAGTGAATTATGATTTTGAAGTTTTAAAATCTATCGATACCATTGCAATCGATGCGCAAAATATGACCATTTCTGACCTGAAAATCAATAATAAAACGGTTCCGTATAAAGTTACTACAAAGCAATTGTTCCTGTTTAAAGGTTTCAAAAAAGGCAAAAATAAATTGTCTTTTCAGTATGTTGCCCAACCAAAGCAAACGATGTATTTCGTTGGAAAATTTGAAAGCGCTCAGATTTGGACACAAGGCCAAGGCAAATATACGAGCCATTGGTTCCCGAGTTTTGATGATGTAAATGAAAAAGTGATTTTTAATTTGGACATTACTTTTGATTCCAAATACCAAGTAATTGCAAATGGAATCCTTAAAAATAAAGTCGAAAATAACAATCTGACTTTGTGGCAATACCATATGCAAAAGCCAATGTCTTCTTATTTATTGATGCTTGCAATTGGTAATTTTGATCAACAACAACAGAAATCCAACTCGGGTATTCCGTTGATAATGTATTATCAACCAGTGGATTTCGCGAAATTTGAGCCAACATACCGTTATTCAAAATTAATTTTTGACTTTTTGGAAAAGAAAATTGGCTTTTTATATCCTTGGGAAATTTACAAGCAAGTACCAGTTCAGGATTTTTTGTACGCAGGGATGGAAAATACTTCGGCAACTGTTTTCTCTCAAGATTTTGTCGTCGATTCGGTTGGGTTTAATGATCGCAATTATATTAATGTCAATGCGCACGAATTGGCACACCAATGGTTTGGCGATGTAATTACTGCAAAATCAGGAAAAGACCATTGGTTGCAAGAAGGTTTTGCAACTTATTATGCACTTTTGGCCGAAAAAGAATTGTTTGGTGACAACCATTTTAATTGGAAAATGTATGAAATGGCTGAGCGTTTGCAACAAGCGGCCAAAACAGACACGATTCCGATTTTAAATGAAAAAGCCAGTTCATTGACTTTCTATCAAAAAGGAGCTTGGGCTTTGCACATTTTGCATGAAGCGGTTGGTGCCGCCAATTTTGATAAAGCTGTGGCTTATTATCTCAAAAAGCATGCTTTTAAAAATGTTACTACCGATGATTTTTTGGAATCAATAAATAAGTTTTCCGATTATGATACGATGAGTTTTAGAAAAAAATGGCTAGAGCAATCGGGTTTTGAAGTCAATGAAGCCATTGTTTTGTTAAAGAAAAGTACATTTATTCAGGATTATTTTAATTTATTGCTTTTGCAAGAAACACCCTTTGTACAAAAAGAGCAAATATTAAAGACCATTTTGCAATCCGATGCCTATTATCCAATTCGCGAAGAAGTTGTTTTTCAGTTGAAAGCGGTTCCTTTTGAAGAAAAAAGAGCACTTTTGCAATTGGCTTTAAATACAAAAAATATTGTTATTCGTCAAGCGGTTAGCACTATTTTAGACACCATTCCAGTTGATTTTTATAATAATTACAAAAGTTTATTGGGCGATGATTCTTATATTACCAAAGAAATTGTAATGAATAAATTATGGGCACAATTTCCAGAAAACCGAAAAGAATTATTGCTAGAATCTAAAGATTTTGTAGGTTTTAACGATCAAAATTTACGTATTTTGTGGCTATCATTGGCGTTATTGACCAGAGATTTTGAACCCGAAAACAAAAGTAATTACTATGATTTGCTTTTGGATTTTACGACCGAAAAATACGAAAGCGCCATCCGACAAAATGCGATTGCTAATCTTTTGTATATTGATGCCAACGACACCAATGCGCTAGATGCTTTGGCAAAAACATTGTCGCACCACAAATGGCAATTCACAAAATTCGGGAGGGATAAAATCCGGGCTTTGCTTAAAAAAGAAAAATACAGCACATTTTATACCGATTTGTTGCCAAGACTTTCAGTAACCGAGCAAGTACAATTGAACAAATTGCTAAAAGATTAAAATTTGGGGGCGTTAGTGATTTCGAATACGAATATGCCACAATAACAGCGAAATCATGAACGCTTATCGCAGATAGTTATAATGAAGTTGTTAAATTTTTTTATGACTTTACGACGTTCGACATTATGACTTTAAGATTCACTTAAATAAATGCCTTTACTTCATTTTTTATATACGCCAACGCAGTATTGCTTGGCGATTGTTTTTCAAGCGAATCATTCAAAATAAATTCACGCAAACTATTGGCATCAATTACTTTTTCATTGGCAGCTGCATTGCGAATGATTTGAATGGTAGTGTTTTTTGCGGCAGCAATAATGGTCCAGCATTCGTCTGACATGTAGATTTGTTGTGTTAAATTGTGCTCAAATTCTTGTTCGATATGACCGATTAATAAGTTGGCATAATCGTTTTGTTGTTCAGAAATGGGTGCAATTCGGATCAATATTTTGGTCAAACTGATGCGTTCCATATACAAAGCCATGCGTTCATAGGCTTGTAATCGCAATGGTAAAGCACTTTTTTGATTGGCACGAAGCAACAAAAATTGCCTTTTTTTATCTTCATTTTGAGTAAAAGTAAAGAAAAAATAATAGGCGACACCGCCAGTAATTAATGCAGGTAAAGTATAAAATAAAAGTTCGAGGAGTTTATCGCTGTTCATCTTGATAACATTTGTTTTTTCAATTCGAGAGCAAATAAACGAATAAACAAATAAAACTAATACATTACATTTGGAAAAAATTTAAAAAATGGAATTTTCAATTCTAATTTTACTTTGCGTCGCTGCTTTTCTAGCAGGTTTTGTTGACGCTATTGTTGGTGGTGGCGGACTGATTCAAACACCAATGGGATTGATTTTATTACCCAATTTACCCGTAGCTTCGGTAATTGGTTCTTTAAAAATTCCGTCTTTTAGCGGCACTTTTTTCGCTGCTTTACAATACCTAAAAAAGATTGAAATGAATTGGACACTGCTTTTGATAATGATGTTAGTTGCTGTGCCATCGGCTTTTGCGGGTTCTGCATTACTGACCTGGGTGAGCAATGATTTTATGAAACCTTTGTTGCTCGTCATTTTATCTTTGTTATTGGTTTATACCTATGCCAAAAAGAATTTTGGTCAACACGTTGATAAATCACATTCGGATGCGCAGCAAATTTTGTATGCCATTTTAATCAGTATTACCATCGGTTTTTATGATGGATTTATTGGTCCAGGAACAGGAAGTTTTTTTGTGCTGGCATTTATTACCCTTTTGGGTTTTGATTTTTTGCATGCTTCGGCCAACGCCAAAATGGTCAATTTAGCAACTAATTTTGGTTCAATTTGTTTGTTTATTAGCAAAGGAAAAGTGATTTGGAGCGTCGCGATTCCGATGGCGATTTGCAACGCATTAGGCGGATTTATTGGTGCAAAATTAGCTATTAATAAAGGCAATCAGTTTATACGCATCTTCTTTTTGGTTGTTGTAGTTGGCACATTGATTCGGTTTGCTTGGGATGTTTTTTCGGGAAAATAATATACATATTATTGGCAAAGCAATTTTTTATTAAGACGCACTGCTATAATTGATGTGCGTTAGGGATGGAAAGCGGCATCCTTTATTGTTTTTAAACAAAATGTTGCATTGCATTTACACGTTCAAAAACAATAAAGATAAAGCGAACAGCCCGACCGCGTTGCTGCAGAATCATTTTTGCTGTTATGGCTTTCCGCAACGGGGTAACGCCCAAAATTTATAAAATCCAAACCCAAAAGCGGCTTATTTTGTCATTGAAAATCGCTATTTTTGCGTATCAAAAAAAAAGTAAATGTAAGATGCAGCAGTATATCAGCCAACTTAACGAAGCGCAACAGCTACCCGTTCTACAAAAAGACGGTCCGATGATTATTATTGCCGGAGCGGGTTCTGGAAAAACAAGGGTTTTAACAATTAGAATTGCTTATTTGATGAGCCTTGGTGTTGATTCGTTCGGTATTTTGGCATTGACTTTTACCAACAAAGCGGCGCGCGAAATGAAGAAACGTATTTCGGATATTGTAGGTTCTAGTGAGGCTAAAAATCTTTGGATGGGTACTTTTCACTCGGTTTTCGCAAGAATTTTGCGCGCCGAATCGGATAAATTGGGTTATCCATCTAATTTTACTATTTATGACACTCAAGATTCGGTAAGACTGATTTCGGCGATTATCAAAGAAATGCAGTTGGACAAAGATATTTATAAACCCAAACAAATTTTAAGCAGGATTTCGTCGTATAAAAATTCTTTAATTACAGTAAAAGCTTATTTTAACAATCCCGAATTGCAAGAAGCGGATGCGATGAGCAAAAAGCCCCGTTTGGGCGAAATTTATCAGAATTATGTGGAGCGTTGTTTTAAATCCGGCGCTATGGATTTTGATGATTTGTTATTGAAAACCAACGAATTATTATCGCGTTTTCCGGAAGTTTTAGCGAAATACCAAAACCGTTTTCGGTATATTTTGGTCGATGAGTACCAAGATACCAATCATTCGCAGTATTTGATTGTTCGGGCTTTGTCGGATAAATTCCAAAATATTTGTGTAGTTGGCGACGATGCACAGAGTATTTATGCGTTCAGAGGCGCGAATATCAATAATATTTTGAATTTTCAAAAGGATTATGAAAATGTAAAAACCTACAGATTAGAGCAAAATTACCGTTCGACCAAAAATATTGTCGAAGCGGCCAATTCAATCATCGAAAAAAATAAAACCAAACTCGATAAAATTGTTTGGACAGCCAATGATTTTGGAGCTAAAATTAAAGTTCACCGAAGTTTGACCGATGGCGAAGAAGGGCGTTTTGTTGCGAGTACGATTTGGGAACAAAAGATGACGCAACAAATGATGAATGGTCAGTTTGCGATTTTGTACAGAACCAATGCGCAATCACGCGCGATGGAGGATGCGCTCAGAAAACGCGATATTCCGTATCGTATTTATGGTGGTTTGTCTTTTTACCAACGCAAAGAAATTAAAGATGTTTTGTGTTATTTGCGATTGGTCATCAATCCAAAAGACGAGGAAGCTTTGGTGCGTGTCATCAATTATCCGGCACGAGGTATTGGCGATACGACCATAGAAAAGCTTACGGTGGCTGCCAATCATTACAAGCGTTCGATTTTTGAAGTAATGCAAAATATCGATAAAATTGATTTGAAATTGAACTCGGGAACCAAACAAAAGTTACAAGATTTTGTGACCATGATTCAGAGTTTTCAGGTCATTAACGAAAACCAAGATGCGTTTTTTTTGGCAGATCATGTGAGCAAAAAAACAGGATTGGTTCAAGAGTTAAAAAAAGATGCGACGCCGGAAGGTATTGCGAGAATCGAAAATATTGAAGAGCTTTTAAACGGTATTAAAGATTTTACCGAAGGACAAAAAGAAATTGATGGCGCACGTGGTGCTTTGTCGGAGTTTATGGAAGATGTGGCATTGGCAACCGATTTGGACAAAGATACAGGTGATGATGATCGCGTAGCGTTGATGACCATTCACTTGGCCAAAGGATTAGAATTTCCGCATGTTTTTGTTGTTGGCATGGAAGAAGATTTGTTTCCGAGTGCCATGTCAATGAGCACCCGAAGCGAACTCGAAGAAGAACGCAGGTTATTTTATGTGGCCATTACGCGCGCTGAACAGCAAGCCTATTTGACTTATGCACAATCGCGCTACCGTTGGGGTAAATTAACCGATAGTGAACCGTCGCGATTTATAGAAGAAATTGACGGACAATATTTGGAATATTTGACACCAGAAGAAAGCAATTACCGTTACAAACCATTAATTGACAACGATATTTTTGGTGACGTTGACAAATCGAAGTTGCGTTTGTCAAAGCCGATAGGAGGAACGCCACCCAAATATTTGAGCGATAATATCCCTAAATCGGATATTAATATCAGAAAATTGAAGCCTGTTGGTAGCAATTCAAATAATTCAAATTTGTTTGACAGCCAATTGGTTTCGGGAAATATAGTAATGCACGAGCGCTTCGGTAAGGGCGAAGTGATCAATTTGGAAGGTGCTGGCGCGGATAAAAAAGCGGAAATTCGTTTTGAAGTTGGCGGAATAAAAAAATTGTTACTTCGTTTTGCAAAGTTGGAGGTGTTGGGGTAGATTGAAAAATTAAAAGATTAGGACGGTACCTAAAACAATAAAAAATGAGTCAATTTATAAAAATATACAACGACAAACCCAATGAGGCGGCTATAAAAAAAGTAGTTGAAGTTTTAAAAAATGGTGGTTTGGTAATTTATCCAACCGACACTGTTTATGGTTTGGGTTGTGATATTACCAATTCTAGGGCGTTGGAACGCATTGCCAAAATCAAAGGTGTAAAACTTGAAAAGGCCAATTTTTCGTTTGTTTGTAGTGATTTGAGCAACCTTTCGGATTACGTAAAGCAAATTGACACTGCTACTTTCAAGTTGTTAAAACGCGCATTGCCTGGTGCTTATACTTTTATTTTACCGGGTAATAATAACCTACCGAAAGAATTCAAAAAGAAAACCACAGTCGGAATTAGGGTGCCCGATAATAATATTGCGCTTGATATTGTGCGGCAATTGGGCAATCCTATTGTTTCGACATCGATTCATGACGAAGATGAAGTTTTAGAATATTCGACAGATCCAGAATTGATTTTTGAAAAATGGCAAAACCTAGTTGATGTTGTGATTGACGGCGGTTATGGAGATAATTTGGCTTCAACAATCATTGATTTATCTGGACATGAACCAGTTGTTGTTCGAGAAGGTAAAGGAAGTTTGGATATTTTGTAAAGTAAGCACCTGTTTTTAGTATCCAAAACAATGTAATCCAACTATAAATTTTAAACAGAATTATTTTTGTAATTTTGAAAACATAATAGGAAATTAATATTTCAAACTCAATTTCAGCATTTTTTTTAAAATAAACATGACCAAATTACAAACCAAAGCTTTCTTTTACCAACTCATTTGCTTTGCAACACTTTTTATTGCGTTTCGCTATTTGATTGGTGTTTACACACATCTTGAGGGCTTTTGGATTCCGGTAACTGCTTTTGTTGCGGGTACTATTGTGGCACCAAAATTCCAAGCCGTAAAAACCAATGAAGGCGAAAAACTTTTTATGAAATGGTTGTTTTTAAAGGGAATTAAGGAAGTGCGTTAGTCAAATTCCTACAATCTAATAAATCCTAAAATCGAACAATCCAAAATCCCTATTTCAAAATTACTTTCTTTTTGTACAAAGGCAAAAAATAAGATACTGTATAATTGAATCCAAAACCAAAATCCCCATTATAAGTGCGATTGAATCCCGGAATATACAAATTGTCGAAACCGCCTGGCTTTTTGTTCGATAGCAGCCGGTTCATTCTAAAACTAAATCCTACAAAAGTGTTTTTAAATACTTGCGTTTTAAGTCCAACCACAACTTCTGCCCAATGCGCCGAAAGTCCATCAAATTGATCACCAGCTTGAACATCGGCAGCAACGCCATAATATGGATTGGGATTGTATATTTTGTAACTGTTTAACTCCTGACTGAACGTGCTAAAACCATATCGCAGTCCCACATAAATCATGTTTTCGAGGTCGAGCCAATTCTCATGTGCATTATAATCAAAGCCAATTCGCACATAACTTCCTTTGGTAACAAAATTGAGTTGGTCATCATCGGTAGTTTTGTTTTCGTTACCAATTTCGGCAGCAAAATAGTATTTTCGACTCCAACGAAAATCACCAGTAAATTCTATGCCTTTGTAATTTGTGTCATAAAAAGAACGTGTTAGTTTGAATAAATCGACACCCAATCGCAAGCCATAGCGCTCTTTTTTTTCTACAGTCAAAGTATCGTTCTTTGCTTTATCTGTTTGTGCTTCAACCAAAAAAAAGCACAACATTAAACCAATACTAAAAATAGATTTTAACATGTACTTCATTTTCATCGTTGATATTTGATTGCAGAATTTCGATGGCATCAATCCAACTGCCTTGCTCTAAAGCAGGATTGTTATTGATGACAATTGGCTGAAATGGATTGGCGTTGGAGTTAAGTGTAAACAAGGTTTTGAAGCCACAAGCACGTGATACATATTCGTCTCGCCGTGAATAATTAAAATCCAAAGTATCGGTTTTTATCAATGCTGGTGAAATTGTATTGCCGAAATTCAAAATGAATCGCAGTTCCGAATTATCCAATGCAATATCCAACGGAATGGCGATGGTTGATGCATTACTCAAATATTGTTGGCCTTCGACAGTCGCCGCTTCGTTCAAAATTACGCCTTCTTCCATGCCTGTTCCAATGACTTTTAAATTGGTTACGTTTTTGAGCACAGCTGGATTATCACTGTCATAAAAGTCGATGATAAGTCGCGGCGTTGTTGGCGTATTGGCGTCACAAATATCATCTTTTTCGCAGCTCGAAAAGATGATTAGCACCACGATTAATAAAAATATTTTCTTCATAAAAATTTTTAATTTCAATAATAATGGTTGCAAATATTAATAGTACTGGAGTTTCGAATCAAAGCAAAAATTAATCTCTGCGCTCCAAAAGTACAACATTTTCAACATGATGCGTTTGCGGAAACATATCGACTGGTCGCACGCGAGTTACTTTGTATTTTTCGTCCATTAATGCCAAATCACGCGCTTGTGTGGCTGAATTACAGCTTACATAAACTACTTTTTGTGGCGCAATTTTCAATATTTGCTCAATCACATCTTTGTGCATGCCATCACGTGGTGGATCGGTAATAATTACATCTGGATGACCGTTTTTTGCGATAAAAGCTTCATTGAAAACGACTTTCATATCACCTACAAAAAAATCACAATTGCTAATATTATTGCGTTTTGCATTTTCTTTGGCATCAGCAATTGCTTCGGGAACAGCTTCCACACCAATTACTTTTTTCGCATTTTTTGATACAAATTGTGCAATAGTTCCCGTTCCGGTATATAAATCATAAACGACTTCGTTACCTGTTAATCCTGCAAAATCGCGTGTTATTTTGTACAATTCGTAGGCTTGTTCCGAATTGGTTTGGTAAAAAGATTTGGCATTGATACTAAAATATAAACCTTCCATGGTTTCTAAAATGTAATCCCTTCCTTTGTATAAAACTACTTTTTGGTCATAAATGGTATCGTTGGGTTTGCCGTTAATAACATATTGTAGCGAAGTAATTTGTGGAAAATGTATCGCTAAAAAATCCAAAAGCAATTCGCGATTGGATTTGTCTTCTTTAAAAAACTGCAACAAAACCATGATTTCGCCTGTTGATGCGGTTCGAATCATCAAAGTACGTAAAAAACCTTCATGATTTCGAGGATCAAAAAAAGCCAAATTGTTTTCGTTTGCAAAATCCCTAATCGCATTTCTAATCGCATTGGATGGGTCTTCCTGTAGGTGGCATTTTGTAATATCTAGAATTTTGTCCCACATTTTCGGAATATGAAAACCTAATGCATTGCGGTTGCCCAAATCTTCGGTGCTGCCAATTTCGTTCTCTGTAAGCCAACGGGAATTAGAAAATCCAAATTCCATTTTATTGCGGTAAAAGAATTGTTTTTCAGAACCTAAAATGGCTTCAAATTCAGGAAGTTCGACTTTTCCTATGCGTTGCAAATGATTTTTTACTTCATTTTGTTTGTAAAATAATTGCTGTTCATACTTCATATTCTGCCATTTACAACCGCCACAGACACCAAAATGTTCACAGATAGGTTCGATGCGATGTTCCGAAAATTCGTGAAAACGCACTGCTTTGCCTTCGTAATAGGCTTTTCTTTTTTTGAAAGTTTGCACATCAACCACGTCGCCTGGAACGACGTTTGGAATAAAAATTACTTTTCCGTCTGGTGCTTTTGCAACCGAAACCCCTTTTGCTCCAGCATCGAGGACTTTAACATGATCAAAAACGATTTTTTCTGTATTCTTTTTTCCCATAGCGCAAAAATAAGCGTTTGATTGGTTTTTAAAATTCAAAAAGACAATTATTTTGTAACTCAATTAAAAATATTTTATTTAACGTTAATTTAATATGTAGCTTTGTTAATCCGCAAACTATTATTCATCGTAAGTTTTTACTTCCAATACTAATGCCTATGATTTTTTACACGCAATTATCCAAAATTGGATTTTTAAAAAACAGTTACGCTCGTAAATTTTTATTTGTTGCCTTCTTAGGTATTCATTTACCGTTAACCGGATTAATTTTTTTTCTGGTTTTTTTTGAAAATGAAGTTTCTCCAATTAGCATTTTTTCGATTACTTTTTTGCTCACACTTTTTGCAACATTTGTCACTTTGTATGTTTTAAAAAAGTTAATTAATCCTATTGAAATGGTATCAAAAGCAATTGTTAATTATAAATCAAATCGAATTATCCCTTCGATAGAATTGGAATCTGATAATGATGTAGACCAATTGATTAGCGATATCAATGAAACAATAAAAATAAATGAAAACTTGTTGACGCAAAAGCAAGATCTGATTTACCTTTTTTCACATGATTTAAAGAATTTTGCTGACAATTCACATGCAATAGCGCAATTAATTATTAAAGAAAATCCATCTGAAACAGCTTCATCCTATGCAAAACTCATCGTTCAATCTTCCGAAAAGCAAAACGATTTTTTAGAAACGTTTATTACCTTAATGAAAGAAGAAGAAGTGTTATCAAAAAAGACAAACAAGATCAAGACGGTTGATTTGCGTCAGATAGCAAACGAGGTGCAAGCAGAATTACAGCAAAAATTGTTGAATAAAAATATTAATTTGAATATGGATATTCAAACCAGCGATGTCGCGCTAAAAATTGAGAAAGATCTATTGACGCGGGTTTTGATCAATTTGGTTGACAATGCGATTAAATTCTCTTACTCGGGAAGCAGTATTACTATCGAAATTAAACGAGAACATTCGCATTTGGTTATTGCTGTAAAAGACAATGGTATTGGTTTTGAAAATGCCAAAAGCGAATTGTTATTTAAAAAGTTTACCTCGATGGGTCGATTAGGCACCGCGAACGAAAAATCTACCGGAATCGGATTGTATTTGTGTAACCAAATTGTAAAAAAATCGGGAGGTAGTTTTTATGCCGAAAGCAGTGGTGACGATAAAGGAGCAATTTTTTATGTCAATTTAAAAATTTACAAGCGATTATAATTGATGTTTGGTTGAATTGCAATTTCAATGTATTTTCATCCTCATTTCAGTTCGATTGAAATGAGGTTTTTTTATTGGTATAAATACTAAACATATCACCTACATTAGCTAATAAAAAATTACGATGAAAAATCAAAATACATTTATTAGTGCTATCTCGAAAACGGAATTTCCATGTACCGAAAAAGTCTTTGGCAATTCCATTAGAAAACCAATTTTAGCAATTATAAAAAAAGCTTATCCGAATTTTGATGCTAATGATTGTATTGCCAATTCCGAACTTAATTCGTTTAGAGCACAATACATTTCGCAGTTTCTTGAAACCGAATTGGGCGAATTAACCCAACTAGAAACCTTCGTAAAACAATCGCTAAATGAGGATGAATTGGTGGTAGGCAAGCTCGAAGATCAACACAATGATTTTACAATCGGTCAAAAAGTAGCCGATAAAGTGGCTTCATTTGGCGGTAGTTGGACATTTATAATTGCCTTTGGTATTTTCATTTTGATTTGGATTTGTATTAATATATATGTACTAACAAACAAAGGATTTGATCCTTTTCCCTTCATATTATTAAACTTGATTTTGTCGTGTTTGGCAGCTTTACAAGCCCCAGTAATTATGATGAGCCAAAACCGTCAGGAAGAAAAAGACCGTGATCGGGCAAAAAAAGATTATATGATTAACCTGAAATCTGAAATGGAAATTAGAATGTTGCATGAAAAAATAGACCATTTGATTATGCACCAACAGCAAGAACTAATTCAGATTCAAAAAGTGCAGATAGATATGATGAATGATATTTTAGCTAAAATTAAAAGTTAATTGTATTACCAATTATTAAATTCTTAATTTTATAACTATTTTTACGACATCATTGGATGATTTCTCTCCACAAGAAGGAATTGTAATGCAATACTTAAAAAAAACAATTTCAATGTCAGTTTTAGAAAAAATCAGTGCTGCGGCAATAATCGCTACAGAAAACAAATACGGAGCCCACAATTACCATCCACTTCCGGTGGTGTTAAGTCGCGGTGAAGGGGTTTATCTTTGGGATGTAGATGGTAAACAATATTATGACTTTTTATCGGCATATTCGGCTGTAAATCAAGGACACTGTCACCCAAAAATTGTCAATGCAATGATCAATCAGGCACAAACATTGACATTAACTTCACGTGCTTTTTATAACGATCAATTGGGTCCTTATGAAAAATACATTACCAATTATTTTGGTTTTGATAAAATTTTACCGATGAATACTGGTGCCGAAGCAGTCGAAACCGCCTTAAAATTATGCCGAAAATGGGCATATGAAGTAAAAGGAATTGAAGAACATCAAGCACAAATTATTGTTTGCGATGGTAATTTTCACGGTAGAACCACCACAATCATTTCATTTTCAAATGACGAAAATGCCCGTAAAAATTTTGGTCCTTACACTGCGGGATTTATAAAAATTCCTTACGACGATACCGATGCACTAGAAAAAGCATTGCAGTCTTCTGACAATATTGCTGGTTTTTTAGTAGAACCAATTCAAGGTGAAGCGGGCGTTTACACTCCAGCCGATGATTATATGCAAAAAGTAAAAGCGTTGTGTAACCAACATAATGTATTGTTTATTGCAGATGAAATCCAAACAGGAATTGCCAGAACAGGTGCTTTATTAGCTGTTTGCGGAGATTGCGCTTGCGAGAATCATTGTGAGCGTCAAAGTACTTATGCTACGCCAGACATTTTAATTTTGGGCAAAGCCATTTCGGGTGGCGTTTATCCTGTTTCGGCAGTTTTGGCTAATGATTCGATTATGAATGTTATTAAACCTGGGCAACACGGTTCGACTTTTGGCGGAAATCCTATTGCTGCTGCGGTTGCTACAGCTGCTTTGGAAGTAGTTATTGAAGAAAATCTGGCGCAAAATGCCCGTTATTTGGGTAAAATATTCCGAAAAAAATTAAATGACTATATCAAAACTTCCAACATCGCTACTTTGGTACGTGGTCGTGGGTTGCTAAATGCGGTTGTGATAAATGATACCGAAGAGAGCGATACCGCTTGGAATATTTGTATGCAATTGGCAGAAAACGGATTGCTAGCCAAACCAACGCATGGTAATATCATTAGGTTTGCGCCGCCATTAGTAATGAACGAAGAACAACTTTTGGATTGTATTGCGATAATTATAAAGACATTAAAAGCTTTTGAAAAATAAAAAAAAATCCGCTGAAAAGCGGATTTTCTATTTATAATTATAAAGTGATTTACCTCTTGTTTAATATTTCTTGCAGTGCTTCTGGATCTTGTAAAACGGCGAAACCGTAAAGTGCAATGAAAGCGATTATTGAAATTAAAGTCATAACATTTAATACAATACCAATAATGGCTAAAATACGGCCGGTTTTGACATTGCTGTAACCATCATAATTATCTGGATTAGCGTTATAAAGCGCAGTGTCTTTTTTGGCCAAAACCAAAGCAATAATTCCGAATACAAGTCCGATACAATAAAAGCAACAACCTGGAATAGACAATATTCCAAGGATTAAAACGGCTAGCGCATTGGGTAATTTTTGTTTTTCCATAATAAAATATTTAATAATTAATTGGTTAAATGTTTGTCATTTTTAAAATATAGGCGGTAATCATAATTAACGCATTTGCGATTGCTGTTCCAATAATTATTTTATTGTAGTTTCTGGATTTATCGGCAAAATGCAATGCTATAAAGACAAAAAATAAAAGTGTGGTATAGATGGCTGGAAACATATGAAAAGCAGCCGAAAATTCACCTTTAAAAATAAGTAGCAAAGCCCTTTGTGTTCCGCAGCCCATGCAATCAATACCAAGTAATTTTTTGCTCAAACAAGGAATCATATATTTTTCGGCATCCATAACAAAAAATTGTTTTACAATTTTACAAAAAAAAAAATACAAACCATGCTAAAAGTTTATCCATTTTGTTTTAAAGTTCGCTACTTTTGAATTTTACTTAAAAAACATGAAAAAATTATTGATTCCGATATTGTTTATTGCAGCTTTTTTTGCGATTTCTGAACAAAGCAAACCCAAACCTAATATTTATATTTCTACAATAGCCATTGTGGTTTTTATGTTTGGAATGATGCAATTGAGTGCTAAAACGCCAAGTAAAAATCTAGAGGATCAGGAAAATAAAGAGAATCTAGAAAATAAAGAAAATAACGAAAGTGATGTTCAATAAAGGAGATAAAGTTACAGTACTCGATGATGCCATCGACGGTGTGGTACTTTCGGTAAAAAATAATACGGTGACCATAGCAACCACCGATGGTTTTGAATTGGATTTTGAAGCCAACGAATTGATCAAAATGGGCAATGCGGATATGAATTTTAATTTTGCTGGACAAAATCTGAATCAAGTTTTAAAGGAAAAAGAAATTCCGAAGCCACGAAGTTTTATCAAAGAAAAGAAAACCAAAGAAACGCCAGTGCCTGAATTTGATTTGCATATCGAAAAATTAGTAAAAAATTTTCGCGGCATGAGCAATTATGATATTCTTACATTACAGTCGGAAACGGCAAAACGTCATATTGAGTTTGCTATCAAAAACAGAATCCCGAAAATTGTTTTTATACATGGTGTAGGCGAGGGCGTACTTAAAGCCGAACTTGACTTTTTGTTAGGTCGCTATGATCACATAAGTTTTCAAGATGCCAATTACCAAAAATACGGTTTGGGTGCAACTGAAATTTATATCAAGCAAAATCCCAAATAATTATTCTACAGTAACAAACGTACCAAAAACATAATTGTTTCCAAACGTAAAAGGAACAGATACATTATCATTTTGCAACATCACTTTTTTAAGCGTGATGGTATGTGTGTATTCGTTTACATTTAAAGTGGTAGCAACTTCAATGATTCCGCTCATTTCTGAAACGCCATTTTGTGATGTCCAAAGCTCTAAATCAGCTGGCAAAGTACTGCCATTGCAAAAATCATTTGCGGTAACAATCGATTCGAAAACACGATACGTCAATGTGTTGGTTTCATCGGTATAAGCAGTTCTTGGTGTATTCAAAGTAATTTCGTTACTAAATAAATAATTAAAAGTAGCTTCATCCAAATCCAAAGTTAAGGCTTGGCTTCCAGAACTTTTAAAAAGCGCAGTACTAGAGTTGCACTTTTTTGTTTCAAGGGGAGTAAAATTAACAGGAACGGTTGCATTAGTTTTATAAGTGCCAAAAACAATAGATTCATTGCGTTGTTCTTCGCCATTTCCTTTATCGAAAACAATATTTTTGAAAGTAATAGTATGGTTATAACCAGTAATAATATTTGAACCTGTTGTTTCAACTGTAGGATTGACCACATTGGTTGTAATTTCAATTGTGCCTCCAACAGCATTCCATTCTTCGATTACATTTGGTGTTGCGGCTGGGATTACAGAGCACAAAGTTTCAGCCGAAACGGGTCCGTTATAAAGCCGATAAATTACTTTTGCACCGGAAGGAATGATTACAGTTCTAGGCACTCCATCAGCAGTTTCTTGATTTACAAAATTGGTCGTTTCGTCTAATTCGATAATCAAAACTTCGTTGCCATTGATTTTATATATAAAAAAATCATTTGTTCCTTCGCCGCAAGTGGCCGAATTAACGAAACTAAAATCGAAAGATTCAACTTTAAGATCACCGTCGTCACAACTGTTTAAACCGATTAAAAATACCAATAAGGCAAAAAATTTTTTCATTCTTCCAATTATTTGCAACAAAAATAGTCAAAAAATCGAGAATTAATAATTGATAAATCACAATGAAATCACAAACCTAAATGTTATAACTTTGCAATAATGAAAAAGATATATCTAGATAACGCAGCAACTACAGCCATTCGTCCAGAAGTAGTTGCAGAAATGGTCAAAATATTGACCGAAGATTACGGAAATCCTTCGTCAACGCATAGTTTTGGTCGAAGTGCCAAAAGTCATTTAGAACTATCCCGAAAAACAATTGCCAAACAATTGAATGCTTCGGCACAAGAAATTATTTTCACTTCGGGTGCTACCGAAGCCAATAATTGGGTTTTAAAAATGGCCATTCAGGATTTGAAAGTGCAAAGAATTATCAGCAGTAAAATTGAACACCACGCGGTTTTGTACGCCATCGAAGTGTTGCAAAAACAGTTTGATATTCAAGTTGATTATGTAAAAATTTTGCCTGACGGAAGTGTAAATATGACAGATTTAGTGACATTGTTGTCACAAAATATTCCAACATTGGTGTCGTTAATGCACGTGAACAATGAAACGGGAACTATTTTAGACCTGACTACTGTGAGCAGAATTGCACAGCAATACAAAGCCTATTTTCATTCGGATACGGTACAATCTATCGGAAAAACTACTTTTGATTTACAAGCACTTCCAATAGATTTTTTGGTGGCAAGTGCCCATAAATTTCACGGACCAAAAGGTACTGGTTTTGCTTTTATCCGTAAAGGGTTGCTTGTTAATCCGATTTTTTATGGTGGTGAACAAGAAAAGGGATTGCGACCTGGCACCGAATCACTTCATAATATTGTAGGAATGGCAAAGGCTTTTGAACTATCCTATTTACATTTGGATGAAGAGCAAGCGTATATTGCCGAATTAAAAAATTATGCTATAACACAATTAATGGCGCATTATCCGACGATTAAGATCAATGGTAAAAATACTTTTTATAATATTCTAAATGTTTTATTGCCATTTTCACCTGAAAAAGCAGCTATGATTTTATTTCATTTGGATATGAAAGGTATTGCGGTTTCACGCGGAAGTGCTTGTCAATCAGGCAGTATAAAACCGTCACATGTTTTAACGGAAATGCTTTCGGAAACCGATTTGCAACAGCCGAGCTTAAGAATATCTTTCAGCAATTACAATACAAAAGAAGATATCGATACCTTTATTAACGCTTTAACATTGGTTTAATCAATTTTTCACATTCATTTGAAATAATTGGCTCTATTTATTTCATGAGCAATTAACAGTAAATGAATTAAAAAAGACAATTGTAAAAAAAGCTTGCATTTATTGATTATTTTTATCTGAGAACATTTAAAAAAATAATAAGTACTATTATTTAACATAATTACGGATTAGCACTCATGAATTTTTTAATTTCTAATGCTTAAAAACTATGGTGCGAAGGCGTTTTTGTATATATTTGTTTTGTTAATACAACGCAAAGCGCAGGTTAACAAAATCTTTCTAAAATTATTTGCACAATGGGTTTATCCAATTTATTCAGAAGAAAATCAACAGCAACAATACTAAATGAGGGTGGAGATGGAGAACACTCAGGGTTAAACAAGGTACTGACAGTCAAAGACTTGACTTTTTTTGGTATTGCTGCTATAATTGGTGGCGGCACTTTTAGCGCTATTGGTAACGCTTGTTTTTCTGGTGGACCGGGAGTGGTATTGCTCTACATAATGTGTGCTGTAGCTTGTGGATTCACTGCAATGTGTTATGCCGAATTTGCTTCGCGTGTTCCCGTTTCCGGAAGCGCTTACACCTATGCTTATGTGTCCTTTGGTGAAATATTTGCGTGGATTATTGGCTGGGCCCTTCTCATGGAATATTCGATAGGAAACATTTATATCGCTTTTTCCTGGAGCGGTTATTTTACTAATTTACTCGAAACCACCGGTATGCACTTGCCCGAATGGTTGACAATCAATTACAAATCTGCACATGCCGCTTTTGAAGCCAATACAAAGGGTGAGGGATTGTTAGCATGGCAAAACGCACCGATTTTAGGTGGATTACGAATCATTTTTGATTTACCAGCGGTATTAATTAATATTTTGATTACTTATTTGGTTTACAAAGGTACCAAAGAGTCCAAAAATATCAGTAATATTATGGTTTATATCAAGCTTTCGATTATTTTATTGGTCATCATTGTGGGCGCTTTTTATGTCGACATCAACAATTGGACGCCTTTCATGCCTAACGGATTTGGCGGTGTTATGGGTGGCGTTTCGGCAGTATTTTTTGCATATATTGGTTTTGATGCCGTTTCTACATTGGCCGAGGAAAGTAAAAATCCACAACGCGATTTGCCTCGCGGTATGATTTATTCACTTGTTGTTTGCACCGTAATTTATATTATTCTGGCTTTGGTGATTACCGGCATGGTTTCTTACCAATTGTTGGGTGTTAGCGATCCATTGGCCGAGATTTTTGCACTAAAAGGTGTTAAATGGATGTTATTTATTGTTTCTATAGCTGCCGTTGTAGCAATGACAAGCGTGATGTTGGTTTTTCAAATGGGACAGCCAAGAATTTGGATGACGATGAGTCGTGATGGATTGATGCCAAAGCGTTTTTCCTCCATACATCCAAAATATAAAACACCTGGTTTTGCTACCATAATAACTGGTTTGGTTGTTGGTGTTCCAATATTTTTTACCGACGAAACTTTTGTGTTAGATTTTACAAGTATTGGTACCTTATTCGCTTTTGTATTGGTTTGTGGTGGCGTTTTGATGCTATCGCCACAAAGTGAAGCCGAAATTGCAGAACGTCAAACCAAAGGCAAATTCAGAATACCCTATATCAATTCGAAGTTTATTTTTCCGATTTTTATTCTATTTGCTGGCGTATTGATTCAGTATTTGTTTCCTGACTTTTACAGCAACACTTTTAATTTCTCTTCTGATACAATTGCTACCAATTTACCGATGCTGGTTTTCTTTTTATTATGTATTGTAATGTCAGTAGTATCATTTGCTAAAAACTTGTCTTTGATTCCGTTACTAGGCTTGATCTCTTGTTGTTATTTATTAACAGGTATGGCCGTTTCTAACTGGAAGTGGTTCGGAATATGGCTCGCCATTGGCTTGGTTTTTTACTTTAGTTTCGGTTATAAAAACAGTAAGTTGAATAAAGAAAAAGCGTAAAAAAAAAATCCGAAACTGTAAAAAGTTTCGAATTTTTTTTGAATTAAAATAGTATCACGTAAAACTACTTTTTTTACAATATTTGCAATTCGATCATGCACGCTTTCATCAATTCGTAAGTCCGTTTAATATCATTGTCCAATCCTATTGAAAAACGAATCAAACCATCGGTCAAGCCCATTTCAATTTGTTCTTCTAACGGAATCTCACTCGAAGTCGAAGTACCCGGTGCACTAAATAAAGTTTTATAAAATCCTAAACTCACCGCCAAATAGCCCAAATTGCGTTGTTGCATCAGTTCCATTAAAGCATTGGCTTTATCAAGTGAACCAACATCAAGGGTCATCATACCACCGAAACCGTACTCTGGATTGATCATGTTTTTATAAGTCAAATGACTCGGATGACTTTCTAATCCTGGATAAACTGTTTTGATTCCGTCTTTTTCAAATTGTTGTGCCAAATACATCGCATTATGACTGTGCTGCTTCATTCGAATGTGCAAAGTGCGTAAGTTCTTCATAACACTTGCCGACCGCAAACTGTCCATTGTTGGTCCCAAAAGCATGCTAGCGCCATTGTTCACATTTTTTAAACTATCAATAAATGCTCGAGACGCACAAGTCACACCACCAACTGTATCGCTACTGCCATTAATGTACTTTGTAAGGCTGTGAATCACAATATCAGCGCCCAATTTTGCTGGTGCCACCGACAATGGTGAAAACGTATTATCAACCACCAATGTTAAACCATATTGCTTTGCAATTTTTGATAAACTAGCAATGTCAGCCACTTCCAACAAAGGATTACTAACTGTTTCGCAATAAAGCACTTTGGTTTCTTTTGTAATAGCAGCCTCTACGATATCTAATTTAGTAATGTCAACAAAAGTAGTTTGAATGCCCATTCGTGGTGCAAAATTTTTCAAAAAAGCATAGGTACCGCCATAAATTGTACGGCTAGAAACAATATGATCGCCTTGACCACACAACTGCAACAAAGTAGGGGTAATTGCACCCATTCCTGAAGCCGCCACATTGGCCGATTCGGTACCTTCCATGGCAGCAAGCGCTTTGTCTAAATACAAATTGCTTGGCGAAGAATGTCGAGAATACAAATAACAACCTTCGGCATTGCCTTCAAAAGTATCAAACATGGTTTTTGCTGATAAAAATGTGTAGGTAGATGAATCAGAAATCGATGGATTTACGCCACCAAATTCGCCAAAATATTGTAAATCTTGGATGTTGTCTGCAGGATTGAAGCTCATGTTTTCTTTTTTTTAATTTTTAATAATAAATTTTAAATTATTGGAAGCATATTCCCGCTATCCGTTGCAATCTTTTGTTTTTTAAAGAAAAAAACAAAAGGATTTTTACTACTATCGGGGCTAGACTTACTACAATTCTAGTATCCAAAACAACGTATAAGTACATTTAAAAACAACATAAATTTTATATTTTAGATTATAAATCTATAAAGAATTGATATTTTAGTTTATTTTTCTAAATTTACATTCTTAAAAGTGAATAGGTAGATTTTTATTTAAATTTTTTAAATCAAAATTCAAAGTTATGATGGATGTAATCGACAAAAAACTGCTACTTCTCCTGCAAAACGACAGCAAAAAAACTACAAAAGAACTTTCGTTAAAATTGAACTTGTCGGTTACTGCGGTATATGAACGAATTAAAAAAATGGAACGCGATGGCATTATCAATAAATATGTCGCGCTGGTCAACGGCAATAAAGTAGCACGCGGATTTGTAGTATTTTGCCATCTCAAGCTCATTCAACATACGCGTGAATTTCTGACCAAATTTGAATCAGAAGTTGTCAAACTAAATGAAGTTTTAGAATGTCATCATGTTAGTGGCGATTATGATTACATCTTAAAAATTGTAGTCAAAGACATGGAAGCGTACCGTGAGTTTCTGGTCAGCAAACTTACTACATTAGATCACATCGGCAGTACACACAGTACTTTCATGATCTCAGAAGTAAAAAACACAACTGTTATCGAAATTTAGGAATCCAAAATATTGAAAACGTGTAGAATTCTTTGATGCATGCGAAAAATCCAAATTTTGCGACCATTTAAAAAAAGTTTAAACGACTTCATTTAGGGATTGAACAAAAAAATGTAATTTTGCAAAACTTTAAATAAAAAACACACTTACTATGAGTTCATTTGACGTAGTCGTTATTGGTTCTGGTCCAGGAGGATATGTTGCGGCAATTCGTTGCGCACAATTGGGTTTTACAACTGCAATCATCGAAAAATATACAACCCTTGGTGGCACCTGTTTGAATGTAGGTTGCATTCCTTCCAAAGCATTATTATCATCGTCGCATCATTATGATGAAATCAAACATTTTGAAGAAAACGGTATCGAAATTTCTGGCGAAGTTAAAGTGAACCTAGAAAAAATGATTGCCCGAAAGCAAGCAGTTGTCGATCAAACTGTTGGTGGTATCAATTATTTGATGGACAAAAATAAAATTACAGTTTTTACTGGTTTGGGTTCATTTGTCGATGCAACTCATGTTGCAATTGCAAAAGCCGACGGCACTTCAGAAACCATTGAAGGTAAAAATATAATTATTGCAACTGGTTCAAAACCATCATCTTTGCCATTTATAAAATTGGATAAAGAAAGAATTATAACTTCTACAGAAGCATTGAAGCTAAAAGAAATTCCAAAACATTTGATTATTATTGGTGGTGGTGTTATCGGAATAGAATTGGGTCAAGTTTATCTGCGATTGGGTGCACAAGTTTCGGTTGTCGAATATTTGGACCGAATAATACCAGGAATGGATAGTGCTTTATCTAAGGAATTGACCAAAGTTTTGAAAAAGCAGGGAATGAAATTTTATGTTTCCCACAAAGTTAAATCAGTAGAGCGTAACGGTGCAACCGTGCAGGTTCAAGCCGAAAATGCCAAAGGAGAAACCTTGACATTAGAAGGCGATTATAGTTTGGTTTCGGTTGGCAGACGTCCTTACACCGATGGTTTACAAGCGGAAAATGCAGGTGTAAAGTTGACCGAAAAAGGACAAATTGAAGTCAATGACCATTTGCAAACCGGTATCCCAAATATTTATGCCATTGGTGATGTGGTTCGTGGTGCAATGTTGGCGCACAAAGCGGAAGAAGAAGGCGTCATGGTTGCAGAAGTTATCGCAGGCCAAAAACCGCATATTGATTACAATTTGATTCCTGGTGTGGTATACACTTGGCCAGAAGTGGCGGCGGTTGGACAAACCGAAGAGCAATTAAAAACAGCAGGCATGAATTATAAAGTGGGGAGTTTTCCATTTAAAGCATTGGGAAGAGCAAGAGCGAGTGGCGATTTGGATGGATTTGTGAAAATTCTTGCCGATGCCAAAACCGATGAAGTGCTTGGAGTGCACATGATTGGCGCACGTGTGGCCGATCTCATAGCTGAAACAGTTGTAGCAATGGAATTTAGAGCCTCTGCCGAAGATATTTCAAGAATGTCACATGCACATCCTACATTCGCAGAAGCAATAAAAGAAGCGGCTTTGGCTGCAACAGACAATAGGCCTTTGCATTTGTAATCTTCCAAAATTGAGTCATAAAAATGTACAAAAACCCGCTTCAACTTAGCGGGTTTTTGCTATTATTGCAATACAATTAAAGACTTTTAATTACCGCAATAAACGCATATTAAAAAAAAAATTTTGTAAATTAATGCCGGCATTATTATAATTTCTGCTACTATAAATAGTTGATCAATAAAATATCTTATGATCCACAGATAGTGAAAATATAGAAGACTTAATTTTGAATAAATGCTTGTTAAAAGTCATCCATCAGAATGAACTTCAAAAAAAGCAAATTTATAGCCCTAGGAAATCCCTATACCAATTTCCTGATTGTTTGATGGTGCGCTTTTGCGTATCAAAATCAACGTGTATTAAGCCAAAACGAGCATGGTAACCTTCTGCCCATTCAAAATTATCGGTCAAGCTCCAAACAAAATAACCAGCAATATTAATTCCTTCTTTTTTTGCTTTTAGTAGTTGTTTTAAGTTGGCTCGAATGTAATCCATACGTTCATAATCCATCACTTTTTCATCAATAATATGGTCTTCAAAAGCAGCACCGTTTTCGGTGATTATAATAACAGGTAGATTTTCATAAACCGCCAATTTTTTCACTAATTCATAAATAGCTGGCGGATATACTTCCCACCCCATTGCTGTATAAGGAACATTCCGAATGGAGGCTTTGACCAATGCGGCTGAGATGTAAGGTGTAAAAATAGACGATTTCACAATTTCTCTAGTGTAACATTGTATGCCAATAAAATCAAAATTAAAAGCTAAATTATTATCGTCATCCGGCAAGACAAAAGGCTTCATTTTTTTTAAGAATGTCAAATCAGATTCTGGATATCCCATGCCTAAAATTGGTTCGATAAACATGCGATTTAATAAAGTATCGACTCTTTTTGCAGCGGCAATATCACTTTTTTTTGGCGAAACAGGTTCAGTATGCGTGCAAGAAAAAGTAGTTCCTATGCTAGCGTTAGGAAGTCTGCAGCGTAAAATTTTTGCGCCCGCTACGGTTGCTAAAGTAACATGATGAATCGCTTTGAGGTAATTGGTTAATCCCTTTTTTCCAGGCGCATGAACTCCAAGAAAGTAGCCCGCACCAGTAAATACTGAAGGTTCATTCATCACCATCCAATGATTGACGCGATCACCAAAAACATTGGCGCATAAAGCAGTATATTCTGAAAACCATGCAATGCTTTCGCGATTGGTCCATCCGCCTTTTAATTCGAGTGCATGCGGTAGATCCCAATGGTAGATCGTAATCCAAGGTGTTATTCCACATTCAAGTAAAAAATCGATAACACGGTTATAATATTCAATGCCTTTTTGGTTGACATCGCCTACACCTTCAGGAATTAGTCTGCTCCAACTTAAAGAAAATCGGTAATTGGGAATATTTAAATCCCGAATCAGATGAATATCTTCTTTATAATTATTGTAAAAATCACACGCAGTTTGTGCGTGATGTCCGCCTTTAATTTTATTCTTTAATGATGAAAATACGTCCCAAACAGAAAGACCTTTTCCGTCGGCATCGTGTGCGCCTTCAATTTGAAAAGCAGCACTTGCAACTCCCCATTGGAAGTTTTTTCCAAAATCTGCCTTGTTTAGGTCAAGGCCAATAAAGTCATCCATCAAACAGTTGTTTTCAAAAAGTAAAAACGATTAATGAAGAAATGTAGATTGCATCGCTTTAAAAAATAGCCATTGCTTCAAAGCTACTAAAAAATTAAAATAATTCATATCGCGCATTTTCATCAAATTAAGACCATTGTTATTATTTGATAATGAGGTAGTTGTTATTAAATTGTTAAGATTAAATTTAAATTATGCTTTATAATCAATTACAGTTTTTTTAGTGAATCATGTTTTTTTACTATGTTCGATTGGGATCTCCACTATATTTAGTGGTCTTGGCTTTTACCAATAAAGTAAAAGCTACAATAGTTGTGCAGATAACATACAATAAAATAAAAGTAAAGGTCTTATGATTGCATTGATAATAATGCATTGCCCTGGGTTTGGTAATGCAGTTTTAAAAATCAGAATCGCTCTACAGTCTATAAAACAACTACTTTTTGATGTCTTTTAACACCACTTTATTAGAATAATTAATTACTTCGAGTATAATAGGTTGCTCTTTAGCAGTTTTACCTTCAATTATATAAAGTTTTCCTCCTTGTATTTTGACATTACTCTTGTCAAAATCGATGTCACCATAAGTAAGCGTTTTTCTAATATCGCTGGTATCTATACACTTTTGAGCGATTTTTTTTGCAGCTGTATCCGAATAATAAAAAGGCTTACTTCTTAAATCTTTGAGCACCCGTGCATTCGGAAAATAACTACAACCAGATTCTTTTCCGTTTAAAATCATAAATAAAAACACCATTCCCACTAAGAATCCAAACAGATAATAGGCCAAACGTTGGTAAAATTTCATTGCTATTTTTTTTGCAAAGGTAATCGAAAGTTAGTCTAAAACACAATCAAATTAATGTCACTGCTTGTAATGCCAAACCATTCACCAATCGCTTTGTTGGTCAAAATACCATGATAAAAATAAACACCATGTTTCAATCCGTTGTTACAGCGAATGGCGCTTTCGATGCCACCATCTTCGGCAATTTGCAATAAATAGGGTGTGAGAATATTGCTGATGGAAAGCGAAGCCGTTTTGGAATAACGGGAAGGAATATTTGGAACACAATAATGAATCACATTGTTTTTTACAAAAGTAGGTTTTTCATGGGAGGTTACTTCGGAAGTTTCAAAACAACCGCCTGTATCAATGCTGACATCGACAATCACAGCGCCTTTTTTCATGTGTTCCACCATCGTTTCCGAAACCACAACCGGACAACGCTCTTTGCCGCGCATGGCGCCAATAGCAACATCGCAGCGTCGTAATGCTTTTAATAATGATTTTGGTTGTATTGTAGAAGTAAAAATGCGATGGCTTAAATTGTTTTGCAAACGGCGTAATTTTGTAATCGAATTGTCAAAAACTTTTACGTTTGCGCCTAATCCGATGGCTGTTTTTGCAGCAAATTCGCCTACTGTTCCAGCACCAATAATGACGACATCTGTTGGTGGCACACCAGTAATATTGCCAAATAAAAGACCTTTTCCCAAATGATTATTGATCATTAATTCGGCAGCCACAAGAATTGAAGCCGTGCCTGCAATTTCACTCAGTGATTTTACAGCAGGATAGGAGCCATCGTCGTCTTTGATGAATTCAAAAGCCAATGCGGTAATTTTCTTTTTGTGTAAAGCTTCAAAATATTCTATCTTTCTGGTTTTGAGTTGTATGGCCGATATAAAAATCGTTTCTGGAAGTATCATTTCGATTTCTTCAATTGTTGGCGGCTCGACTTTTATAAGCATCGGACAACCGAAAACTTTTTTGGTATCTTGAGTGATTTCAGCTCCAGCGTCGCTGTACTCTTTATCCGAATAACTTGCACTAGCGCCAGCTCCCGACTCAAGCATCACCCGATGTCCATGCGAAACCAACGAATTTACAGCATCTGGTGTCAAACAAATCCTGCGCTCTTGAAAACACGTTTCTTTTGGAATTCCAATAAAAAGGGCGCTCTTGTGACGTGCTATTTCGAGTTTTTCTTCTTGTGGAAGCAATTGTTGTTTGGTAAACGGTGTTAATGACATAAAAAAATGCTGTTAATTATCGGTCTAAGTTAACAAAAAACAACAAATTAACAAAGTCGAAATTGGCGAACTTTTATAATCGATTTGCAAGTATTACAAAAAAAATTTTGTCAAATCAATTGCATCGTAATTTGAAAGAAAATTTGAAAAGACAGCTACAATTATAGCATGCTTTAAGAAAACCAGAATGCTTCATTAAAATTGATTATTGCAAACTCACTTGGCGTTTTCCATTGGGTAAGGTTTGGATTGTAATGACAGAATGTTGTTGCGGAATCAAACTCGGAATTTTCTCTGCCCATTCAATAAAACACCATTCACCAGAATAAAGGTATTCGTCGATACCCATATCGTAAGCTTCGGCCTCATTTTTTAATCGGTAAACATCAAAATGATAAATCAATTGTCCGTTTTTGGCTTCATATTCATTTACCAATGAAAAAGTAGGACTTGATGTAGCCGAACTTACACCCAGATTTTTTGCCAAAGCCTTAATGAGCGTCGTTTTTCCTGCGCCCATGGCACCGTTAAAAAGTATAATTTTAGAAGGATTTTTACTGATTATTTGTTGTGCGGTTTGATTGATCTCTTCTAAAGAAAAAATGATTTCCATAGTTGCCTTTCTTTTATTTAGGATTAAAAACCAAAAATGGAACAATCATTTCTTCAAGCGAAATGCCACCATGTTGGTACGTATTTCTGTAATAACTCACATAATGATTGTAATTATTTACGTAAGCCAAAAACAAATCGTTTTTTGCAAAAATATACGAACTGCTCATATTAATTGTCGGCAAACCGATTTTTTTTGGATCGCGAATGGCATAAACATCTTTGGATTCATAAGTCAAACTGCGTCCAGTTTTATAACGAAGATTCAAACTTGTATTTTTATCGCCAATCACTTTTGAGGGATTTTTTACGTTTATCGTTCCGTGATCAGTAGTAATAATAAGTTTAAATCCTAATTTTTGTGCTTGTTGAATGATTTCTAGCAAAGGTGAATTTTTGAACCAACTCAATGTTAATGAGCGGTATGCTTTGTCGTCGGAAGCCAATTCTTTTACAACATCCATTTCGGTTTTGGCGTGCGACAGCATGTCTACAAAATTATAAACTACTGTTACCAAGTCATTGTTTTTAAATGATTTAAAATTTTCCACGAGTTTTTTTCCAGCAGCTAAATTCGTGATTTTAAAATAATCTTGTTTGATGTTCAATCCCAATTTTTTCAATTGTTCTGATAAAAATTCGGCTTCGAACAAATTTTTACCGCCATCTTCAACATCATTTTTCCAATATTGTGGGTACTGTTTTTCCATTTCAACAGGCAAAAGACCCGAAAAAATAGCATTCCGTGCATACTGAGTCGCTGTTGGAAGCATCGCATAATACGGTGTTTCTTTTTCTAGTTTATAATGGTTGGCGACCACACTTTCAAAGACTTTCCATTGGTCGTAACGCAAATTATCAATCACCACAAAAAGAATAGGTTTGTCTTTTTTCTTTAATTCAGGTGCCACCAATTCTTTAAACAAGGTATGCGACAAAACAGGTTTTTCGGTTTTCGGATCGAACCAATCTTCATAGTTACGTTCAATAAATTTACCAAAATGACTGTTGGCTTCAACTTTTTGGGATTCTAAAATCTCAATCATGGCATGGTCTTCGATATTTTCGAGTTCGATTTCCCAAAATATCAATTTTTTATACAATTCTATCCAGTCTTGATAGCTATTTACTGTCGAAAGTTCTAAGGCAATTTTTCGGAATTCTTTCTGATAATCTAAAGTTGTTTTTTCAGAAACCAAGCGGGAATGGTCCAAGTTTTTCTTTAAACTCAACAAAATCTGGTTTGGATTCACAGGTTTTATCAAGTAATCAGCAATTTTAGAACCGATGGCTTCTTCCATAATATATTCTTCTTCACTTTTGGTAATCATGATTACTGGAGTTGAAGTTTTTTTTTCTTTAATCTCTTGAAGTGTTTCCAAGCCACTCATTCCGGGCATATTCTCGTCTAAAAACACAATATCAAAATTACCGTCTTCAAAAATATCAACTGCATCGCGACCGTTATTGCAAGTGGTTACATCATAATTCTTTTTTTCGAGAAATAGAATGTGTGGTTTGAGCAAATCAATTTCGTCGTCAACCCAAAGTATCTTTATTTTTTCCATGTTTGTAGTTAATTTATTGGCCAATTTAACATTTATTGAACGGTATTTTCTTAAAAGTATTGTAAAATCTTGCAGAAAGAATTGCTTATTGGTCAAGGTGTATACGATAGTATTCATTTTGCAATAATTAACGTTTTTATCAATATTAATGTTACTTTTATGTTTTAATAACTATCATATGAAAAAAACATTTCTCTTTATTATTGTTGCCACGTTGTTCATTTCTTGTCAGAAAATAGAAAATAAAACAGATGCTAATAAAGCATTTGATGCCTATAAAAATAATTTTGTAAACCAACTTTGGGAAGTTTATCCAGGTTGGGCAAGCAATCAAGGTTTTCACAAATGGGACAGTATTTTGGTGGTGCCCAATGCAAATTCTAGAAGTAAGGAATTGGCATTTGCCCAAGCCAATTTGGATTCTTTAAAAAATTATGCAATTTCAAATTTAAATCCCAACAATAGGACCGATCATAAAATGATTGAAAATCAATTGTTATCGATTATTTTTAGTATAAATGATTTGAAAGCTTTCGAATGGAATCCTTCTGATTATAATGTTTGTGGTGCTTTTGCAGAAATTATTAATGGCAATTATGACAAGCTCGAAGTTCGTTTACGGAATTTTGATTTGAAAATGAATAATGTTCCAGCCTTTTATCAAGCAGCAAAAGCGAATATAAAAAATCCTACGATTGAGCATACTGAATTGGCAATTGCACAAAATTTAGGTGGTATTTCGGTTTTTGAAAATGATTTTGTTACGGCTTTGAATAAATCCAATTTCACCGTTGTTGAAAAAGACAAAATGAAAGCCAAGGCCAAACAATCGGTCGAAGCAATCAAAGATTTTGTTGCTTGGTTAAAAAGTAACAAAAATGCGAATCCAAGCAGTTTCCGTTTGGGAAAAGATTTGTATGCAAAGAAATTTGAATTGGACATACAATCAGCCATTACAGCCGACGCCACTTACAATAAAGCTTTAGCGCACAAGCAAGAATTGCATGATAAAATGTTTGTTTTGTCCAATAAATTATGGTCAAAATATATGGGAAATGCAGAAAAACCTACTGATAGACTCGATTTAATCAAACAAGTTATTGACAAGATTTCGTTGCAACACGCTCAACCTGAAGCGTTTCAATCGGCTATCGAAAAACAAATCCCAATGCTTGTTGAATTTATTAAAAAGGAAGATTTGATTTATATTGATCCTTCAAAACCATTGGTCGTTCGAAAAGAGCCCGATTATATGGCTGGCGTTGCAGGTGCTTCCATTTCAGCGCCAGGTCCGTACGATAAAAATGCCAATACCTATTATAATGTGGGCAGTCTTTCGGGTTGGACCAAAGAAGATGCTGAGAGTTATTTGCGCGAATACAACGATTATATTTTACAAATTTTGAATATTCATGAAGCGATTCCAGGACATTACACCCAATTGGTTTACAGCAATCAATCGCCAAGTATTATCAAATCATTATTCGGAAATGGCGCAATGATTGAAGGTTGGGCAGTTTATACCGAAATCATGATGCTCGAAAACGGTTATGCCAATTCGGACGAAATGTGGTTGATGTATTATAAATGGAATTTAAGAACAACTTGTAACACCATTTTAGATATTAGCGTGCACACCAAAGAGATGACAAAAATTGCAGCCATCGATTTGCTTACAAGACAAGCGTTTCAACAAAAAGCCGAAGCTGAAGGAAAATGGAAAAGGGTTACTTTGTCTCAAGTACAATTGTGTTCCTATTTTTCGGGCTATAGTGAAATTTATGATTTTAGGAAAGCTATGCAACAAAAAATGGGAGCGAAGTTCAATTTGAAAAAATTTCATGAACAATTTTTGAGTTACGGCAGTGCGCCAGTGAAATATATTAAAGAGTTGATGCTTTCGGATATAGAAAAATAATCGGTTTCACAATACACTAAAAAAAAGCGCAAATATTAAAATTTTGCGCTTTTTTTCTGCTTTTAGTTGAATTTGTATTAATATTTCCCGCTCAATAATGCGCCACCGATGTTTGATTTGGCTTCGATACCGAGTTTTTTCATCATCTCATAAGTTGTACAAACTGCTGCTGATGTTACTGGAATTCCGATTTCGGCTTGTATCAAATCAATCGCTTCCAACGATGGCATTTGTACGCATGCTGATGCGACCAAAACATCCACACCTTCTAGATTTAATTGTTTGTAAATTTCCAGTAAATTCATCGGATTTTGCGCTGCCACTTTAAGATTATCCGCAATTTCTAAAGCAATAAAATCTACGACTTCAAAGCCTTGGTCTTCAATATAATCGACGACCATTTGCGTTAACGGTTTCATATAAGGAGTAATTACAGCCACTTTTTTTGCACCTAAAACCCGCAGTCCATTGATCAAAGCACCAGCGGAAGTTACAATTGGCGTCGGAAAATCGTTTGCAACCGTTTCTTGATGCAAATTCACTTCAGAAACACAGTGATAGCCTTTTCCCATACTCATTATGGCTACCAAACAGGCGTAACCCATTACATCAACATGTGCGTCCGAAAGTTCTTGCGCACATTTTAAGCTCATGGCATCCATGGCTTCGAGCTCTTCTTTGGTTACTTTTTTCATGCGCATTCTGCTACTATGAAACGTAAAACGTTCTGGCAAAATAGTTTCGCGTGATCTAAAAATGGCGGGTATTTCAGTTTCCATCGTTATGTTTGAGGATGGAACTATTTGTCCTATTCTGTATCTCATAATATTTTTTTTTTGAACACAGATTGGAGAAATTTGAATAATTTCTCCAATCTGTGTTTCCTTAAATTTATATTTCCTTAACCGTATTCACAATCGTTCCGATCCCTTCGACTGTTGCTTCAACAACGTCGCCATCGTGCAGCCATTCTTGAGGATTTCGACCAGCACCGACGCCAGATGGTGTTCCAGTAGCAATAATATCGCCCGGTTCTAATGTAAAAACAATACTCAAATCTTCAATTAAATCTTCGATGTTAAAAAGTAGGAATTTGGTATTAGAATTTTGTTTTTCGACCCCGTTTACTTTTAGTGATAAATTCAGATTATGGGGATTTTCTATTTCGTCTTTAGTCACTAAATACGGTCCCATTGGTGCAAAAGTATCTTGACCTTTAGAAACAATCCATTGGCCTTCACGGCGGCAATCACGAGCTGAAACATCATTAATTACGGTGTATCCAAAGACATAATCCATCGCATCAGCTTTTGACACGTATTTTCCTTTTTTGCTAATTACAACTGCCAATTCGACCTCCCAATCCAATTGTTCGGTTAGTTTGGTGTTTTTGATAATATCGGTCTCTGTAGCGGTAACAGTAGTTGGCGGTTTAGAAAAGATGATTGGTTTTTGTGGTAATTTCCCAGTAGTATCTAATGTTCTAGCACTTTCGGCAACGTGTTCGGTATAATTTAAACCAATTCCGAAAATATTTTTTCGAGGTTTTTCGATAGGAGCGAGGATGGTAACTTCGTTCATTTTATAAGATATTTCATCGAAGAAATTTTCGGGAGTCGCTGCAATCAATTCGGTGATTTCGGCTATGATTTCAAATCCCAAATCTATTAAATCCAACATATCGTTGGGTAACGGAAAATTGGATATTTCGCCAAAATCTTCCATATCAATAACTTGGTTGTTGTAGATGAAGCCCAATCTTGGTTCTGATTCGCTTGTTTTATAGGTAAGTAATTTCATGATTTTTTGTTTAAAAGTTACTAAGTTGTAAAGTTATTTTTAGTTACTAATTTTCAATATTTATTTCGCTAATTTGACCTTCTTGATTTTTTATTTTTAAGATATATTTATCTTTATTTTTCCATTCTTTTTTAAGCTTTAAGAAATCACAAAGAGAAATATTAGTAATATCTATTTGATCAACACTAATGAATTCATCGCCTGTATACATTAAGGTTTTAAGTCTTTCATCCCAAACTAATCCGACAACTACTTTGTTGTTTTGAATTGAGGCATTAAACTTCGGTGCTTTTTCTTTTAAATCAATAGTTTTGGTAGATTCGAAATAGAATTTTTTGTTTAAAAAATCTAAAGTTATATCTCCATATTTTAGAAAATCTAATCCAATTCTTGAGTTTTCATCTGTGGTTGTTGTAACCATTATATTGTTTATGACTTGTTGGTTTAAGTTAGCTTGTTCAATTTCAATCATTTTTTTTTCATTTCTATTACCCGCACCAAAAAGACCCGAATCTCCAATACCTGTAGCAGAGTATAATGCTTCAAAAATTTTACTTTTTTCAAAAATCGAATAAGCTCTTTTTGACATATCATAAAGCCCATCCATACCTGTATCCACAAGAACCATATCTGAGGCTTTTTCCTTATTTTTACCAACAAACTTTAATTCTACATAGGGTGATTTTTGATTCCCTACTAATTTCATTTTGATTGGTTTTTTATTTATATTTAATGATTTTATTTTATTTGTGATAATTATCGTTTTATTAGTACTATTTATCTTAATAATTGAATTTCGTAATAAATTACTACCAATAAAACCATCAATTTTATAACAACTAAGTAAATTATGTTCTTCAAAATTATAAATTAAACCTGCTTGATTTTTAAAAATAAGGTTGCCAATTTTGAGTTGAGGAACTACAACAAATTTCATTTTTTGATCTTGATTGTTTGCATCATTTACATTTATTGAATCACCTTCAGCAACATTTAATTCTTTTAATAATTCTGGAGAGAATAAATTAGGTGCGCCAGTATCTAACAAAAATCGATATGTTTTGTCTTTTATAGTTACAGGAAGTATTATTTTTCCTATTTCTGTTTGATATGGAATAACTTCATAATATTCTATAAGGTTTATGCTACCTTGGTTAAAATTAATTTGGCCAAAAATTAAAGAATTAATTAAAAGAAGTAGTAAGACTAGTTTATATTTCATGTATATATTTCATTTTTAGGTCTTTTGATGACCATTATTCTCGTCTAAATCTCTACTTTGAAATAAACCTAAACTTTCAATTACGGGTAAATCGTTGAATTGAAATAAGCAAGTATCTTCTGTTTCGGAAAGGTTATGATGCTCGTGCCAAGCCCAACTCGGAACACAAAAGATATCTCTTTCTTTCCATTCAAAACGTTGTCCGTTGATGATAGAGAATCCTTTTCCTTTAGCGCATTGATACACAAATGAACCTGTATGCTTGTGTGCTTTTCCTTTGAAACCGGCCGGTAATAATTGCATTGCGGCTCCCATAGTTTGCATTACGTGTCCGCCTGTTAACGGATTAGAATATTGCATAAAAATGCCATCAAACGGATTAACATCATTCACTTTTTGAGCTTCTAATAAAGCAGGATACACATTTTTCCAAGAATATTTAAATAAGGGTGAATAGGGCTTGTCCCACGTTTTATCGACTGGAATTAATCCTGCACAACCATAAGTGATAGGAGAATAATTTAAAGGTTTTACTAAAGGCTGCTTGCCATCATAAACGGAATAGTCATTCGCTTCCAATGCGTTTACTAAAGGAATATCCAAACCATCTTGCCAAATACAGGTTTTGCCATTTTCGTCAACGCCATGTTCATGCCAAGTAGAATTGGGTGTAATCACAAAATCGTTGACTTCAAAAGTGATTTTGTTGCCATCAACAACGGTATATCCACCTTCGCCTTCCATAATAAAGCGCAATGCCGATGCTTTGTGTTTGTGTGCCGAAGTACTCTCGCCAGGACGCGTAACTTGAATTCCGGTGTACAGCCAACCTACCGCTGCGGCAACGTCTTTTCGTTTGTCGTTGACGAGATAAACGACACGCCTTCCAGCTTGTTCTGGTGTCACCAATTCGGAAGATTTTAACACTAATTCACGTAAATCGCTATATTTCCAAAGCATTGGCACAGAAGCGCTTCTTGGTTCCCAAGGCTCGATATCGTTGGCAACGGTCCATAATGCACCAGCGCCAAGAGATTCTAATGCTGCGTAGTAAGCTTCTAGTTCTGGTGTGTCGTGAACTCTTGCTCTTCCTAACTGATTGTCGGAATGGTTTGCTTCCATAGGTTTCAATATTTAAACCTGCAAGGTTTTGTAAGTCTGGCAGATTGAGTATTATTTTTTATTAAATTCTTCATGATTATCAATAAAAGTAATTTTTCGGGTTGGTGCAACATTCACACGCAAATCAAAAATATCAAAACGGTTGTAATGTCCCAAAATGTCATGCATTTGTTTCGGTTGAATGCACTTTTCTAAATCAATATCGGCATATACAATCCCTTCGTCATCAATTAAAGGTTGACCAACAACAGCTCCATTTGGACCAATAATTCCTGAAAAAGCGGAATTTTTACGTGTCAATAAATCATCAACATTTGGAACATCAGCTCGCAAAGCGTCTTTAATTTCCTGAGAAATCGTTGAACATGAAACTATTGTAAACAATTTACCTTCAAACGAATGGGCTGCGGCACGAATTTTTATTGCTTCAGCCATATCATAATCGGGTGGAGCAACAGGAAGTGAAATATAGTTAGCAATGTGTATTAATTCGCCTTGTGCCAAAAGTGTAAAACGCGCTAAAGTATTAGTATTTTCGCCACAAGCCAAAGTTCCTATTGGACCAATTTCGGTATCGTAAACTTTTAGAGAAGAACCATCGCCAGATGTCCAAGTTAGTTTTTCGGCCCAAGTTGGTACTAATTTTCTGTGTTTTCCAATTAGGTTTCCGTTGTTATCGATGATTAAATTGGTATTGTAAATTTCGCCGTAACTGTCTCCACGTTCGTTGATTCCGATAACGATGTGACAATTGTATTTATTCGCAGCTTGAAATAAAGGTTGCATCACTTCATCCTCCACTTTTACAGCAGATTTATACAGTTTTTCGTACCATTTGCTTCCTTGAACTGGCGTCATAATCCAATTCCAGTATGGATAACCTGCAATAAAAACCTCTGGAAAAGCGACTAGATTTGCTCCGTTTTTTGAAGCTTCTTTAATAAAAACTATGGCTTTGTCAATGGTTTTTTCAACGTCAAGAAAAACGGGAGAAGTTTGTACTGCGGCTGCTTTGAATTTTTTAAAGTCCATTATTACTATTTTAAATGATGCATTTTAAATTATAAATTGCGAAATTAAGTTTTTCATTTCGTCATTAAAAGGTTCCGCTTTTATGCCTTTTCTATCTTCTTGAATGGCAACATTGACCAAAGTTACTTCGCCTTCAAGGCAAACCTCTTTTTGTTCATTTTCAAATTGAAAACCGCAGACAATTGAAGCGCTACCAAGCCGAACGACCCAAAGTGATTTGGTTAAAATTGTACCTATTCTTGCTGCTTTTTTAAATTGCACTTTTAAATCTACTGTGGGAATGCCGTTGGTTTCATGTATTTTTGAAAAGGGTCTATCAAGTGCTTCTTCAAACCAATCTTCAACTAAATCGTTTAGCATTTCTAGAAATCTCGGGTAAAATACAATGCCAGCATAATCTACATGTTTGAAGCGTACTTTTTCACTTTTGATAAATGGCTTATTCATTATTTATCTTTTTTGATATTGTCAATTATTTTAATTTGAAACGTTGAATTTTTCCGGTTTCCGTTTTTGGCAAACTTTCTAAAAACCTAATTATTCTCGGATATTTATAAGGTGCAGCGGTTGCTTTAAACCAATCCTGAATTGATTTTGCCATCGCATCATTAGCTTTACCAAAATCTTTTAAAACAACATATGCGCAGACTAATGTGCCTCGTTCGTGATCTGGAACACCAACGACAGCGCATTCTAAAATTGCATCGTGCGTTAAAAGTACACTTTCTACTTCAATTGCTGCAATATTATAGCCTGAAGAAATAATCATGTCATCGCCACGTGCCACAAACCAATAAAAGCCATCGTCATCTTTTTTGAAAATATCGCCAGTGATATTCCATTTATTTTCGACATACTCTTTTTGCTTATCGTCGCGGTTCAAGTATTTGCAACCGGTAATTCCGCGAACTGCCAATCTTCCAACTTCATTATTTGGCAATTCATTTCCTTTTTTATCGATAATCTTGGCTTCATAACCGTGAATCGGTAATCCTGTTGCGCCAGGTTTCATGTTTTGGTCGTTCGATGCAATAAAAATATGTAAAATTTCGGTTGCACCAATGCCATCAATAATTTTTAATCCGGTAGTTTCATACCAATCTTGCCAGACTTTTAAGGGTAAATTTTCGCCCGCAGAAACGCATTTGCGCAGTGATGATATATTGAATTCTTTCACTTTTGTTGTAATAATTCTCCAGGCCGTTGGCGCTGTGAAACAAATGGTTATTTGATGTTCTTCGATCGCTTTTAGCAATACTTCAGGTGATGGTTTTTCGATTAAAAAAGTTGATGCGCCAAAGTACAGCGGAAACAAAACCAATCCGCCAAGGCCAAAAGTAAAACCAAGTGGCGGGCTTCCGGTAAAAATATCATTTACTGTTGGTTGTAATGCATATTGTGGAAAAGCTTCGCAAATATTTAGAACGTCTTTATGATAATGTGCAGTCATTTTGGGTAAACCCGTGGTTCCTGAAGTAAATCCAATTAAGCAAATTGAATCGGCTTTTGAATTAAAATTAATAAATGTTTTTGGCTTGGATTGCATCAAATATTCTAAATCGGAATTGTTATAAAAACAGATCTTCTTTAGAAAATCAGATTGAACAGCATTCATTTCTTCGGATAATTGGATGTCGCAAAATGCATGAGATATTTCAGCACAATCAATAATTGTGGATAGTTCTTTGGCTCTAAGTAGTGGCATAGTGGCGACTACAATTCCGCCAGCTTTTAAAATCGCAAACCAACAGGCGACCATCATTGGGTTGTTGGAAGAACGTATTAACACACGATTACCAGACTTCAAACCTAAATCTTCGACCAAAACATGTGCTATTTGGTTGGCTTTTTCAAATAATTCTTGATAGGTCCAAGTTGTTGTAAAAGTGCGAATACAAATTCTATTTCCGCGGTTTTCGTAAGTATGATTGTCCAAAAGTCTTTCGACACAATTGAGCATTTCTGGATGCTGAAATTGAGGCAAATCCAAAAAAGAATAGTCTGGATGCAATTCTGGTTGTGGTAAACTATGTTGTGCGAAATTGTCTTCGTAGTGTTTCATTTCAAAAATTGTATGTTGCAAAATACAGATGGAACTTCATGCTACAACAATTAATTCCACATTTTACTTTATTGCTTCTTATTGCTCTTTGGTTTTAGCGCTTTTTTCATTCCATCAGTTTGTTTTCTTTCCGAAGTTCTAATTGGATACAAATGAGATATTCCCATTTTATATTGATTTGGAATGTCTTCAGATTGAAAATTTTCGTAGGCTTGCGCATTTCTAACAAAATTAGCATCCAATAAGAGTGGTCTTCCAAGCGCAATAATATCGGCACGACCATTTAAAATTATGGTGTTTATCTGATCCATATCCTGAATGTAACCCGCTGTAATTGTGGGAATGTCAACTGTATTTCTAACCAAATCTGAAAAAGGAGTTTGCCACATTCTGCCTGTTTGCGGATGCTGATTGTCGACTGTATTCCCAGTCGAAACATTGATAATATCCGCTCCAGCGTTTTTAAAAGCAGCTGCAATTGTAAGAGCATCTTCCTCTGAAATCCCGTTTTCTGCCCAATCGGCGGCAGAAATTCTGACTGACATTGGCTTTTGTAGTGGGAATACTTTTCGCATTTCGCTAAAAACCCTTAATGGAAATTGCAAACGATTTTCGATGCTTCCTCCAAATTGATCTTTGCGGATATTGGTTAATGGTGATAAAAATGAAGCCAATAAAAAGCCGTGATGCGCTTGCAATTCAATCAGATCAAATCCCGCTTTATCTGAATTGACTGCGGCTTGAACAAATTGAGCAACAATTACATCCATATCCGATAAAGTCATTTCTGAAGGTGATGCAAATTTTTCACTGAATGGAATTGATGAAGCTGAAATCAAATCCCATTTTTCATCTAAATCTGTTAATTCCCATGGCTTTTTTGTAGCGCCTTTTCGACCAGAGTGCCCAAGTTGAATTCCGATTTTTGTAGCTGTATTTGTGTGAATGAAATCAACAATTCTTTTCCATTCTAGCACTTGATTTTCATTATAAATACCTGCGCAACCTAAAGTGATACGTCCTGTATTGGAGATTGCGGTCATTTCGGTTAAAATCAAACCCAATCCGCCAAGGGCACGTGAAGTGTAATGTTGAAAATGCCAATCGTTTACCAGTCCGTTTTCTGCCGAATATTGTCCCATCGGAGCCATAGCAATGCGGTTTTGTAGTTCTAAAGCTCTCAATCTGAACTTTGAAAAAGCAGCAGGTTGGTTTTTGACTTTGACATTTTTTTCATTATTAAATTCTTCTAGAACCATATCTGTAAATGTTTTGTCACGTAACTGTAGGTTTTCAAAAGTTACTTTTTTGGAGCGTGTCATGCATCCAAAAGCAAACTGATAAAAAGGATGTTGGTTGTGTCGGTTCATATTTTCGAACCAATCCAGCGATACCAATGCCGCATACTGAATCATCTCGACCGTATTTCTTCTGGTTTTATCATATTGTTGAAAAGCAGCTTGCACATCGGTTGGATTTGCCATTACAGCATCGAATAGACCAATGGCAGAATCCATCGCCAATTTTGTTCCTGAACCAATTGAATAATGCGCAGTAGCTTTTGCATCACCAAGTAAAACAATATTTTTATGGTACCAATTTTCGTTAGTTATGTGCGGAAATTGACGCCAATGTGATTTATTGGATATTAAGGCATGTCCGTCTAATTCTTCTTTGAAAATTTCTGATATTTTAGCAATAGTATCTTCTTCATTTGTAACTTCAAAATTAAATTTTTGCCAAGTTGTATCAGTACATTCGAATATCCAAGTACTGCGTCCTTCTTCATATTGATAGGAATGCGCAACGATTAAACCATGGGGTGTATTTCTAAAAAAGTAGGTAAATGCGTCTAAGGGTTTAGTCGATCCAAGCCATACAAATCGGTTTTTCTGCATTTGGATTCTGGTTCCAAATGCTTCTTTGTATTGCGATCTTATTTGGCTAGATATTCCGTCGCAGGCTATAATCATATCCGCGTCAGCAAATTGTGTCAAATCATCAACATCGTATTCGAAATGTAAATTTACGCCTTCTTCAAGGCATCTTTGTTGTAATAATTGAAGCAATGTTTTTCGAGAACAGCCGCAAAATCCGTTACCGGCAATGTTGACACTTTCGCCATCACGAGCGATTATTATATCATCCCAATAGGCAAATTTACTCCGAATTAATTCATACGATTGCATGTCGCGTTTGAGGAATTCTCCAAGTGTTTCATCGGAAAAGACCACACCAAAACCAAAACTATCATCGGCTTTATTGCGTTCGTAAATATCGATTTGACATTCGGGCTTTGCTTTTTTTAATAGGATAGAAAAATACAATCCTCCAGGACCACCACCAATTACTGTTATTTTCATTTATACTGAACTTGTTTAAGTAACTTATTCTTCTTAAGATACTTCTTTTATATTATATTTTTTTATCACACATTTGAGAAATCAAAATAATGGACTATTTTCTAAAGTATGTGTTACGATTTTGCTTTAAAGATTATTCTCTTTTTACTGAGAAAATTTCACCTATTTTACTGTAATTGGAACCAGCCAATCTTGAAACAGGTTTATAGTTTTTCAAATTTATTTTGTAGTTATCCAATAAGACCGAATCATCAAAATGCATCATTACAATTTTTCCGATAACAATACAAGCGCCGCCATTTTTATGATTTTCAAGAAAATAATGGTGCACCATTTCGCATTCAAACGCAATTTTACTTTCCTTGACGCGTTTTGGTTTTATTTTTACGGAGTCGATTGGAGTAAGTTCGGCCATTTGAAATTCATCTACATCAGCTGCAACCGCTTGTGAAGTGTTATTCATTTGTTCAACCAAATCTTCGGTTACCATATTGACTACAAATTGACCATTTTCCAAAATATTATTGAGTGTATCTTTATTAGAGTCATTGCTTCGAACAGTTGAAAACATTACGTGTGGCGGATCTTCACCAACGGCATTAAAGTAGGAAAAAGGAGCAAGATTATTAATTCCGTTTTTGTCAATTGTCGAAATCCACCCGATTGGACGTGGAATTACCGAACCAGTTAATAGTTTATAAATTGCGGTTTGGTCAATTTCGATTGGGTCGAATTGCATTTTGATTTTGTTTGTACAAATTAAATAAAAAAAACAGAATGATTACATTAAACTAAATAAATTTGAAACAATAGTTTGTGAATTTATTAAAATAGTAGCATTGCTAAAGGTAAAAATATGTTTATTTTAGCCATTATCTTTTTCAAGTATATCGATTCAACATGACTGAAAAATCTACAAAAGGCATTTGGAAAGTAATATCTGCTTCTTCACTGGGTACGATGATTGAATGGTACGATTTTTATATTTTTGGAAGTTTGGCAGTGGTAATTTCAACTAAGTTTTTTCCCTCAGAAAATCCTACAGCAGCATTCTTATCAACATTGGCAACCTTTGCCGCGGGTTTTGTAGTTCGCCCATTTGGTGCTTTGTTTTTTGGTCGATTAGGTGATTTAATTGGTCGAAAACACACATTTATGGTTACGCTTTTGCTAATGGGAGGCGCAACTTTTGCGATTGGATGCGTGCCGAGTTATGAAACAATAGGCTATTTAGCACCTGTTTTAGTTTTGATTTTGCGGCTTTTACAAGGACTTGCTTTGGGTGGTGAATATGGTGGTGCCGCAACTTATGTAGCTGAACATGCCCCAAAAGGAGAGCGTGGCTATTGGACATCATGGATACAAACTACTGCAACGGTTGGATTATTGCTGTCATTAATGGTGATTTTGACCACTCGAAATCTTTTAACGGCAGAGCAATTTGATGATTGGGGATGGCGAATTCCATTTCTAATTTCGATCTTAATGGTTTTCGTTTCCTATTTAATTAGAAAAAAAATGGACGAATCGCCAGAATTTACACAAGCCAAAGCAGAAGGAAAAACCAGTAAAAATCCATTAAAAGAAAGTTTCGGCAATAAATATAATTTAAAATTCGTATTGCTGGCATTGTTCGGAGCCACAATGGGACAAGGCGTTGTTTGGTATACGGGACAATTTTATGCCATGAATTTCATGAAAACGGTTTTGAACATTGAAAGTTCTCAAGTAGATACTTTGCTCGGAATTGCCTTGCTTTTAGGAACGCCATTTTTTGTTTTATTTGGATGGTTAAGCGATAAAATTGGTCGGAAAAGCATCATTATGACGGGGATGTTATTGGCTATTTTGCTTTACAGACCCATTTACAAGTCGATGTATGAAACAGTGGATTTGAACAATAAAAGGATTACTAAAACTTTAGTATCAAATGATACTGAAAAAGTTAAAAACCTCTCGCTACAAATTACAAATTGCGAATATCATGATGGAACGACTTCAAAAATGATTGCAACTAGCAATCTTTCAAAATCGAAGGCAAAACCTGAAATAAAAATGACTGTAAACATAAACAGCCATGATAAATGGATCCTGGTTTTTCTTGTTTTTATTCAAGTGCTATTCGTTGCGATGGTTTATGGTCCAATTGCCGCATTTTTGGTCGAGATGTTTCCCACAAAAATTCGGTATACATCCATGTCATTGCCATATCATGTCGGAAACGGTATTTTTGGTGGATTGCTTCCAGCCATTTCAACCTATTTTGTGACCAATGCAAAAGACAATGGCAATCCTGAATTTTATCTCGAAGGTTTGTGGTACCCAATTGGAGTTGCAACTGTTTGCTTTGTCATCGGAATGGTTTATTTGAATTGGAAGAACGAAACGATAAATGATTAAAAAAAATAAATTATGGATTTTATAAAAAAAATTTTAGGACTAGTGTGGTTGTTTTTGGCTTTTGCAGCAGCCTATTTTTGCATCTTTGTGTTTGGTTTACCCAAATTCAATTCTGGAAAACAAGAGGATTTGGTTTTTGGCATCATCATCTTATTTGTATTAACACCTTTAATCGTTTTTGGTTTGGGAATTTTCGGTTTTTATGCGTTAAAAGGCGAATATTCTAAAGAAAAATTATAATTGTATTTTAAAATATAATGCAAAATAATCATTCCTGAATCACTATTTTTGTATTCCTTCCCATCAAAAAAAAAATCAACAATGAGTTACTATAAAATTGACAATCTTGAGCAATATTTCAAACATTACAATAAATCCATTCGTGAACCTAGAAAATTTTGGGGTAAAATAGCCGAAGAAAACTTCACTTGGTACCAACAATGGGAGAAAGTAGTCGATTTTAATATGGCTGAAGCTGAAATAAAATGGTTTACCGATGCAAAAGTCAATATCGTTAAAAATTGTATCGATCGCCATTTGGCACGTCGTGGCAATAAAACCGCCATTATTTTTGAGCCCAATAACCCAGACGAAAAAGCGCAGCACATCTCTTATGCGGCACTGCATGAACGGGTTTGTAAAATGGCCAATGTTCTAAGAGAACAAGGCATTAAAAAAGGCGACAGAGTTTGCATTTATTTACCCATGATTCCCGAATTGGCTGTTTCGGTTTTGGCTTGTGCCCGGATTGGCGCTATACATTCGGTTGTTTTTGCAGGATTTTCATCCGCAGCAGTGGCGACAAGAATCAACGATAGCGAATGCAAAATGGTAATTACATCCGATGGCGGATATCGTGGGAACAAAACCATAGATCTCAAAGGAATTATAGACGATGCTTTGGTCAACTGTCCATCTGTTGAAAAAGTTTTGGTTGCCAAAAGAATTTACTCTGAAATCAATATGAAATCGGGTCGCGACCTATGGTTACAACCACTTTTGGAAGTAGCTTCAGACAATAATGTTGCCGAAATTATGGATGCCGAAGATCCTTTGTTCATATTGTATACTTCAGGTTCAACCGGAAAACCCAAAGGAATGGTGCACACCACGGCAGGTTATATGGTTTATACGGCCTATACTTTTAAAAATGTATTTAACTACGAAGAAAATGATATTTTTTGGTGTACTGCCGATATAGGTTGGATTACGGGACATTCGTACATTTTGTATGGCCCTCTTTTGAATGGTGCAACAACCGTAATTTTTGAAGGCGTTCCTTCTTATCCCGATTTTTCTCGCTTTTGGGAAGTTATCGAAAAACACAAAATCACACAGTTTTATACCGCACCAACTGCTATTCGTGCGCTGGCAAAAGAAAGTTTGGATTATGTGCAACGCTTTCCACTAAAATCCTTAAAAGTTATTGGATCCGTTGGTGAACCAATTAACGAAGAAGCTTGGCATTGGTACAACGATCACGTAGGAGGAAAGCGTTGTCCGCTTGTTGACACTTGGTGGCAAACCGAAACTGGAGGCATAATGATTTCACCAATTGCATTTGTAACACCAACAAAACCAACCTATGCTTCTTTACCGCTACCCGGAATTCAACCTGTTTTGATGGATGAGAAACGCAACGAAATAGAAGGCAATCAAGTGACCGGTAGTTTGTGTATCAAATTCCCATGGCCTGGAATTGCGCGCACCATTTGGGGCAATCATCAGCGATATAAAGACACGTATTTTTCTACTTTTCCGGGCAAATATTTCACTGGTGATGGTGCTTTGCGTGACGAAGTAGGCTATTACAGAATCACAGGTCGTGTTGATGATGTGGTCATTGTTTCGGGTCATAATCTCGGAACTGCTCCGATTGAAGACGCTATTAATGAGCATCCTGCAGTTGCCGAAAGTGCTATTGTTGGTTTTCCACACGACATCAAAGGCAATGCATTGTATGGTTATGTGATCCTGAAAGAAACCGGTGAAAGCAGGAACCACGAAAATTTGCGCAATGAAATCAATCAACTCATCGCGGGACAAATCGGACCAATCGCCAAACTCGATAAAATTCAATTTGTAGCGGGTTTACCAAAAACACGTTCCGGAAAAATTATGCGCAGAATTTTGCGGAAAATTGCAGAAGGTGATTTTTCTAATTTTGGCGATACCACCACATTACTAAATCCCGAAATTGTGGATGAAATAAAAGACGGCAAACTTTAAAAGCGCCATCTCAAATAAGCATCTGCTTTGTCAAAATTTGATAAAGCAGTTTTTTTAACTTCAAAAGATCTTTACTTTAGCCAAAAACCAAACTCAAATGGACAACATTGATAATCTAAAAGAGGCATTGCAATTTTCGCCAAATAATATTCCGTTAAAATTGTTATTGGCCAATTCTTTATTAAAATTAAACCGATATGAAGAAGCCGAAAGTCACTATTTAGAAACCATTGTTATAGATAGTTCAAATGTCGAAGCTAAAATAGGACTTTCTCATCTTTATTTTCAAAGAGATGAATATTCAAAATCTATAGTCATTTTAGAGGATATTTTGCGCATTGATGACAAAAATTTTGACGCTCTAATATTGTTTACAAAAGTACTGATTCGAGAAAATTCAATTGATTTGGCAATCAAAAATTATCAAAACGCGTTACAAATCAATCCTAAATATGTAAACGACGAATTGGATAGTTTACTCAGAAATTCGTGGCAAGAAGACCAATTTGATGACGAAAATGATGATTCTGAAAACGATAATAATTATTTGATTTCAAAACCCAATATCAATTTTGATCATGTTGGCGGCATGGATGATGTTAAAAAAGAAATCGAATTGAAAATCATTCATCCTCTTAATTTTCCAGATTTGTACAAAGCTTATGGCAAAAAAGCCGGTGGTGGCATTTTGTTGTATGGTCCTCCAGGTTGCGGAAAAACCTACATTGCCAAAGCAACAGCCGGACAAATTAATTCGAATTTTATTGCCGTTGGATTGAACGATATTTTGGACATGTGGGTTGGTAATAGCGAAAAAAATCTTCATGAAGTTTTTGAATATGCGCGTCGAAACAAACCTTGCGTGCTTTTTTTTGACGAAATTGATGCTCTTGGAGCCAGTCGCAACGATATGAAACATTCGAGTAGCAAAGTCTTAATCAATCAGTTTTTACAGGAGTTGGATGGTGTTGACACTGACAACGATGGTATTTTAATTCTTGGTGCAACCAATGCGCCTTGGCAGTTGGACAATGCCTTCAGACGGCCTGGGCGTTTTGATCGTATTATTTTTGTTCCTCCACCAGACGAAGAAGCCAAAGCATCTATTTTGCAAATCAAACTTAAAGACAAACCAGTCAATCAAATTGATTATAAAAAACTATCCAAAAGCCTAATTGATTTTTCGGGTGCTGATATAGAAGCGGTCATCGATATCGCAATTGAAGAAAAATTACAATCGGCTTTCAAAACTGGGATTCCAAAGCCAATAGAATATAAAGATTTGACCGAAGCATCAAAAAAACACCGACCAACAACGAAGGAATGGTTTCAAACCGCTAAAAATTTTGCCTTGTATGCCAATGAGTCTGGCTTGTATGATCCGATTTTAAATTTCTTAAAAATTAAAAAATAGTTTATGCAAGAACAATTAATCGAAAGGGCTTCGTTATTATTTGAACAAAAAAGGTACGCCGAAGCACAAAAAGTGCTTATGGAAATTTTGGCTTTATCACCCAATAATATCCAATCAATAGTTCTTTTGGTCGAAATAAAAATTCATAATGAAACATGGAATGAAGCCATAGAATTAATAGAAAATGCTATTGCGATTGATCCCGAATTTGATGTTTTGTTTTATTTAAAAGCAAAAATTTATTTTTTACAGAACAAAACCGATTTATCCATTCAAAATTTGAAGATTGCAATCGGAATCGATCCTTATGAAGCCAATAATTTTGCTTTTTTAGGACACGTCTTATTACACAAAAAGCAATTTTCTGAAGCGTTAAATAATGCCAATCAAGCACTTGAAATCGATGCAACTCATATTTTTGCTTTGAATGTCAGAAGTACCGCTTTGTTAAAATTAAATTTAAAGACCGATGCTTTCGAAACCATTGAAGATGCTTTAAACGAAGATCCAAACAACGCATTTACCCATGCCAATTACGGATGGGGATTACTAGAAAAAGGGAATAATGATAAGGCTTTGGAACATTTTTCGGAATCTTTGAAAAACAACCCCAATTCAGAATATGCGCAAGCCGGAATGGCCGAAGCATTAAAATCAAAATATTGGATTTACCGCTGGTTCCTCAAATATTCGTTTTGGATGAACAATTTGACTTCAAAAAACCAATGGGCATTTATTATCGGATTTTATATTATTTCTAGAATCTTGCGCAAAATAGCACATGCATCGCCAAGTTTAGCGCCATTTTTAATACCCGTAATTGTTTTATTGGCCATTTTTGCTTTATCCACTTGGATCATAAATCCTTTGACTAATTTGCTTTTCAGTCTCAATAAATTCGGCAAACATCTGTTAAGCAAAGAAGAAAAGAAAAGTGCTTTATTTGTTGGTTTAAGTGCTGGTATTATGTTTATTGGATTGATTTTTTATCTTATTACACAACAAGAATTAGGCATATTTTTGACTGTATTTGGCTTTACAATGATGTTGCCATCAGGAAGATTTTATGAACAACCCAAAGTGTTTTTTAAAATTTATCCTTTCGTACTTTTGATCCTTGCAATTTTAGCGGTTATTCAAGCATCAATCACTGGCGAAATGTTCAATACTTTTGTCATGATTTATCTTTTTGGAATTTTTGGTTACCAATGGGTTGCCAATTTTTTTGCAATCAAAAGCAACTAAATTTATAGCGTATTTAAAATAAAGTAATAATGGCCTTATCACCTTCAGAAATGCATGATGCTATTATAAAAAATCTTCCTGAAAAAACAGGAAAAAGCATTAGTCAATGGCTTGAAATTGTTAATGAGTTAAAGGGATTTACCAACAAAGAAATACTCAATAAATTAAAAGTTGAATATAAAATAGGTCATTTTCAGGCACAAACGATATTAAAATGCCTCAATCTTAAGAATTAAGTAGATTGCAAAATTGTCTAAAAAAGTGGCAAATAACGGCTGTCACACGAAAATGTCAGCCTGCGGATTATTTTAAGATTTTATTTTAAAGTTCATTTTCTTTAAAATACAGAAACCCCGTTTCACATTTTACAACAATACATTGCAGTAAATCATACCAAAGACTTGTCTCTTTATAACGTAATAATTATGTAAGTTTATCGCTTTAAAACAACAGTATTTTTCAAAAAAATCACTTACTTTTACTAACGATGAAAAAGTACAAAGTGATAATTATTGGTGGCGGATTGGCAGGATTGACTGCAGCAATTCATTTATCCAAAATTGGACTTGAAGTTATCGTAATCGAAAAAAATGATTATCCGAAACACAAAGTTTGTGGCGAATATATTTCTAATGAAGTACTTCCTTATTTAACATGGTTGGATTTGGATTTGAGTCCTTTTAAACCAACAAAAATATCACAATTGCATCTTTCAACTACAAGTGGAAAGTCGATAGAACAGCAGCTTCCCATGGGTGGATTTGGCATTAGCCGGTATACTTTGGATTTATATTTGTACAAAAAAGCAATTTCAAATGGTTGCTCGATTATTGAAGATGCAGTAGAAAATGTGGTTTTCGAAAAAGGACTTTTTACAATTTCAACCCTAAAAAACGAAGTTTTTCAAGCACCAATTGCCATAGGCGCTTTTGGCAAACGTTCCAATTTGGATGCACAATTACAACGTTCTTTTTTTCAAAAAAAATCGCCTTGGTTGGCAGTAAAAGCACATTATTCAGGTACTTTTCCAAATGATTTGGTTGGATTACACAATTTTGAAGGCGGTTATTGTGGTGTTTCTAAAGTCGAAAATGACGTTATTAATATTTGCTATTTGACCAATTATAATGCGTTTAAAAAACACAAAAATATTCGCGATTTTGAGCATCAAATACTTTGTAAAAATCCAGTTTTAAAAGATATTTTTGACAATAGTCAATTGGTTTTTGATAAACCTTTGACCATCAGCCAAATTTATTTTGATAAAAAAACAACCGTACAAAATCATTTGTTGATGATTGGTGATACTGCTGGGTTAATTCATCCGCTTTGCGGAAATGGGATGGCGATGGCAATTCATAGTGCAAAAATAGCCTGCGAATTGATTGAAAAATACAGTCAAAAAAGCATAAGTACTTGGAATGAAGTAGAACAAGAGTACACCAAATCTTGGCAACATCATTTTGGAAAAAGACTAAAAGCGGGACGAATGCTTTCGCAGATTTTGCAAAACCAGCAACTCTCAAGAGCATTATTGCGTATATTGGTAATTATGCCGTTTTTATTGCCTATTATTATTAAAAAAACCCACGGGAAACCGATTCAGCTATAAATGACCCTAAATACAAAATACCGAACAGACGCGCCTGAAATTATGGACGACTTTGCTATGGAAGGCGACATTTTGCGTGATGCTTTGGATAAAATCGCAAAAATAAACAGGCTGCTCGGTGGCAACGCAATCACTTTAAAAGGGATTAAAAAATTGATTGTCGCAACTTCAAAATCGCAAAAAATTACTATCATCGATATAGGCTGTGGCAATGGCGATATGTTGCGAAATCTAGCTGATTATGCAATTGCAGAAGGTTTTTTATTTCAACTAATCGGAATTGATGCCAACCAGTTCACAATAAATCATGCTCGTCATTTGTCTGATAAATATCCCAATATCCAATATTTTTGTGAAGACATTTTCGATCCTAACTTTCAACGATTAAAATATGATGTTGTAATTTGTACACTGACTTTGCATCACTTTAAAGACAACGCGATTCTTGATTTGATGACTGTGTTTAAAAACAATTGTAATATCGGCATTGTAATTAACGATTTGCACCGAAGCGCTTTTTCTTATCGATTGTTTCAACTGTTTTGCTTCGTTTTTCGACTAAATTATATGTCACGGCAAGACGGCTTGACTTCGATTTTAAGAGGATTTAAAAAAGAAGAACTAGTAACTTTTTCTCAAAAACTAAAACTTAAAAAATATACCGTCAACTGGAAATGGGCCTTTCGTTATGAATGGTTGATTTGGAAATAATCACATAAAAAAATTAGCTTTAAAATTAAATTATGAGTGTAAAAATAAAAACAGTTGCCAAACAACTGCCTAAATATTCAAGAACAACAGCCGAAATTTTACCCTTTTTGGATGCGTGGCTCTTTGGTCAAGAAGATCGTTTTATTCGAAAAGTAAAAAAAATATTTGAAGGTGCTGCAGTCGATAAACGCTATTCGATTATGGATCCAATCGAAGTTTTTACAAAATCTTCTTTTGAACAAAGAAATGATATTTATGTTAGAGAAGTGATTGATTTGGGCGAAAAGGTATTGAAAAAAGCTTTAGATAAAGCGCATTGGCAGCCCGAAGATTTAGATTATATCATCACCGTAAGTTGCACGGGTATTATGATTCCGTCTTTGGATGCTTATTTAATCAATAGTTTGCAATTGCGTCAAGATATAGTGCGTTTGCCGGTAACCGAAATGGGTTGCGCCGCTGGAATTTCGGGAATCATATATGCCAAAAAATTCCTGCAAGCCAATCCTGGAAAGCGAGCCGCTGTAGTGGCTATCGAAAGTCCGACAGCAACATTTCAACTCGATGATTTTTCGATGGCCAATATCGTCAGCGCTGCTATTTTTGGAGATGGCGCTGCATGTGTTTTGCTTTCTTCTGTTGAAAATGAGGAAGGACCTAGCATTATTGATGAAGGCATGTATCACTTTTATGACAATATTCACATGATGGGATTCAAACTAACCAATTCTGGGCTACAAATGGTCTTAGATATTGAAGTTCCTGAAACCATTGCCAGCCATTTCCCCGATATTATTCATCCGTTTTTGGATAAAAATAATTTAAAAATTGAAAATATAGACCATTTAATTTTTCATCCTGGTGGAAAAAAAATTGTACAAACCGTTGAAGATTTATTTTTACATTTAGGAAAAAATATTGATGATACCAAAGCAGTATTGAGGTTGTACGGCAATATGTCAAGCGCAACCGTACTTTATGTATTAGAACGAATTATGGATAAAAAGCCCAAGAAAGGCGAAAAAGGAATAATGCTGAGTTTTGGACCGGGATTTTCGGCACAGCGGATTTTATTGGAGTTTTAAAAGTGTTATTTCAGAACGAAAAAATTGAAATCTAAAATTAGTGTAATTCATGCTAAAAAAAACATGACAAAAGAAGAAATCATAGCCAAATTGCCTTATTCAAAACCATTCTTGTTTGTTGATGAAATTATAAAGATCGATGAAAATGGAGTAGAAGGTTGTTATACTTTTGATGAAAATTTGGATTTTTATAAAGGTCATTTCAAAAACCATCCGGTTACTCCAGGAGTAATTTTGACCGAAGTGATGGCGCAAATTGGATTGGTATGTTTGGGTATTTTTTTAATGAATGAGAATAGCAATAAAACTGCCTCAATTGCCTTAACATCAAGTGATATAGCATTTTTAAAACCAGTATATCCAAATGAAAAAGTGAGAGTGATTTCAGAGAAAATTTATTTCAGATTCGGAAAATTAAAATGCAAACTACATATGACAAACCAAAAAAGCGAAGCCGTTTGTACTGGAATTATAGCCGGAATGATGGTGTGATATAAGTATTTAAATCTAAAAAGGTGGCCATACAAAAAGAAAATAGGGTAGTAATTACTGGACTTGGCGTTGTTGCTCCAAATGGAGTGGGTTTGGACGCGTTTTCTAATGCGATCCAAAATGGTATTTCTGGAATTAGGCATGACTCCGAATTAGAGCGTTTGCAGTTTTCTTGTCAAATTGCAGGCAAACCAAACATTTCAACCGAATTGTCTTTGCAGTATTTTTCGGAATTAGAATTGCGGAATTTCAATTCAACCGGAATCTTATATGGCGTTATTGCTGGAATTGACGCTTGGAAAGATGCTGGTTTATCTACAGCAATTCAAGAAAATCCAGATTGGGATTCTGGGACAATTTTTGGTTCTGGTACTTCTGGAATTGAAAAATTTCGCGAGAGTATTTATAAAATTGATGATTTTCAAACCCGAAAATTAGGAAGTACAGTTGTAGCACAAACCATGAATAGCGGCATAAGTGCCTATCTTGGTGGGAAATTGGGTTTGGGAAATGTAGTAACGACCAACTCATCCGCTTGTACAACGGGCACCGAAAGCATTCTGATGGCTTTTGAAAGAATAAAATCAGGGCAAGCCAAACGCATATTAGCGGGCAGTACTAGCGATTCAGGCCCCTATATCTGGGCGGGTTTTGATGCCATGAAAGTATGTACCTTCAGGCATAATACAGCACCAGAAAACGGATCAAGACCAATGTCAGCGTCGGCTTCTGGATTTGTACCAGGCAGTGGTGCAGGTGCATTATTGCTAGAAGATTTAGAAGTCGCCTTGTCGCGTGGCGCAAAAATTTATGCCGAAGTTTTAGGTGGAAATACCAATTCGGGTGGGCAAAGAGGTCTTGGAACGATGACAGCGCCAAATCCGATTGCGGTGCAAAAATGCATCACAGACGCAATAAAAAATGCTGGTATTGCCTCGGATGAAATTGATGCAATTAATGGGCATTTGACCGCGACATCAAAAGACAGCTTAGAAATACAAAATTGGAGTAGGGCTTTAGATAGAAAAGGTAATTATTTTCCGTTAATTAATTCGCTAAAATCATTGGTAGGCCATTGTTTATCGGCTGCTGGGAGCATTGAGTCTGTTGCAACAATATTGCAATTGCACCATGGATTTGTTTTTCCAAATACCAATTGTGAAGATTTGCATCGGGAAATAACAGCAATCATAGATCCTTCAAAAATCCCACAACAATTAATAAAAAAAGAAATTAATATCGTTGCCAAAGCCAGTTTTGGTTTTGGAGATGTAAATGGATGTGTTATCTTTAAAAAATACAAATAATTATGGACAAACAAATAATAATTGAGCAGCTTAAAAATATCGTAAAACCTTATATCAACAACCAAATAGCCTTTGATGAACTTTCTGAAACTACTGATTTTATTAATGATTTGAAAATCAATTCGGCCAATTTAGTTGATGTGATTTTAGATATTGAAGAAGTGTTCGATATCACAATCGACAACCAATCGATGGAACAAATGCTCGATGTAAAAACAACTTTATCTATTATTGAAACAAAATTGGGTGAAAATGATAGGGAATGACATAGTCGATTTGGCGTTGGCAAAAACGGAGAGCAACTGGAAAAGAAGCGGCTTTTTGGATAAAATCTTCACTAAAACAGAACAATTACAAATTCTAAATGCCTTCAGTCCGGAAGTGATGGTTTGGAACTTGTGGAGTAGGAAAGAAGCCTCTTATAAAATATTTAACCGAATTACACAAATTCGAGCCTTCAATCCCATAAGATTTGAATGCGCGCAATCAAAGATAACCGAAGGTGTTTTTTATGGAAAAGTAGTTTATAAGAAAATGATTTTTTATACAAAAACAACAATTGATTCAGATTGCATTCACACCATTGCGGTGCAAGATGAAAGTATTTTTGAAGATTTAAAAATCTATCTTCCCAATTCCCATGGATTTTTTTTTGAACATAAAATCATTAAAAACGATAACGGAATTCCGTTTTTAATTCACAATAAAACTTCAGAAAAAAAACCGGTTTCAATCAGTCATCATGGCCGATTCTGCAGATATATATCTACATAAAACACGAAATTTCTGATTGCTATTGCTGTTTATTAGTTTTATCAATAGATATCCAGTTTATTTAAGTCCCAATCGCGACTTCATTTTCAAAAACAACAATGCAATGGTATAAGCATCTTCCGAAGCCGAAATCCGATCTGTTGTTGGAATTTTAAACAAACTCGCAAGTTCTTCGATACTGAAATTTTTTGAGTCAGTTAATTCTTTCCATTTTCTGTACATTACTTCAATATCCAAAGCTTCGTTTTTCAATCTTCCACACTGCATTTTTTCTAAAGCTACGTTTATCATTTCGACATCAAAATTAACGCGATGACCCACTAACGTAGCATTTCCTAAATAGTCAACAAATGCTTGAATGGCTTGGGGTTCCAATGATTTTGGCTGTTTGCTTTCGATAATAAATTCGTTCGAAAGTCCGTTGTCATGGTTGTAAATGTATTGCAACAAAACCAGTTCAAAACTATCACCAATATAAATCGTATTATCGACAATTGCAAAAGCACTTATAGCAAGAATTACATCTTTTTTATAATCTAAACCAGTAGTTTCAGTACTTAAGACAACAAAACGCGTTGTTTTTTTTTCGAATTTAGAAAGGTAAACTTTCCAAAAATCGGGGAAATCTTTATTGATGTTTATTAACCAATCGAGCATGTTTTAAGAGAAATAGGTTAACTGAAATTTATTTTTAATGATCTCTTCTAAATCTTTCATTGGAAGAAAGCAATTTTTTAGTTTTTCTTTATCGGATTTGGACCATTCTTCTATGGCGATAAATTGTCCTGAAGTGCCATTTTTAATACCTTCGGATGTTTTAAATTTCTGAAGAATCAAAAATGCTTCGGCGCAATTTAAATAAATATCGGCATATTTTGGTTCAGTGATTGACAATTGCTTGAATCGCAAAAAAGTATTGTTGATGCCTTTGATTTCGTGGCTTAGCACCAAAAGACGCGCGGCATCTACATAAGGTAAAATTGCACGGTTTTTAATGTCAAATTTTTCTTTATTTTCGCCTTCTTCTTCTAGAATAAATTGTTTAAAAAAGCTTATTGGAGGTGGTTTTTTCAAAGCTTCAGTTCCTAAAAAAGCAAAGAACTTCTTGTTATTGAAAGCATTTTTAAAGATTGTTTCGGTTAATGCGGCTTCCAATTTTACTTCGCCATAAGCAATCTCATAATCAAAGAAAATGCTGTAACTGTCTTCTGTTTTTTCGCCAGGCGCGTTCATCCATTCGTCATATTGTTTGGTCCAATCACTTAAAGATTTACACCAAATCATATTACTGGCCATGTGACCTTGCGGACAAAAGGAATAACCGATATATTCTAAATATGTGGTCACTTTTTTGGCAAATTTCAAAAAATAATCTTTAACGTCACGGTATTTCTCTGCTGCAACATCTTCGAACACCAAAAAACTATCTTGGTCGGTCAAAAGCAATTGTTCTTTTCGACCTTGACTTCCAATGCTTAACCAAGCAAAACGTGCTGGTGGAGAACCAAAATCCAAAATAGCTAAATCGACAGCTCTTTTTATTATGGCCATATTCACTTCGCCTGCAATGGTATTGATGTGCGAAAGCGGAATTTTTTTATCCATAGCAATCCGAATAAAATCGGATAATTTTTCTCTTAAATGCTTCAAATCATCTGCATTGAGTGCGCGTTTTATTTCTTTAATTAATACGCCTGGATTATTGGATTGTGCAGCAATTAAATCTTGTTGCGAAATAATACCTTTAATTTCGGTTTTGTCGGTTCCGTCACTCGTTACGCACAAATGGGTAACATTATGTCGCAACATAAACAATTGTGCTTCGGCAAGCGACAAATTTTCGGGAACAGTAATAACAGGTGATGACATTATATTATTGGCATGCGTCGTAATATAAAAACGACCTGTAGCTATTTTTGTTCGCAAATCAGCATCAGTAATAATTCCAATTGGCAAATTGTTAATGTGCACCAAAACACAACTATCAAGATGGTCCGTCATCAATTGTGCAATTTGCTGAACTACGGCGGTTGGCACTGCAAGTAAAGGTTTCTTATTGTAATCCAGGGACTGAAAATACTGAATTTCGGTTTTATTGTCTGCGTATTGAACCGAATCGTTTAGTAACTTTCCTTTTGTATTTTTTGTGGTTGATGTTCTTGCTGTGCTGGCAAAACTTTGCAAAAGAAAATCCAAAACTTCGGCATTATTGGCCACAAAAGGTCTAAATGTAGCAATTGGAATGGCATAAACTATACTTTCTTCTCTAGCTTTTGCTGTCATCATATAATTATTTTTAGCAAAAAACGGACGCAAACCAAGAATATCACCAACTTCACATTTATTGAGCAAAGTTTCTTCTGCATCAGCAATGACAGACAAATTGATTACACCCGAGAAAACAACATAAAAGCAATCGTGCAAAACATCATCTATTTGAAATAAAATTTTATTTTTCTCTAAATTGATTACACGAATATCCATAGCCACTGTGGTCAATTCGTTGAAAGTCATGTCCGTAAATGGCGGATAGGCGACTAAAAAATCGGCAATACGATCTGCTACACTATTTCCCATAATATTTATAATATGTCTTTAAAATTAATAATTTTAATGGTACCACAAAACATAGTTGGCGGAAAATACTTTAAAATTTTTCTTTAACAAAAAGGAAAGAATCGTTTGTAGATTTTTATTGTATATTTAGAGTTCAAAAAATAAAATGTTATGATACCAGTAAAAGCCTATGCCGCTTATGATTCAGCAACGCCATTAAAACCATTTGATTTTGTGCGTCAAGAAGTAGGAAACAATCAAGTTCAAATCGAAATTCTTTACAGTGGTGTTTGTCATTCCGACATTCATACTGCCAAAGGCGACTGGGGTCCAGCGATTTATCCGTTAGTACCAGGTCATGAAATTGTTGGTCGCATTGTTGCTGTTGGAAGTGCGGTAACAAAATTCAAAGTTGGCGAGCTCGCTGGAGTTGGTTGCTTTACGGATTCATGCAGAAACTGCGAAAATTGTAAAGCAGGAGTAGAACAGTTTTGTGATGAAGGTATGACAGGAACGTACAATAGTTATGAAAGAGGAACTAACACGCCTACGTACGGCGGTTATTCTACAAGTATTAACGTTGACGAAAAATATACTTTACACATTTCCGACAATTTGCCATTAAGTGGCGTTGCACCTTTGTTGTGTGCCGGAATCACAACTTATTCGCCTTTGCGTCATTTGAAAGTAGGAAAAGGACATAAAGTTGGCGTTTTGGGTTTGGGTGGATTGGGACATATGGCTGTAAAATTCGCAGTGTCATTTGGTGCCGAAGTAACCATGTTAAGCGGATCTCCATCTAAAGAAGCAGATGCCAAACTTTTAGGAGCTCATCATTTCGCATTGACTTCTGATGAAAAAACAATGACAGATTTATCCAATAGTTTCGATTTTATTTTGAATACCGTTTCAGGAAAACATGATTATAATGCCTATTTGAATTTGCTTCGAACCAATGGAACCATGATAATTGTAGGTGTTCCTCCAACTCCAGCCGAGATACCCGCGTTCACCTTAATAATGAAACGAAGAAGCATTATGGGAAGTTTAATTGGTGGTATTGCCGAAACCCAAGAAATGCTTGACTATTGTGCAGCTCATAATATTGTTTCAGAAGTTGAAGTAATCGATATGAATTATATTAACGAAGCGTACGAACGCATGAACAAAAGCGATGTAAAATACCGTTTTGTTATTGATATGGCGTCACTTAAATAATTTTTTAAAAAAATTAGAAAGACATTGTTTGGTGAAAATAATGTTTTTTTATTAATACTAACCTTCAAATAAAAAATGGATAAAGAAAACAATACTTTTGATAATAAGTTAGCTGGCATTTTTATTGAGGAATCTGCGATTCCAGACCAGTTTGTAATTGATGAAGTGCACCAAAGGGAATATCTGTGTGATGGCGAAATGAAAACTTGGAACGGAGCTACTCACGAAGTTTTTTCGCCAATCTATGTCAAAACAGACGAAGGATTAAAGCAAAAATTAATAGGTAGTTATCCGTTGTGTACTGAAAAAGAAGCGCAGGAATCACTAGATGCCGCCGTTTGGGCCTACCGTGATGGAAGAGGTGAGTGGCCAACAATGAGTGTTGCAGAACGAATTGCACTTGTAGAATTGTTTACTGGCAAAATGATTGCCAAAAAAGACACAATTGTCAAACTCATCATGTGGGAAATTGGAAAATCATACAGTGATTCAGTGAAAGAATTTGACAGAACGGTAGAGTACATTTATGCGACAATTGATTCGTTAAAAAACTTAGATAGGGACTCGTCACGTTTTGAAATTGTGGATGGTATTGCGGCGCAAATTAGGCGTTCCCCACTTGGAGTTGTGCTTTGTATGGGACCTTATAATTATCCTTTAAATGAGACGTTTACGACGTTAATTCCCGCTTTAATAATGGGTAATACAATATTATTTAAACCACCCAAATTTGGAACATTATTGCATTATCCTTTGCAAGAAGCTTTTCAAGAAAGTTTTCCAAAAGGTGTTGTTAATTTGTTGTATGGTCGAGGTAATGTGATTATTCCAAAATTGATGCAATCAGGAAAAATAAATGTTCTGACCTTAATAGGTTCTAGTAAAGTGGCCAATGAACTAAAAAAGCTGCATCCAAAAGTCAATCAATTGCGCGCGGTTTTGGGCTTAGACGCAAAAAACGCGGCTATAATTACAGCTAAAGCAGATATTCCGTTGGCTGTAAAAGAAGTTTTGACAGGATCGTTATCTTTTAATGGACAACGTTGTACGGCTTTAAAAATAATTTGGGTGCACCGAAGTATTGCAACCGAATTTATTAGGCAATTTAATGTTGCCTTGGCCGATCTAAAATTTGGTTTACCTTGGGATAGTGGAGTTGCTTTGACGCCATTACCAGAACCAGATAAAGTGAATTATTTGAATGCTTGTATTGTTGACGCCCAAGCTAATGGTGCTCAAATTATGAACGAAAACGGAGGTAGGTCGATTGCTTCGTTTTTCTATCCAGCAGTTGTTTATCCGGTCAATAGTAAAATGCGTTTGTACCACGAAGAGCAATTTGGTCCAATTGTACCCATTGTTCCTTTTGATGATTTTGAAGAAACGATACAGTATCTAATTGATGCCAAGTACGGACAGCAAGTCAGCATATTTACTAATGATGCCGACGAATTGGCGGCTTTGATAGATCCATTGGTAAACCAAGTTAGTCGTCTCAATATTAATAGCCAATCTCAACGTGGTCCCGATGGTTTTTCGTTTACAGGCC
>CANKZI010000017.1 GCA_947488595.1 Flavobacteriaceae bacterium
ACTAAGCGTTTGGTGGTTGTTTCTGTCCTAGCCCAACGTCGAAAACCTAAACAGGAAATAAGCGTGTAGAAAGTTTTTTGGTTGCTTGTTTGGACCCGGGTTCGATTCCCGGCGACTCCACAAAATACCGCCAACAAAATCAAGTGTTGGCGGTTTTTTATAAAAAAAAGGGTAAAAAAAGGTAGTAATAAAACTTACTCAAGTAGTGTTTGGTGCCACCTATGGAAGATTTAAAAATTACTTCGACAGTATCTTGATAAGACAATGAATTTTGCCAAGACAATAAGTAGGGTGCAATAGGCTATAAAATAAGGTAGTAGGTTGGCTTGTGAAATTCGATCAATTTTCATTACACACTTTGTCCAAAAGTGAGCAAATTATTATCTGGATCAAGCATCGAGAATTCTTTTTGTCCCCAAGGTTTTATTTTAAGAGGTTCATTTGGGAGTAAATTTAGTTTTTGGTCCAATAGCTCTTGGTAAAGTTGGTCGATGTTGTCTGTTCTAATATAAACTTGTCCATAATTGGCTTTGGGATCAATCGTTTTAAATTCAAAAAAGTGAATTTGAATATTGTCTTTTTGAACCATTAGATAACCGTCATAATCTGCATCGCCGTATTCCTCAAAATGCAATTGGTTCAAATAAAAATCCCTGGTGATTGTTTTATCACGCATTGGCAATTTTGGATTGATAGCAGTAAGCATATTATTTATGTTTTGTTTTATAATTTTTCGTTTTCATTCAACTACAATTTTTTCAATACTAAAAATCTAAAAATCCAACAATCTAAATCAACAATCCGCCATATTCACCGCAATTGCCAAGCCACCTTCTGATGTTTCTTTGTATTTCGAGTTCATATCTTTGGCAGTTTGCCACATGGTATCAATCACTTTGTCAAGTGGTACTTTTGCGTTTTTAGCATCGGTTTCCATGGCCAATTCGGCGGCATTAATCGCTTTTATAGCGCCCATCGTATTGCGTTCAATACACGGAATTTGTACCAAGCCACCAATCGGATCACAAGTCAAACCGAGGTGGTGTTCCATGGCAATTTCGGCCGCCATTAAAACTTGTTCGGGCGTACCGCCCATGACTTCGGTCAAAGCTGCTGCAGCCATAGCGCTGGAGACGCCAATTTCTGCTTGACAGCCACCCATTGCCGCCGAAATTGTGGATCCTTTTTTAAAGATACTACCAATTTCGCCTGCCACCATCAAAAATTGTTTGATATGTTTTTCGTCTGCTTCGTGATTTTCGATAACCAAATAATACATCAAAACAGCGGGAATTACACCAGCACTTCCGTTGGTTGGCGCAGTAACCACGCGACCTAAAGCTGCATTGACTTCGTTTACAGCCAATGCAAAACAGGAAACCCATTTTAGGATTTGGCGGAATTTAACTTCGGTTTTTCTGATTTCTTCAAGCCATTGTTGCGGATTGCTGTAATTGGCAAGTCCGATTAGCCCTTGGTGCATGTCAAAAGCACGTCGGCGCACGTTTAATCCTCCTGGTAGTATTCCTTCAGAATGGCAACCAATGTACATACATTCGAGCATGGTGTGCCAAATTCGCATCAATTGATGGTCGATTTCGACTTCTGTACGCATCGATTTTTCATTTTCATACACGATTTCCGATATGGATTTTTTTTCGGAAATGGTATAATTGAGCAGTTCTTCTGCATTTTGAATCTGAAACGGAAAAGCACATTTTATGGCTAGTTTTTTCTTGGCAGTGTTGCGTTCTTCTTTAACTACAAATCCGCCACCTATAGAATAAAAAGTAGAAATGTACTCGCTTGAATCATTTAAAAAAGCGGTAAAAGTCAAAGCATTGGCATGGAACGGCAAGAAATTTTTATTAAAAACAATGTCTTGTATAAAATAAAACGGAACATTCACTTCGTTACCAAGTGCTATTTCATTGGTTTCTTCGATGTTTTTGATGATTCCTGCAATGTCTTGAATCGGAATATATTCTGGATCTTGGCCCGATAATCCCAACATCACCGCTAAATCTGTGGCATGGCCTTTTCCGGTTAATGAAAGCGAACCATACAAATCGACTTTTATCCGAATGACATTTTGTAAGCTATTGTTGCTTCTCATTTCGGTTAAAAAACGTTCTGCTGCGCGCCAAGGGCCTAGGGTGTGTGAACTCGATGGGCCAACACCAATTTTTAGCATATCAAAAACAGAAATACATTCTTCCATAAAAGTTAAGTTTTACTCAAGCAAATATATTATTAATGCAGCTAAAAAATGTTTTTTGAATGGGTTAAAATTGAGTATTTTTTAATTTTTAGATAAGTTGTTTATCAATTCTGCAACAAGTCTTCCGGATTTCATGGCTGCATTTATTGAACCATTTAAAAGGTGATCACCACAAATAAAGACGTTTTCATCAATTTGCATTTGTACTGCTGTCAATTCATCGGTAACATTATTTTGATTGGGCAACGCATAATCTATGCGGTAAACTTTAAGCAATTTCCAGTCAAAAACTTTTTCTCCATACCATTGTTTTAATTCATTTTTGATATTTTCGGATAAAATATCATCGCCAATTGCAGGTATTCCGTTATAAGAAACCGAGATTAAAATTTTTCCATTTGGCGCATAATCTTTAGAAACATTAGTCAAAACAGTTAAATTGTTGACCCACTTTTTATTCTCTGAGGCATTTAAAATTACGATTGCTTTTTTTGTTGGAGCAAAATTACTTTCAAAATAAACATTAGTAACTTGATGGTGATTTTCTTTTGGTTTTTGAATATAATTTTCGGCTAAACTTAGGGCATCAGTTGCAATAATAATTTTTTCGGAATTACTTTCAAAACCATTATCAGTAATCACTTTATTGTCAGTAATTTTTAAAACTTTGGTATTGTAAACAACCGTATTTTGAGGAAGCATGCTTAACAATTGTTTGGGAATTTCTTCCATTCCTAAAGCTGGAATTGCAGCATCGCCTTCCGAAAACATTTTCATAACAAAATCAAACATATTGCTCGAAGTTGTTAATTGATTTTCGAGAAAAATACCCGAGAAAAATGGTTTATAAAAACGATCAATCATTTTTGTGCTAAACCCATAATCACTTAATTGTTTTAAAGTTGATTGTTCTTTTTGTCTAAAAATGGCAGGAATCGCAATTTGTAGCAATTTTATTTTTAAAACAAAGGTGTTTATTTTATCCTTTAAACTCCCGACAGGCGCAAAAAGTGTAGCAAATGTAGCAGAAGGACGACGGAACGGATCGGCAATTTCAAATTGTCCGCCATCATATAAAACAGCTGCTCCAGGTAAAAATTTTTTAAGATTTAATTCTTCATAATCTAACAAGGCTTTTGTTTCGGGATAAGCCGTAAGCAATACTTGAAAACCTAAATCAAATCGAAAACCGTTTATAATTTCGGTTTTTATTCTTCCTCCAACTTTATCCGATGCTTCGATAATTTGAACGGAATACCCTTTTTTATGCAAATATACGGCTGCAGAAAGTCCTGCAATTCCAGCCCCTATAATTGTTATGGTTGGTTTCAATTTTTTATTACAAAAATACTGCATTTATGATTATTCTGTAATTTTTTGATTTAAATAAATGTACAATTCAGATTTTTAATGATTTTTGAATTTAAAAATTAAACTTCTTTTAACCTATTTTAGATTATTTTACACTACCATTGCAAAAATTTTTATTTTTCCTAGTATATGAATTTTAAATATAAAATATCAGTTATAATGTCGGTTTATAATACTGATTTTCTATTAGTTAAAAGGGCAATTGATTCGGTTTTGAATCAAAGTTTTCAAGATTTTGAATTGATAATTATCGATGATGGAAGCCATAACCATTCGCAAAATTTGATTTTAGATTATGCTGTTGCAAACGAAGATAAAATAACTTACTTGCGTCACAAAAATTGTAGCCAATCTGAATCTATTAATCGTGGCATTTTGCTTACTAATAGCGAATTTATTACAGTTATTGATGCCGATGACGAATACAAACCCAATCATTTAGAACTTTGCTTATCGGAAATAAAATCATTGGATCTGATCGCTTCTACTACGGAAACAATCGTAAACCAGGAGTCGGATTATTATGTTGCCGATCGATTTAACCCAAATGAAGTTATTCATGTAGACGATTGTATTATGTTTGCCACTTTGTTTGGTAAAAAAGAAGTTTTTACAAGTCTTAATTTTCTTAATATGTATGCAGCAGATGCGCATTTTTATGAACGAGCTGGACAACAATTTTTGGTTGAAAAGTTAGATTTAAGAACTTACATTTATTATAGAAACAACCCATGTAGCGTTAGCGCGAAAGTTAAATCACAAAATTTAAATTAAATTGGAAATTCCACCTCAATTTAAGTTGGCCGAGAACTTGATATTAGGATGTCAGATTTCCGGTGTTTTTGATGTAAATAGAAATGAAATACTGCCAAATGACGATTTTTCGATAATTGAAAAATGGGCAAATTCTATTAGAAATTTAGATCTTCAAGCCATTATTTTTCATAATAATTTTTCAGAAAGCACAATTTTAGAACACCAGTCTGAAAATTTAATTTTTATAAAAATAGATTACGATGTTCGTTTTAAACCCAATGTTTATCGCTATTATGTTTACAATAGATTTATTGAAAAATATGCTAGCACAATTAATTCTGTTTTTGTTAATGATGTAGCTGATGTTTTGGTTTTAAAAAATCCATTTGTGCAGCCTTTATTTTTAAAAAACTCAAGTGCTATTTTTTGCGGAGATGAACCAACTACTTTAAACAATAGTTGGATGAATGAACACAGTACTCATTTAAGAAAAAAAATTGCTGATTATGCTAAAATTGAAGACCAATTTCAGTCACAAACATTATTGAATTGTGGAATTATAGGTGGAAACATTTCTATTATGCAACCTTTTTTAAAATCCTTGTGGCAAATTCATGAAAAATTCAATAACGATAATGATACTGCTTTTACAGGTGATATGGGCGCTTTTAATTATATTATTCGTAAAAATTACTGTGATAAAGTGCTTCACGGAACCCCAATTAATTCTGAATTTAAAGCTTATTTTGATAATGGAACAAACTGGTTTCAACACAAATAGCTTTTAAATGTCAGTTTGTCATATTATTTGCAGCCAAATTTAACATAAACTGACAATTTAAACCCTTTTTTGTAATGGCATAAAGATTGCTTTTGAGGAGACCGAGCATTAAACCGAATTTTCTAAAATTAAATAAATATAAAATGGGAAAAATAATTGGAATTGATTTAGGAACAACCAACTCTTGTGTTTCAGTAATGGAGGGGCAAGAAGCAGTAGTAATTCCTAATTCTGAAGGAAAAAGAACAACACCGTCAATCATTGCATTTGTTGAAGGTGGCGAAATTAAAGTTGGAGATCCGGCAAAAAGACAAGCAGTAACCAATCCAACAAAAACAATTGGTTCGATCAAACGTTTTATGGGACACACTTTTACCGAAACTACTGGTGAAGCAAAAAGAGTTCCTTATTCAGTTGTAAAAGGCGACAACAATACGCCTAGAGTTGATATTGATGGTCGTTTATATACACCACAAGAATTGTCAGCAATGACACTTCAAAAAATGAAAAAAACAGCCGAAGACTATCTGGGTCAAACTGTTACCGAAGCAGTTATCACAGTTCCTGCCTACTTTAACGATGCACAACGTCAAGCTACAAAAGAAGCGGGCGAAATTGCAGGTTTAAAAGTAATGAGAATCATCAACGAGCCTACTGCTGCGGCATTGGCTTATGGTTTAGATAAAAAAGGAGTAGATCAAAAAATTGCTGTTTACGATTTAGGTGGTGGTACCTTTGATATTTCTATCCTAGAATTAGGAGACGGAGTTTTCGAAGTATTGTCAACAAATGGAGATACTCACTTGGGTGGAGATGATTTTGACCAAACCATTATTGACTGGTTGGCAGACGAATTTAATTCTGAAGAAGGAATTGACTTGCGTTTAGACCCAATGTCATTGCAAAGAATTAAAGAAGCAGCTGAAAAAGCTAAAATCGAATTGTCTTCTTCTGCTGAAACAGAAATCAATTTGCCTTATGTTACTGCAACGGCTTCTGGACCAAAGCACTTGGTGAAAAAATTATCAAGAGCTAAATTTGAGCAATTGTCTGACGCTTTAGTAAAACGTTCGATGGAGCCAGTTGCAAAAGCGTTGAAAGATGCAGGTTTGTCAACTTCAGATATCGACGAAGTTATCCTTGTTGGAGGTTCTACAAGAATGCCAAGAATTGCAGATGAAGTTGAAAAATTCTTTGGTAAAAAAGCATCAAAAGGAGTAAATCCTGATGAAGTTGTTGCGATTGGAGCTGCTATTCAAGGAGGAGTACTTTCTGGAGATGTAAAAGATGTATTGTTATTAGACGTTACACCTTTGTCTTTAGGAATTGAAACTATGGGTGGCGTTTTGACCAAGTTAATCGAATCGAACACAACCATTCCAACAAAAAAATCTCAAGTGTTTTCAACAGCAGCCGATTCTCAACCTACAGTTGAAATCCACGTTTTGCAAGGAGATAGAGCGATGGCAGTTGACAATAAAACAATCGGTCGTTTTCATTTGGATGGAATTCCGCCAGCGCCAAGAGGCGTTCCACAAATCGAAGTTACTTTTGATATTGATGCCAATGGTATTATTAAAGTTTCGGCTACCGATAAAGGAACAGGTAAGTCACATGATATTCGTATTGAAGCATCATCAGGTTTGACCGCAGAAGAAATCGAAAGAATGAAAAAAGATGCCGAAGCCAATGCTGGAGCTGATAAAATCGCCAGAGAAAGAGTTGAAAAAATCAACGAAGCTGATAGTTTGATTTTTCAAACAGAAACGCAGTTGAAAGAATTGGGTGATAAAATTACTGATGAGCACAAAACGGCCATCGAATATGCTTTAACCGAACTGAGAATGGCACACCAATCGCAAGATTTGGAAGCCATCCAAAAAGGGTTAGACAATGTTAATGCAGCTTGGAAAACAGCTACAGAAGCGATGTATGCTCAAGGCGAGCAAGGACAACAAAATGCACAACCACAAACTGAGGCAACTCAAAACGACGATGTGCAAGATGTAGAATTTGAAGAAGTGAAGTAAACAGAACAACGCTTCCAATGTCAATTGGAATTGATTGAATCGCTTAGCCCGATTTTTATCGGGATCAAATAAAAAAATAGTATATTATAGAAAGCCGAGTAAGCAATTGCTCGGTTTTTTATGCTGTAATGCGATTGTTAAAATAATCATATATCTTAGTTTGACTTTATATTTTTGTATTTTTAAGGCAAAAAGTAATCATCATGAAAAAAATGTTATTGTTATTATTCTCATTAATTGTGTTTTCTGGCTTTTGTCAAAAAAAGAAGTCGGTAGAAAAGCCAGCAAAAACAACTTCAATTTTAGCAAAATCAGAAAACTTGACTGCCGAAATGATCAAGAACAATTTGTATCTATTTATAAATACGACAGGAACAAAAAACGACACCATTCTCTTGAAAACTTTTGAAGGAAAAAATGTACCGCTAGACACCAAAATTGTAACTTTTACTGCCAAAAATACCCAATTGTATGCCGTAAGTTGGATCGAAAAAACTATAACAGCAACCAAATTAAAAACTGAAGTGGCAACAACAACTTTTACTGAAGTTTGCGAATTGACTTCTAAATCCAAAGTTTTATCGAATGCGCAAACAACTACAACAATTAAGGAAATTCATTTTTTAGACCTCAAACAAACTGTTTCTGAAACTACAGAAAAACTGCGAAAAGAAGGTTTTGAATTAATTATTGCGACTGACGGAAGCATTGTTTTAAAAAATAAAACCCAAGAAAACAAACTGCAATACAATCAAGAATCAAAAAAATTCATACCAATTCCTACTAATAAAAAGAAATAAAAACGAAAAATTGGGTTTATGACTTTTTAATTGATTGAGTCATTTTTAGAATAACCACTACATGCGGAAAAGTAATGGCGGCTAAAGTTGAGAAAAATAAGGCATTAAAAATTTTGGTTTCATTTAAAAAATAATACAACAATGCAATGCCGATCAACGAAATTAGCCAATATAAAAAAGCGGACTTGAAATAAGCGATAAAATTTCCCCAATTAAAACTGCCATATAAAAATCGGATTTGATCGGCCAAGGACGGGATACTATGCCACAATACAAAATACAAGGCAAATCCCCATATCAGATTGGAAGTATAAAATACGATTGCAAACACGAGGAGATAGAATGCTTCTTTAATTATTCTAGTTCTAAAAAGCAATGAAATAATACTGAAATAACAGGCAATCAACATCAATAAGATTCCAGAAAAAACAAATAGTGTTGTAAGCAAATAAGCGGGAAGATTGAATTGTGTTATGCCAAAAATTATTTGTTGCACTTCTGATTGATGAAAATAAAATACCATCGACAATACAAACAATCCATATATAAATTGCAATATAAATTTTTTCCATTTTTGGATTTCACTTCCTATTATTTGCCAATGCTGTTCTCCAAAATGATAAGCGCTAACAAGAATAAAAAGCACTAAGGCAAACAGAGGCATAAAATTAAACAATACAAATCCCAGACCAACTATTACAATATAGCCAATGAGTATTTTAACAAAGAATAATGTTTTATTATTTTGTTGAACTTTTTTTATAAGCACTAAATCGTTTGCGCCGTGCAAAATACCAAAGCTAAAAATCAAAGTAAACGCTACTATTATTTGACTATTTTGTGAGAATAGCGTTGCAATCCATAAGCCAAAAAAGCTACCCAAAATTGAAATATTCTTAATTTTATTCATAAACAAATATTAAATTTTCAACTAAAAATATAAATAATATCAAATATAGTAAATTATTTTATTTGCGTTTTATTATATTTGTCTTAACAATAACGCAAAACCATTTATTTATGACGAATTTTATGTTTATTCCAAGTTTAGTTTCGAAAATGTTGCCTACAGATTATGTAGGGTTTACATTTTTTGTTGGATGTATGGCTATGATGGCTGCATCAGCATTTTTCTTTTTATCATTAAGTCAATTTGATAAAAAGTGGCGCACTTCAGTACTAGTATCAGGATTGATTACTTTTATTGCTGCTGTGCATTATTATTACATGAGAGATTACTGGGCTTCGTTTTCAGAATCTCCAACTTTTTTCCGCTATGTGGATTGGATTTTAACCGTTCCATTGATGTGTGTTGAGTTTTATTTGATCTTAAAAGTAGCTGGTGCTAAACAAGGATTGATGTGGAAAATGATTTTCTTATCAGTTGTTATGTTGGTTACAGGTTATTTTGGTGAAGCTGTAGATCCTACAAATGCTTGGCTTTGGGGACTTATCTCAGGTATTGCTTATTTTATTATTGTTTATGAAATTTGGTTAGGTGAAGCATCAAAACTAGCTAAAGCTGCTGGTGGAAATGTATTGGCTGCACACAAAATTTTATGCTGGTTCGTATTAGTAGGTTGGGCAATTTATCCTTTAGGATACATGTTAGGAACCGAAGGATGGTACACTAGTATAGTAGGAACTGGAAGCGTTGACGTCGCTTACAACATTGCGGATGCTATCAATAAAATTGGTTTTGGATTGGTGATCTACAGTTTGGCTGTAAAATCTCAAACTAACTAAAATCATTTTATATCTTTCAAGAAAACCGAACTGAAAAGTTCGGTTTTTTTTATGCTATTTTTTTTCTAATCTCAACAATTGTTGTAAACGCAGGCATCCAAAAACGGCTAGAATCCCTAAACTGCCCATAAAAATCCAATTCATTTGGTAACCAAAATTTCCAATAATTTCCATTCCGATTTTTGAACTTCCAATATGTGCCACGCTAAAGCTCATCGTAAACAGTGCCATATACCTGCCTTCATGACCTTTTGGTGCACGACTTAAAGCAAACGAATTGGAAAATGGAAATATAAACATTTCCCCAAATGTGATAAACAAAATACTTACAACCAACACGCTTGTCCAAACATCAATTAATAAAACATAAAAGCTTACCGCCATTGCCATCGAACCCCAAAGAATAAGTTTCATTTTCTCCACTTTTTTTCTTTCAAAATAGCTAACTATTGGCATTTCTAAAAAGAAAATCAAAAGTCCATTTAGTGTCATAAGCAAACCAGTTTGGAATTCGGTCAAACCATATTTTTCATTATGGTACAAAGGTAAAGTAGAAAATATTTGAAAAAAAACCATCGCAGTCGCAAAACAAACAAACAAGAAAAGCCAAAATATTTTATCTTTAAAAACAGAAGCAACTAATAATTCTCCGGGGTGTTCTTTATCTAGAAAAGCAGATTTTTTCTTTTCTTTTACCAAAATCGCAAATATCAAAATCGAAATGATGCAGGAAGCACCATCAATCCAAAAAAGCCCACGATAGCCAATATTCATTATTATCAATCCGCCAAGCGCTGGTCCAGCTGCAAAACCCAAATTAACTGCCAATCGAACCAATGTAAAAGCGCGCGCACGATTCTCGGGTTTTGCATAAGTGCCAAGCGAAACAAACATGGCCGGCCGAAACATATCGGCTACCGACATGATAGCAAACATACCAAAACACAAACCCCAAAAAGTGTTCACATATTGAATTACGAAAAATAAAAGTCCACTTGTAAAAAGACTGAAGACCATGATCCTATAAAACCCAATTTTATCACTCAATTTGCCTCCTAAAAAAGAGCCTAACATCGAACCAAATCCAAAACAAACCATGATCCAACCTACTTGACTATAACTGTAACCCAAATCTTCTTTCAAATATTTGGATAAAAACGGCAAAACCATGGTCCCCGCGCGATTGATGAATGTGATAATCGCTAAAATCCATACTTCACGAGAGAATCCACGGAAATTATTGATATAAAGTTGAAAAGCTTTTTGAAGCATTTTGAGGTTTTAAAAAGTAGGATGCAAAGTTACAAACTATCGTGGTGAATTTTCGCTTCAAAAAAAATCTAACTTGAAATTTTGTTTATTTTTGCAAAAAAAATCATGAAAAAAGTAATACTTTTTCTCTTTTTGGTAATTTCAACATGCTTCTTCGCACAAGTGCCATTCGATAAAAATTCGGTTTTGAATTTCCAGAAAAAATTGAATGCCAGTTATGCTGATAAAAGAACTAGTCCATTGACAACCAAAGATTTAAAAAGCTTTAAAAAACTTGATTTTTTTCCGAGTGATAAACAATTTTTTGTCATTGCTCAGTTTATTCGCACACCAAAAGAACAACCTTTCGAAATGCCTACATCGACTAAAAGAAAACCGATGTATATAAAGTATGGCGAAGCACATTTTGTTTTAAAAGGTAAAAAATTAAAACTGAATGTATACCGAAATCTTGAATTTTCAAATAATCCATCCTATAAAGACAATCTTTTTTTACCATTCACAGACTTGACTTCAGGTGTTGAAAGTTATGGTGGAGGAAGGTATATTGATTTGAAAATCCCAAGCGAGAATACAATTATGATCGATTTTAATAAAGCGTATAATCCTTATTGTGCCTACAATCAAGAGTATTCGTGCCCAATTCCTCCAGAAGAAAATGACTTAAAAGTCAAAATTTATGCTGGCGTAAAAAAGTTTCATTAATGATGTATTTTAACCTTCATACACATCATTTTACCAATCAAACAAATGTTTTGGAATTGGTCAATCAGTTTGCTAATGCATATGACGAATCGGTTCCGTATTATTCAATAGGAATACACCCTTGGTATATCGAAGAAGATAGTATTATAACTGATTTGGCTCTTATCGAAAGTAAACTACAACAAAAGAACTGTTTGGCTTTGGGTGAATGCGGATTGGATAAACGCATTACAACGTCTTTGGAATTGCAGAAAGAAGTATTTGAAAAACAATTACTTTTGGCTCAAAAACACAATAAACCTGTGGTTGTTCACTGTGTAGCCGCATTTCAAGAATTGATTGCCACTAAAAAGAAGTTACAAATAACTGTTCCAATGGTTGTGCACGGCTTTTCAAAAAATGCTTCAGTTGCAAAAAGTTTATTGGATGACGGATTTTATCTTTCTTTTGGAAAGTACCTTTTGCAAAATCCAGCAATGGAATCGGTTTTTAAAACTGTTCCCAGCAATCAATTTTTTTTAGAAACGGATATGCTTACGCAGTCAATTTTTGAAGTATATGAAAAAGCAAATGCTATTAAAGCAACTCAATTAGAGCAAGTAATAATTGATAATTTTGAAAATGTATTTAAAATCAAGATGGGGTCAATAATTAAAAATTAAATCATCCAACAATCTAAAAATCTAAACATGGCAGAATGGACCGAACGCGCTGAACTTTTATTTAAAAAAGAAGGTTTAAAAAAATTGAAGAATGCTAATATTTTAATTGTTGGAGTAGGTGGCGTGGGTTCTTTTGCTGCCGAATTTATTGCCAGAGCTGGTGTTGGAAAAATGACGATTGTTGATGGTGATGTGGTTGATATAACGAATATTAATAGACAATTACCCGCGTTACACTCTACCGTTGGTTTTCCAAAAATAGATGTGGTTGGCGACCGACTTTTAGACATCAATCCCGAATTGGAATTGACAAAAGTAAAAGAATTTCTTTCGCCTGAACGTGCTTTCGAAATAGTATCTAGCGAATTTGATTATATTTTAGACTGTATCGATAGCATCACGCCGAAACTCAATTTGATTATTGCTGCCAAACGAAAAAGAGTAAAAATTATCAGCAGTATGGGCGCTGGCGGAAAAATGCTGGCTTCAAAAGTGCAAGTTGCAGATATCAGTAAAACACAGAATTGTTTTTTGGCAAAAGCAATTAAAAAACGGCTCAAAGAAGTAAAAATTGACAAAGGTGTAAAAGTGGTATTTTCATCAGAAATTCAAGACGAAAGTAGTTTAAAAACTACAGATGGCAAAAACTACAAAAAGTCATTTTATGGCACCAATAGTTATATGCCTGGATTATTTGGTTTGCACGCTGCCGAAACGGTCATAAGGTATTTGTTGAATAAAGAAGCAGAGTAATTATTTAGTAGTTGGTTGTTTTTCTACTTCTAAAATAATTCGTGCATTTGCATTTGGTTGCTTTGTCGTTGCAACTGTTGTTTTTGCTGTTGTAGTTGGTAGCGGAATCAATAATTCGGTAATCCATTTTGAAGGATACCGCACATCACTGGCGCTTTTTATAAAAATTTCAATTCTATCAGCTGATGTGTTTTCACGTAAATTATTTTCGTTAAGATAAGTGTTTGCTTTATTTTTTGCTTTATTTTTATTTGAATAATCTCCATATAAAGTAGTTTTTAAAGCTGAAAAGGCTTCTCGTTTTCCGGTACTAATATCACTTTCTGCCGAAAAAAATATTTCTTCACGCAGCGGACCACAAACTGAAAAAGTAGTCGTATTGTTTGCAAAATCAGTACTTTCATAAATGACAAACGGACTGCCATACATCTTAATATTATTTTTTTTGAAAAAGTTAATTAACTGCGGTAACATTATAAGCAATCGATTTTCTACTTCTTTTGTTTTACAGGTTGTGGTTTTTTTTATGTAAAAAAGAGCAGGTTTTTGAACAATTCCGTCGACCTTAATATCAAAAGTGTTAATTTCTTTTATAATCACTTTGTTCAAGTTATTAAGACTTCGTTCGGTCATAGACGCCATCATTTGGCCTACTCCACCATTAAAAGTGGCGTACACTTTTGCCATGAAATTTAATGTTCCCTTGTAACGCCAAGTTATTTTTGTTTTACCTAAAGTATCTTTAAAACTAATATAGGACTTGGATTCGTTATCGCCATAATTAATACTTTGCGCGATACTATCATTTACTTTAACGTAAAAAGTAGTCATTTTGCCATTCCCTTGCTCGCCTGACCAACTATAAGAAGCATTTTGACCAACCGTATTTTCGGGATATTTAAAAACCATACTAGGATCATCATCTTTCCAAGCACTCCAATCTTCCCAGTTTTTATAATCGTTCACATAATTAAATAACACCGATTTTTTTACATTAATTATAGTCGAATCTGTTATGTCAAAACTACCTTTTTGTGTCGCAACATATACAGATATGCCAATTATACCAAGTAATAATAGTAAGAAAATATACTTTATAATTCTCATTAGATTTTGGATTAATCAATGTGTAAAGTTAAAAATTATATTCTATTCTATTCTATTCTATTCTATTATAATTTAAACATAATTACGCCATTATAAATGATTTTATTGCAAAATTAGGCTCCTATTGGGTATATTTGTGTTATGATAATCAAAAAAATCTAATTTATAACGCTATGAAATTAAATTCAATTACAGGAATATTTCTTGTTTCTATTTTACTTTTTTCTTGCAATAAAGAAAAGTCAGTTTCAAAATCAACGGAAAAGGGGACAATTGTCTTTGAGTATGAAGCCGAACAATTTGCTGATATAAAAGTGTTGCGTTATCAAATTCCAGGATGGGAAAATCTTTCTCTAAAAGAACAAGAATTGGTCTATTATTTGACACAAGCCGGAACTGCTGGACGCGATATTTATTGGGATCAAAATTACAAACACAATCTTAAAATTCGTGCAGCTCTAGAACATATTTATCAAAATTACAAAGGCGACACCGCTTCTCAAGATTGGAAAAACTTTGAGATTTATCTTAAAAGAGTTTGGTTCTCTAACGGTATTCATCATCATTATTCAATGGATAAAATCAAACCCGAGTTTTCTAAAGCTTTTTTTGAAGGTTTAATTACTACAACAAAAGCAACTTTATCTCCCGAAATTGTAGCAATCTTATTCAATGATATTGATTCAAAAAAAGTCAATCTTGATGAATCAAAAGGTTTATTAAAAGGGTCGGCTGTTAATTTTTATGAAACTGGAATTACCGAAAAGGAAGCAGAAGATTTTTATAAAACCAAGAAAAGTCTAGATCCAAAGCGACCTTTTTCGTTTGGATTAAATTCAAAATTAGTTCGTAATGCTACTGGGCAAATAGAAGAAAAAATATATAAAAGTGGCGGGATGTATGGTGCAGCAATTGATAAAATTGTTTTTTGGCTTGAAAAAGCCAAAGGTGTAGCCGAAAATAAAAAACAAGCCGAAGCGTTGGGTTTATTGATTGATTTCTATAAAACCGGAGATCTTAAAACTTGGGATGATTACAATATTGCTTGGTTGAAAGCCACCGATGGCAATATTGACTATATCAGTGGATTTGTAGAAGTATATAATGATCCTTTGGGCTATCGCGGATCTTATGAAGGTGTGGTGCAAATTAAAGATTTTGATATGTCGGCAAAAATGGAAAAAATTTCGCAAAATGCACAATGGTTCGAAGACAATTCGCCTTTACAAGCAGAGCATAAAAAGAAAAATGTGGTTGGCGTTACTTATAAAACAGTCATTGTTGCTGGAGAATCAGGAGATTCTTCTCCAAGTACACCGATTGGAGTTAATCTTCCTAATGCCGATTGGATACGCGCCGAGCACGGTTCAAAATCAGTTTCACTCGGAAATATCACTGATGCTTATGCAAAAGCTGGCGGAACAGACAAGCTTAAAGAGTTTGCCAATGACCAAGAAGAAATTGATAATGATCTAAAATATGGTGAAATTGCAGATAAACTGCACACGGCGCTGCATGAAGTGGTTGGACACGCATCAGGACAAATTAATGCTGGCGTTGGTACTCCAAAAGAAACCCTGAAAAGTTATGCATCAACTTTAGAAGAAGGTCGAGCAGATTTGGTTGGACTATTTTATTTGTACAATCCTAAAATACAAGAATTGGGATTGGTTGACGATTGGAAAAAAGTAGGTACAGCAGCCTATGACAGCTATATACGCAACGGATTATTGTCGCAATTGGTTCGTTTAGAACTAGGTGCAAACATTGAAGAAGCACACATGAGAAACCGACAATGGGTAAGCGCTTGGGTTTTCGAAAAAGGTAAAAAAGACAATGTTATTGAAAGAACTAGCAGAAATGGAAAAACCTATTTTAATATTAACAATTATGACAAATTACATGAATTGTTCGGTCAATTACTAAAAGAAACGCAACGCATTAAATCTGAAGGCGATTTTAAAGCGGGTAAAGCATTGGTCGAAAACTATGGTGTAAAAGTGGATCAAAAATTACACAAAGAAGTCTTAGACAGGAACAAAAAATTCAATTCGGCGCCTTACAGCGGTTTTATTAACCCAGTTTTAGTGCCAAAGACAGATGAAAACGGAAAAATAATTGCGATTGAAGTAACCCAACCTCGGTCATTTGCAGCTCAAATGTTGGACTATTCCAAAAATTTTGGTTTTTTGCCTTTGGAGAATTAAATATTTAAAAACGATACTAGAAATGCTCCTGTAATATTAGGAGCATTTTTTTTTTTGAATTAATGTTTAAAAAATATTTTTATAACAAATAAAAAGCCAATAAATATTAGAAAACCAAGTAATATTTTATAGTTACCCTTATAAAATTTTCGGTGCAACGCGATGTCTTTTCGGTAAGAATAAACCATTGCGATAATAAATGCGACTAAAAAAAAACCGGCAAACAGCCATTGACCTTCAGTAAACATAGGATGATAATTTGTGACAAAAATACAATATTGTTATCAAAAGTTAGTATTTTGCACATCAATTCAATACTAATTAATATGCAAAAAAATCTTGATGCCGTAAAAGAGTTCCATACTTCTTTTGAAATTGGCTACAGTACAATGCCACGAGCCGATTTGGGCAACGAAAAAAAACTACTTCGTTATAATTTGATGAAAGAAGAAAACGAAGAGTACCTCGAAGCAGTTCAAAATAACGATTTGGTTGAAATCGCTGATGCTTTGGGCGATATGCTGTACATACTTTGTGGCACTATTATAGAACACGGATTGCAAGATAAAATAGAAGCCGTATTTGATGAAATCCAACGCAGCAATATGAGCAAGTTAGACGAAAACGGAAAACCAATTTATCGCGAAGACGGTAAAGTAATGAAAGGGCCTAATTATTTCAAGCCCGATTTTTCAAAGATTTTCGAATAATTTATCAATCCAACGATCTAAACCTCAACGGTCCATCCGAATGTGTCTTCGGCTAAATTATATTGTATTTTTGTTAGTTTTTCTTTTAATTGCAAAGCAACCGAATTTGTTGTTTTTGGCAATTCATAATAAACATCTTGGTACGAAAGTCCAACAATTGGATTGACAACAGCCGCAGTTCCGGCGCCAAATACTTCCATTAAAGTTCCGTTTTTAGCCGCTTCAATAACTTCATCAACAAAAACGGTGCGTACTTCGACTTTAATTCCGTCTCTTTCTGCAATAGCAATTAGACTTTTTCGGGTAACGCCATCCAAAATACGTTCACTTGTTGGAGCGGTGTATAAAGTATCATTGATTCTAAAAAAAACATTCATTGTTCCAGCTTCTTCTAATTTGGTATGAGTGGCGTCATCAGTCCAAATTATTTGCTGAAAACCTTTTTCATTGGCTAATTTTGTTGGATAAAATTGAGCCGAATAATTACCGGCTGCCTTGGCTGCACCAATTCCGCCATTGGCTGCGCGGCTGTAGTGTTCGGCAATAATTACCTTGACTTCGCCAGAATAATAAGATTTTGCAGGCGACAAAATAATCATGAAACGGTACTGTGTTGAAGGCGCAGCAATTACACCAGTACCAACAGCAATCATAAAAGGTCTAATGTACAAAGTATTTCCAACGCCTTTTTTTATCCAATCTCTTTCTAAATCAATCAGTTGACGCATTCCATCTATGAAAATCCATTCTTCAACTTCGGGCATCGCCATCCTAACAGCTGATTTATTGAAACGCTCAAAATTTTGATCCGGACGAAAAAGCCAAACTTTATCGTCATCATCCTTGTAGGCTTTCATTCCTTCAAAAATAGCTTGTCCATAATGGAAAACTTTTGCTGATGGATCCAATAAAAAAGGTGCATAAGGTATGATTTCGGGTTTTTGCCAAGCACCTTCTTTGAAATCACAAACCAACATATAATCTGTAAAGGTGGTTCCGAAAGTTAGGGTGTCAAAATCAACACTATCAATTTTTGATGAAGTAGTACGTACTATATCGATTTCGTGAGTAGTTCTTAAACTCATTTATGGGTTTTTATATTTTAAAACAGAGATTTAAACTATTGATTAGCAATTGTTTGTAAATTCATTTTAAAAATTAATATTGGAATAAACTATTTTTGGCTAAATTAACAAAAATTACAATGCTTTTTCGTTTGCAAATAAATAATTTATAACTTTTCTCATTTTAATTTCGGACCACTTAATTTATTGTTGATTTGGTAACAATAATTGAAAAAAGTTAAAATATTGATTTGATGTTGCAATAATCTCTTTATTTTTGTAGTCTAAAAAATATATTAAACTGAATCATTATGAAAAAATTAATAGTGTTGGCCTTTACTTTAGCCATTTTTGTTGGGTGTAATAAAAAAGCGGAAAAACATTCAGCAACACCTGAAATTGTTTACAGTTCATTTGGTGACAGTATTTCTGACGAAGGCGCTGTTACAAAAGAAGAAATGCTAAAAAAATTCGATGCTTTGAAAGAAGGCGACACGCTAAATGTCAAATTCAAATCAAAAATAAATGATGTTTGCCAAAAGAAAGGTTGTTGGATGAAATTGGATTTGGCCAACGAAAAGGAAGCTTTTGTAAAGTTCAAAGATTATGCTTTTTTTATGCCTTTAAACTCAAAAAACGAAGAAGTTGTAGTTAATGGAAAAGCTTATGTAAGCGTTGAAAGTATCGAAGAATTGAAGCATTATGCAAAAGACGGTGGCGCTTCTCAAGCAGCAATTGACAGTATTGTTGCTCCAAAAACTACCTATTCTTTTATGGCTGATGGCGTTTTAATGCAAAAATAAATGAAAAATATCTTGTTGTTTTTGGTTTGTGTTTTTTTGTTTTCATGTAATAAAAGCAATAACCAGTCTGAAAGTAAAGCTACCACAGTAGATCGTATTCCAAAAAAAGAAAAAGAATTCGAAATGTATGAACTTTCCGAAATGGCAGCTTTGATGGAACAAATGTATGTGGACAATGAAAGACTCAAAAAACGCATTAAAAACGGAGATAATATTGGCAAATTCCCGAATCATTTTCTAAAGATTCATAAAGCAGTAATGACAGATTCGACCGACAATGATACTTTTTTTAAACAGCAAGCCAACGCTTTTATAAAAGCACAAACATTGATTTATGAGGATCCGAAAAACGCCAAACAGCATTTTAATGATGGTGTGAGTACTTGTGTTGCTTGTCATCAAGTAAAATGTAGTGGGCCGATTCCAAGAATAAAGAAATTGTATATCGAATAATGCAGCGAAAAATCATTACAACATCTGATGGTTCTACAACCATTCAGTTGACAGATTGGGACGAAAATTACCACTCTAAACACGGCGCAATTCAAGAAGCAAAACATGTATTTATTAAAAACGGACTTTCGTTGTTCAAAGAAAAATCGGTTGCCATTATGGAAATTGGTTTCGGAACGGGATTGAATGCTTTTATTACTTTTTTAGAATCGATTGCAATCGAGCAGCAAATAGAATATGTTGGTGTCGAAGCTTATCCAGTGCTTGCTGAAGAAATTCTCGCAATGAATTATGTTTCAGAATTGGATGCACAAAACCATCAAATTATTTTTGAGATGATGCACCAATTGCCTTGGGATAAAAAACACAATTTAACTGACCATTTTTCACTTACCAAGAGAAAACAGTTTTTTGATTCAGTAGCTGATGTTGCAGCATTTGACTTGATCTATTTTGATGCTTTTGGTTATCGGGTGCAACCTGAATTATGGAGTACATCAATTTTTCAAAAAATGTATGATGCACTTAAAGACAAAGGTGTTTTAGTTACTTATGCCGCACGTGGCATAGTAAAACGCAGTATGCAAGAAGTAGGTTTTACGGTTGAAAAGCTGGATGGACCTCCCGGTAAAAGAGAAATGTTCAGAGCAACAAAAGGCTAATTTTTTAAGGTGTGTCAAGAATTTTGATACATCTTCCATTTAATTAACATTTTAAAACGAAATCGTATTCGTAATTTTTTTAAATTTGAATGAACAATTATTATTTAACCTTTAAAAGTTTAAATTCATTCCATGAAGAAAACGATGTTTGCTTACACAAAGAACATACTCGAAAGAGTAAGTTTTGACCCTTTACTGTTTTGCAAGGAGTTAGAAAAAGCGCTAAAAATTCTTTTGCCTTACGAAATTGAACAACTAACTGAATGGCTTTTGCAGTACACTAAAGAAAAGCCTGAATTAAAACAATATCAATTTTTATTAAATTCATAAAACTAAAGGAGCCTAAATAGCTCCTTTTTTCTTGCTTTTATTTTTTGCCCAATGGACTTACAATTTGAACATTTTGAAAAACGATTGCACCTTTTACAACGCCAGCAATAGTGTTTCGTAATGCATCAATAATATGAATTTTTAATTGGGTTTTCGGAAAAATAAGACTGACTTCTCGCGCTGGTTTCGGTTCTTTAAAATGTCGCAGTTTGTTTTTATCTTTCTCTTTTAAATCCAACGTATGCAAATAAGGTAGCAGTGTAGTTCCTAATCCTTCGTCGGCCAATTTGATTAATGTTTCAAAACTACCGCTTTCAATTTGAAAATTAGCATTTTCGGAAGTGGTAATGTTTTTACATAGGTTTAAAATGCCATCTCGAAAACAATGTCCGTCTTGAAGGAGTAAAATTTCATCCAAATCCAGATCGCTAATCTCGATTTCTTCTTTTTGTGCAATGCTATGATTTTCTGGAATATAAGCGACAAAGGGTTCGAAATACAAAACCACTTCTTTGATTTTTTCTTCATTTAGCGGCGTTGCGGCAATAGCGGCATCAAGATGACCATTCTTCAATTTTAGTATGATCTCGTCTGTATTCAATTCTTCAATAATCAATTTAACTTTTGGGTATTTTTTAATAAAATTATTTAAAAACATCGGCAAAAGCGTTGGCATGATGGTCGGAATGATTCCCAAACGAAATTCACCTCCAATAAAGCCTTTTTGTTGATCAACAATATCTTTTATTCTACCCGATTCATTGACAATGTTTTTGGCTTGATTTACAATTTTTTGTCCGATATCGGTCAGCTGAATGGGTTTTTTGCTTCGGTCAAAAATTAAAATACCAAGTTCGTCTTCAATTTTCTGAATTTGCATGCTTAAAGTAGGCTGGGTGACAAAGCACTTTTCGGCAGCAAGTGTAAAATTTTTGTGTTCGGCTACAGCGAGAACATATTGCAATTGGGTGATGGTCATAGTATCATTTTTTTTGATGCAAATATAAAAAGGATAAGTTAAAACAATAGTTCGTATAGTTTTTATTTTTTAGATTTGATTTTATAACATTAGAAATTATGAAAACCAATATTTTAGGGCTACCAATAAAAGAATCGGAATTAATTGTGACCGATTTGAATGTGCTTTTATCAAGCTTTCAAGTTTATTATCAAAATCTACGTGGCATTCATTGGAACATTCGTGGCAAACGTTTTTTTGATTTGCATGTAAAATTTGAAGAATTATATAACGACGCACAATTAAAAATAGATTTGATAGCTGAACGAGTTTTAACAATTGGTGGAACACCATTGCACACTTTTGAAGACTATATTAAAAGCAATATGATTAAAGTGGGGAAAAATATTTCGGTTGACGAAAAAGCTGTACATCTCATTGTTAACTCGTTATCAGAATTATTAAAAATCGAAAGGGTCATTTTGGAACAATCGGCAACAATAAACGACGAAGGAACCAATGCGCTAATGAGCGATTTTATTGCCGAACAAGAAAAAACAATTTGGATGATGACGGCTTGGTTAGAAGAAACCTTATAGTCTATTGCCAATTGCAACAAAACCAGACGATATTAATATTGTCTGGCTTTGTTATTTTAAGATGTTAAATTTGTTTTAAATAATTTACATTTGTATTCAATTCCTGTAGTTAAAAACTATTTTCGCATCATGAAGTTAGCAGTAAAATTCGCCCTGATTATTTTTATAATTTTTTTATCAACGCCTACGATTGTAAGCTTGATAAAAAGCAGCTGCGACACGTCTGTTTTTTTTAGTTTGTCAGAAGAAGAACAAGTGCACAAGGAAGTAAAAGAGGTAAAAGCGGAGTTAAAATTTGCTAATTTTGATTTGATTGTACTTCCTAAATTGACTTCGAGTATCATTATTACCGAAAATCAATTGAAACACGACAATGTTTCAGCCGTAATATTCTCTCCTCCGCCTAATATTTGATATCAATTTTTCGATAACAATCATTTCCGTTTAAGTTTTTAATTCGGAATTATCATTTATTTATTTCAATTTAGTTAGGTATTATGACAAAAAAAATCAACTTTTTTGCCAACCTTAAATCAGACTTTGCTTCTGGTTTGGTTGTGTTTTTAGTAGCACTTCCATTGTGCTTAGGAATTGCATTAGCATCGGGCGCACCGCCATTATCCGGAATTATATCCGGAATTATCGGTGGTATTATTGTTGGTTATTTGAGTAAATCGCATTTGAGTGTTTCAGGACCAGCGGCCGGATTGACGGCAATCGTATTAAAAGCAATTACCGATCTTGGTGCTTTTGATATTTTTTTGACAGCGGTTTTTATTGCTGGTTTGATTCAACTCGCATTAGGATTTATAAAAGCTGGCACAATATCTAATTATTTTCCAAACAATGTTATCGAAGGCATGTTGGCTGGAATCGGTGTTATTATAATTTTGAAACAAATTCCCCATGCCTTGGGTTATGATGGCGATTTTGAAGGTGATGAGGCTTTTTTGCAAAGTGACGGAAAAAATACGTTTTCAGAGTTATTTTCGATTGTAGATCATTTACAATTGGGTTCTATTATAATCGCTTTGGTTTCGCTTGCGATTTTGATAAGTTGGAATAAGGTCCCCTTTCTTAAAAATCTAAAATTGGTTCCTGCAGCATTGATTGCTGTGGCTTTTGGTATTGTTTTGAATGAAATTTTTATTCGTTCCGGAAGTGACTTTTCCATTTCAAAAGAACATTTAGTGGCTTTGCCCGTTCCAACTACAATCGAGGATTTTAAAAATATAATCATAACACCTGATTTTTCGGGATTTTTGAATAAAAAAGTTTGGATAACTGCTGCGACAATCGCGGTCGTAGCATCAATAGAGACGCTCTTGTGTATTGAAGCATCTGATCGTATGGACGCACAAAAACGTTACACCGACACCAATGTTGAACTTAAGGCGCAAGGTGTTGGCAATATTTTGAGTTCGCTTTTGGGCGGATTGCCAATGACTTCTGTTGTTGTAAGGACTTCGGCAAATAACGCTGCTGGCGCAAAATCAAAAATGTCATCAATCATACATGGCTTGTTTTTATTGGTTAGTGTGCTAACTATCCCTTTTTTACTAAATAAAATTCCATTGGCTACTTTGGCGGCTATTTTACTAATGGTTGGCTACAAGTTGGCCAAACCATCAACAGTCAAACATTTTTGGGAGAAAGGCAAATACCAATTTGTTCCTTTTATAATAACGCTTTTGGGAGTTGTATTTATTGATTTGCTTTGGGGTGTTGGATTAGGTTTAATTATTAGCGTAATTTTCATAATGAAGGGCAATCTCAAAAAAGCATATAATTTTAGAAAAGAACAATATGTTGATGGCGATGTTATTCATATTGATTTGGCACAAGAAGTTTCGTTTCTAAACAAAGCTGCGATAAAAGCAACTTTGAGCGAGATTCCCGAAAATTCAAAAGTAATTATAACAGCTCATGATACGGTTTATATTGCACATGATATTTTGGATTTGATTCATGAATTTAAGACCATCCGTGCCAAAGAAAGCAATATTAAAGTAAAACTCAAGGGATTTAAAAAAGCTTACCAACTCGAAAATTCAGAAGAAACTTTAAACAAAGTCACCGTTGAACATTATTATGATGCCGCAAAACGTACTTTTGTAAAGAAAGAAATAATTGAGGATAAATTTTCAAATTAACAAGTATAATAAGTAATTTTATAAATCAAACAATATCACAAAAAAATCATAAATATGGACGATTTTTACAAAAAAATATTAGACAATAACAAAATTTGGGTTGAAAATGCTTTGTTAAAAGACCCAAATTATTTTCAAGATTTAGCAAAAGGACAAACGCCACCATTATTGTGGATTGGTTGTTCTGACAGCCGAGTGCCTGCCAACGAAATTATAGGAGCTAAACCAGGCGAAGTATTTGTGCATAGAAATATAGCCAATATGGTCATCCATTCTGATATGAACATGTTGAGTGTTTTGGATTATGCAGTAAATGTGCTAAAAGTTAAACATGTTTTGGTTTGTGGACATTATGGTTGTGGTGGTGTAAAAGCGGCAATGGGCAACGATTCTATTGGAATTATCGACAATTGGATCCGACATATTAAAGATGTATATCGTTTGCACCACACTTACCTTGACTCAATTATCAACGAGCAAGACCGTTTTAATACTTTTGTTGAATTGAATGTAAAAGAACAAGTATTTGATTTGGCCAAAACATCTATTGTGCAAGGCGCTTGGAGAAACGGACAAGAACTTACCGTTCATGGTTGGGTTTATGGTTTGAATTCGGGTTTTGTAACCGATTTGAATGTCAATATAAGTTCCGAAAAAGATTTAGACCAAGTTTATCAATTGAAGTTCTAAATTCGTATATAAAAAGCAAAAAAGGTTCAATCGCAAAATTGAACCTTTTTTTATGTCTGATATTTAAATCATACGTTTCCTAAAGTGTACAATTGTTGCAATGTTGGTGATGCGCTTTCGCCAGCAGGTTCTAAAGTAACAGCAAAAGCTTCGGCTCCAGCAGTAATTTCGACAGCAAATATTTTTTAATCTGTATTTCAAAAATACCAATTTGCAAACTAAAGAAAGTCATTTTTAAAAGAAAAAGCATGTTTTAATGCTGAATAGCAACGTTTTTTTGTTGCGATGATTATTTTTTTAACAATTATTTATTTTTAATCGAAATAAAAATGCAGGTTTTTGACTATTTTTGTGCTTTAATTTGATACATATGAGAAAATCAACACTGTTCTATTTCGGAATTTCCCTTTTTATAGGTTTACAATGTTGTGGACAAAATCCAGAAGCAAATAAAGCAGCTGCGGCAATTAGTTTAAGTAATTTAAATGAAAATGAAATGACCAAAAATATTTTTGATTTTATAGTGAAGGATATTGAAGGAAAAGATTTTGATTTCGCTTCTCTTAAAGGAAAAAAAGTAATGATTGTTAATACAGCATCCAAATGTGGATTAACGCCACAATACAAAGAATTAGAAGATTTGTACCAAAAATTTAAAAACCAAAATTTCGTAATCATTGGTTTTCCAGCGAATAGTTTTGGATCGCAAGAGCCTGGCACCAATAAAGAAATTAGTATTTTTTGTCAAAAAAATTATGGTGTAACTTTTCCGATGATGGAAAAAATATCAGTTAAAGGCGAAGATATGCACGAATTGTATCAATATTTGACTAAAAAAAGTCAAAACGGGCTAATAGAAGTAGAAGTCGAGTGGAATTTTCAAAAGTTTCTAATCAACGAAAACGGTCAATTAGATAAGGTTGTTTCTCCGAGAATTTCGCCTTTGAGCGACGAAATTATCAATTGGATTCGAGGTTAATCTAAGATAAAATGACAAAAGCGATTTCAGAACTGGAATCGCTTTTTTATTTTAAAAGCAATTGCATCAAAACCAAATCAAGCCAACGATCAAACTTAAATCCTACTTGCTTTAAATTCCCGCTTATTTTGAACCCAAATTTCTCGTGAAAAGCAATACTTCCTTTATTTTCAGCATCAATACACCCAATCATGGCATGGTAATTTTGTGATTTTGCAATAGATATCAGTTCTGCCAATAGCAATTTTCCAACACCCTTTCCAATATAATCTTCCGCAACATAAACCGAATGTTCAACCGTAAATTGATAAGCAATCTTTACTCTAAAACTGCCATAAGTACCAAAACCAATTACGTCATTGTTTAACTGAGCAACAATTATCGGACAACCCAAATTGATTTTCTCATCAAACCAAACTTGCTGCTGTGCCATGGTACGTGGTTCATAATCGTAAATGGCGGTCGTATGCAAAATCGAATGATTAACAATTGATAATATTGAGGTCAAATCTTCGACACTGGCATTTCGCAATTTAATTTCCATTCAAAAAATATTTGTGACCAAAATTAGCAAAAAGGATCTTAATTTAAAGGTTATCTTTAGGCAAGTTCGTAACTTTGTGTTTTATATAAAAAATAGATGATTTACCCCAAAATACCTTTAGCACAAAGCATCATTCAAATTTCCGAAGCCAAAGGACTTAACAACATTATCATTTCTCCAGGTTCCCGAAATGCACCTTTAACTATCGGATTTGTCAATAATCCTAGTTTTAATTGTTTCAGTATCGCCGACGAACGTTGTGCCGCTTTTTTTGCACTCGGAATGGCGCAGCAACTCAAAAAACCTGTAGCGCTGGTCTGTACTTCGGGTTCTGCTTTGCTCAATTATTATCCTGCTTTTGCCGAAGCATTTTATAGTCAGATTCCGATTGTTGTTATTTCGGCCGACCGACCAAACGATAAAATTGATATTGGTGACGGACAAACCATTCGACAGCAAAATGTTTTCAGTAACCATTCATTATACAATGCTAATTTAACCGAATCGGCCTCCGAATACAATGATTTCGAAATCAGTAAAGCCATCAATACTGCCTTATCGCAAAAGGGACCAGTGCACATCAACGCTCCTTTTGAAGAACCGCTGTATGAAACTGTTGATCATCTTTTGGTTAATACTGTCGCTTTCGCAGAGGAACCGCAAGTTTGTACAATGCGTGATTTAGCAGATTTTGTAACCATTTGGAATACCTCAAAACGCAAAATGATTCTTGTTGGTGTCAATGAAACCAATGTGTTAGAAGATGCTACAATTGAAAAATTGGCCAATGATCCATCAATAATGGTTTTAACCGAAACGACTTCCAATTTGCACCATCCCACATTTATCAATACCATCGATACAATTATTACGCCTTTTTCGACAAATGATTGTAATGACTTCCAACCTGAAATATTGTTGACTTTTGGTGGAATGATTGTCTCAAAACGCATCAAATCATTGCTTCGAAAACACAAACCAAAACACCATTGGCATATCGATTCTTTAAGAGCTTATGATACGTTCGGTGCACTAACGCAACATTTTGTTACCACACCTAATGCTTTTTTTACAGCGATTTTGCCATTAACAAAATCCATAAACAGCGATTATTTTCAGAAAGGGCAAGATTTAAAATCATTAAGAGCCAAGAAACACCAAATTTATCTATCTAAAATTCCGTTTTCAGATTTTACAGTTTTTGAAAAAATAATTACAAGTTTACCTAAAAACACCCAATTACAAATCAGCAACAGTTCGGCCATTCGCTACGCACAATTGATCGAAATTGATCCTTCTATTGCCGTATATTGCAACCGTGGCACAAGTGGTATCGATGGTAGTACATCGACCGCTGTTGGCGCCGCTTTTGTCAATAAAAAGCAAACTACTTTTATCACAGGCGACATCGGATTTTTGTATGATAGCAATGCGTTATGGAACAATTATATTCCCAAAAATTTCAAAATTATACTTATCAACAACGGCGGTGGCGGCATTTTTCGAATTCTTCCAGGACATGAAGAAACACCGATTTTCAATCAGTTTTTTGAAACAGCGCATTGTTTGACAGCCGAACATTTGGCAAAAATGTATGGTTTTGATTATTTCACAGCGAGCACCGATGCCACACTTTCTAAAAGCCTAGCAGATTTGTATGCACAAAATGACAAGCCCAGTATTTTAGAGGTTTTTACTCCAACATTAAAAAACGATGCGATTTTGTTGCAATATTTTAGAGAATTGGTTTAGGAAATCAAACAAATCTGCATAAAAATCAATGGCGAAGTTCGTACCTTTGCCACTTTAGCAAAAGCAAGATGATAGCAATAGGAAAATACAATACATTAACCATTTTACGCGATACCAAAGTAGGTTTGTTTTTAGGCAATGGCAACGAAGCCGAGGACATCCTTTTGCCCAATAAGTATGTCCCGCACCAATTTGAAATAGGCGAGGAGTTGACTGTTTTTGTATATCTTGATCACGAAGAACGTCCTGTTGCAACTACCTTAGAACCATATATTTTGCTCAACGAATTTGCACTTTTGCGCGTCAATTATGTGAACCAAATAGGTGCTTTTATGGATTGGGGAATGGAAAAAGACATTCTCGTTCCGTTTAGAGAGCAAGCGCGCCCAATGGAAAAAGGAAAACGCTATTTGGTTTATTTGTATATGGACGAAAAAACACAACGTTTGGTAGCTTCGAGTAAGATAAATCAGTTTCTTAGTAATGACACGATAACGGTTGAAAGAGGCGAAGAAGTAGATTTAATCGTATCGCACATTACCGAAATTGGTATCAATGTCATTATCAACGAACAACACAAAGGACTTTTGTACAAAGATGAAGTTTATGACGAAAGTATAAGAACAGGAGACCGTTTGCGCGGTTATATCAAAACTATTCGTCCCGATAACAAAATTGATGTTTCGATTGAAAAGTTAGGTTACGAAAAAATAGAACCCAATGCTCAAAAAATTCTTGATGAATTGCGCGCCAGTCGTGGGTTTTTGCGTTTGAATGACAACAGCCATCCCGAAGACATTAAAACCGTACTTCAAATGAGTAAAAAAACGTTCAAAAAAGCCATTGGTGCTTTGTACAAAGACCAATTGATAGCGATTAAAGAGGATGGAATTTATTTGGTTCAATAAAAACTAATTTTTTAAATTTTATATTCTTAAAAACAAAAAAAGTATGCCAGAAATAAATTGGAAAACAGTCAAAGATTTTGAAGACATTACTTATAAAAAATGCAATGGTGTAGCCCGAATTGCATTCAATCGTCCCAATGTTCGCAATGCTTTTCGTCCAAAAACGACCAGCGAATTGTACCAAGCTTTTTATGATGCACAAGAAGATACCTCAATTGGTGTAGTTTTACTGTCAGCCGAAGGGCCATCGACCAAAGATGGTGTGTATTCTTTTTGTAGCGGTGGCGATCAAAATGCGCGCGGCCATCAAGGTTATGTTGGCGAGGATGGGCAACACCGACTCAATATTCTCGAGGTGCAGCGACTCATTCGCTTTATGCCCAAAGTAGTTATCGCCATTGTTCCAGGTTGGGCCGTTGGTGGCGGACACAGTTTGCACGTGGTTTGCGATTTGACCTTGGCCAGTAAAGAACACGCCATATTTAAACAAACCGACGCCGATGTGACCAGTTTTGATGGCGGCTATGGCTCGGCCTACTTGGCCAAAATGGTTGGTCAAAAAAAAGCACGTGAAATTTTCTTTTTGGGCAGAAATTACTCAGCGCAAGAAGCCATGGATATGGGAATGGTCAATGCCGTAATTCCGCACGATGACTTAGAAAATACCGCTTTTGATTGGGCGCAAGAAATTCTTCAAAAATCGCCAACTTCTATAAAAATGTTGAAATTTGCTATGAATTTAACCGATGATGGCATGGTGGGGCAACAGGTTTTTGCTGGCGAAGCTACCCGTTTGGCCTATATGACCGAAGAAGCCAAAGAAGGACGCAACGCTTTTTTAGAAAAAAGAAAACCCAATTTTGGCGAGAATAAATGGTTGCCATAATTTAGATTACAGTAAATTGTATTCCCAAAACCAAATGTCCACATGGAAAATTTTACCAATGAAACAATAGACACCAAAAATCTTCCAAAAATGGAGACGGTTGTATTTTCAAAATTGCATCCTTCCTACTGGAAAGTAGTTTTGATTACTTTAATTTTTACCTTTTTAATCCTTGCGATTGTATTGATAATTTGCTATTTTAATATTGACGATTGGAGTAATTTTGAACCCGAGATTTATATTATTTATCCTAGTGCATTACTGGTAACCGTATTTTTTTCGAGAATCAATTTTATTAAAAAAGCCTTTGCATTTCGCAACCATGATGTGCTTTTTCGCAACGGAATAATCGCTACAAATACCATCGTAATTCCTTATAATAGAGTGCAACACGTAGCGCTACACGAAGGATTGGTTTCGCGTTATTTTGGATTGGCAACCGTGCAAATTTATACCGCTGGTGGCAGTTCGAGTGATATCGAAATCCCCGGAATCAAAAAAGAAGAAGCCGAAAACATCAAACAATTGTTGATGCTTAAAATTCAAAAAGAACTGTAATGGCTAACAATTTTAGTCAACCGCAAAGGCAATCGCCAATCGGAGTTTTGGTCATGTTTTTTTATACATTGCAAGTGTATGCTAAAGCGTTATGGCCTATTTTACTGGTTACTATACTTAAAATTGAAAAGTATAATAAATTGTATTTGAGTCTAATTATTGCCGCCGTTTTAGTTGTAGTTGCTATAATTTCTTATTTTAAATACCGTAATTTTACTTTCTTTTTAGATGATGAAAACGAAGAATTTGTTATTACTGAAGGCATTTTTAATAAAACAAAAACTGCTATTCAACTTCATAAAATTCAACAAGTAAACATCAATCAGTCTTTTATTCAAAAGATAATTGGGGTTTATGAATTAGAAGTTGACACCGCTGGCAGCAACAAAAAAGAAGGCAATATCAAAGCCATTTCGCATCAATTGGCATTATCTTTAAAAACGCGCCTTCTTGAAAACAATAAAAGAAAACCAGTAGCAGAAAACCAAGATGATTTTAGCTTGGGTATTGACAATCCCATAATTAATGAAATAATTCCTTTTATAAAAATTAGTTTTGCGAGTTTGATAAAGGTCGCAATAACCTCCAATTATGGCAGAAGCATCGCATTGATGTTTGCCTTTTTTTTCTCTATTTACGAAAACTTTAAAAATACGCTTGGCGACGATAATACAGATACGAATATTGCAAATTTCTTTGAAAATAGCATCTTAATGGGAAGTATGTCAATACTAATAGTCATTTTAATTTTTGTCGTGCTGGTTTTCAATTTGGTTCGTGTGATTTTTAAATTTTATGATTACAAAGTCAGCAAACAAAGCGGCTCATTGTTACTTTCTTTTGGATTATTGAATTCTAAAAGTACGATTATCAAACCCGAAAAAGTACAAATAACTACCATTACCCAAAATTTTCTTCAAAAAAAGATGAATATTTTAGGCATTAAAATCAAACAAGCCACGAGCGGAGAGCCACAGGAACGCAAATCGGCTATTGAAATTCCCGGTTGTAATGCAGACGAACGTAACGAAATACTTCAATTGCTATTGGGTCAAATTCCCGAAAAAGGTGTGAAGCTATTGCCCAATTATCGCAAGCTTGTTTTTACTATTTTTACCACAATAATGCTACCTTTGTTCCTGTATTTGGGAATTGGGACTTGGCTCGCAACCGAAGTGTTTGAATACTATTACTTGCTGCCTTTTTATGTTATTGGTATTGGACTTTTGGTTGTCTTTGGTTTCAAAAACAACCGATTGTTTGTCAACGATAGTTTTATAATAAAACAAAGTGGCGCTTGGGATATTAGCAACGATATCATAGCACCCGATAAAATTCAAGCCATTACAACATCACAGTTGTTTTGGCATAAAAAGGCCAATATAGGATCACTTATTTTGCACACTGCTGGCGGTGATATCGCGTTTCAATTGGGCAATTTTGAAATAATAAAAGAATTTGTCAACCAATGGCTCTATAAAATTGAAACTTCCGATAGCAATTGGATGTGATTTTAAACAATAAATAAATTATGAAACACTGGATTGAAGCAGCCAGATTGCGCACTTTACCTTTGTCCGTTTCCGGAATTATAGTAGGAAGCATGTATGCACTTGCCCATCCAACCGACAATGTGCTCACACCAACAGAAGTTTTCAATTGGAAACTTTTTGGGTTTGCCATGCTAACCACATTGGGTTTACAAATCTTGTCTAACTTTGCCAACGATTATGGTGACGGCATCAAAGGCACCGATAATTCAGATAGAGTTGGGCCAAAACGCGCCATTCAAAGTGGGGTTATTACACCCAAAGCCATGAAAAATGCGATAATTTTGACTTCTATTTTTACGCTCATTGCAGCAATATTATTGATTTATTATGCATTTAGAGATACCAACTTATTGTATTCGTTGTTATTTTTGGTGTTGGGAATTCTCGCCATTGCCTCTGCGATTCGTTATACCGTTGGCAATACCGCCTATGGTTACAGCGGTTATGGCGATGCATTTGTATTTGTGTTTTTTGGATTAGTAAGCACTTTGGGTGTCAATTTTTTGTATTCAAAACAAGTCGATTTGGCTTTGTGTTTGCCCGCCATCGCGATCGGATTTTTGAGTGTTGGCGTTTTGAATCTCAATAACATGCGCGACGAAGTCTCTGATAAAAAAGCCAATAAAAATACAATTGTCGTAAAAATTGGCGGCGAAAACGCTAAAAAATACCATTATTTCCTTGTCATTGCTGCCATGCTTCTCGTTGTGGTTTTTGCGGTAATGAGCGATTTTAAATTTGATCAATACCTGTTTTTATTGGCTTATATTCCGCTCACCCAACATTTAATCACCGTTTATAAAAACAAAGAAGCCCGCGCTTTGGACCCCGAATTAAAAAAATTGGCATTAAGTACGTTCCTGCTGTCTGTACTTTTGGCTTTGTCTATGATTTTCTTTTTCTCGGATTTGATTGTCAATAACGCTTAAGTTCAATATTATGAAAATTACATTTTACGGTCATGCCACACTCGGTATCGAAGTCAACGGTAAAAATATCCTTGTTGATCCATATATTTCGGCTAATCCAAAAGCGGCTCACATTGACATAAGTACCTTAAAAGCCGATTTTATTTTGCTTACACACGCACATGGCGATCATATTTTTGACGTCGAAGCCATTGCAAAACGTACCAATGCAATTATCGTTTCTAATGCCGAAATTGCAACTTATTATGCCAATAAAGGTTTTCAATCACACCCAATGAATCACGGTGGAAGTTGGAATTTTGATTTCGGAAAAATTAAATTCGTCAACGCCATTCACTCCAGTTCTTTTCCTGACGGCAGTAACGGCGGTAATCCAGGCGGATTTGTAATCGAAAGTGAACACAAAAATATTTACATCGCGGGCGATACCGCTCTAACTTTTGACATGAAACTCATTCCGCTGCGCACCCAACTTGATTTGGCGATTTTTCCAATTGGTGATAATTTTACGATGGACATAGACGACGCCATAATCGCTTCTGATTTCGTCGAATGTGACAAAATTTTAGGTATCCATTATGACACTTTTGGTTACATCGAAATCGACCAAGTACAAGCCAAACGCAAGTTTTTCGATAAAGGAAAAGATTTAATGTTACTCGAAATCGGTGCTTCAATCGATTTATAATTTCTTTGAAGCCAATCCAGCTTTCGGTTCCAATCTGTTATTGCTATGAACTAATTTCAGTAATTTTGACTTTTAATTTTACGCAATAACAGGATTTCTCCTCAATCTGGGCTAAGGCATTCGGGTTATTGAGATTTTTTGATATAAATAAACGCAAATCAAAATGAAAAATATTTTTTTCTTACTACTTCTAATAACATCAGTATCTTTTGCACAACAAGATGGATATTGGGACAAAGAACGCGCCACTTCTAAAGAAGTTACTGTTTCAGCCGGCGACCGCTTGCTCATCAAAACCGAAGATTTTCCAAAAGGCACCACCGAAGTCGTTTACCGCATCACTTTGCTCGACAACAACCAGCAAATGGCCAATAGTTTGGTGTCTGTGCTCAAAGCAATTCCTGACCCAAGCGGAATTAGTCAAGGTTCTGCTGGAGCGGTTTTTTTATTATCAAAAGTAGCTGGCGATGACAAATGTAAGTATGCCATTTTTTCGAGCAATACTTTGGCAAATGATTATATTGAAAATGGTACCACAAAAAATGCTTGTTTGTACCAAAATACGCCAGTGAACAAAGATGCCAAAAGGCTTTCGATAGACAAATCGACTTGTTTAAAGATGGATGCAGATGCGATGTGGTTTGGTTTCGAAAGTAAAAATTGGATCATGGACCAACGCATTGTGCTTGAAGTAGTGCCGTGGGTTGACAACAAATTGAGCAAAGGTTGGACTACCGAAAAGCGTCAATTTATTATCGATCAAGTACAAACATCTGACTTGGCAAAAAAAATGATTCATGCCGATGATTTTAGCATTTGTATTCTCGAAAAATTCCAAGAAAAATACAGTTTTCAAGAGTTCGATAGGTTGCTAGCGGCAGAAAAATCTAAAGCTTATCGCGATTTTGGTAATGCTTGTCTTACTCAAAAACCAGCCAACCAAACCCTTTTAAATACCATTCGGACCGATGCCGAGCAACATTTTAAAAATAAACGCTATAATGAAGCCATTGATTTGTTGCAGACTACAATTATTGATAATGAAAATGCCAAAACGCTAGATTATAATGCACTCGGAAAATATTATATTTATTCAAAACAGTACGGAAAAGCGATTAAATACTTAAAAATTGGAGCGCAACAAGATGAAACCGAATTACTAATTCAACTCAATATTGCGCATGCGTATTTGCTTAATGGCGACTTCGGAAAAGCAAAAGAGCTTCACAAAAAACACAGAACTCAAAATGTTACTGCTACTCAAAGTTGGAGTAGTAAAACAAAATCTGACTTTGAAGATTTCACAAAATTGGGAATACAAAATGAGGATTTTGATGCAATTTTAAAATTGTTGGATTAATCAATTCTACAACCGACAATGAAAGCCACTTACCACAAATACATCTTGAATTTTAAAAATCCATCTGGTACTTCACGTGGTGTAATGACCGAAAAAGAAACTTGGTTTATCATTCTCGAAAACCAAGGCAAAAAAGGTATAGGTGAATGCGGATTATTGCGTGGCTTGAGTAGCGATGACAGACCCGATTACGAAACACAATTGCAGTGGATATGTGCCAATATTCATCTAGGTAAGCACCAACTTTGGGAAGCATTAATAGCCTTTCCATCATTGCAATTTGGTGTCGAAATGGCCTTTCAATCATTGGATGCTGAAAACCCTTTTTTGTTGTTTCCATCTGCGTTTACAAACGGAACAAAAGCAATACCAATAAACGGTTTGGTTTGGATGGGAAATGAAGCCTTCATGAAGCAACAAATCGAAGAAAAAATAGCGGCTGGTTTTGGTTGTATAAAACTTAAAATTGGCGCTATTGATTTTGATAAAGAACTGCAATTATTGCAGTTTATTCGGCAGCATTTTACTGCGCGACAAATTGAAATCCGGGTCGATGCAAACGGTGCTTTTGAATTGAGTTCTGCTTTAGATAAACTAAATCAATTATCTGAATTTGAATTACATAGTATAGAGCAACCCATTAAAAAAAACAATACTGACACTATGGCAGAACTGTGCAAAACAACACCATTTCCAATTGCTTTAGACGAAGAGCTAATAGGGGTGTTTTCAATGGTAGAAAAGGAAGCTTTATTGGTAAAAATCAAACCACAATTTATTATTTTAAAGCCGAGTTTTATTGGCGGTTTTAGGGGTACAAAAGAGTGGATTGTCTTGGCAGAAAAGTACCAAATTGGGTGGTGGATTACGTCGGCTTTAGAGAGTAATATTGGTTTAAATGCGATTGCCCAATGGACTTTTTTGCAACAAAACACGATGCCGCAAGGTTTAGGAACAGGCGCACTTTATACAAACAATTTCGACTGCCCACTTGAAGTTGAAAATGGTCACTTGTTTTACAAAAAGGAGTTGAATTGGGATTTTAATTTTGAAGATTTTGATTAAAAGTTATTGACCGTTTATTCGCAACGTGTTCCTATTTTTTATTTTTTTTAGGCAAATGTAGCGTAAAAGGTTACCATTAATTCTTGGTTTTGGGCAATAACTTTTGCTGGTAAAGTGCATTAATTTCTATTTCTGTTGCAATGGTGTTGCGAATAGTTTTATCAAAAGTGCCAAAATACTTTATTTTATTGGTTGCCATAAAATGTCCTGTCTTGCTGCTGAAACTGCTTGCTATTCCCTTAATCGAAAAGCGTATATTTTGAATTGCTTTTGATTTTAATTGGCTCATTTCGGCAATTGTAAAACTATAAAATGAAGTGGCATTTTGGTCTTTTGAAGCTCTAATTCCTTTGTCAGTACAAGTTATCACGGAGTTGTCTTCTAGAAATAAATAAACCGTTCCACCAATATAAAATTGGCTGTTAGTTACCTTTGCTGTTAGTGACATTATTCCGCCAGTCGGTGTTTTTGCAATTTGTACTCCCAAAATCCCTGATAATGCATAATCTTCGCACAGGAATTCCCAGTTGGCTGTTGCAGGGATTTCTTTTCCGTCTATGGTCGTCATTTCTTGCGCAAAAATTCCGCTTAAAGAAAAAAGAAATAGTGTAAAAATTAATCTTAATTGCATTGGTTTAATTGTAGTTGAATTCATTTGTCCCGTTTTTGGATTGTATTACATTCACTTTTTTGCTTCGGTTTACTGTCACTCGCAATTCGTTTATCATATGTTTCGATTGGTAATTGGCTTTGTACCTGTAAATAAATGTATTGGTTGTATTTTTTTACCGGTTGATATGCCATATATTTTTGATTTTAATTTACATCCGGTAAGGAGATCATAACAAATTTTGTTGATTCAGTTCCATTTTTCTTGGACTTGCATTCAAAAGTTGCATATAAAATTAATAATACAAATATTTTTTTCAGTGCGATTTGATTTTTAATAGCCTATTAGGATCGGGACAATTGTTTAAATAATAAGACAGATCTTTTTGGCTGCAAACTCCTGGATAATCGCCAAAATGATCTCCAATATCTTTGATAATTTGAAAATGCAAATGCGGTGCATAATCGCCATTTATTTCATAATCGCCTAGCGTTCCCAGTTGTTCCCCTTTTTTTAAAATACGACCAACTTCAATATTTTTGATACTATTTAATGACAAATGACCATACAAAGTGTAAAAATCATGATTTTGAATATTATGTTGTAAAATGATTGTTGGACCATAATTGCCCAATCCCAAGTTGTTTTTAAAACTGTGTATTGTTCCGTCAATTGCCGCAAAAATAGGTGTTGCTGCTTTTGCCCAAATATCTAAACCAATATGGATGTTCCTTTCGGTCGATTCATTTTTGTTAAACATAAGGCTTCTTTTGTACAAACTGCGCTTTTCATTATAACCACCAAAGGCAATTTTTGCTTTGTTTTTTTTTAAATAATTATCAATAAAATTTTCAAAATCAACAGCATTGGCACAATTGATTTTGGACAACTCCAAATTCGCATCCGACAAATCCAATGCTATATAATCATCATATCCAATTAGTGGATCGATTAGCTTAACATTATTAACGGAATGAAGTGCAATTTCAAAAGGAGACATTAGCATGGGATTTTAACAATCTAAATTTAAATTAAAAAAAGCCAACATAAAAAATCACATTGGCTTTATAACTTTTAATTAAGAAGTGGCTTGAACGACTCCTATTTTTTAACATCAATTTTGGTATCACCATTGCCCACTTTAACACTGGTTTTTTTGTCATTTTAATACAAACTAGGATAAGCGCTTGGCTTTGCCTCACTCAACATCGCGTAGACTTTTTCGTAAATATCTTCGACAGAGGGTTTCGAAAAATAGTCGCCATCGGTGCCATAAGAAGGTCGGTGCGCTTTGGCAGCCAAAGTTTCTGGTTTGCTGTCCAAGTGCTTGTAGCCGTTTTGTATTTCTACAATTTGTTGCAAAATATAAGCCGAGGCACCACCTGGTACATCTTCATCGATGACCAATAGGCGATTGGTTTTTGCTACACTTTTTACGATATCGTGTTGAATATCAAAGGGTAAAAGCGATTGAATATCGATGATTTCGCAATCAATCCCGACGCCTAAAAGCTCTTTTGCTGCTTGTTCTACCAAACGCAATGTCGATCCATAGGCAACCAACGTAATGTCTTTTCCTTCTTTTATGGTTTCAACAATGCCAATCGGTGTTTTGAATTCACCCAAATTGGTTGGCATTTTTTCTTTCAAACGGTAGCCATTCAAACATTCTATTACCAAAGCCGGTTCGTCGGTTTCAAGCAAAGTATTATAAAAACCGGCCGCTTTTGTCATGTTTCGTGGTACTAAAACATGAATGCCTCGAATGGCATTGATGATCATTCCCATTGGCGATCCCGAATGCCAGATGCCTTCCAAACGGTGGCCACGGGTGCGAATTATCAATGGTGCTTTTTGTTTGCCACGGGTTCGGTATTGCAAGGTTGCCAAATCATCACTCATAATCTGAATTGCATAAAGCAAATAATCCAAATATTGTATTTCGGCAATCGGACGCAAACCGCGCATCGCCATTCCGATACCTTGTCCTAAAATGGTAGCTTCACGAATGCCAACATCTGCGACTCTAAGTGCTCCATATTTTTCTTGCATGCCTTCTAAACCTTGGTTCACATCGCCAATATTACCAGCATCTTCTCCAAAAACTAAGGTCTCTGGATATTTAGCAAAAATGGCATCAAAATTATCGCGCAAAACCAATCGCGCATCTGCCTCTTCGGCATTATCGTCATACGTAGGCAAAACTTCTTTTACTGAAAATACATTTTTATCAGAAGTTGAAAATAAATGCGAACTGAATTTAGGTTGTATTTTTTCGGTGTAATCCGCAATCCATTTGGCTAGTTTTTCACGACCATTTTCGTTGACAATCATACGCAAAACTTTGCGCGCTGTAGTCAATATTTCCTTGCGAATAGGTTCTTTAATCGCTTTTAAATCAGTACTATATTGTTCGATAAAAATTTTACTATTGCTTTCGTTTGCTATATTTTCTAACAAGCCAATTAATTCCTTTTGCTCCTCTTTAATCGGATTCACGAACGCAGACCAAGCAGCTTTTTTGCCATCTAAAACTTCTTTTTTGGTGGTCTCGTCAATCGCATCCAATTCTTCTGTCGATGCGATATTGGTGGCAATCATCCACAATTTCATTTGACGCAAACAATCAAAATTGCTTTCCCATTCCAATCTTTCAGCATTTTTGTAACGCTCGTGCGATCCCGAAGTAGAATGTCCTTGTGGTTGCGTTAACTCTTGTACGTGAATCAAAACCGGAACATGTTCTTCGCGGGCAATTTGTGCTGCTTTTTGATACACCGCAATCAATTCGGCGTAATCCCAACCTTTAACCCGAAAAATTTCAAACCCATTTTGATTTTGATGCGCCAATTCGTCATCGTGGTTTGCCTTCGCTCTTTGAAAACCTTTCAAAATCTCAGAAATATTTTCTTTTGTCGTTTGGTGTTTTGCGTGCACTGAAATGCCATATTCATCATCCCAAACACTCATTACCATCGGTACTTGCAATACGCCCGCAGCATTAATGGTTTCAAAAAACAAACCTTCAGAAGTAGAAGCATTACCTATAGTTCCCCACGCAACTTCATCGCCGTTGATTGAAAAATTGGTTTTATTATGGATGCCGGTAACATTCCTGTAAATTTGGGATGCTTGTGCCAAACCCAATAATCTTGGCATTTGACCAGCTGTTGGTGAAATATCGGCGCTTGAATTTTTTTGCAAAGTAAGGTTTTTCCAATCGCCATTTTCGTCTAAAGAATGGGTTGCAAAATGCCCGCCCATTTGACGTCCGGCACTCATTGGATCATGATTGATGTCGGTGTGACCATACAAACCTGCGAAAAATTGCTGAATGTTCATTGCCCCAATTGCCATCATAAAAGTTTGATCTCGGTAATATCCAGAACGAAAATCACCATTTTTGAATGCTTTTGCCATTGCCAATTGTGGCACTTCTTTTCCGTCACCAAAAATGCCAAATTTTGCTTTTCCTGTCAATACTTCTCGGCGTCCTAAAAGGCTGCATTCGCGACTGGTTATGGCAATTTTATAATCATTTAATACTTCAGTTTTAAAATCTTCAAACGAAAGTGCGACAGTGGTATTGGCTTGGGTCATAACGGAATTACTTACTTTATAAAAACAAATTTAATTAAAAAGTAGTAACTATCATAATAACTTGAGTAAATTATAATTAAAGTATTGACAAAAAATGGGTTATATACAATTGTTTGTTTGAGTAATATGCAGTTGTTTTATTTTAATCTTGCGGATAATTTATAATTCAAATGCATTTAAGCGATTTTAAAACCATTTTCGTGTAAAAAGATTGACAAGAATTCGCGGATCGATGGTCATTATAAATCTAATTTTTTCGGCATAATTGGATTGTGCAATTTCCCATCCATTGTTAGAATAAACCGGAAAATAAAACTCAAAATAATCGGTCACAAGATTCAAACGAATACCATTGTCGTAAACGAATTTTTCTTTTTGAAACTTGTTTTTCACAAATCCCAAATCCCCATAAACTTCGACCCAATTCCACACATTAAAACTTACATTGGCGGTAGTAATCCATTGATTGGCAAAAGCAACATCGAGTTTTGATTTGAAGGCGCCATCGGCTAGAATGGTCTGTTGACTAAAAAAGCCACTGGTTTCAGAACGACCATAGTAATTATAATCAAAAAGATAATCGGTTGGTCGATCTAAAGCAAAGCTGAAATAATCAGAATTGGTTTTATTATACAAAAAGCTTCCAGCGAAAAACCGCAAATTGAGCTGCCTGTTGTTGTTAAAGAGCCTGCGGAACTCCAGTTCTATAGCCGTCTTTCCAAAAGAATTTGACAGTTGAAAATCGGTTATGAAATTAAAATGTTCGGTGGCTTCAGATTTTGTATTGATGTATTTTGCATTAAAAACATTGTATTTTGTTGGTTCATCGACAGAATTAAGTTCATATGTATCTTTGTTAACAAAAACATTTCTCAATAAAATCAATTGTTTTCGGTTGTCACGAAAATCAGCTTCTCTAAAGCGGATAAAAATCCCTGGATTGAATCTGAAATACGCAGCATCAGGCGCATAGTGAAAATAAGAACCGCTGATCATGTACCTGATATTATACAAATTGCTGTCGCGATTATTTTGATTTATTCCGAACGAAAAATTCCCTATCAACGATTGTGTCTTCGAAGAATAAGTTGGATTGACATCAAAAATAAAAGGTTTGTCCAAAATTGTTTTATTGTGAAAACGCAAACCAGGTGATATGCCGTCATACAAATTGAAAACCAAGGTAGGTACATACAAAATCTGATTGTAATAAGGATCTTCCAAATCCTTCATAACGATAAATTTTACAGGTCGGTTGCTGATTTTAAAGTCTTTTAACGAATGCCAATTGTTTCTCAAATTGTATTCGGGGACTTCGTTTTTGTAATTTAAAACAATTTTTGTAGCATCCGCTCTAGGCAAAGTGTAAGTGCTATCGCTGCTGGTACTTTCAATCCACTTTTTAAATACGATTTCCTTATTTTTTATGCCATAAACTGGAATCGGAACATAAGTTTGGGTTTTGTTTTTGATGGTAAAAGAGACACTGTCTTTTGTCTTGCTTACGGTACCAAATTTATAATCTACAATTGCTCTTGAATCAATGATCGTATTAAAAAACCAATCGATATTTTTGGGTGTTTGTTGTTTTAAAATGGTTTCAAAATCTTGTCGTGAAGTATGGTTTTTAGTTTGGTTTAAGTCATAAAATTGACGAATACTTTTTTCAATATTCTCGGTTTCAATATAATTGGCCAGATACCTAAAACTCAGTCCAGCTCTATATTTGTTGGCAATTTGTTCGTTAAATTTGATCAAAGCGCTTTTTGGTGCACCAAGTGGTTGGTCCAAATTTTTGCGTGCCATGAGCATATAAAAATAACTGTATTGCTCATTGAAAGGCAAATTGGTGAGGTTGTAATTTTTGAAAAGCCAAAATGTAGAAACGCTGCCCATCATTTTTACATCGGGATAATTTTCGTCAATATACTTCATCATCGTATAAATCTGAATTCCATCGTAAATCCAGTTGTCTTTGCGCGCATCCAATCGAAGGCTGTTTTTTAGATAATTGTTCAAATAGGTTTTTAAAAACTTGATTTCATAAATAAAATCATTGGTAAACGGACTTAGAAATGCAGGCAATTGGTTCAATCCATAAAAAGGATTTTTTTCGTAATCGGCTTGCGCAACAGTTACTTTTTGATGCGGAAATTTTCCGATATTTTGTTCTACAAATCGCACAATTTTATCAATCGAAAGTGCTTTTTGAATACTGTTCAAATTATTGTCTTTCAAATCAGTAACCACTTCAACAACATCGTTTTTGTATTTTTCAAAATTATTGTGTGGATTGATAAAAATAGTAAAATCGGTTCTTCCTTTATCCGACAAAAGATAAGTTGCTTTGTTATTATTGGTTATCGGATTATTGGTGTTCAAATCACTAAACAATTTTAATTCATTAGGAACAGTCATCTCGATATCAAAATCAGAAAGGGCATTGGCGATGTCGTCTGCATTGTCATTGCTGTAACGAACAAAGCTGCCATCTTGATAAAGGGCAGGAGTGAGGTACCAATTTTTGAGGTATATATTTCCTTTTTCGCCATAGCCGTATTTGGTAAATTCGTCACTCGGAATTTTGACTAAATAAGTTAAACTCAAAGTTACTTTTTCGTTGGGAGCGATTTTTTTTTCTAATTCAACTTCAACCAAATCCAATTGATCGTCTGTTCGTGACCAGTTCACAAACTGCTTTCTTTGGTCAGTAATCGTTAAATCATAAGTGCCACCACGTGCTTCTTTTTTTGCCAAATGAAAACTGCGAATGAATTCGTCCGAAAATCGTTTGGCCAATGGTGTATCTTTTGATGAATAGGCGTTAGTCCAATCGTTCAAGATTATGGTTGAAATCGTGTCATTGGAGGCATTAAAATAAGTCAATTCCTGTTGTACCGTAAGCTGTTGCTTTTCGGAATTCAGAGCAACAGTTATAGACGAATGATGTTGTGCATATTGGTTTAGCGTACAAAATATAGCAATAACAAGTAGTATAGTATTATTTTTTTTCAATGATTTTTTTTTAAATAGCTACAGCAAAAACAGTCACATGTTGACCAACGTTACAAAAACAAAAAGATTGCAGCTGTAGGATGAAAAATTCGTGATTAAGTGGCTTTAGAAAACTAAAAATTCGGACTTAAATTGTATTTTTTGTAGAAATTATCCAATACATCAACAACCTCGTCTTCTGTATCTACTATTTTTATCAAATCAAGGTCGCTTAAACTTACGGTTTTGTATTTTTCGACTAAAATGGTTTTAATCCAATCCATCAAACCCGACCAAAAATCGCGTCCGACAAGAATTACTGGGAACTTGGCGACTTTTTTCGTCTGAATCAAAGTGATGGCTTCAAACATTTCGTCTAGGGTTCCAAAACCTCCCGGCATAACTACAAAACCTTGCGAATACTTGACAAACATGACTTTTCTTACAAAGAAATAATCAAAGTTTAGGTTTTTATCTCGGTCTATATAAGGGTTAAAATGTTGTTCAAAAGGCAATTCTATATTTAGCCCAACCGACGTACCTCCTCCAAGATGCGCCCCTTTGTTGCCGGCTTCCATAATGCCTGGTCCACCACCAGTAATTACGCCATAACCCGCTTTGCTGATTTTGAACGCTATTTTTTCGGCCAGTAAATACAAATGATCTTCGGGTTGTGTGCGTGCTGATCCAAAAATAGAAACGCATGGACCAATGCGTCCCATGGCTTCATAACCATTTACAAATTCGGCCATAATTTTAAAAATCGCCCAGCTGTCATTGGTTCTAATTTCGTTCCAAGTCTTTTGTTTCAAACGGTCTTGGATGACTTTGTCTTCGTCATTATCAAAATCTTCTAATCTCATAGTGCTTTGTTATTTATTTTTTTTGAAGCTATTTCCTGCTGTCATTCCAATCTTTTTTGGCTGAAAAAAAGGCGCCAAAAAAGGATTTTCCCTTCCATCAGGGCTAGCAATAGCAATACTAAAGTAACTCTTTTTTCAAAAACTCGGCAGTGTAGCTTTTTTTATTTTTGATGATTGCCTCTGGCGTTCCTTTGGCAACGACTTCTCCGCCACCTTTTCCGCCTTCGGGACCAATATCAATGATATAATCTGCGAGTTTAATTACGTCCATATTGTGCTCGATGATCAAAATCGTATTTCCTTTGTCGACCAGTTTGTTAATTACTTCCATCAAGACTCGAATATCCTCAAAATGCAATCCAGTAGTGGGTTCGTCAAGAATATAAAATGTGTTTCCAGTGTCTTTTTTTGACAATTCTCCCGCCAATTTAATACGCTGTGCTTCGCCACCCGAAAGCGTGGTCGATTGTTGCCCAAGTGTGATATAACCCAAACCGACATCTTGAATGGTTTTGATTTTGCGATGTATTTTCGGAATCAATTCAAAAAACGGAACCGCCTCATCTACAGTCATATTCAACACATCCGAAATGGATTTTCCTTTGTAGCGAATTTCTAAAGTTTCTCTGTTAAAACGCTTGCCTTGACAGGTTTCACATTCCACATAAACATCGGGTAAAAAATTCATCTCAATCGTTCTAACGCCCGAACCTTCGCAGGTTTCGCAGCGACCACCTTTTACATTAAAACTAAATCTGCCGGCTTTATAACCGCGAATCATGCTTTCAGAAGTCATCGTAAAAATATTTCTGATTTCGGTAAAAACTTCGGTATAAGTTGCCGGATTTGAACGCGGTGTACGGCCAATTGGACTTTGGTCAATATCAATTACTTTATCAATATGTTCTAAACCTTCAATTTTTTTGTAAGGTTGCGGTTTTTTGACACCATTGAAATAGAAATTATTTAAAATCGGATAAAGTGTTTCATTAATCAAAGTCGATTTGCCACTACCAGAAACGCCTGTTACGCAAATCAATTGACCTAATGGCAACTCGATGCTTACATTTTTAAGGTTATTGCCTGTCGCTCCAGAGAGTTTTAGATATTTTCCGTTACCAGTTCGGCGTGTTTTTGGCACTTCAATTTTCATTTCACCATTCAGGTACATTGCCGTAATGGTATGTTCTTTCAAAATTTCGGCTGGCGTACCCTTACTTATGATTTCGCCACCAAATTTTCCAGCTTTTGGACCAATATCAATAACATAATCTGCCCGTTCAATCATGTCTTTATCATGCTCAACAACGATTACCGAGTTGCCAATATCGCGTAATTGCTCGAGTGACCGAATTAGTTTTTCGTTGTCTCTTTGGTGCAAACCAATGCTGGGCTCATCCAAAATATACAACACACCAACCAGCTGCGAACCAATTTGCGTGGCGAGTCGAATGCGTTGCGCTTCGCCACCAGACAATGATTTTGAACTTCGGCTCAGCGACAGATAATCCAAACCAACATTCATTAAAAAGGCCAATCGGTCTTTGATTTCTTTGATAACCTCGGTGGCAATGCGTTTTTGTTTGTCAGAAAGTTGTTTTTCCAAATCATTGAACCAAACCGTCAAATCGGAAATGTCCATTCCGGATAAATCGGCTATATTTTGTGTATTGATTTTAAAATACAAAGCTTCTTTTTTCAAACGCGAACCTTCACAAACAGGACATTGTACTTCGTCCATAAAATCTTTTGCCCAACGCCGAATGCTAGAGGAACCGCTATCGTCGAATTGTGATTTTATGAATTGCGAAATGCCTTCAAATTCAATTTTATATTCTTTGGTGATGCCCAGTGTTTTTGAAGCAACCGCAAATTTATCTTTTCCACCGTTTAAAATCGTGTCCATGGCTTCATCAGTAATAGAAGCGATCGGGTCGGTCAATTTGAAACCATATTTTTCGCCAATAATTTCCAATTGTTTGAAAATCCAAGTCGACTTGTATTCGCCCAAAGGCACAAAACCGCCAGCTTTTATTGATAATTTTGGATTAGGAATGATTTTACTAACATTGATTTGGTTGATGGTTCCTAAACCATTACAATGGTCGCAAGCCCCTTTTGGCGAATTGAACGAAAATAAATTGGGTTCGGGATTTTGATAGGAAATTCCGGTAGTAGGACACATCAAATTCCGGCTAAAAAAGCGAACTTCATTGGTGTCTTGAGCCAAAATCATCAACACATTTTCGCCATGGTACATTGCCGTATTGATGCTCTGCGACAATCTTTTGTCGGTATCTTCATTGCTCGTTTGATTGGACTCGATAACCATTCGGTCGATAACAATTTCGATATCATGGGTTTTGTAGCGGTCCAATTTCATTCCTGGTGTAATGTCTTTGATTTCACCGTTAATACGGACTTTTACAAAGCCTTGTTTGGCAATTTGCTGAAACAATTCGCCATAATGTCCTTTTCGGGCACGAATTACAGGCGCGAGTATATTAATGCGTTTTCCGGAAAAATCGGTCAAAATCAGATTCTTGATTTGCTCATCGCTATAACTGACCATTTTTTCGCCAGTATGATAACTGTAAGCATCTGCCGCTCTTGCGAAAAGCAGTCTTAAAAAATCATAAATCTCGGTGATAGTACCCACCGTAGAACGAGGACTTTTACTGGTTGTTTTTTGTTCGATGGCAATTACTGGCGAAAGACCGTCAATTTTATCGACATCGGGACGTTCTAAACCACCTAAAAATTGTCTTGCATAAGCCGAAAAAGTTTCAACATATCTGCGTTGCCCTTCGGCATAAATGGTATCAAAAGCCAAAGATGATTTTCCGGAACCCGAAAGACCAGTAATGACTACTAGTTTTTCTCTCGGAATGGTGACATCAATATTTTTAAGGTTGTGAACGCGTGCGCCAATGACCTCAATTGTATTATCTAAATCTAGCATATTTTTAGCAAAATGCAAAGGTAACATTTTGGGTGTTTGATTGACAAAAATAAAAAATGAATAGATAAATTTAATACCATTAAACTAAATTTAAAAATGCTGGTCAAAACCACCGAATGTAAAATTTTTAAATCAAACAATATGAAAACTAGAAAAACCTACAGTTTTATTTTGGCCTTTTTTTTAATGGCTTTTGTCCAACTCAATGCGCAAGTCGAAAACGGAGTTACCGAAGAACAAAAACAAGAAGCCATTGAACAATATAAAGCCAACGCAGCACGATTAGCATTGACTGATGGACAAAAAGAACCGTTTAAAACCATTACAAAAAAGTATGCCGAAAAACTGAAGTTAGTTCGTGCTTCGGACGAAAGTAAAGTGAATAAAATGAAAACCGTAAAAGCATTGCAATCAGAGAAAAATGCCGAAATGAAAGGTTTGCTTACCGAATCACAATTCAAAACCTACCTTCAAATTCAGGATGAAAATGTAAAAAAAATGAAAGAAAAACGAAAAGGTTAATACGTTAAAAAGACGGTCAGATTATTTCTGACCGTCTTTTTTTTTAAATCAATCAATACTCATTGCTTTGAGTTTGGCGCGATAGGCTTCTAGCGCCAATGATTTGGATATAAAGCCGTAGTAATTTCCGTTTTTTATTACTGGTAAAAAAGCCATTTTGCTCATTTCAAATTTATTCATCACGGTTTCCATTGCGTCGGTTGGATAAATAATTTCTTTAGGTTGGCACATGACATCTTGTACTTTGGTATATTTTACTTTGAAATTACTAAAAATAATTTCCCGAATATCATTAAAGTGCACAATACCCAAAAGCGTTTTTTCTTTGTTGACTACTGCGAAAATAACTTGATTGGAATGCGAAATCAAATCGACCAATCGCTCTAGATTTTCATCAGGTGTGATGGTCAAATAATCAGTATCAATAATCTGATTGATATCCAAAGTGGTTAAAATATTACTGTCTTTATTACTGGTAAAAACATGTCCTTTTTTGGCCAATTGCTTCACATCCATCGAATGTTTTTCGAATTTTTTAGACACCGCATAACTGATGGAGGAGACAATCATTAGCGGAATCATCAAGTTGTAACCGCCAGTAATTTCGGCGATTAAGAAAATTGCGGTTAATGGTGCATGAAACAGTCCACTCAAAATACCGGCCATTCCGACCAACGTAAAATTGCTCACCGGAAGTTTTGTAAGTCCTGTTAGGTTCATCAACTTCGAAAAGAAAAAACCAATATAAGAGCCTAAAAACAGGGAAGGTGCAAAATTGCCTCCATTGCCTCCACTTCCTAAAGTAATGCCAGTTGCAAATACTTTTAGCAATAAGGTCAAGCCTACAAAAATCAAAAGTGCCCAGCTGTTGTTTCTGAAATCACTAAACAAGGTATTTTCTAATAATTTGCCTGGATCATTTTCGGATAAAGTTTTGATGCTTTCATAGCCCTCGCCGAATAATGTTGGAAAAATAAAGATAATTAATGCTAAAATGGACGAACCAAATAATGCTTTTTTGTAGGGACTGAATTTTAATCGCGCAAAAAAACGTTCGGTTCGTTGAAAATTTCTTGAATAATAAATCGCTATAAATCCAGTAAATAAGCCCAGAATTATATAAAACGGAATGTTATGATAATCAAAAGTTTGTTGCTGTTTGAAAGACAATAAAATGGTTTCATCTAAAACAACTGCCGAAACCAATGCGCCCGTTGCAGCAGCAATCATGATTGGTGTAAATGCGGCAATACTAACATCGACTAGCAGCACTTCAATAGCGAATAATACACCTGCAATTGGTGCGTTAAAAGCAGCTGCAATTCCGGCAGCAACGCCACAACCAATTAAAAGCGTGCGGTCTTTGTAACCCAATTTATATTTTTGAGCATAATTAGAACCAAACGCTGCGCCAGTAATCACAATTGGGCTTTCTAAACCAGCCGAACCGCCAAGTCCAACAGTGAGCGAGCTGGTAACAATTTGTGCATACATTTGTTTTTTAGGAATAATTCCCGCTTTTTTAGCCACAGCATATAAAATCTGTGAAGTTCCTTTTTCAATCGTGCCGCCAAGTATTTTTTTTACCACAAAAACCGTAAGTACAATTCCGATTATCGGCAAAATACTATTGATAAAACTCAATTTTAAAATCCCATTAATGTAAGTTGCAAACGAAAAAACTTGGTGTGCAAAAGTTTTTAAAACGATTACGGCTAAAGCGGCAGAAATACCAACCAAAACACTTGATAAAAATATAAATTGCTTTGGCGTCAATTGGTCTTGCGCCCAAGTTATGAGCAATTCGAGCTTATTGATGTATTTTTTTAGCATTATAAATATTCTGAATTACAAAAATAGCATTACTAATCCGTACTTCCTAAATCTAAATTTAAAACCCAACAGCTTTATCATCTCCTCTTTTGTCTGCACCACCTTCTATTTTGCCATTTGGAAGTACCAAAAGCGCATCTACTTTTCCGATTACTGCCGCGTTTTTTTCGATGATATTATAGGATTTTTGTTTTAAGTTGTTAAGTAATTCTCGCGGAAAACCATTGGGTTCAAACAAAACTTCGTCAGGCAACCATTGGTGATGGAACCGCGGTGCATTGACCGCTTGTTGCATGCCCATTTTAAATTCGGTTACATTTAAAATGGTTTGCAAAACGGATGTGATTATGGTAGCACCTCCTGGAGAACCTAAAACCATGAATAATTTTCCGTTTTTTTCAACAATGGTCGGCGTCATTGAACTCAACATCCTTTTCTCGGGTGCAATACTATTGGCATTTGCACCAATCAGCCCATAGGAGTTTGGAATTCCGGGTTTTGCGCTAAAGTCATCCATTTCATTATTGAAAAAGAAGCCCAATTCATCTGAATATAATTTTGACCCAAAAGCACCATTCAGTGTTGTTGTGACCGAAACCGCATTGCCTTCACTATCAATAATCGAATAATGCGTCGTTTCGTCACTTTCTGAAAAATTAATTTTTCCATGTGATACTGCCGATGATAAGGTCGCTTTTTTCCAATCGAAAGATTGCATCCTTTGCTTGAGGTATTTTTTAGCAAGCATTTGATTTTTAGGAACATTTATAAAATCAGGATCGCCAATAAAAAAATTCCGATCGGCATAAGCGCGGCGTTCGGCTTCGGTGAGAAGTTGAATGGTCTTTTCGCTATTATGTCCATACTTTGAAATCGGATAGGGCGCAATCATTGTCATTATTTGTTGTAATGTAATACCTCCACTTGATGGCGGTCCCATCGAAATAATATTTAAATCTTTGTATTTGAAGGTGATTGGTGTGCGCCATTTGACTTCATATTTTGACAAATCTTCTAAAGTGATGATGCCACCATTTTTTTGTATAAAAGAGACGATTTTATTGGCAATTGCTCCTTTATAAAACGCATCTGCACCATTCTGGCTAATTTCGGTCAAAGTTGCCGCTAGCGCATGATAACGAATTGTATCGCCAACGGCAGTATTTTGCGCCAATAAACTTTGATTGCCGCTAATTTTTCGAATGCTTTTTTGATAAGTTCTGAATTGCTTTGATTGATTTTCGGTTACAACAATTCCCTTTTTTGCCAAATCAATTGCGGGTTGGATGAGCGTTTGAATAGGAAGTTTTCCGAATTTTTCATGCACTGCAAAAATACCTGCAATTGTTCCGGGAACTCCAATTGAAATTGCGCCATCGGTACTTAAATTAGGAATTACATTACCGTCACCATCCAAATACATGTTTTTGTTTGCGGCCAAAGGTGCTTTTTCGCGATAATCCAAAGTTCCGACTTCGCCATTGGCTTTGCGGTACACCATAAAACCGCCTCCGCCAATATTTCCCGCATACGGATAGGCGACCGCCAATGCCAATTCGGTGGCCACCATCGCGTCAAATGCATTTCCTCCTTTTTTAATAATTGCAACACCAATTTCTGACGCTTCCTGCCGTGCCGATACCACCATGGCTTTTGACGCAATCAAGCCGGTTTGGGCATATAACTTTGGTGCTTTGGCAAACACAATGAAAACAACACCCCAGATATATTTTTTCATAATTCAGTTATTTTTTTAGAAGTAAATGCCATTAAAGCTTCAAAAAATAAAGTGAATTCTGTTTCAAATTCTGTATAAAATTGTTCCAATTCTACTATTGCTTCCTGCATTTTTGCGCGGTGTTTGGTGCGATAATCCATTTGATTCAATATGGTTTCAATGCCATTTATAGATTGGTAGCTTACCAGCCAGTTGTTTTTTATCATGTAAGGAAGCAGATTTTGTGTTTTGGAGGTCAAGATTTCGTAATTATTTTCCAACACAAAATAAAAATCTTTTGCATACAATTCTAAAGGTTGCTCAGAGTAAGAATTCCAGTTTTTCGCCAAAAAATGATCGTACAAAATGTCCATAATAACGCCAGAATAATGCCCATATTTTTGGTGCAATCGGTGTTTGCTTTTTCTGTAAATTGGATTCGCATCTGTAAAAGTATCAATTTGACGGTGCAATAAAATTCCTTTCATGATACCGTCTGGAAATTTCAAATAGTCGTTGCCACGAATACCATCAGCCATAAAATTGCCTATTTTTATCATATCATTGTTCCCGGAAAGATAAATGTGTGCGAGGAAGTTCATTTTATTGATTTTCAAAACGATTCAATCTCTTATTGAGTGTTATTGTTTTGTAAATATAAAAAACATTGTGTCTTTCTAGCTTCAAAAGTTGTAAGCTTTTTTATATTTGTACTTCAATTTCAAATTTAAACACAAATGACCTTAATAAAATCAATTTCAGGAATTCGAGGCACAATTGGCGGAAAAGTAGGAGATAATCTTACACCAGTTGATGCGGTTAAGTTCGCATCTGCCTACGGAACTTGGCTAAAAAACAATACTCAAAAATCCGATAAATCCAAAAAATTAATAGTAGTAGTAGGTCGCGATGCCAGAATTTCGGGACCAATGATTCACAATTTGGTCGTGAATACTTTAATCGGACTCGGAATAGACGTTATCGACTTGGGGCTTTCTACGACGCCAACAGTTGAGGTTGCAGTACCTTTGGAATTGGCCGATGGTGGCATTATTTTAACAGCATCACACAATCCAAAACAATGGAATGCCTTGAAATTACTGAATGAAAAAGGTGAATTTTTGAGTGGTAATGATGGTGCAAAAATTCTTGAAATTGCCGATGCCGAAGCATTTGATTTTTCGGATGTAGACAGTTTGGGCGAAATCACAATCAACGATGCTTTTATGGACATTCATATAGACGAAGTTTTGAACCTTCCGCTGGTTGATATCGAGGCGGTCAAAGCGGCGCAATTTAAAGTCGTTGTCGATGGCGTAAATTCATCGGGAGGAATTATTATCCCAAAATTATTAGAATTAATGGGTGTCGAAGTGATAAAATTATACTGTGAGCCCAACGGACATTTTCCGCATAATCCAGAACCTTTAAAAGAGCATTTGACCGACATTTCTGAATTGGTGGTCAAAGAACAAGCCGATTTAGGCATCGTTGTTGATCCAGACGTCGACCGATTGGCTTTTGTTTGCGAAGATGGCGAAATGTTTGGCGAAGAATATACTTTGGTCGCTTGTGCTGATTATGTTTTGAGTAAAACCCCAGGCAATACGGTTTCGAACATGTCATCGTCAAGGGCTTTGCGCGATGTGACGCTTGCACATCAAGGCAGCTACGAAGCCAGTGCGGTTGGCGAAGTGAATGTGGTTGAATTGATGAAAAAAAACAATGCCGTTATTGGAGGCGAAGGCAATGGTGGAATCATTTATCCCGAATTGCATTATGGCCGTGATAGTTTGGTTGGTGTTGCTTTATTTTTGACCTATTTGGCCAACAAAAAGATGAAAGTTTCGGCTTTGCGTGCTTCTTATCCTGAATATTTTATGAGCAAAAACAAAATAGAATTGACACCACAAATTGATGTTGATGCGATTTTGGAAGCCATGACACAAAAATATGCAAATGAAAATATCACGACCATCGATGGTGTGAAAATTGATTTTGCCGAAAATTGGGTGCATTTGCGTAAATCGAATACCGAACCCATCATCCGAATTTATACCGAAGCCGCCACTCAAAATGAAGCCGATGGTTTGGCATTGAGAATTATTGAAGAAATTAAGGCGATTGCGGGTATTTAAAACATAAGTGTATTATAAAAAAAGCTTCAATAAAATATTTTTTATTGAAGTTTTTTATTTTTAAATCAAAGGTAAAACCAATTTTAAAGAGAATTGCATTCCGAAGTCGAAATATTAATATCAAATGTGGCGCCTTCTTTAAGATTGGGCATTACAATGTGTCACATTACACAGTATTGCTATCCTATTTTCTATAAAGTTTCATTTTAACTTTAAAAAAAAATAAAAACATAACTAAAAAAAAGCCGGAAACAATTGTTAATTTATTTAATGTTTAAAAAATCAGTCTTTATTTCGGATAGTATTCATTTAAAAGATATTAGAAGCAGATAAAATTCAGAATCAATTGGTAACTACGCACAAAAATTAATATCTTTGAAATCCAAAAATCATAGCAAATGTCAATTACTGCAACTGCAACAATCGATACAAAATTAGAAACCTATTTTCAACAGTTTCGCGATAATATAATTGGTATCGACCAAGAGTTTATGTCGCCTTATGGTCTTAAAAAAATCATTTATACCGATTGGACTGCCAGTGGTCGCTTGTACCGACCAATTGAAGAAAAACTGATCAATGATTTTGGTCCATTTGTAGCCAATACCCACACCGAAACAACCGTTTCTGGCACAGCAATGACGATGGCTTATCATCAAGCAAGGCATATTATAAAAAATCATGTGAATGCCGATCAAAATGACATTTTGATTGCCGATGGCACAGGAATGACGGGTGTTGTTAATAAATTTCAAAGAATTTTAGGACTTCGTGTGCTCGAAAATTTAAAGCCATTTACCAAAATTCCTAAAGAAAGCAAACCCATTGTATTTATATCACACATGGAACATCATTCAAATCAAACGTCTTGGTTAGAAACCATTGCCGATGTCGAAGTTGTTCCTGCTTGCGAAAATGGACTTTTTTGTCTTGATAATTTTATCGCATTGTTAGAAAAATACAAAGACCGAAAAATCAAAATTGCTTCTATTACGTCTTGCTCGAATGTTACCGGAATTGCCACACCTTATTATGAAGTAGCCAAAATCATGCACCAAAACAATGGTTTGTGTTTTGTTGATTTTGCCTGTTCTGGGCCCTATGTAAAAATCGATATGCATCCCAAAGATGCTGAAAGTTATTTGGATGCGATTTTTTTCTCCCCACATAAATTTCTTGGCGGACCAGGTACTTCTGGCATTTTAATTTTTAATAAAAAGTTGTACACCAATTTGGTTCCAGATAATCCAGGTGGAGGCACAGTTTCATGGACGAATCCTTGGGGCGAACACAAATACATTGATAGTATTGAAGAGCGCGAAGATGGTGGTACACCGGGTTTTTTGCAAGTCATAAAAAGCGCTTTGGCCATTCAATTGAAAGAAACTATGGGTGTCGAAAATATTTTGAATCGCGAACATGAAATCGTGGATTATATTTTTTCGGAATTGGGACAAATAAAAAATATTAATATTTTAGCATCGCAACATCAAAACAGGCTAGGGGTAATTTCGTTTTATATAGACGATTTGCATTTTAATTTGGGTGTAAAATTACTCAACGATAAATTTGGCATTCAAACACGTGGCGGTTGCAGTTGTGCAGGTACTTACGGGCATTATTTGCTGCATGTTGACCAAACTACTTCTCAAAACTTAACCTGTCAGATTGATTCTGGCGATTTGATGCAAAAACCAGGATGGATCAGAATGTCAATTCATCCTACAACTACAAATAGGGAAATAGCATTGGTTTGCAATAGCATAAAAGCACTAGCGGAAAATCATGAGAATTGGGCTGCCGATTACGATTATGTTAAAAAATCTAACGAGTTTGTTCACAAAAACGCGCCGATTTTCGAAAAAGAAATGGTACAAAATTGGTTCAATTAATAGTTCTTTTTTCCAATATGTTTCCATCTTTTGTGTGTCCAAAAATAATATTCTGGCGCTTCCAAAATTTGTTTTTCAACTTCTCGTAGGTACAAACTTGTAATTTGGTAATCTGGAATTGTTTGTGGATTTTCGACCAAAGGATGTATAGTAGCTTGATAATAGCCTCGTTTCACTTTTTCGACCTTGATAAACAAAATATTCAAGTCTAATTTTTTAGCTAGCATTTCGGCTCCCGTATAAACAGGCACTTCCAATCCCATAAAATAATCCCAATATTTGGCTTTGGTAAGTTGCGGAGATTGATCACTTGCAAAACCGTAAAATGCTTTAATATCTTGCTTTTTATTGTATTCCATTACATCAATCGATTTTTTAGATTCGACCAATTCAGCATGTAATCTCGAACGAATGTCTCGTACTAATTTATCAAAATATTTGTTGCCGATTTTTTTATAAATCGCAATACTTTTAAAATCGATGTATTTAGACAAAACCACCAACCATTCCCAACTGGCATAATGCGCGCACATTAAAATAACACTCTTTCCGCGGGCTTCATACTCTTTTATTACTTCAATATTTGTAAAAACAAATCTTTCTTTAATTTCTTTATCAGAAATGTTCATGGTTTTGATCATCTCTAAAAACAAATCGCACATGTGTGTGAAAAATTTACGTTCAATAATTAATCGCTCAGCGTCGGTAAGATGCGGTAAGGTTAATTTAAGGTTTTGGCGAACCGTTTGCTTTCGATAACCAAAAATACGGTAAACAAAAAAGCAAATAATATCTGATAAAACATAGAAGATTTTAAAAGGCAACATCGATATACACCATAAAATTGGATATATCAATACAAAAGCAAGTAGCTGCATGGATTAAAAAATTTTTTGCAAATATACTTTTATTCTTCGGATTTGATTTATTTATAAAGACTGTTAACATTGATTTGTTTAAATTTGCCTACCAACAACGCTATAATGAATATAATATTAATTGCCATGATTGCCTTAAACGTGATCATTAGTTACAAAGGTTTTCAAGATTTTATTTTTTTAAGAAAATATGAATTTCATATTGGCAGTATTCGTGCCGGCGAACAAATCCGAATGCTCTCATCGGGGTTTTTGCATGCCGATTGGGGACATTTGGGTTTTAATATGTTGACTTTGTATTTTTTTGCGCCCGTTGTTTTGGGCTATTTGGGTAATTTTTATTTTTTAATAATTTATTTGGGAAGTTTGATTTTTGGTAATTTACTAACCTTACTCTTTCACAAAGATGATTACAGTTACCGCGCATACGGTGCTTCGGGAGCAGTTACAGGCGTTTTGTATTCGGCTATTTTGTTTGAGCCAAATATGGGCATTTATTTGTTTTTTATTCCAATTGCGATTCCAGCGTATATTTTCGGAATGCTATATTTGTTGTATTCTATATATGGCATGAAAGCCAAAAACGATAACATCGGACATACAGCACACTTTGGCGGTGCGATTGGGGGCTATTTGATAACGTTAATAAATGAACCGCAAATGTTGACCGAAAATACCAATATTGTAATTTTATTGGCCGTTCCAATTGTCCTTCTTTTTATCATGGCAAAACTCGGAAAGTTATAAATGGCACAACTTTTGAAACGCCAACAACAAATAATCAATTTAATCAAAGATAAATTATGAAAAAAGTATTTTTATTGCTGTTAACCATTGTAACAATGTCAGCGCAGGCACAAGAATTTAAAGCATTTCCTTTGGTAACGGTTAACGGAGAAGGAAAAGTGAAAGTTACACCAGACCAAGTTACTATTTCAGTTTCGGTGGTGTCAAAAGGCAATAAAGCTGTTGATGTTAAAAAAGAAAATGATACCAAAATTGATGCAGTCATTAAGTACATCAAAAAAATGTCAATCGCCAAAGAAGATTATCAAACGCAACGGGTGTATTTGAATGACGAATACGATTACGAGAAAAAGAAACACAATTATGTGGCCACACAAACGCTCACCATTTTATTGAAAGATCTGTCTAAATACGACGAATTGATGGAAGGTTTGGTTGAAACCGGAATTAACAATATTAATAATGTCGAATTCAAATCATCAAAATTAGAAATCCACAAATCAGAAGCCAGAAAATTAGCCGTTCAAAATGCCAAATTAAAAGCGGCAGACTTTGTTTCGGGTTTAGGACAAAAAGTGGGAAGAGCATTTACAATCAATGACAATTCGCCAATTGATTATCCACAACCACGTTACGCCGCAATGGCAATGAAAATGGCTGACAGCGCATTTGGATCCAACGAAACTTTGGCTGTTGGAGAGATTGAAGTTACTGCAAATGTTAGTGTAAGTTTTATTTTAGAATAATTTTCACAGCAATTGAAATATAAAAACCGCCAAGCAAATTGACTTGGCGTTTTTTTTTATTCTTTAAAATCTACCGAAAGCGAATTCACACAATAGCGCTGTTTTGTTGGCGTCGGACCATCATCAAAAACGTGTCCCAAATGACTGCCACAGTTGGCACAAACAATTTCTGTTCGGATCATGCCATGTGTTTTGTCGCTAAGATATTTCACTTTCCCCGGAATTGATTCGTCAAAAGACGGCCATCCGCAATGCGCATCAAATTTTGAATTGCTTTCAAATAAAGCTTCACCACAAGCGCCACAGCAATAGGTGCCTTTTTCGTAATGCAAATTGTATTTCCCAGAATGTGGGAATTCAGTTCCTTTTTGTCGAAGAATTTTATAGCGTTCTAAGCCCAATTCTTCTTTCCATTGTGCTTCTGTTTTTTCTATTGGATAGCTCATTTGTATTTTTAATTTGAAGTAATATTTGATAAATGAAGCACAATTTTTTTATGCTCACCTTTTTTCTTTTCTTTATTTTTCTGGAATAAATTGAACCGAAACCGAATTGGTACAAAATCGTTTTCCAGTAGTTTCAGTTGGTCCATCATCAAAAACATGGCCTAAATGTCCGCCACATTTGGCACAGTTGACTTCGGTTCGCACCATTCCAAAACTCATATCATCAACATAAGTAACCGAACCTTTTATGGCTTTGTCAAACGAAGGCCATCCGCAATCAGAATGAAATTTGGCATCTGAATTAAAAAGCAAATTACCACAAGCAGCACAAACATATTTACCTTTTTCAAAATGATTCACATATTCGCCAGTAAAAGGCCGCTCAGTTCCTTTGTTACGCAAAACTTCATATTGCTCGGATGTCAATTCTTTTTTCCATTCGGCTTCTGTTTTTACAATTTTCTCTGAAGTATTGGTTTCAGTTGCAACAATTTTTTTCTTTTCTTGAGACTGACAAGCATTCAATGAACATAGCACAAAAGCTAAAAATGCAATCTTTTTCATAATATTTAATTTAGTTTATAATAAAATCAAGTGTCTTATCGATGACATTTTTATCACCTAAAATTTTGCGATGTCCCAGACCTTTTGTAATCATTAATTCGCTGTTTTTAAGATTTTTATGGATGTGAATACTACATTTTACTGGCACTTCGTCGTCGTCATTATCGTGAATAACCAAAACCGGAATATCAATTGTTCTTGCTGCCAGGTATGCAGAAAAGCTGTCCATCGTTTGCTCAAATTTTTTTTCAAAATGAATACGCATGCGTTCGCTTACCTTTGAGTTCAGCTGGAGCTTCGCAGTAAAATCATCCATGATATCTTTAATAATATCACCACTTCCAATAATTACCAAATGGCGCAATGGTAATCCTTGCCGCATGGCATTCAATAACGACATACCGCCCAA
>CANKZI010000018.1 GCA_947488595.1 Flavobacteriaceae bacterium
GGCGTCAGTTGCGAACTGCGGAACTGCGTACTTTCTGCTAAAATAAGATTTTTCAGCGGAAAATCGACAACCGGCTTAAGCAAAATTCGCAATTGCGAGAAACGGCTGTTATATGCCGTTTCGTTCATAGTTGATTAGGAATATCCATCATTTGATGCAATACTCTAACAATTTCTACTATTCCATCTTCTGCTTTTTTGTAGATAATTAGATGCGATTTTACTCTGAATTGTCTGTAACCCGACTTAATTTCTCCAATATTTTTTCCACCTTCAAAATCTTCAACAATAAATTCTATTTCTTGATAAATTAGTCGGTAATAATGATTAGCTTGATTTAGCGACCAATTTTCTAAAGTGTAAAGCCAAATTTTGTCAATATCTTCTAAAGCTTTCGCACTTATACGATATTCATTTTTCATAAATACTTTTTGTGAAGATTGGCTAAATGAGCTTCTGAATCAAAATTTGAAACCATTCCACTTTTCTCGCCGATTTCAATTTCTTCTCTAAATTTCTTTATTTTTTGCTCTTCTAATTCTAGCAATCTTAAAGCTGTGCGCACAACTTCACTTGCAGAACTAAAACGTCCAGAAGAGATTTCTTCACTAATGAAACTCTCAAAATAATCTCCTAATAAAATTGATGTGTTCTTTGCCATAACTTTTCATTTAAAACTCAAATATACCAACTTTTGGTATACAAACATCTCTTTTTGCAGATTTTTTGAGAAATGGCATATAACGTTCCCACGCTTGCTGTCAGTGGCTTGAAATTCAAGACTGACCATTACAAACATACAAATAAGATTGGAGTTAACAGCGTTTTTTCGCAAGAAAAAACCAAGCCCAAGCCATTGCAGCAAACGTGTGTTAGCAGTAGATTTTTTATAATTATTCTTTAATAAATTTATTACTACGTCCATTTAGTTTATAAATATAAATTCCACTATTTAGATTAGTAACATCTATTTCAATTTTATTTTCTATTACTGTCATATTTTTTTCAAACACTTTTTTTCCATTTATGTCAAATATTTCAAGATTTGTTGTATTTCCATTTTCTAAATCAGTAGTGAAGGAAATTTTATTTGAAGTTGGGTTTGGAAAACTAAAGAATTGTGTTTTTGATAAAACGCCTTGTTGGTCAAGAGAAAGTGTACCTGTTAAACTGTAAATATCATAAAAATTAGGCTCTTCTTTATCTGTAGCAACAATTAGTTTATAACCCAAGTTAGAGTTTTTTACAGCATAAGCTTCCCATCTGTCTCCAAATTCAAATAAGTTTGTACCGTCTTCATTAAATAAAGTCATCTTATTTTGATATAAGCTATTTGAGCTTACAACAATGAATTCAATTTTTGCATCAGAATAAAAGAGTTTATCAGTAACTAAATAAATGTATTTTATATTAAAATCTGTTCCAGGATTTAAATTGACTGTTTTAAAAAGTATATGTGATGAATTATAAAAAAGCACTTGATTCAAATCTTGATCCATTGTGTAATAATTTATTCCACTATCTGTAAAAAAAGCATAGGTTTTTGGGAAATTATTATTTCCATTAGTAGTGTAGGAATGCTCAAAAGTAACTTGAGAAAATGATGTAATTGAAAAGAAAACTCCTAAAAGAAGTGATAAAATAATTTTTTTCATAATGTTGATTTTAATTGGAATTGTTGTTATTAATTTTTGATTTTCTGTAAATTTACTGCTAACTAGTTTATAAGCGAAACAAACCTCGCTGCTCCTCAAATATAAAAATAAATTCTTACAAATCATTAAACACCAACGCCATCCATTGTATTTTTAAAAGCGATAATTATATAGCTATAACGAGGGCTCGGTTTGCCGCCGCTGCACCCTATTGTTCTACTGCAAGTCGCTAATGTTAGTGTGTAAGATCTTATTGTTTTGATGTAAGACCCTATTGTTGTTAAGTGAGACCCTATTGTTGGCTTAGCAACGGTATTCGACACCAAAACAACGCCCTCTTACACTGCCGCAATGGGGGTTTACATCAAAGCAACGGCAGCTCGCACTGTCGCAATTGCAGTTCGCCTTAATGCAATAGCACCTTACATTGGCGCAATAGGCGTTTGCACACGAGCAACGGTATCTCACACTGCCGCACTGACTGTTTACCGGCGCGCATTGGCGTTTTCCATAAAAAGATAAAGATTTACGCTATATAAAAAAAGAATACACCGCGCACGAAAGTGCTTGAATCTGCAAAAACACCTATTGGCATTCAAAAACAACAAAGGGGACTTTATCAAACAATTGCAAACAAGTAGCAATTGGCAATTTAAATAATATTAACAAAGTACAATTATTAAAAAAAAAGGAAACAGAAAAAAGTAGCATTAAACTTCGACATTCAAAAACGCCAATCGCACACTGCCATCATCATCAATTTTGGTCAGATTGATTGCGTGCAACGTATTGACCAATTCAGGATTCCAAGGTGTTTTTACTTTGACATAATTTTCGGTAAAACCATGAATGTAGCCTTCTTTGTTTTCGCTTTCAAACAGCACCGTGCGATGGGTTCCGAGTTGACTTTCATAAAAAGCACGGCGTTTTTTTACTGATAACCCACGTAACATTTTGCTTCTTTTGGCACGCACATTAGCAGGAACCACGCCCGACATCAATGCCGCCTCGGTATTATCCCGTTCAGAATAAGTAAAAACATGCAAATACGAAATGTCCAAATCATTCAGAAAATGATAGGTTTCTAGAAAACGCTCGTCCGTCTCACCCGGAAATCCAACAATCACATCGACACCAATACAGGCGTTGGGCATGACTTCTCGAATTTTGTTCACCCTTTCGGTATAAACCTCTCGCAAATAGCGGCGTTTCATCAATTTCAGTATGGCGTTGCTTCCCGATTGTAACGGGATATGAAAATGAGGCACAAACGTGCGACTTTTTGAGACAAATGCAATGGTTTCATTTTTGAGCAAATTGGGCTCAATCGAAGAAATACGCAAACGCTCAATACCTTCCACTTGGTCCAAAGCCTTAACCAAATCTAAAAAAGTATGTTCGTGTTTTTTGTTGCCAAATTCGCCTTTGCCATAATCGCCAATATTAACACCTGTCAAGACAATTTCTTTGATGTTTTGCTGCGAAATTTCCTTTGCATTTTGGAGTACATTTTCTAACGCATCGCTGCGTGAAATGCCTCGCGCTAGCGGAATCGTACAATAGGTACATTTGTAATCGCAACCGTCTTGTACTTTCAAAAAAGCGCGCGTTCGGTCGCCAATAGAGTAACTTCCTACATAAAAATCGGCCTCCGAAATCTCGCACGAATGCACTTCGCCCCTATCATTTTTTGCCAAATCATTAATGTAATCGGTAATTTTGAACTTTTCGGTTGCGCCCAAAACCAAATCAACACCGTCAATGGCAGCCAATGCTTCGGGTTTCAACTGCGCATAACAACCCACGGCGGCAACAAATGCCTTGTCGTTCAGTTTCAGTGCTTTTTTAACGACTTGTTTGAATTGCTTGTCGGCATTTTCGGTCACCGAACACGTGTTAATGACATAAATATCGGCCACTTCTTCAAAATCAACACGGTCAAAACCTTCATTGGTAAAATTCCTTGCAATAGTCGATGTTTCCGAAAAATTCAGTTTGCATCCAAGCGTATAAAAAGCGACTTTTTTCTTATCCAGCATAGTTCTTTTCTTTGGGCGAATCCCTTTGGGTCGGGCTATCCGTTACAATCTTTTGGTTTTTAAAGAAAAAACCAAAAGGATTTTCACTCCCATCCCTTTCGCAAAATCAGTGGGCAAAATTACGAACAATTTTCTGCAAATCAATATAGCTTCACAAGTTGTTACTCTTGAGGCATCCCAATATCTTGAATCTCATCCGAAGCGATAACAAACTCTTTTTGCCATTTCTTCTTTAACAAATAATAAAATAAAAAAGCCGCTCCTATTCCAAAAGGTACAGCTATTAATCCTATTCCTTGCTCTTCCCAATTGATTTCGATGTCGAATAAAAGGGCGATAATGCCTATTGTCAATCCGCCAATGGCGCTACCAACGTAGTACACCACAACAGCAAGTACGGTAAAAAGCCATTTGTTGTGTTTGAACTCCACAGCCAAATCGTAAAAATATTTTCCAATAAAATAAATAAATAGTATTCCAAACATCACTTTAGTCTTTTCTGTATTGCTTGGTCGCTTCAAAAACGTGCGTTAAAATTTTTTCGTCTTGTGCCGAAAACTCTACTTGACGTCTTGCCATTACGATTCTAGCAGTTTCAAAAGCTTTTTTAGTGATATAAGTCGTAAATCCGCTTGCGCCACCCCAAGAAAAACTAGGCACAAAATTCCTCGGAAAACCGCTCCCAAAAATATTGGTCGAAACGCCAACCACAGTACCTGTATTGAACATCGTATTGATGCCAGATTTGCTATGATCGCCCATCATGAGACCACAAAATTGCAATCCTGTTTTGTCAAAACTTTCAGTTTCATAACTCCATAATTTTACCTCTTCGTAGTTGTTTTTTAGGTTCGAATTATTGGTATCGGCACCCAAATTGCACCATTCGCCCAAAACCGAATTCCCTAAAAATCCATCATGCCCTTTGTTAGAATAGCCAAAAAGCACCGAGTTGCTGACTTCGCCACCGATTACCGAATGTGGACCAACCGTTGTTGCACCATATACTTTTGAAGCTAATTTTACTCTTCCGGATTCACATAAGGCAAAAGGACCACGAATTACAGAACCCTCCATTATTTCGGCATTCTTGCCTATATAAATTGGCCCAGTTGAGGCGTTCAAAGTGACAAACTCGAGTTTTGCACCTTGCTCAATAAAAACATTTTCTGGAGCAATTACGTTCACGCTTTTCGGAATCGGTTGCGACGTTCGGTCTTCGGTAAGCAATTCAAAGTCTTCACGTAAAGCCGCGTCATTTTTGGCAAAAATATCCCATGTATGTTCGACTGTCAAACATTCTTCTTCAAATTCTATAATTTCATAAGTATCAAAGTCAACTTCTTCTTGCGTTTCTTGCGTAAAAAATGCAATCACTTCATTGCCTTTAAAAATCGCCTGATTGATTTCGAGATTTTTAACCATTTCAGATAAAATATCATTGGGCAAAAACGAAGCGTTGATCATTATATTTTCTTCCATTTCGACCATCGGAAATTTTTCTGACAAGTACTCCTCGGTCAAAGTGGTTGTGGTTGAACCCAAATATTTTTCCCATTTTTCGCGAATGGTCAGTATTCCGATGCGAATATCGGCAACAGGTCGTGTAAAAGTAAATGGCAATAGGGCATTGCGCACTGTTCCGTCAAAAAGGATATAATTCATTTGTTATTTTTTTTTACAGGAACAAGTCGCGACTTGTTCGTGCAATGTGGATTTTTAAAAAATTTAAAAAAGCGACTTCTGCTATTAAATTGCATCCAAAGTTACAAAGTTTTTATTCAGATTAAAACAAAAAAAAACCTTCCGGAAAAGGAAGGTTGTATATTTAAAAATCACATTACAATTATTTAACGTGTTTTGCATATTTGGTTTTAAATTTATCGATACGACCTGCTGTATCAATAAGTTTAGATTTACCAGTGTAAAAAGGATGAGAAGTTCTTGAAATCTCCATTTTTACAACAGGATATTCAACACCTTCGTGTGTTATTGTTTCTCTAGTATCAGCGGTAGATTTAGTAATAAAAACTTCTTCATTTGACATGTCTTTGAAGGCAACTAATCTGTAATTCTCTGGGTGAATTCCTTTTTTCATGGTAATTGTATTTTTCTGTTCTAATTAAAAACGGTTTTGATGCTTTTTCTGTAATCGAAAAAGGTATAAACAGTTTATAACTTTTTGTTTTTACTTTATTATTTTGAGTTTGCAAATTTACATTTATTTTTTAATAAACAAATCTTTAATTGCATTTTTTTTGACAATATAGCAATCAATTTTTAGCAACGTTACATTGGGAATTACTATATTTGTATTTGAATTTTAAAAAGCTTCGATGACAAACATCATTAAGAAAAATGGTTTTATAAACGGAATTATTCTGGGAGTAATTTTAATGGCCATGTCGGGATACATCTATTTTGGCGATCTAAAATTAATGAACAGTGTTTGGTTTGGGGCTATAAAAATTGTTGTTACTGTTATTTTTGGTATTATCAGTATTCTTTATGCCAAAAAAAAATCCGATGGTTTAATTACTTTTCGCGAAGCCTTTTCGGCTTATTTTTTAACTATTTTTATAGGAAGTTGTATCGGATGCCTTTTTATGATTGTTCTTTTTTCGTTGGTTTTTAGTCCCGAGAAAATCGAAATTATCAAAAATATACAAGCTGATTTCAATGTTTACATCATGAAACTGAATTATGCTTCAAAAGAAGATATTGATAAAGCCATCGCAATATCAAAAACGTTTGATCCATCAAGCGTTGCTGTAATTATAAAATCGGCAATGGCCTTTTTATTGCGTGATTGCCTTATCGGATTTTTAGTTGCATTGATTTTTAGAAATAAGAGAACCGTTTAAGTATGAATTTATCTATAGTAATACCGCTTCTCAACGAAGAAGAATCGCTACAAGAACTCCATAATTGGATTGTTTTGGTAATGAAATCTAATAATTTTAGTTATGAAATTATCTTCATAGACGACGGAAGTACCGACCAATCGTGGGCAATCATCGAAAATTTGGCACTTGAAAATCCTAATGTGAAAGGCATACATTTTTTGACAAACTTTGGAAAATCTCAGGCTTTGCATGCTGGTTTTGCAAAAGCCAACGGCGATGTCGTGATTACAATGGATGCTGATTTGCAGGACAGTCCAGACGAAATTCCTGGTTTGTACCAAATGATTACGAATCAACAATTTGATTTGGTTTCAGGCTGGAAGAAGAAACGATACGACGCGGTGGTTACCAAAAATTGGCCTTCTAAATTGTTCAATTGGGCAGCGCGAAGAACTTCGGGTGTGTCATTGAATGATTTCAATTGTGGACTAAAAGCTTATAAAAATATAGTGGTGAAAAATATCGAGGTTTCGGGCGAAATGCACCGTTATATTCCAGTACTAGCAAAAAATGCAGGTTTTATAAAGATCGGCGAGAAAGTCGTAAAACACCAAGCCCGAAAGTATGGCGAAACCAAATTTGGTATGAACCGCTTTATTAATGGCTTTTTGGACTTGATTACGATTTGGTTTTTATCTCGATTTGGTAAGCGTCCGATGCATTTGTTTGGCGCATTGGGTTCAATCATGTTTCTTATTGGGTTGGTACTCTCTTTTTCTCTAGGTTTTGACAAGTTGTTTATTAATACATCTGGAAGACTTATTACCGAAAAACCGATATTTTATATCGCACTTGCAACCATGATTATAGGAACCCAATTATTTTTAGCCGGATTTTTGGGCGAAATTATTTTGAGAACTAAAAATAACGAAACGCGATACAAAATAGACAAAGAGATTGTGTAATTTTATGGAATTACAAACAAATATTTATACGCCACATGGAATTAGAAATTATATAAAAGAAGGTATTTGAAATCAGAGGTTGCAAAGTAATGCTCGATTTTGATTTAGCAATACTTTATAATGTTGATACAAAAGCATTTAAGCAATCTGTTAGACGAAATAGTAACAGATTTCCAAAAGATTTTATGTTTGAGCTTACAGAAATGGAGTTCAATAGTTTGAGGTCACAAATTGTGACCTCAAAAAGAGGAGGCACAAGATACATGCCATTCGCATTTACTGAACAAGGAATCGCATTGCTTTCCAGCATATTTTATGTTTGATCTTACAGAATTGGTTATAAAAAATAAACATGAATTGAGCCTATTTAGCCCTGATAGCAGCGGCATCCTTTTTTTGTTTGAAAGCTTTCGTTGTTGAAACGAGATTGTGATAAACAAAAAAAGATACAGCGGATAGCAGGATTTGGCTTCAAAAAAAATAAAAAAATGGAAATTAAAAAAACTATTTTAGATAAGGTAAACGAATGGCTCACGCCTACCTTTGACAATGAAACGCATGAGGCGATAAAAGAAATGATGACTTCTTCGCCCAAAGAACTAGAGGAAAGTTTTTATAAGAATCTGGAATTTGGAACTGGCGGAATGCGTGGCATCATGGGCGTTGGCACCAACAGAATTAACAAATATACGCTGGGCAAAAACACCCAAGGTCTTTCCGATTATATGCATCAGGTTTTTGCTTCGCCAGTTCGGTCTTCGACCTCGAGTGCTGGAAAGGATTTGAAAGTGGTTATTGCTTACGATTGCCGCCACAACAGCAATACGCTGGCAAAAGTCGTAGCCGATGTTTTTTCGGCCAATGGCATTCACGTGTATTTGTTTTCGGATTTGCGGCCGACACCCGAATTGAGTTTTGCATTGAAATATTTGAAATGTCAAGCCGGAATTGTTTTGACCGCTTCGCATAATCCACCAGAATACAACGGTTATAAAGTGTATTGGGAAGATGGTGGGCAATTGGTTCCGCCGCAAGATGAAGCAATTATCAAAATGATCGAGGCGTTGCGTTACGACGAAATCAAGTTTGAAGCCAATGAAAAATTAATTGAATACATCGACGACGCAATTGATGATGCATTTGTAAAATCGTCTATAGAAAATGCTAGTTTTGATACATCGGCGGCAGCCAAAGACGATCTGAATATTGTTTTTACGTCTTTGCACGGCACTTCGATCAAATCGGTTCCGCAAACTTTGGCGCAAGCGGGTTATACGAATGTGCACATTGTTCCAGAACAAGCGGTTCCGAATGGCGATTTTCCGACGGTAAAATCACCCAATCCGGAAGAACCAGAAGCACTGGCAATGGCTACGGCTTTGGCTGAAAAATTGAATGCCGATATTGTGGTTGGCACCGATCCAGATTGTGACCGATTGGGCGTTGCTGTTAGAAACAATGAAGGAAAAATGACCTTGCTTAACGGCAATCAAACCATGGTTTTAATGACCGCCTTTTTGCTAGAGCAATGGAAAAAAGCAGGAAAAATCAACGGCAAACAATTTGTTGGTTCTACGATTGTTTCAACGCCCATGATGCAAGAACTGGCTTCGGGTTACGGCGTGGAATGCAAAGTGGGCTTGACAGGATTTAAGTGGATTGCCAAAATGATAAAAGATTTTTCGGAACTGCAATTTATTGGCGGTGGCGAAGAAAGTTTTGGTTATATGGTTGGCGATGCGGTGCGCGACAAGGATGCCGTAGCCGCTACATTATTGATTTGTGAAGTGGCCGCTCAAGCCAAAGCCAACGGAAGTTCGGTGTATAAAGAACTGCAGAATTTGTATGTTGACTTTGGATTTTATAAAGAACATTTGGTTTCGCTGACTAAAAAAGGTATTGAAGGACTGGCCGAAATCAATCAGATGATGATTGATTTGCGCAGCAATCCGTTGAAGGAAATCGCAGGCGAGCGTGTGGTGATGGTAGAAGATTATCAATCATCGGTAGCAAAAAATCTTTTTACAGGCGAAGAAGAAACAATGCATATCCCGAAATCAGACGTTTTGATTTATTATACGGAAGACGGTGCAAAAATAGCTGCACGACCAAGCGGCACAGAACCAAAAATAAAATTCTATGTGAGTGTAAATGCTCCTTTGGATGCTGTTGAAAATGCTTCGGCAGTCGAGGCCATTTTAGATGAAAAAATTAAAAATATAATTGCCGCTTTAGGCGTAAAATAATGGACGACAACATAAAAAAAATCATTCCTTTTGCTAAAAAGTACAAGACACATGTAGTATGGAATGTAATTCATAATATACTTTATGCTCTTTTTGGGACTATCGGAATGGTGATGATTTTTCCGGTTTTAAAAGTGCTCTTCGGGAACGAAAAAAAAGTAACCCAATTACCAGATTATAAAGGATTATTAAAAATAGGCGAATATTTAAACGACACACTTTTTTACTATGTCAATTATTTTTCAGAAAGCTACGGGCCTGATTATGCTTTACTCCTGACCGTTTCATTAGTGATAATCACTTTCTTGTTCAAAAACTTATTTGGTTATTTGGGATTGCAGCAACTAACAAAAATAAAAACAGGAGTGCTTCGTGATTTGCGTGAAAAAATGTTCAAAAAAATCATCGAACTTCCAATTCCTTATTATTCAGAAAAGAGAAAAGGTGATGTGATGGCGCGAATGCTGGGCGACGTCAACGAAGTGCAAAACTCCTTTTTTATGGTGTTGGAGCTGATTGTGAAAGAACCTTTGACAATCTTATTTTCTTTGATTTCGATGATCTATATCAGCTGGAAACTCACGCTGTTTGTGTTTATTTTTATCCCAATCTCAGGTTTTATTATTTCCAGAATCGGAAAATCATTAAAAGGAAAATCCACAAAAGCGCAACAAGAAAATGGTTTTCTTATTTCGGTTGTCGAAGAAACCTTATCTGGTCTAAAAGTGGTAAAAAGCTACAATGCCGAAAATTTCTTTTCCAATACTTTCAGTGGTTCTATTAACAGATTGTACAAACTGACCAATAGTATCGGAAAGAAAAACAATTTGGCTTCGCCATTGTCTGAATTTCTGGGTATTGTGGTAATTTCTATCTTGCTTTTTTATGGCGGAAACCTGGTTTTAGTTGAAAAATCTTTGGATGGTTCAATATTTATTGCGTACATCGGACTGGCTTACAACATCTTAACGCCTGCAAAAGCGATTTCTAAAGCATCGTATCAGGTAAAAAACGGTTTGGCTGCGGCAGAGCGGGTTTTTGAAGTGTTAGAAGTCGAAAATACCATTGTCGATAAAGCTAATGCAACGGAACTCAAAGATTTCCAGAACGAAATCCATTTAAAGAACATCAACTTTTCTTATGGAGAAGAGGCTGTTCTAAAGTATTTTTCACTGGTTATTCCAAAAGGAAAAACAGTCGCTTTGGTAGGACAATCTGGTAGCGGAAAAAGTACGATTGCCAATTTGTTGACCCGTTTTTATGATGTTACTGATGGCGAAATCCTGATTGACAATCACAATATAAAAGACATTACCATGAAATCATTGCGGGATTTGACTGGTTTGGTAACCCAAGATAGCATCATGTTCAACGGCACAATCAAAGACAATATTCGTCTTGGTAATTTGGATGCCACGGATGATGACGTTATAAATGCCTTAAAAATCGCCAACGCCTTCGAATTTGTAGAAAACCTTCCTGACGGAATAAACACCAACATCGGCGACAGCGGCAACAAACTTTCGGGCGGACAAAAACAACGGCTTTCAATCGCAAGAGCTGTTTTGAAGAATCCACCGATAATGATTCTGGACGAAGCGACTTCGGCATTGGATACGGAAAGTGAAAAATTTGTTCAAGTGGCATTAGAAAATATGATGCAAAACAGAACGTCAATTGTGATTGCGCACCGACTTTCGACCATTCAAAAAGCAGATAAAATTGTAGTCATGCACAAAGGAGAAATCGTTGAGCAAGGTACACATGACGCACTTTTGGCTCAAAACGGAACGTATTCAAAATTGGTAATGATGCAATCTTTTGAGTAGGTTTTGGTCCCAATAGCTATCGGGAGGGTTTTGTATTAAAGTTTAAAATTGAAATTGACTTTTGATATTGACTTTTGATATTGATTTTTGATATTGATTTTTGAATAATCAAAAAACTTTTTATGAAAAGAGAATATGTTGGATTACTATCTTTGGCAGCATTTATTGGTGTGATTTTAATCGCAGAATACTTTCTCGAAGATCAAGTAATTATTGATGTTGTAAACAAATATATCGGAGTTTGGCTATTTTTATTTTATTGTATCGGGCAGTATTCGATGCGATTTTCAAAAAGATTTTAAATGTACCTCAACGACAAAAACATCAATCTGCCAGCAGACCCCAACACTATCGTTTGGAAGTATTTGGACTTGTCTAAATTTGTGGATTTGTTGCTGTATAAAAAATTATTCCTTTCGCGTTCCGATAAATTTGAAGACCAATATGAAGGCACTTTTTCTGAACCTACTTTTGAAGAAATTCGGAAACTTTCGATCGATAATCCCGACTTTTTAGACTACTACAAAACCCATCGCAAAAATGTGGTGATCAGCAGTTGGCACATCAACGAATATGAGTCGTTTGCGATGTGGCAGATTTTTACCCAAAAAAGCGAGGGCTTGGCAATCCAATCAACTTTAAAAAGGATGCAAGAGGCATTGGTTTTGGACACCGAATTTGAACAACACATTGGCGAAGTGAATTATATTGACTACAAAAAAGAATACATTCCGTTTGACAATACGTTTTTCCCATTCCTGTTCAAACGCAAGAGTTTTCAATATGAAAGGGAAATTCGGATTTTAACCGATGTCACCGCTCAAAACCTTCAGATCGATAACGGACTAAAAATCAATGTCGATATCAATACGTTAATCGAAAAAATCTACATCCATCCCAAATCCGAAAACTGGTACAAAAACTTGGTAATCGAATTGGTAAAACGACTGGGTTTCGACTTTACAATCGAAAAATCAGATTTAGAAAGTGATATTTTGATTTAAAAATGAATCGCAAAGTCGATGGTACTTTTTTAATTGGCTGCAAAGTTGTTGTTATTCTTTATCTTCCCTTTACCTCTTTTGAAGCGATTAAGTTATTTATTGTTTAACTTTTTGTTTAAAAGGTTGAACGTATGCAAATATACGCTACCTTTAAAAAAATTAAACTTAATAAAACAGAAGTATGTTTGATAAATTCAAAAAATCAGAATTGTTTATCCTATTTATAGTAATTGTTTTAATATTCACTTCCGAATATTATTATGTAATTGAAGGAAACCATGACAGAGCCATCTTTATAGGGTTATGGCCACCAACGATAGTCGGTTTGTTAATATTCTTTAATCTCAAATTAAAAAAATAATATGGAAAACCTTGACATCATCATCTTTAACATCATAGTCATTATCTGTTTTATTTCATTTTTTGTCTCCACTTTTAGGGCTTTTGAAAATACGGCAAAACAAAATGAAATGACAGTTCAAAAAAGAGGCATTATCTCTAGATTTCTTGCTTATTTACAAAGTTTAGTGAACGATTAATTTATGCAATTGCGTAACGCAACTTTGCGAATTTCATTGCAGGTACAGCACTTATTTTTAGCTTCGCTTTCGATAACAAAAAATACACTGTTCCAACGTCCGCAACTGTAAAGTAGTGGAGAAACGTTGGCTGCAACCCTAACAGACGATACCGAATGAAAAGAATTATACTGACTTTGCTCTCGCTTTTTGCAATTCAAACCTTGACTTTTGGACAGCAGGAAGGAAAAACAAGTGACGGAAAAACTGTTTTATTGTATGAAGACGGCACTTGGTTATACGCTGACAGCATTCCGTTGTATAGCGTTAAAACAAAGAGCATAGCAAAATTAGAACTCCCAAAAACCAATGCTACCGACAAAATAATTGCACATACAGGGTATTCACTTTTATATAACGAAACACACGAACAAGCCAACTGGGTTGCTTATAACCTGACCATAGAAGAGACCAATAAACTTTTTGAACGAACTGATAAATTCATAGCAGACCCTAAAGTAAAAACAGGAACTGCATCCAATAAAGATTACGAAGACTCAGGATACGACAGAGGACACTTAGCGCCTGCCTCTGATATGGGTTGGTCATCTACTACAATGGCTGAATCTTTTTTTTATAGTAATATGAGTCCGCAGATTCCCAGTTTTAACAGAGGGATATGGAAGAAATTGGAGGAATTGGTCAGAACTTGGGCGATTGAAAACAAATCCGTTTATGTTGTTACTGGACCAGTATTAACAAATGGGCTTCCTACCATTGGTTTGAATAAAGTTTCGATCCCAAATTACTATTACAAAGTAGTTTTAGATTACAGTGAACCAGACATTAAAGGCATTGGCTTTGTTCTTCCAAATATTGGCTCTAAGGAACAATTGGAATATTATGCTGTACCAATTGATAGCGTTGAAAAAATCACTGGAATTGATTTCTTTCCATTGCTTGAAGACGAAGAAGAAGCATTGATTGAAAGAACACTTTGTATTGCATGTTGGTCTTGGAAGAACAGCAAAACAACAGGTAAAAAAGTTGAAAATAAAGCAACCGCAGCTGTTCAATGCAATGGAATAACAAAAGCTGGAGCAAGATGTAAAAAGAAAACATTGGATCTTAGTGGATATTGTTACAATCACGAGGGGCAAACTAATAGTGCTAGTCTTAAAAGCAATACCACAGCAATTGAGAGCAATCCAAATAAAACAACAAAAAGCAATTCAGCGGCAGTGCAATGCTCTGGTACAACGAAATCAGGCAAAGAATGTAAAAGAATGACCACTAATGCAAGTGGTAGGTGTTACCAACATTAGGTATAAAACAATATCAAAAAATAAATAAAGATTAACAAAAGGCAGCTTTTAACAGTAGTTATAGGTCCCGGTGCCGTGCGAAATGAAATGCGACGAAGTCAATCCTTTCGCGTGGTCTAAAGACCCTTTACTTTTGTATCAAGTTCAAATAATAATCATGTTTAGATTTTCGGTAAATTGTTCGTTTATTCTTTTTAACTTCGTTTTCGGTAAAAGCACATACGCCGTTACAAAGTCTGCAACCGACAAGTGGCTATAAAACCTTAGTAGCAAGCGCAGCAGGACCGAAAATAATAATAAATCATAATGAACTTTGACATCCAATCTGTATTAGAAAACGAAAATGTAATGCTTTGTCCCTTGCAAGAACAGGACTTTGAATACTTATATGCAGCTGCTGCTGATCCTAAAATTTGGGAACAGCACCCTAACAAAGACCGTTGGAAAAAAGAAGTATTTAGAACTTTCTTTGACGGTGCCATACAAAGCAAAGGCGCTTTCAAAATTATTGAAAAAACCAAAGGCAATGTAATAGGAAGCAGCCGATTTTATGATTACAACCAACGAGAAGGCAGCATACTGATTGGATATACTTTTTACGCCACAGCATATTGGGGCAAGGGCATCAATCATGCTGTTAAGAATATAATGTTGAACTATATTTTCCAATTCGTTTCAAAAGTTTACTTTCATATTGGAGCAAACAATGTTCGTTCTCAAATAGCCATTAGCCGATTGGGAGCGACAAAAGATGGAGAACAAGAAATCGCCTATTTTGGCGAACAACCAAAATCCAATTTCATTTATAGTTTGACAAAAAAAGCATGGTTTTCAATTAAATCTTCAACCGTATAAATTGTTCGTTTATTCTTTTTAACTCCGTTTAGGGTAAATGCAAATAAGCTGTTACAAAGTCCGCAACTGACATGATTACAATGAACTCTAGCTTTCATACTAAAAAAACTTACAACAGACGCATAATGAAATTTAGATTTTTACTTTTTATCATCTTAGTGACTTTAAAAGCACATGCTCAAAATGACAGCTTAAAAAAAATAACTTTTATTGCCTACGGAGAAATGTACTATAGCTATGATTTTTCAAATCCTCAAAATCACGAAAAGTCAAATTTCCTTTACAATCATAAACGGCACAATGAACTAAATGCTAATTTAATTTTACTAAAAGCAAACTATTCCGATAAAAAGATTAGAGCCAACCTTGGCCTGATGGCAGGAAATTATGCTCAATACAACTTAAGTGCTGAACCAACTTGGGCGCAATTTATATATGAAGCCAATGTTGGTTTCAAATTATCAGAAGAGCAAAATATATGGTTAGACGCAGGAATTATGCCATCGCATATTGGTTTTGAAAGTGCTATAAGTGCCGACTGTTGGACTTTGACAAGAAGTTTACTTGCCGAAAACTCACCTTATTATGAAGCTGGGATTAAATTAAGTTACACTTCAAAAAATGAAAAATTAATCATATCGGTTTTATATTTAAACGGTTGGCAAAAAATTAGTAAACCAGATTATATTCAAAAACCGTCATTCGGAACACAAATAAACTACAAGCCGTCTAGAAAATTACTTTTAAATTACAGTACATTTTTTGGTACTGACCAACCCGATAGTATCAATGCTATCAGACAATTTCATAACTTTTATTTACAGTACGAGCCGACAAATAAGTTTGGAATCATGGCAGGTTTTGATATTGGAACAGATAAATTTAATAGCAGTAGTTATGGATCGTGGTATTCGCCAGTTTTAATAATTAAACAAAGCATCAACGAGAAAACAAGAATTGCCTTTCGTGGAGAATATTATTACGACCCAAAACAAATTATTATTTCAACAAGTACAGCAAATGGCTTTCAAACTTTTGGATTTTCGTCAAACTTTGACTACGATTTAAACAACCATATAAAACTTAGAATTGAAGGAAAAATGTTTCACTCAAAAGATGACATATTCGCAAATGAAAACAATAATTATTCAATTACAACGAATATGACAATTAAACTTTAAAAAAGAACGGATAAAAAAAGACTTAAAAAACAATCGCTAGTCACTGTAAAAGTTAAATCACTTTTTATTACCTAACTCCTACTTCCTCTAAAAAACGAATTCCAAAGTCGCATAAAATGTCCGATTGTCCGACGGAATAATTCCGGGACCTGGATAACCTGTTGCCCGTCTTGTAAAATAACTGTTGTCGGTAAAATTGGTAATTCCTGCTTCTAACTTGAACTGTTTCCATTTGTAGGAAGTGGAAATATCGGCAACATAATACGACGGAATCTCACCAAAAATCCCATAAGTATTATCGTTTTCATCGATTTTATTATTATTCGCCTCAGTAAATTGCGATGAAACATACGTAAACTGTAAACTCGTCATAAAATTGCCATAGCCAATTCCAGTTCCTATTTTACTATTTACAAAAGGCACAAACTCCACTTTATTGCCTTCGATATTTGGCGCATCCGACTTCAAATATTCTGAATCCGTAAAGGCAATATTAGAAAAGACATTCCAAACAAAGTTTTCGTTCTCGGCAAAAAATGTTTTACTCAAACTCCAATCAATCATGGTTTCAAATCCGTAAGTAATCGCGGTTCCGATATTATCTCTAAAACGCACAACTGCAGCTCCTCCGTTAGGATTTTCAGTTTGAAATTCACCAATTTTATCATTGTAGTACAGCGCATAAACACTGGAATCAAAAGTTACTTTATTGGCGATTGTACCACGAATTCCGATATCAGAGGTATACCCTTTTTCGTCGGTAATATCATCGGCAATCACTTGGCTTGGCGTCACCGTTCTTATATCATTGAAGGTAACCGATCGGTAATTTTGTGAAATATTACCATACACTTCAATTCCGTTTTTTGGTTTGTAACTCAACCCAATTCCGAACAATAGAAAATCGCGTTCTTTAGTATTGTTTTCGACTATAGTTTCATCAAGAATAACATTCCCCGCAAGGTCTAGATTTATTTTTCGAAACGATCCTTGGGCTTGTGTTTTGATTTTCTCAAACCGAAAACCGGGAGTTACAGCGAATTTTGGTGAAATTCGAAAAATGTTTTCGCCAAAAACTGCAATATTCAAATTTGGAAATGTATAATTGGATTGGTTTGCATAAAAAGGAAATTCGTCAACGGCTATATTGAAATCCGGTCCGCTTGCTGAACTTCCCGCCCCTTGAATTCCAGTATTTTTCGACTGATAATATTTGGCGCCAATTAAAAATGCGCTGGTATTTTGATTGATTTTATAACGCTTCAAAAAACGTGCTTCAGCGCCCCAGTTTACAAAATCGCCTAGTATTAAATCTCTTACAGCGCCGTCAACATCTGGATTGGAAACACGATTCTGACGGTAACCAACGGCTTTTCGGCTGGCATCCAGACCGAACAATTGCAACGAAAAATCAGCAGTTTCAGAAAATTCATGTTTTAAACGAAAAGCAAAAAGATTCCAATTGATATCAAACCAATTGCGCGCTCTGTTGCTTTGCTTCGGGTCTTCGTTAAACATCACATCGGTCAATCCGCCTGGTTGTTTTGCCAAATAATCAAAATAGGTATAATCAAAATGTAAGGAAGTTCTTTGATTGAACTGGTAATTCAAATTCGCAAAATAATTATGGCTTTTAAATTGGGAATTCGGTCTAAATCCATCACCTTGTTTGAAATTGTAAAACGAATAGTAACTGAATTTGCCATTTGTACCGCTCAACGAAGTGAAATTGGTGAATAAATTATAGGAACCCATGGTATTTCTGGTCGTTAATTCAAAAGGTTTTGCACTTGGAGATTTGATTTTAAAATTGACCAAACCACCAAACTGCGTTCCATATTGTAAAGATGCAGCACCACGAACGACCTGAATTTCATCTAAAGCTTCGGTTGGCGTAGCATAATAGCTTTCTGGATAACCCAAAACATCGGCGCTAATATCGTAACCATTTTGTCGCGTATTGAAATTAGAAGTCCGATTAGGATCCAAACCACGACCGCCAATACTGAGTTGCAAACCACCATCAGAGCTTTCGTTAATCGTTAGTCCAACAACTTGTGCAAAAATCTGACGCGCATTGTTGGTTGCCTTATTGGCTGTGATTTTGTCAATCGAAATGACTTCGGTCTTTTTGCCGGAGTAAATAGCAGTTTCATCAATGTCTTTGAGTTTATTGAGCGCAAAAATTTTATCTTTTTGTTTGTTGATGACCACTTCCGAAAGGTTTGTAATTGCTGCTAAAACAACAATTACATTTTGATTCGGCGCGACAATTGTTTGCTCCAAAACCTGAAAATTTTCTTTGTAAAAAACGATATTAAAACTACCTTCATTGGCTGTTTCCATTGCAAATGCGCCACTACTATCGGTTGTGGTTTTGGTTCCCGAAGTGGTATTGTACAACGCTACTGACGCCAATTTTGTTCCATCGGAAGTAGTAACAATGCCAGAAATGGTGTTTTGCGAAAAAGTGTTTATCGACAAAAATATAAAAAATAATAAACTACAATCCTTTAATGGTATCGTTGAAAGGTAAAATCCAAGTTTTGTGATGGAATGTCTCATTTTCGTTGGCTAAATTTATTTTAGGATTGATGAATCTTTGACTTAATCTTCCGTTCAGTGCAACATAACTGGATGCGTAAACTTCGGGATTATTGATGCCTTGTTGCTGATAAAAATCATGCAAATAATGCGCGTATTCAAGTATAAAATCAGGTTGAAATGCCATTTGTTTTTCTTGAAAAGCAGTCAGAAAAAGTGAATTGTTGATCCTAATTTCTTTTTTAGAAATGGCATCGACAACCACAAACTCGGTGTAACCTGCTTTTTCCATCAACATCACACGCCATGAAAATCGGAAACCTTCTTCTGTCCAAAACAATTCGTTTGGATACAACAAATACCGAAAAGGAAACAGCAACTGAAAAACCAAAAAGCAAGTGATTATAACCAACTTAGCATTATAAATCAAATTGTAATGCTGCATTCTTTCTTTTCCGTTTTCGAAAACAACCGCATTGAATCGGAACAATTTTGAAATCCAGTGCAAACATTTCTGATGAAAATTGGCATCAAAAAACAACAATGAACTTACAATCATAATGTAGGGAAAAATACCGATTGGGAATAAAATCCGTGTCAAAACATGAAAAATTACAACCAAAACAAAGCCGAAAATCCTTGTACGCTTGTACAATAATAAAAATACTATGACCAAATCATAAAGCATTCCGGTATAACTAAAAGCATAATGCACCCAATTTTCGTTCAATAAACTGCCGATAATCGGAAGATTGGCATTGTTGGGCAACCAAATTTTTAACGGCATGGCTTTAAGCAACCAATCGGAATTGAGTTTCGCCAAACCTGCATAAATATATACGATGGCCAATAAAAGTTTCAATAAATCAATATTCCAAGATGGAACTTTCTGGAAATTTATCTTTGCGTTTTTAAAAGCATCCACCGAAAAATAGCAGTTGGCCGGTAAAAAAATAAGCGCAAAACTGATGACACTAATAAAATAATAATGGTTTAGATAAGTGGTTTTATCCATGAATTCGATATACGTAAAACTCAAAAAGAAAACAACAATTGCAATTCGGTATTTGTAACCAATGGCGACCAAAAATGCGGACAATCCACAAATAAAAAACAACAAATACGTGAAATTTCCTAAGGGTTTTATCCACTCAAAACCATAATAAGTAAAATGAAATTGTGGCTGAATATAAAATTTTTCGATCCAACCATAAATTGCAAAACGAATCAAACTCAATAGCATCATAAAACCAAACGCCAGCCTAAAAAAAGCTAGCGTTGCGGCATGTGAATACGAATTCAAGTATTTTTGGATGCTGTTTGTCATAATTAGTCGCCGTCGCCATCGACATAATCGATTGGGATGTTTAAGGCTTGCATCATGTCGAGTTTTGTGTAAATCACATTTTGTTGTAAAGCATCGAAAGCGGCAATCATTTTATTATTATCACTATTGATTTGATTGGAAAAACTATTTTCTAAGTTGGCATTTGCGGCGTCAATGGCAACAAATTGATTGTTGATGATGGTGCTTAGATTTACTCCATTTCTGACCGCATTTACATGATCCAAATAAGACTTTAAACTTGAGCCAGTTGTCGTACTATTGAAATGTTTACCATTAAAAAAATCTTCTTGTGCTTGAATGGCAATGAATAGCAATTCTTTTGAAATATCATTTTTGTAAAATCCTTCTACTTTTTCAGGAAATTTGGTACCGCTGGAGAACAAACCTGCTGGAATTCCTAACTTACCGGTTCTGATGTCTTTTTCAAGATGCTTCACAAACAAATTGGTCATGGTATTGACAGAACTACTTACTGCTGTTCCGCTAGCAGCAATAAATAAAGCCTTGTAACCACCGTTCCAATCGGCAACCACCACATCAATACTTGATTTTAGTTTATTGGTAACATTAACCAAATATTGTTTGTAATTATTGGCATTATCATTAGTTGTATAAAAAGCAAGAATTGCAACATCGTTCGTTGCTAAACCATTAATCAAATAATCCAAAGCAGGAAAACCTTGTTTTGAAAATTGGGATAATAAATTCAAATCATAGCTTCCAGAAGCAATGTTGGCATTAATTCCTGTAACATCTGTTGGATAGGTGTTAGAGGTTTCTTTAAGGTTGATTTCCATCGCTTTGCCGATATAAAAAGCAGTCACCTTTTGATAGGCTTTGTAAGCTTCTAACCAAGAAGTTCTCAAAACTTGAAGATTTTCGGTCGTTGGATTAGCATTAAATGAATTTGTATTGTTAACCAAAACGGCCACTTTGCTTTGATAATTTTCATAACTTGGAATTATAATATTCTCAGCCCAATTGGTCAAAAGTGCTGTTCTATCAAAGTTATCGCTATTGGTTGCACTTTCGTTATCGCTTGAAGAGCAAGCCACGACAAAAGATAAAAAAGCAATAAATAAAACTATTTTTTTCATTCTCAATTTTTTTGTTTGCAAAAATACACAATCCTATTTCAGTTATCTATATTTATTCTAAATAAATTCTAACAATCATTTAAATAAATAAACATGGCAATGGTTCATTTGGTTTTTTAAAATAGACCGGCTAAAATTTGAACTTAATTTACTATTGCTGCCTGTGCAACAGTAAAACCAAATCTTGAAGCAATCTGTGTAGCTATCGCATCTAATTTTGGAGACAACGTATCAATGTCCCAAAATCCATTTGTGCCACTTAATAAAGAAGCGAGCATTGCATCTACTTCTGATTTAGAGAAATAAGGATTGTTAGTGTTGGGTTTATTTGTATATCTGAGAGACATAATAAATCCATAACCTTCTGACAAATCATGAAAGGCAGCGGCGCCATTATCGGTCAACAATTTGGATTTCCCAACCTGTAAGTAATATACCGAACGAACGGCTACTACAAGCGCCAATTTTTCTTTTATAATATTAATTTGCGCGTCTCTTGTAGCATAATCATTGGCGACAATTGCTGCACGGCCCTTTCTGAAAGCCAAAGAAATATCATTTTTAATAGTGTTGAAATCAACATCAGCATTTACTTTTGTTATATATTCAGACAAAAATTTATCACCTGTAGCACCAAATACATAACCGAAAGCTTCATCCCAATAGTGCTCCATTTTAGTATAATTGTTGCCTCCGTCGAGTACTTTATTGGTGTTATTTATACGATTATCATTTTCATCCAATTTATTTAAACTTAAATAATTATTGACTACTTGATCTAAAAATGTTGCACCAATTGTTCCTTTTAAAAAAACTTGTACAGGCTCTAAACCATTTGCAGAAAAATACCTTGCAGCAACACCAATACCATATTTTCCAGCCATACCGTTAGAAGCATTTGCGCCTAGACTTGCGATGTTTAAGTCGAGGAATTGTGTTTCAAAAAAGGAGCGCACTGCAACTTGTTCTGTAACCGAGCCACCGCCATTGAATAGTGTAAAATAATCTTGTGATGCTGCCGTTTTGTTTTTTAATTGTCTGTCAGAGACATTTAAAACTTCAGATGAGAATTGATTATTTGTGTTAGCGTACATCGACACCAATTTAGAATCGTCTACAATCAAACTATTTGTTGTTTGGTTTTTTACATAAGAACTCATTTCATCGAGCATCAAAATTCTTGCAGATTGACCCGAAAAATCTACAGAAGAAGCTGCGTCTCTTTGAAAAGTGTATGTCTCAGGTGTGGTATAATAATAATCTTCTTTTACTGCTGAATCGTCATCGGAGCAAGAAAGAACAATTAAAAAAAGAAAAAAAAGAGGCAGTAATATTGGTTTTCTAAAATTCACAATAAATTTATTTAGATTGATTAAAAATAATTATTGCAAATATAATTCACATTTATTCATATATCCAAATTTTATTTAGAATAATTAAAAATAAAAAAAAGCTGTTGAAAAGATTAGAAGATCATTTTAGATTAGGAAGAAATCGTTGAAAATAAAACATAAAATTGAATGGAAAACCAATCGAATTGGATTAAAATTTTTAAATCATTATCGGACTTTACACCAAAAAAAATCTATAAAAATGATGCCCGTAAGGAAAAGGTAAAAAAATTTGATTTTTGTACGATAAAAAACTGATTTTCACAAAGTAAAAAAACGGTTTGGCATTTCAAGAGCAATTATACCGAAGTACAACTCAATTTTTCATCACTTTGCGCATTAATAATCCTTTGCTTGTGTTTGCTTTTATGAAGTAAATTCCATTTGCCAAACCAGTCAAATCAAGTTTTTCTGAGACCAACATTCCTAATGCATTGTAAATTTTAACCTCTTTAATTACCGTTGCATTATCTGCAAACTTCAAAATACCGGTAGTCGGATTTGGATACAATTCTAAACTCGAATTGGTAAAAAAACTATCATCTGACAATAGTTGAACGGCATAACAATCAGAAACACTCACGCAGCCGTTGGTGGTGAGTTGTACCGCATAATTTCCATTTTGTACGGCTGTAAAAGAAACAGCAGTTGCATTTGCAATTGGCGCATTATTATTATTACAATCCAACCATTGATAATTTGTACCGGCTAGGATTCTGTCTGCAGTTAAAGTAGCTTCGTTTACCGTAACGTTGGTTGTAAAAGCATTTTGAGTGTCAGAAATAATAACAGGAATTACGATTTCATCTGTCGTTGATGGATTGCAAAGCGAATTGGTTATCGTCAAAGTTACGTTCTTATTTCCTGGACAAGTGTACGTATGCGTTGGGTTTTCTGTTGTTGCTGTTGCGCCGTCACCGAAATCCCATAAGTACGCATCCGCATTGTTACTCGCATTAACAAACGAAACTATGGCTTCTTGAGCAATTGGATCAAAATCTGCAACTACTGGCAAATATCCAAATAAGGCCAAAGGTTGAAGGCATTGTTGGTTGTCGATATAACTTGCGTTGGTGGGTGTCCAAACGCTTCCCAAAAGCAATCCTGAAACTTCTAAAACAGGGATGCCATAAGCAGTATCAAACCATTTGTAACTCACTGTTGTTACAGTTGTTGGTGTAGTTTGTCCTTGAGTAACAATACTGGTGTTTTCGACAAGCGTAGTTTTCATTTTTAATACATTTTGAAAAACTCCAAAAGGTGTTGTTAAGGCGCCCCAACCTTCAACTAAATTGGTTCTATCGAATGTATTGGTATAAAGTAAATCAACTCCCAAAGGATTCAAATCTATGGAATAACTGCCACTATTTGTATAATTGTCATTGTAACCAATAGGAAAAGAATAAACTAAATCGGGAACGGTATAATTGATAGTATAAGGCACACTAATTCCGCCAATTGTAAAGGTAGCACCTAACATTTTATTTTTGAGCGACGTAGCATCTTTTTTACTGTGTTCAAAAACATTGGTTACACCATAACCTTGGATAGACAATCCGTCACCCAATTTATTGGCTAAATTGAATGAATTGTTAAATTGCGAGTTGCAATTGGTGAAATAAAAATTTTGGAAACACCATGTATTTTTATAGTTCGTGGTTGTTGGATTTACGTAGGTAATTGTCTCTTGATTAGCAGGTTCTAACGCACTATAATTCCAATTAAAATTGGTTCCTGTAGCCACAAAATCCAAATCGGCAATTCCTATCGAAGTGCTACTTACAATATAATTTTCATTTACCGCAGCAAAATCGGTTGAATTGTATGTAATTTGAGAGCACATCGTTAATGAAAAAAGTAACGTCGCTAAATAGGTAATTCTTTTCATAGTAATGGTATTTAATTCATTATCATTTTTATAGATTTATTATTCGCTATGTAATTTAATGTATTGCATTTGACAAAATTATTTGTAAACCAACCATTTTTGGAAAAATCAAGCAATTTGGCAACTAAATTGACAAAAATCAAATATGGAACGTAAAAATTAGTGCATCTCCCAGAAAAGAGCATATTGGCTTTTAATGAGATTAGAGAACTTTATTTTAGTGAAAAAATATAGCGGTTGCTAAAATTACACTTTTTCAATTATTTTCCAATCGGATTATAATCGGCTACTTTCCAATCTTTGTTATTCAAATCAACAAAATGATAATGAATAAGGTCATTTTTGTCGAATTGCCCGTTTTTGTTCGTGTCATCGATGGTTCTAAAATACAATCGGTTGGTAGCTTCAACTAAACTCCAATTTATTAATTCCTGAAAATCAGATGATAATTTAGTAAACCGATTGCCATTGATTTCACTTAGATACAAAGTTTTAATATCGTTTCCATCCCATTTTCCATCTTTATTCGTGTCCATATCTGCCAAAGTATAAACCAAAATTTGTTGTTTGGTTTTATCAGAAACGGATTTCAAATAGGTAACTGTTTCAATCAAAATGGGTTTGTCGGTCAAAGTTTTAATTGAATCTGAACCAATTTCTTGGAACTTTAAATTCGTTAAAAAACCAGTGATTTCATTTTCATCATTGTTAGAAATTCTAAAACTCACTTCATCATTATTTGAAGTAGAAGCATAAACTAGCTTGTCATTTTTTGTAAAAACCTGTAATTTTCCTATCGGATGAATCAAATATTTAGTGCCATTCATTACAATAGGCAAATCTGCAACAGCAATTTGTGAGGAATCAACTTTTACTGGTTTTGCATTTGTTTTGGAAGTATTTTCATAAATCACTTTGGGCGTTTCGACTTCTTTTTTGCAGCCTAAAATGCTCAAAGATACAAGGACTAATAATAAAGATATTTTTCTCATGACATTTTATTTCATTTCAAATATAATCAATTTTAAAATGTTGGTATCTTAAATTTGAAATCAAAATCATCAATTATAATTTAGCGCTTAATTTAATATTAAAAACCCTTGTAGTCAAATAGTTGGGCACACCATATTGATTTTTAGTATATACATCGCGCACCCAAGTATTGGTAATCGCATTTTGATTGTCAAAAAGGTTGAAAATTTCGAAACCTACCGACAAATCTTCGAATTTTTTGAGCCAATGTCCATCTTGTCTTTTATCATTATTTTCGGTCAAAACATACGAAAATCCGACATCCGCACGACGGTAATCACGCAAACGACTTTGATAAACATACGGATCTGCGTAGGATGGTGATCCTCCTGGTAAACCGGTGTTGTAAACCAAATTGAGGTACAATTTTACACTCGGAATTTTTTCCATAAAATCTTGAAACAAAATCCCAAATTTCAATCTTTGGTCGGTTGGTCTGGCAATAAATCCTTTATTATCAATGTTTTCTTCGGTTTTTAAATAACCAAAACTCAACCATGATTCGGTTCCAGGAACAAATTCGCCATTCAAACGCATGTCAAAACCTTGCGCAAAAGCCTTGGCGTTATTGTTAGCTGCATAGCGAATACGCACATTCTCGAGTGTATAAGGATTGACATCGGTCAGGGATTTGTAATAAATTTCAGAAACCAATTTAAATGGTCTTGTCCACATTTTAAAGCTATAATCGTTGCTCAAAACAAGATGAACCGATTGCTGCGCTTTGACGTTTGGATTGACTACACCATCTGAGTCTCTTAACTCGCGATAAAACGGTGGTTGGTGGTACAAACCGCCCGAAAGTCGAAAAACCATGTCTTTCTGCCAATCTGGTTTAATGGCCAATTGTACTCTTGGGCTAATTGTTATTTGGCTTTCGCCGTCGATGCCATCACCCGAAACCTGCCATTGGTGCGCACGAACACCTGCGTTGAATGAAAAATCGTGGTTACCAATCCTACTTTTTCGGTTCCATTGCGCGTAACCCGACAGTCGGTCAATAGTAACATAATTGGTCGCACGCACATTTTTAAAAGGCACCAAAGGCCCTACATAAGGACTGTAAGGCTGGTCGTTTTGAGGCAAATCAAAAATAGGTGGATTGATTGAAAAACCAGCAGAATCAATAACTTCCCACTCCACTACCCTATCTTTGATATCTTCGCGAGTGTATTTGAAGCCCCATTCAATTTGATTGTCTTTTTTGGACATTTTTGTACCATTATTGATGGTGTGAATGCCTTTAATTTCGGCATTGACAATCAAGGCATCCAAGTCATTACGGGCATGAAGAAGTTGTGTTCCGATTCTAGTAACAAATTCAACTTCTCCTAACGCATCCGTACCAATACTGGTATTCAATTGTCCGAAGCCATAATCTGCAAAAATGTCAAAATACTCTTGTTCTATAGTGTGGTAAGCTGAACCTATAAATTTTAAAGTGAAATTATCGTTGACACTGTAAGTGGTTTTTATTGCGCCAAAATAGGTGTCGTATTTGTCTTTTTCTTGTCCTTGATAATCCACTACCAAGGCAATGGGTTGGTCGATGGTTCCAAAATTCGTTTGCCTTGAAAGTGGCTGGTAGTTGTATTTATTTTGCGAAATATTGCCTAAAAAACTCCATTGCCATTTGGTTGAAGGAGTATAAGTCACATACGTTTGTACATCGGCAAAAGTCGGCCGAAAATTAGTTTGCGTCTCTTGGCTGTTGACCAAAAGGCTGTTGTCGCGATAACGCACTCCAGTAATGGCAGTCCATTTTTGATTGGGCGAAACGGCTTCTATTGCAAGACTTCCACCAAGGAAACTGGCTTCGGCTGCAGCACCAAAACGGGTTGGAATTCGGTAAGTAATATCTAAAACTGATGACAATTTATCGCCATATTTGGCTTGGAAACCTCCTGCCGAAAAATCGACATTTTGAACCATGTCGGTATTGGTAAAACTCAATCCTTCTTGCTGCCCTGAACGAATTAAAAATGGTCGATAGACTTCAATTTCATTCACATAAACAAGATTTTCATCATAATTTCCGCCTCTAACCGAATACTGCGTACTCAATTCATTATTGCTACTAACACCTCCAAAGGTTTTCAAAATACTTTCGACACCGGCATTGGCACTTGGGTTTTTTCTAATTGTGGCGGGTTCGATATTGACAAGCCCGTCAAATCGCTTGCGGTTCTTTGAATTAATAACTACTTCGTCCAACTGCTCTTCTTTGGATTTTAGTACTGGATTGAATTCGAAATTTTCATTGGAACGCAAATTAATAGCTTGCGAAGCTTGCTTTAAAGTAACATGGGTAAAAACGATAAAAATGTTTTCGTTGGCTGGAACATTTAAAATATAATAACCATTTTTATCGGTTGTAGTCGAAACATTCGTCGATTTGACATTGACATTTTCAACTGGTTTTCCGTTCTCATCAAGAACAATCCCTTGAACTCTAGCAGTTTGCGCAAATGAACAAATAGAAACACAAAAAAAAAGGATTTGCAGTAAGGAATGTTTTGCTTTCAATGGCTAAAATTTATTATTTTTTTCTAAAAAAATGCGTTTCAAAGATAGTGGAATTTCCAACATTATCAGAAACTACGACTTTTAAATCGTTCCTACCGTCAACGAAAATTCCGTCACTAAAATTGTGTATAATTTTTTTTGTTTTATAGTCAAACTCAAACAATATCCACTTTCCGTTCAGAAAACCGTCAAATTTGTTGATTCCCGACAAATTATCACTTATTGCGAGTTGCAAAGTGGTTTGTTTGCTCAACCATTTTCCTACTTTAATATTCAAAGGCGTGATCTTTGGTGCAATTGTATCTATTGCCAAAGTAAATTGTCCTAAATTTTTGGTATAGGTCGTCAGCATATTGCCTTTGCGTTTGGTAGCGTTGTAGGTTAACTTCGTTCCATCCAAAGAAGCAATGAACATTTTTTCTTTTTGAATCGATGTAGCGATGGAATCTTCAAAAGTGATATTAAAATTAGCGTGCACCGCAATGGCATCGTCTGCAAAAGTCAATACATTTTTTTGTACATCAAAATCCAAATAAAAATCTTCATAAAAAGTATTGGCAGGAACAAATACCGAAACATTGTCTTTTTTATAATTGTTGTCGTTTTTGGCTTTTAGAAAATAATTAGTTGTTTTTTGCGGTTCTTTGTTGGCGGTGACTGGCAAATCAGCATATTCGATCGGAATGTCGATACTTACTTTGTTGTTATTAAAATCGGACACTTCAATTTTAAAATTACGGTTTAAGTTGGGACTGACTTCGATAATTCCGTTCTCAAAACCAGTACTAATAATGCTCAATGGAAAAGTTGGCGAAAAGAATAATTTTTGAATGCGCATACCGGTTTTTTTAAAACGTCGGTAATCCAACAAAGCATTAATGTAGCGCCCTTCATCAAAACCAAAGGTATCAAATTGATACGAAAAAAATTTTGTGCCGTTAGACAAAGTTGCCAATTTAAAAGGACCATTTTTATTGTAGGTAAAGTCGAAACCATCATAAGTGCTAATTCCAAAACCGATGCTGCCTTTTGCTAATATTTTGTCTGCTATGTAATTGCCGTCTGCTTGTAAAACAACATTGACAGCAAGTGGGCGCTGCGATTGATTAACGGTAGTGCTATCTCCAATCGGATAAACCATTAAGGTATTGATAACCGGTTTTTTGGTGTCGGCAATAAGTTTGTCAAATCCAAAAAAGAAGGGATTGATTACTTTTTCTGATTTTGTATCGCGAAACTCAAAATGCAAATGAGGACCACCAGAACCGCCCGAATTTCCAGAAAAAGCAATTACGTCACCTTTTTTTACTGGTAAATCACCAGCTTTGGGAAACATCTCAATTTCAAAAGCTTGGTCTATGTAATGCGTCGAATCAATATACGTTTTTACTAAACCATAGCCATCAGAAAGATGTCCATAAACCGTTGTAAATCCGTTGGGATGATCTATATAAATGGCTTTTCCGTAGCCATAACTCGAAATTTTAATGCGTGAGATATAACCATCTGCAGCAGCATAAACCTTGAATCCTTCTTTTTGTTGGGTTTTAAAATCCAATCCAGTATGAAAGTGATTGTTTCGCAATTCTCCAAAAGAACCAGAAAGGAGCAAAGGAATGTCTAGAGGAGCCCGAAAATAATCTGTTGGATATTGATTTTGAGCAAATAAAGTGGCAGATAAAAATAAAAAAAAGAGGTAAAAGTTTTTCCTTGTCATTTTGGCTGATATTAAAATTGAACTGCAAATATCGTAAAAATCATTGAAGTTATAACTGGCTATTTTTCAATTTATTACAACAAATAGTAAGAAAAATTAGAAAAACTACAAAAAACTATTGCTATAATAAAAAGTAATACTAACTTTGTAAATTAAGTAATGAACAGCAACTTTATGAGTGAAATTGCAGAAATAGTTGGTACTCTTGAGAATAGGCTTCAAAAACTTTTTTTAAAATTAGATACTTTAGAAAAATCTTCGACCGAATTAAAACAAGAATTACAACAGGCTGCAGCGACGATACGGCAACAATCACAAGAGATTGAAGCATTAAAATCGGAGCAAAGCACTTTAAAAATTGCCAATTCATTGCTTGGCAGTGACGAAAATAAAAGAGATACCAAGCTTAAAATAAATTCATTAATTCGTGAAATTGATTACTGTATTGCACAGTTATCCGATTAGTAAATATGGACGAAAAGCTTAAAATTAAAATATCAATTGCAGACCGAGTTTATCCGTTGACGGTAGATTTTTCGCAAGAAGAAGGTTTGCGAAGTGCTTCTAAAAAAATTGATGTTATGATTAAGCAATTCGAAGAAAACTATGCGGTACGTGATAAACAAGATGTTTTAGCGATGTGCGCTTTGCAATTTGCCTCACAATTAGAGCAAAAACAAATTGACAAATCAACAGATCATGTCGCAACCAACGAAAGATTGAAAAAAATTAATAATTTATTAGCCCAATACCTCGAAAAATAAATACGTTCTTTTTATAACTAAGATACTGCCTACATTAGTTCACATTTGGTAAACTCAACACTAACAAATTAGAATGAGCGAATCATCGTTACTATAGCAAGCCATTTCAGTACGGAAGCTAGAACAACGAGTTAGCTCAAAACTTGTCTATTCGAGTTTATTCAAGCAATTAATGTAGGTTTTTTTATACACAAACCTTAACAAAACATGGACACAATTTTATTCATAATTATTTCAACAATAGTTGGAGTCGGAGGCGGTTTTCTTATCGCAAAAATGCTCGAAAAGAAAAACGTTTCAGCTTTAGTACAAAACGCTAAAAAAGAAGCCGCATCAATTTTAAAGGATGCCAATCAAGAAGCCGAAAATACAAAAAAGGACAAAATTCTTCAAGCCAAAGAAAAATTTATCGAACTCAAAGCAGAACACGAACAGGTAATACTTTCGCGTGATAAAAAAGTAGCTGAAGTCGAAAAAAGAATCCGTGACAAAGAATCTTTGGTTTCTAACGAATTGGCAAAAGCAAAAAAAATCAACGACGATTTTGAAGCCAAGACCAACGAATACAACGCAAAAATTGATGTACTCGACAGAAAGCAACAAGAAGTCGAAAAAATGCATAAAAGTCAATTAGAACAACTCGAGGTGATTTCTGGCTTATCAACCGAAGATGCAAAAAACCAATTAATTGAAGGATTAAAAGCGGAAGCCAAAAGCAACGCGATGTCCTACATTCAAGACACTTTAGAAGAAGCAAAACTAACTGCACAACAAGAAGCCAAAAAAATAATTATCAACACCATCCAAAGGGTTGGTACCGAGGAAGCGGTTGAAAACTGTGTTTCTGTTTTCAATATCGAATCAGACGATGTTAAAGGACGTATTATCGGTCGCGAAGGTCGTAATATTCGTGCTTTGGAAGCTGCAACTGGCGTCGAAATTATTGTTGATGATACCCCAGAAGCCATTATACTTTCGTGTTTTGATCCAGTGCGTCGAGAAATCGCACGTTTGGCATTGCATAAATTGGTGACTGATGGCCGTATTCACCCAGCCAGAATTGAAGAAGTTGTATCTAAAACAACCAAACAAATTGATGACGAAATTACCGAAGTCGGAAAACGTACTGTTATCGATTTGGGCATTCACGGTTTGCATCCTGAATTGATTAAAGTAGTGGGTCGAATGAAATACCGTTCTTCTTATGGACAAAATCTTTTGCAACACTCGCGCGAAGTATCGAAGCTTTGTGGTATTATGGCTGCGGAATTAGGATTGAACGTCAAATTAGCCAAAAGAGCTGGTTTACTTCACGATATCGGAAAAGTGCCAGACACCGAAAGCGATTTACCACACGCACTTTTAGGGATGCAATGGGCAGAAAAGTTTGGTGAAAAAGAAGAGGTTTGTAACGCTATTGGTGCGCACCACGATGAAATAGAAATGAAATCGTTGCTTTCGCCGATTGTTCAAGTTTGTGATGCAATCTCAGGCGCTCGACCAGGTGCCAGACGTCAAGTATTGGATTCTTACATCCAACGATTGAAAGATTTAGAAGCGATTGCTTTTGGATTTAATGGTGTAAAAAATGCTTATGCGATTCAAGCTGGTAGAGAATTGCGAGTGATTGTAGAAAGTGAAAAAGTTTCAGACGATCATGCAGCAAGTCTTTCATTCGATATTTCACAAAAAATACAGACTGAAATGACTTATCCTGGACAAGTAAAAATTACCGTAATTAGAGAGACTAGAGCTGTTAATATTGCGAAATAATAATAATTCAATATACGAAAAAGGCGTTTCAATTTTGAAACGCCTTTTTTAGTTTATAAATTATGTTTGGGATTATTGTTTTTGACGTTGGCAACAATACAAAATTTTATTCTTCATCATTAAAATAGATTTTAAATACTGTACCAACATTCACTTCACTATCAACAGTAACTCTTCCGCCCATAGCTTCTATTTGATTTTTAGACATAAACAGCCCTAAACCTCTTGAATTGGTGTCCTTGTGAAAAGTTTTGTACATACCAAAAAGTGAATCGCGATGCTTTTCCAAATCGATTCCTATGCCATTATCAGCAATTGCCAACACCTTTTTTCCATCTTCATAATAAAAATGATAATGGATTATCGGTGGTCTTTCGGAATGCGAATATTTGACGGCATTGGTTGAAAAATTCAATAATATACTTTCTAAATACGCTGGGTTAAAATAAACCGATTCGTTTTCGGGAATATCAATTTTACAACTTACGTTGTGTTTTATAAACGCTTCGCTCAAAAGATGGAGCATTTTATCTAAATACTGAAATAAATTAAGATGCAGTTTCGTTGGTTTTAAATCAGAATGAATCTCAACTAGCTCTTTTAAATTATCGATAGTTTCGGTTAAATCATTGGAGTTTTTTCGCAAATATTGGAGGCTTTGGTCTCTGATACTTTGATCAGTCTCGGTTTCTATAACATCGAGAAGCATTTTAAAATTACTCGCATGAGAACGCAAATTATGAGAAACTATATACGCAAAATTGAGTAACTTCTTATTTTGTTCGCTCAAAATTTCTAGCGTGCGTTTGAGTTCGTGTTCTTTTTCAATTTGCTTAGAAATGTCTGTATGCGTTCCTATTACGCGCATTGGATCTCCATTTTCGTCACGTTGTATAATTTTACCACGACTTAATATCCATTTGTATTGGTTTTTCTCGGTTAAAACCCGTTGTAAGTTTTTATAAAAAGGCGTCTTATTTTCAAAATGAAGCTGAATGTCGTGATTGTATTTTTCTGTATCTTCGGGGTGGATACGATTGTCCCACTTGTCAATAGTCAAAATAGCATCTTTCTCTTCAAAATCCAACATTTTCATAGATTGTGACGAAAAAAAGACCGTCTTGGATTTAACATCTAAATCCCAAATGCCTTCTGACGACGCTTGCAAAGCGAATTGATATCGCTCTTCTGAAACTTTAAGTTTTAATGCTTGATTGCGAGATTCGGTGTTGTCATTTACCCTACCATAAAAAATAAAACCGTTATTATCGTCTTTTTCTATTGTAGCTCGAACTCGAAACCAGCGCAATCCTTTAAGGGGTAAATGTGATCTAAATTCAAAAATCCAAGGTTCGAGCGTACGCTTCGACTTTTCGATTGAGTCAAAAAAATTAGGGAAATCATCGCGGATGATTTTACTTTTTACCAAATCGATGGTATAATTACCTATTTCATCTGCTGTAAGTTCAAAATGATTAACAACCGATTCGCTTAAAAACGGAAATTTTATCGTACCATCTTCTGAAATCGTCATTTGAAAAATGAGGTCAGGAATTTGAGACAAAAGTTTACTATAAAAACTAACTCTATCTTCTTGTTCTATTGTATTCCGAAAAATATTTAATTCCATTTAAGCAGTATAATTTTACATTTGTATCAAAAAGACACAAGCATACAATTTGGTTGTAAATTTAATGAAAAAAACGACATAATTATTTTCTGGGATGAAAAGCATTCATAATTGTTGCAAGGTGTTTTCGATCTAAATGCACGTAAATTTCGGTGGTGGTAATCGATTCGTGACCAAGCATCAACTGAATAGATCGCAAATCGGCACCATTTTCTAACAAGTGCGTTGCAAATGAATGCCGAAAAGTATGTGGACTGATGGATTTATTGAGGTTTATTTTTGTCGCCAAATCTTTAATAATTGTAAAAATCATGGCGCGCGTCATTTTTTTTCCCCTTCGATTAAGAAACAAATGGTCTTCATTTCCTTTCTGAATGGTCAACTGATTTCTGTTATTATTTTTATAGATTATTATAAATTTTTGTGTAAAAGTACCTATTGGTACAAAACGTTGTTTGTTTCCTTTTCCAGTAATCTTGAGAAAACCTTCTTCAAAAAAAAGATCCGAGATTTTTAATTCAACCAGCTCTGAAACACGCAAACCACAACCATAAAGGGTTTCCAGTATGGCGCGGTTGCGTTCGCCTTCGGGTTTGCTCAAATCAATGGCGGCAATGAGTTGGTCAATGTCCTGAATGGCCAAAGTATCAGGTAATTTGCGTCCGGTTTTGGGTGTTTCAATCAATTCGAGTGGATTGTCAGCACGGTAATCTTCGAAAATAAGGTAGCTGAAAAAACTTTTTAAACCCGAAATAATACGCGCTTGAGAACGTGGATTTACTTGTTTGGAAACTTCATAAACAAAAGCTTGAACTGTCGTTTCGGTGATTTTAACGGGAGAAATGTCGATATTATTTTGAACTAAAAACAAACAAAGTCGTTCAATATCAAAAGTATAATTGTCGATGGTATTTTTTGACAAACCTCTTTCAATTTTCAGATAGGATTGATAGCTTTTGATATAGGTATTCCAGTTCATAAAACAAAGTAACGAAAAGTATCGGTATAAAAAAACCACGCCGTAAGCGTGGTTTCATGTGTATGTTTTAAACTAATTACAGTTTGTATAACAAACCAAAAGAAATTGTAGACATATCTAGACCTAATCCAAATCCAGTCGCAGCTTCAGCTCCATCTACATCTGCTTTAGCTGATGTATAACCGAAACCACCCCACTCAGAAGTAATAGCAAATCTATCAGATACGAAATAGTTTAAACCTACTGGTACATTAAGACCAATTGTGTTAACTTTAATATCTGCATCATCTTTTTCAGTCATGTAAGACAATTGACCACCAATAGACAAAGAAAACTTGCTAGCTGGTGTCCAGAAATACTTAACACCTGCATTTAAACCAAAACCTGAAGTTTTAGCATCATCAACTTTGGTAGAAGTGTAGTCTAAACCACCCACTAAAGCAATTTTTTCAGTTAAAAAATAACCTACACTTGGTGACAATGTTAAATCATCACTTTTAATGTCTCCTTCTTTTTCACTTGAAAAAGCAGCAGTACCTGAAAAGTACATGTCTCCTTTAGCAAATCCTTCTGAACTTTCTGTTTTGTCTTGTGCATTAGCAAAAGAAATTGCACATAATGCAGCTACTGTAAAAATAATTTTTTTCATAATGTAAATTGTTTTAAAATTGTTAACCAAATTTATAATTATTAAAATCATAACTTATAAACAAAAAAAAAGACTTATTAACAAAGTTATCAACAAACTGTTTGTAATTATTTAATCATTTCTTAATACAGTTTATTAATTTTATTAAAAGTTTCGTCAACATTGACAAATTAAATAATCTAAAAATATCAAATTTATGAAAAAATCAATTTTATTCACGTTACTTACAATTTTAGGAACATCAGTTGCAAGTGCGCAATTATTAAAATTTGGCGTAAAAGCGGGCGCCAATTTTTCGACGCTTAGCGGAGCTGATGCAGATGGTTTTGATGGCTTAACAAGTTTTCATGCTGGTGCTCTTGCAGAAATTAAAATTTTTGAAAATTTCGCGGTGCAGCCAGAGCTTTTGTACTCTTCACAAGGAGCAAAAGTAGAGGGATTTGAGGACACAAAACTTGATTACGTAACCGTTCCCGTTTTGGCAAAATTTTATTTGATTACCGATAAATTGAGTTTGGAAGCGGGACCACAATTTGCTTTTTTAGTCAATGACAATGTAGAAGCTCTTGCAGAAACCAAATCGTTTGACTTTGCAGCCATTGGTGGATTGGGTTTCCAATTTACAGATAATGTTTTTGCGCAAGCACGTTATGTCGTGGGTTTGACCGATACAACAGAAGATGCCGAAATTAAAAATACTACAATTCAGTTATCGTTAGGATACAGATTCTAAGCCTGTTTTTCAAGTATCTAAAAGCCATTTCGTAACAGAAATGGCTTTTTTTTATCTTATCTTGAGATTATTTAAAAGTACAATCATTATTTTTTTCTATTTTTACTAAAACTACTCCTATGAATATCATCATCATCAATGGTCCAAATCTGAATTTACTAGGCAAACGAGAACCCGAAATTTATGGCAACCAATCTTTTGATTTCTTTTTAGAAACTTTAAAATTAAAATTCAGTAACATCACAATTTCCTATTTTCAAAGCAATATTGAAGGAGAAATCATTGATAAAATTCAAGAAGTAGGATTTTCATTTGATGGCATTATTTTAAATGCTGCTGCTTATACACATACTTCTATTGGCATTGCTGATGCTATAAAGTCGATAAACACTCCAGTAATTGAAGTGCATATTTCAAATACTTTTTCGCGAGAAACTTTTAGACAGCATTCCTACATATCTCCGAATTGCAAAGGAATAATTATTGGTTTTGGTTTGCATAGCTATACCTTAGCACTACAATCCTTTTTATGATTTTTTAAAATGTCATACAACCATCGATGCAAAACCAACGTCATTACAAAAACAAAACACAAAATCTATGAAACAATTATTTACTTTTTTGATGTTGACAATGGGCCTGTCACATTTTGCTCAAGTTAAAGGAAAGGTAACAGACCAAACTGGAATGCCACTTCCTGTAGTGAGTATTTTAGTCGAAAATACTTACAACGGCACCTCATCGAACGAACAAGGACAATACGAACTCAATATCAAAACACCTGGGAAATACACACTCGTTTATCAATATTTAGGTTTTAAAACCAAAAAAATTACGATTAATATCGAAAAATTTCCCTTTCTTCAAAACGTACAGTTGATAGAAGAAAATTTATCGCTTTCAGAAGTGGTTATCAATACCAAAGAGAATCCGGCCAACAGTGTGATTAAAAAAGCGATTGCTGCTAAAAAAGTCAATTCCGATCGAACAGGCCGATTCAAATCTGACTTTTATTCGCGCGGTATGTATAAAATCAAAGACCTTCCTAAAAAAATATTCGGACAAGAAATTGGCGATCTTGATGGCATGGTAGATTCGACTGGTACCGGCATTATTTATCTTTCGGAAACCGTTTCAAAGATCATTTTCGAAAAACCGAATAATCTAAAAGAACGCATTATAGCATCAAAAATAAGTGGTAATGACAAAGGTTACAGTTATAATACGGCGCGCGCCACAACCTATGATTTTTATAATAATACTTTAAAATTTGGCATCAATTTGATTTCACCCATTGCCGACAATGCCTTCAATTATTATAAATTCAAACTCGAAGGGACTTTTATGGACGAAAGCAATCAAATGATTAATAAAATCAAAGTGATTGCAAAACGTGATAATGAACCAGTTTTTGAAGGCTACATTTATATTGTCGAAGACACTTGGGCAATCTATGCGATTGATTTACAGACCAAAGGCTACCGAATGGAACAAGAGTTTATCGACAGTTTCAATGTGAAACAAAATTTTAGTTACAATAAAAAAAATGCGCTTTGGGCTAAAAACACCCAAAGTATCGAATTTGTATTCGGTATTTTTGGTTTTAAAATTAACGGAAAAGTTACTTATGTTTATTCTAATTATGAGTTTTTTGATAATTTTGAAAAAAAGACTTTTAGCAATGAAATAGTAAGTTTTGAAGAAAACTCGAATAAAAAAGACAGTATTTTTTGGAATGAAAATCGTCCGATTCCGCTGACGGTTGAAGAAGACCGGGACTATGTCAAAAAAGACAGTATTTATGAAGTTCGCAATTCAAAAACCTATCTTGATTCACTTGATAAAAAAACCAATAAATTTAGAATTGGAGATATTCTGTACGGTTACACCTACCGCAATAGAGAAAAAAAATACAGTCTCAATTACAATGGTTTAGTGAATATTGCAAGCGCGAGTTTTAATACTGTTCAAGGTTGGAATTTGGATTCTGGATTTTCATTTAACAAATGGAATAAAGAAGAAAAAGGAAAATATACAACAATAACAACAAACTTCAACTATGGTTTTGCCGAAGACCGATTGCGTATTACCGGAAATTACTACCATCGTTTTAACAATCAAAATTATGCTGCAATTACGATTGCTGCCGGAACAAAAGTCAATCAATTCAATTCAAATGAACCGATAATGAAAATTATCAATACGGTGAGTACGTTGTTTTTTAAAGACAATTATATGAAATTGTACAACAAAGAATTTGCTTCGATTGCTTATGGTAGAGACGTTGCAAATGGCGTAAATCTTAACGGAAAAATCGAATACCAACAGCGAAAACCGTTGTTCAATAACTCCGATTATGTGCTAATAAAAAATGACGACATTTACACTTCCAACAATCCGCTTGATCCAACAAACGATTTGGTCGCTGCTTTTGAACAGCACCATCTTACCAAAGCAACACTTACGACAAAAATTAATTTTGGCAACAAGTACATTACGAGACCTGACGGAAAAATTAATATTCCGAATCGCAAATATCCTACCCTATTTTTAAGTTATGAAAATGCTTTTGGTGCAAGCGAAAAAAGTTACGAGCACCAGTTGGTTTCTGGTCGCATTTATTATGATTTCACCGCGGGCAACAAAGGTCGATTTGCGATGAATTTAAAAGCTGGGAAGTTTTTTAATGGCGATGACATTTCTTTTATTGATTACAAACACTTTAATGGTAATCAAACCCATGTGGCGATTGACTATCTGAATGCGTTCAATCTTTTGCCATACTATACCAATAGTACCAATGATGCTTATTCTGAAAACCACTTTCAATACAATGACAATGGTTTTATTATGAATAAAATTCCACTTCTAAATTTATTGAAAACCAATTTGGTCTTAGGATTTCACAACTTAGCCGTGCCAGAAGCAAAACCTTATTCAGAATTTACAGTAGGTTTGAATAACCTTGGTTTCGGAAAATTTAGAATTTTACGTGTTGATTATGTGCGTACGTACCAAAATGGATACCAAGGAGACGGCGTTGTTTTTGGATTTAAATTCATGGGATTGTTAGAATAATCATTCCCTCATAAAATAAAAAATCCCGATTTCAAATTTGAAACCGGGATTTTTTTTATGCAACTTTAATTTTAATTTTCTCTAACAATTTTTGCACCAATAGCTCGCAATCGTGCTTCAATATCTTCATAACCGCGATCAATTTGTTCGATATTCTGAATAGTACTAATTCCTTTTGCCGAAAGTGCTGCAATTAATAATGAGATTCCAGCTCTAATATCTGGTGATGACATCGTTGTTGCTTTGAGTTGTGACTTAAAATCATGACCAATAACAACCGCGCGATGAGGATCACAAAGCATAATTTTAGCACCCATATCAATCAGTTTATCAACAAAAAACAAACGACTTTCAAACATTTTTTGATGGATCAATACATCGCCTTTGGCTTGGGTTGCTACTACCAAAACGATACTCAATAAATCGGGAGTAAATCCGGGCCAAGGCGCGTCTGCGATAGTAAGAATCGAACCGTCAATATCGGTTTTAACTTCGTAACCATCTGTATGTGCTGGAATATAAATATCGTCGTCGCGTCTTTCAAGCGTAATGCCTAATTTTCTGAAGGTATTTGGGATGACACCCAAATTGTCCCAACTTACATTTTTTATGGTAATCTCGCTTCTGGTCATTGCTGCAAGTCCAATCCAAGAACCAATTTCAATCATATCTGGAAGGATTTTATGCTCACATCCGCCCAATTGGGCAACACCATGAATGGTTAATAAATTTGAACCAACTCCAGTGATGTTAGCGCCCATTGCATTCAACATTTTTGATAATTGTTGCAGATAAGGCTCACAAGCAGCATTATAAATTGTCGTCGTTCCTTTGGCTAAAACTGCAGCCATAACAATATTGGCAGTTCCTGTAACCGATGCTTCGTCAAGCAACATGTCGGCACCAGTTAAACCATGAGGCGCTTCAACACCATAAAAATGGTCTTCGCGGTTGTATCTAAAAGCAGCTCCTAAATTGATAAACCCTTCAAAATGAGTGTCCAAACGGCGTCTTCCAATTTTGTCGCCACCTGGTTTCGGAATATAACCTTTTCCAAAACGGGCCAAAAGTGGACCGACAATCATAATAGAACCGCGAAGTGAACCGCCTTCCTTTTTAAATGCTTCGGTTTCTAAATAACCAACATTTACTTCATCTGCTTGAAAAGTATAACTGCCTTTGCTGATTTTCTCGATTTTCACACCTAAATTTTTCAAAAGTGTGATTAGCTTGTTCACATCAATAATATCTGGAATATTTTGAATTGTGATTTTTTCTGAAGTCAAAAGTACTGCACACAAAATTTGTAATGCTTCGTTTTTTGCTCCTTGGGGCGTAATTTCGCCTTTAAGTGTTATTCCGCCTTCTATTTTAAAAGTTCCCATTCTTTAAGTTATGAGTTGATTTTTAGCTTATTAACCTATAATTGTTTTCTGTTTTTATGTGCAGGGTTATTGGTCTTCCCGTTTTTGGTAATCTTGGGTTTTACGCTTCCAGATGGTAATATTTTGTTGGAAAGGCGTTTGTTGGTACGCATCAAATCGGTGGTGGTTAAAAGCGATTCTGAACTTTCGGTCAGATTGATTCTTCCGCCAGACAATTCTAGTAAATGTTCAAAAATAACATCGTCCTTAACAGTATCTTTATTCCAACTTAAATACGATTTTTTCATGTGATTGGCAATGACTTTGACCAAAGCACTTTTGAGTTCGCCTTCTTCCCATCGGTTGGCTACATCAATCATAAACTTAATGTTATTGCCATAAAATCGGTATTTTGGGAAATTTTGAGGGTATTTTAAAGCATCTGGTTTGAGTTGTAAAACTTCGCGTGATGGAATCGGATACGGCGAATCAACATCCAATCTAAAATCAGACATAATGAATATCTGATCCCATAATTTGTGTTGAAAATCGGGAACATCTCGCAAATGCGGATTCAAACTTCCCATGACTTGAATGATGTACTTCGCTACCTTGTTGCGCTCCACACGATCTTCAATTACGGTTGCTTGATCGATCAATTTTTGCAAATGACGACCATATTCGGGAATGATAAGATGTTGTCTTTCAGAATTATATTCTAAATTAAACACAACATCATTGGCATTTTCTTTTATATATTTTGAATTCATATTTATAGGGAAACGATACCTTCTATGGTAGCAACTTCTAAGTATTTATCAATTATTTCTTGGGCATCTTTCATGGTTACGTCAACGGAAATGCTTGTGAATTTTCCAGTTTTTGATTTGGTGGTTTTGATGACTGCTCCCATACAATTAAAAGCATTTTCGACCACTTCGACATTGTCATTAACAGAAGGAACAATAAATTTAAACAAGTATTCTGCTGGCCAAGTATTGCTATTATCGAGTTCGACTTTGAGTCTCTCATAAAATTCTTCGGTATTCTTATCCATTCTAAAATTAAAATAAGAGCAAATATAAGCTTTTGATTTGGGATTATAGGATTTACGATTTACGATTTTTTTTAGGAAATACAATTTAATGCGCCCTCATTCTTTTTTAATACCGATAACTTTGACTATTTTTGCGCCTTATTTCAAAAAAGTGGATAAACAAATTGTAGTGATTATTGGCGGTCCAGGAACAGGAAAAACCACGATTATCGATGGATTGCTTGCAAAAGGTTTTTGTTGTTATCCCGAAGTTTCCCGACAAGTTACCATGGAAGCGAAAAAACAAGGTATTGAACAATTGTTTCTCGAAAATCCATTGCTTTTTAGCGAATTACTTTTAGAAGGCCGAAAAAAACAATTCGAAAATGCCTTGATTGAACCACACAATATCGTGTTTCTTGACCGTGGTATTCCTGATGTTTTGGCTTATATGCATTATATTGGCGACAGTTATCCTGCGCATTTTGACCGCGCGTGCAGCGAAAATAAATACACCAAAATATTCCTGCTGCCGCCTTGGGAAGAAATTTACGAAAGTGACGCCGAACGCTATGAAAACTACGAACAAGCCAAGTTGATTTATAAACATTTGGTCGAAACTTATGAAAATTATGGTTATCACTTAATTCTAGTGCCGAAAGAGACGGTAGATAACCGAATTATTTTTATCTTAGACCAGTTGAAATAATTCAAGATTTAGGATTTTATGCTTAAATCAGCAATCCAAAATGCATGCAAGAAGCTTTAGTTATTCTTCAAAAATACTGGAAACACAATCAATTTAGATCACTTCAAGCCGATATTATCAATTCGGTTTTGGACGGAAAAGATACCCTTGCACTTTTGCCAACGGGCGGTGGAAAATCGATTTGTTTTCAGGTTCCAGCATTGATGCAAGAAGGAATTTGCTTGGTAGTTTCGCCACTTATCGCCCTGATGAAAGACCAAGTTGCCAATTTGCAAAAGCGCGATATTAAAGCGATGGCATTGATTGGCGGCATTCAGTCTGAAGAGTTGATTACTTTATTGGACAACTGTGAATTTGGCAACTACAAGTTCTTGTACTTGTCGCCAGAACGATTGCAAAGCGATTGGATTTTGGACCGTCTAAAAAACCTGCGCATTAATCTGATAGCTATAGACGAAGCGCATTGTGTTTCGCAATGGGGACATGATTTTCGTCCGGCTTATCTCAAAATTGCGAATCTAAAAAAGCATTTTCCAAAAACACCTTTTTTGGCATTGACCGCCTCGGCAACCGAGCGCGTTAAAGAAGATATTATAAATCAATTGGGTTTAGAACATCCAGCGGTTTTTCAAAAATCATTTGCTCGCGAAAATATCGCTTACATGGTTTTTGAGGCCGAAGACAAATTATATAAAATCGGACAAATGCTCAAAAAAAATCCTGAACCATCAATTATTTATGTACGCAATCGAAAATCTTGTTTGGATATTGCAACACAATTGCAAACGCTTGGTTTTAAAGTTTCTTACTATCATGGCGGTTTGCATGCTAAAGAAAAAGACAAGAACATGCAACTTTGGATGGATGAAAAGGTACAGGTCATTGTGGCAACCAATGCTTTTGGAATGGGTATAGATAAAGCAAATGTCAAAACCGTTATTCATTTGCAATTTCCCGAAAATATCGAAAATTATTATCAAGAGGCGGGACGAGCGGGACGCAATGGCGAAAAAGCATTTGCCGTTTTATTGACAAGTCCTTCCGATGCTATTACTGCGTTGAATCAATTCATTTCGGTGTTGCCTGACAAAGCGTTTTTGGTAAAAATGTATGTCAAATTGTGTAACTACTTTCAGATTGCTTATGGCGAAGGTATGGACGAAAAATTCATGTTTAATTTGAATCATTTTTGTATGCAATACCAATTTTCGACAACAAAAACCTACAATGCGATACAATTTCTGGACCGTCAGGGCATCCTAACATTGACACAAGAATTTTCTGAAAAGGTAATGGTTCAATTTTTAATTTCATCAAAAGAAATTTTACGTTTTTTGAGTCTCAATCCAAAAGAAGAACCTATTTTATTGGCTATTTTGCGCACTTATCCTGGCATATACGACATGCTTTTACCATTGAATCTTTCGCTAATCGCAAAAAAATCAAATACAAATGAAACGCAAGTCACCCAACTTTTATCCGAATTAAAAAACAAAGCCATTATTGATTATCAAGCAAAAAGTAATGATGCCACTTTAATTTTTAATGAAGTCCGCGAAGACGAACGAACCATCAATCGCGTTTCAAAATATTTAGACAATCAAAACAAACTTAAAAAAGAGCAACTTGAATCGGTTATTGCTTATGTAACTGACGCTAAAAACTGCAAAAGCAAATTGATCCTTGCCTATTTTGGCGAAAATCAAACGACAGATTGTGGTATTTGTTCTTATTGTATTGCGAAAAAAAAACAGCCTAAAACAATCGTTTCAAATACGGAGATAATTCTAAGACTTCTAAAAAATGGCGAAATGACTTCAAGGGAAATTCAAAATGCAAGCTTACTTTCATCGAACGCTATTATCGTTGTGCTGCAAGAACTGCTTGAAGATAATACGATTAAAATCAATTCAAATAACAAATACAGATTAAAAATATAATGGAAAAATTGCGCATAGTTTTTATGGGAACACCCGAATTTGCTGTTGGTATTTTAGATACAATCATCAAAAACGAATATGAAATTGTTGGCGTGATTACAGCTGCGGATAAGCCTGCGGGTCGTGGACAAAAAATAAAATTTTCGGCCGTAAAAGAATATGCACTGGCAAATCAATTGCCTTTGTTGCAGCCTACAAATCTAAAAGATTCAGCTTTTTTAGACGCATTAGCAGCGCTCGATGCCAATTTACAGGTTGTTGTTGCTTTTAGAATGTTGCCTAAAATAGTTTGGGAAATGCCGAAATGGGGCACATTTAATTTACATGCTTCTTTACTACCCGATTACCGTGGCGCTGCACCTATCAATTGGGCGATTATCAATGGCGAAACAAAAACAGGCGTTACTACTTTTTTTATTGATGATAAGATTGATACAGGCGCGATGATTTTGAGTTCTGAATTAGCAATTGACATCAATGAAAATGCTGGGAATCTGCATGATAGGTTGATGATTTTAGGCAGTCAAACCGTAATAAAGACATTGTCATTAATTGCAAGCGGAAATGCTGTAACTACCCAACAAACCAATCCCGAAAAAAGTAAAACTGCTAATAAATTGGATAAAGAAAATTGCAAAATTGATTGGACAAAACCCACAGAAGAAATTTATAATTTAATTCGGGGGCTTTCACCCTATCCAACAGCATGGTGCTATTTTATAGATAATGATCAAGAATACAGCGTCAAGATTTATGAAGCAAAAATAATTTTGGAGACACCAAAAGAAAGCATTGGTAGTATTATAGCAACCAAAAAAGCACTGCTAATTGCTACTCAAGATGGATATATTCAAATTCTAGGATTACAATTTCCGGGAAAGAAAAAAATGACTACTTCAGAATTATTAAATGGAATGACATTTTCATCAAAAGCAAAGGTGTGTTAAGTTGCGCCAACATTGAATTAATGCGAAATCTGTAAAAAACAACTTAGTTTATGAACAAAAGCATTAAGTTATCAACAAAAGCATTAAAAACACTTCAAATCTCTTGTGCGGTAAGGAATTCCTATTAAATTTGTTATTATTAACATATTTTTTAACCAACAATTAATAACTATTATTATGAACAAATCAGAATTAATCGATGCTATCGCTGCAGACGCAGGAATTTCTAAAGCTGCTGCAAAATTAGCTTTAGAATCATTTTTAAACAATGTAGGTGGTACTTTGAAAAAAGGTGGTAGAGTTTCTCTAGTTGGGTTTGGATCTTGGTCTGTATCTGCAAGAGCTGCAAGAGACGGAAGAAATCCTCAAACAGGAGCGACAATTAAAATTGCTGCTAAAAAAGTAGTGAAATTTAAAGCGGGTGCCGAATTAGAAGGTGCAGTAAACTAAATTTTAGTGCGCTCATATCAATAAAGTCTTCCGAGTAATTGGAAGACTTTTTTTATTTCTTTCATAAAATTCAAAGATTTTTTTTACGAGTATTAAAATTTATTGGTTAAATTTATTGAAATTTAAGGAAAATGATTTCAGATAAACTCAAAAAAGGACATTTGCTTATCGCTGAACCTTCAATAATTGGAGATCAATCCTTTAATAGGTCTGTTATTTTATTGGCAGACCACAATAGCAATGGTTCGGTTGGATTTATCATTAACAAGCCATTAAAATATACTATCAACGACTTGGTTCCCGAAATTGATGCCAAATTTAAAATCTACAATGGCGGCCCGGTGGAGCAAGACAATCTTTATTTTATTCATAATATACCGGAATTGATTCCGAATAGCATCGAAATTTCAAACGGTATTTATTGGGGAGGTGATTTTGAATCGACCAAATCACTAATAAATAATGGCGTTATCGATAAAAAGAATATTCGCTTTTTCTTGGGATATACCGGTTGGGAACCAAATCACTAATAAATAATGGCGTTATCGATAAAAAGAATATTCGCTTTTTCTTGGGATATACCGGTTGGGAACCAAAGCAATTGGAAACAGAAATGAATTCGAATTCTTGGATTATCGCCAAAAATAGCTACGAAAACAAGATTATCGGTAAATCGACGACTCATTTTTGGAAAGAAAAAATTATAGAATTGGGTGGCGATTATCTCATTTGGTCCAACGCGCCCGAAAACCCAATTTTAAATTAACCCAATCGCACTAAAACATTGAGTTTTTGAATTAATTCTTCCGACAATTGCGTTGAAAATTCCTTTTTTCGGTATTTTGTGATGGGTTGAATACCTTGAATAACGCTTGTAATAAACAATTCGTCTGCTTTTTGAAGTTCAAATGGTGAAATTGATCTTTCGACAACCTCGATTTGTTCTATTTTTTTAGCCAATTTCAAAATTTGCTTCCGCATGACTCCATTCAAACAACCATCGGCTACAGGTGGCGTGATTAATACATTGCCAATGCGCATAAAAATATTGCCGTGAACTGCTTCCGCCACATTTTTCTCATCATTAAGTAAAAGACAATTGTCGAGACCATTTTCTTTGGCAAAAATACTTGCTGTAATGTTCAAGATTTTATTGGTTGTTTTTATCGTAGAAAGCAATTGCTTGCTCACGTAGAAATCTTTGTACAAATCGACTTCATAATGTTGATTCCTCATCTCGTATAAAGGATTATTTAATAATGAAGCACTAATTAAAAAAGAAATACTATTATCGTTTGGCAAATAATAACCACCATTGTTGCGGTAAACAGTAATTCGGATGCGTGCAACATCATTACAATTATTGGCTTTTGCGACATTAAGTAATTGCGCTTCGAAATATTCCATCGTAAAATCCATAGGAATTTCCATACGTACAATACGCATCGAAGCCATCAATCTAAAATAATGGTCTTCGAGAAAAAGAATTTTATTGTCGACACACTTTAAAGTTTCAAAAACACCATCGCCAAAGAGAAAAGCGCGGTTATTGACCAATAAATTAGTTTCTGAAGCGAGAAGAGTTCCGTTAAAATTAATCATAAAAAAGCCCTAAATGAATTAGGGCAAATATAGTTCTAATAATTATTTTAAACGGAACCAATGACATGTTTTAAATCAGCTATTTGATTTTCCCAAAGTAAGGCCGCTTCGTCTAGTTCATCTTCTGGCGCATAATCAATGACCATTAAGGAAACATCTTTAGTAATTTCATCTTCTAAAATACGAAGTTCAAAAAAATAATCAGTATCTAAATCTTCGGCGTCTATCCAACGGAACTTAATTTTTTCGCCCGATTTTTTTGACGCTACTCTGGCTTTTTCTTCGGAGTCATTCCAAATAAAAGTAAAAAATTCTCCTCGTGAATTGACATTATCGGCGAACCATTCTGACAAACCTGATGGGGTTGATATGTATTGATATAATAATTGTGGTGAAGAATTGATTGGGAATTCTAATTCGTATTTTACTTTGACTTCCATTTATAGTGACTAATTTTTTGGAAATATATAGAATAATAATTCAATAAAAAAGCATTTATAAAAATAAAATTATTTGTGCTTAATATATTTGCAACCTTTAAATTTAGTTTTATATTTGCACCCGCATTGAGAGGTGCTTTATTACTATTTTGGCGAGGTAGCTCAGTCGGTTAGAGCGCAGGATTCATAACCCTGAGGTCACGGGTTCAACTCCCGTCCTCGCTACTTAAAAGAATTCAACAAAAAAGCGGTTTAGTGTGCACTAAACCGCTTTTTTTATGTCTAGTATTTTATTACTTTTACAAAGAGTACACCAAAACGTACACCAAACAAGACACCTTTTGACCAAAAAAAAATTTTCCGAACCTAAAATTTACACCGGTGGTGTGGATATCACATTATGGAATGAGCTCTCCAAAGAAGAGCAAAATAATGCTATGTCGAAGGATTGGTATATCTATTACAAATTCATTGATGATACCACTGGAAAACTAAAACGAATGCCTAACATCAAAGGAGGTTGCAATAGGTGTAAAACAAAAAGAGAAAGATTAACAATGCTTACTCATTTAAGAGATGCTCTTGAGTGCCTTGTAGAGAAAGGCTTAAATCCATATTTAGACCCTGATTTGAGCTTTCTCGAATTAGAAACATCAACTTCGAGTAAAAGTAAAACACCTTTAAAAACTCAAATTCCAGAAAGCAAAGTAACTCCGATAATTCCTGAACCAGTAAAAGTTGCGCAACAGGAAGCTGTTTTGTCTATTAAAGATGCTTTTGAATATGCTCTAAAAGTTAAGAAAAAATCATTGAATGATACTTCCTATATCAATTTTGCTGGAAGAATTAATCGATTTAAAAAAGCATTAGACGAAAATGCTCCAATCACATCGCTAACCCGCAAAAAAACCAATGAGTATCTCAATGGTATTTTAGAGAATACAAGTGCTCGTAACCGGAACAATTCTCGCATTGACCTAAGTTCTTTATTTGAAGTTTTAGCTAATGATGAAATAATACCAGAGAACTTTATAAAGCGAATAAACACCATAAAAACTAAACCCGAGAGAAACAAAACGTATACTCCCGAAATGCAAGAAAACATTTATTCTTATCTTAAAAAAACGGACCCTATCCTTTTACTGTTCATAAAATTTATCTCGTATAATTTTTTACGTCCAGTTGAAGTTTGTCGGTTAAAGGTCAAAGATTTAGATATCAAAGACAAAAAATTATACGTTAAAGCCAAAAATAAACCAGTGAAAATTAAAATAATTCCAGAGATTCTTATCAAGGATTTGCCGGATTTATCAAAGATGAATAAAGATGATTTTTTATTTACGCCTTCTAAAATCGGTGGTGAATGGATTGCGTCGGAAAACAATCGAAGAGATAACTTTTCTAAACGATTTAAGCTTGTGGTAAAAGACCATTTTGGATTAGGTTCCGATTATGGTATGTATAGTTTTAGACATACTTTCATAACCAAATTATATAGAGAATTACGCAAAACGTATTCTCCATTTGAAGCAAAAAGTATTTTGATGAACATTACAGGTCATTCTACAATGTCTGCTCTCGAACTCTATTTAAGGGATATTGATGCTGAACTGCCAGAAGATTATTCTCATTTACTTAAATAAATATTGATTATTTTTTTTGAATATTAATTCTGTCAATTGAGATAATTATTCATCTTCGAAAAGCTGCAATTTGCAAGAACATTTGCAATTATAATCAACGGTGTAAGTCTAGCTCGCAGAAACATCAGGCATACCTCACGTCTACCTCAGGACCTACATTCAATGAGCTAAATATACCTTAGCGATACCTCAGGTATTCCTTTGCTTACATAAGGTTTACCCAAGGTATACTTATGTTTACGCGGGGTAAACCTTTTTAAGTGTTTCTGACTTTTATTTCATTTATAAAGCGGAATTCCCAGAAAAAAGAATATTCAACTTGAGTCGTAAAATGTTCAGATGTTCAAATTCGAAAAATTATTAATCATAATATAAATAACAATTTAAATCGGTTAGATTTTTTTTAAACACTCTCATCTACCCATTGAATAGCTTCGATAAAATCAATTCCTTTTACCTCCTCAAAAAAATCTATTTCACTCTGGTGAGGAAGAAAATCAGAAATGATGCGTACAATAAAATCTTGCGGTTTTTTTAAAAACATAAAGGTATAATCTTCCATATTAATGATTGTTTGCTTTTCCAAATCGGTTGTTCTCACAAACTTATCCGAAGTCAGCGAGGCTAAACTTGGAAGCTTTGTTTTGGACTCAGAAATGATTGGCGCACCATTTTCAAACAAACCACCTTCATATCCATACAAAGATGAATTTGTAATTTCTATTGGTTTTCCAAATCCCATTAAGACAGTAATATCACAATCAGGCGAATGCATTAATGCCTTTGCAGTGCTTTCTCTCCCAATACCAGAAATCATTACTTCGTAGTGGTGGTTTAAGTTAGAGATACGAGACAAAGCATTTAGCACTTTTTCTTGCTCTATCTCCATTGGGGTCAGAATTAGGATTTTCATTGTTTTTAATTGATTTTAGGAGGTTAATTAAATTATGAAATATGATTTCAAATAAAAAAAACACAAATATTAGATTTTAAAATTGAATTATCTATCGATTTCATTTTTAATCATTTTAATAATAAAGTACTAACTAGCCGTGATTAGTTCCTCAGTTCGCTAATGTTTATCTGTTCTTATTTTACAGTTGAATGCTTTGCTTTTGACGATGGTGCTTACAGTCAACAAAAATAAACCGAATGATTCAAGAGTTTAATCCTTGTTTGAATGATAAGAAAAATACCTAACTTTGAATTACTAAATTAATAAGTATGAGACGATTTTATTTTATTTCAATAATAGCGCTGTTTTTTGCGCCACTGACTTTTGCACAAAAAGTAAATTCAGTTCAATATCCCAACCAAGCTGATGTAAAAGTATTTGTAGTAGATTATGAAAACCAAGCTGATTTAAAAGTATTTAAAGTAAAATACCAAAACCAAGCTGACAAAAATGATGGTAAGTGGTTTTTTACCGAATATGCTAATCAAGCTGACAAAAAAATATGTTTTGTAGAATACGCCAATCAAGCCGACTTAAAGATTTACTTTGTGAAATATGAAAATCAAGCAGGGTGGAATAGTAAGTCTAAGATTCATTTGATGTATTGAATGTTTTATAATAAAACGTGTTTATAATATTAAAAATGCAAAAAAATTATTGCTAAATTTTCGATGCTCAACTTGCTTTATATAAAGTAGACGAAAAGTAATTGTTCTAATATAATGTTTCGTGATGTTGCCCTTTGCCCATCCCTGAAAAAAAGGACTGATATAAATTCAAGAGATAGTAAGTTTTTTTTTAACAATAGTGTGTAAAAGGCACTATCCTAAAAAGTGTGTAATTTTAAAAAATATATATTTTACTGACTATTATCAGTAAAAGTAAATAAAATAGTTCCCTTACATTGTTATACTACATCACCTCAAGCCCATCAGCCATTTTTAGCTCAATATCATAATAATTAAAGTCATTTGGAGTGCCATTTTCAACTTCAATTATGTTTAACACGCAATCTTTTTGAGGAATTGGTGGGAAAAACAACGAAAAGTATTGCCAATCTTTTTTTGACTCAAAATTTCTTAGTGCAGGTGCTATTGTTATTCCAGTAGCATTCGTCATAGTATAACGCTTCTTGCTTTGTGAATTTTCAATAAATGTGTCAGGCGAAATTTTAATCCAGCCTCCATTATCGTATTTGTCGGTTGTCGTATATCCAAAATCAATTTTAGTTAATTCGGGAGACAAACTAATTCTAAGCAATATTGGATTAGACGCTCCATCTCCAAGCACATTAAAATGAAATATCAAATTTTTGTCTTTCTTTATCATCTTACAACAATGTTTTTGTTTGTACTCTTAACCATTCTGGACTAATAACTTCAAGATTTTTTCCATAAGATCGGAACAACCTAATCAACTCGATACTTGGAACCACGTCCACAGTAAAAAAACTAGAACCTGATTCATTTTTTTCAGGCTGCTGACTAAAATGTATTGGATAAGCTTCAAAGTAGTTGGTTATTTTTATAGAAGTTAGAAATGTAATCCTTTGTTTCGGTTGATTCTCTATTGGATAAACACCGTAAATATCATTGCAGTAACTTTCAACTTCATTTTCGTGACTATCAACGTATTTTTTTTTTAAATGCACTGGCTCGTATATTCTATCTAGTCCAAAGGTTCTAATTGCTTTGTGAGATTCAGAATATGCTACAAGATACCAGCGATTTTCAAATTCTTTAAGTAGAATAGGATGCACTATAATCGCTTTGAATTCTCGGTAAGTGTAGGAGTAATGTGAAAAAGAAACTGGACGCTGATTTTTACAGGCATTAAACAAAGTATTAAAGTTTTCATATCCTTTAGCGCCATCAACATAATCGGTCAGTAGTATTTTTCTTTTGGTATCGCTGTCTGGAAACTCTTCTTTGTAGGTCGCTAATATTTTTTGAATGGCATGACTAAATCGTTCATTCACTCTATTTCCACCACCTAAATTATTTACCAAGTCCAAAGCTTCCTTTATACTTGAAATATCGCTATCTGTAAGCGGGATCGAATTTATGGAGTAATTGGGATTGGAATAATAATATCCTAGATTTTTTCTACAAAAAACAATTGGAGCTTCAAAAACGTCCGACTGTTTCATGTTTCTTATATCCTTTTCAAGCGTATCCAAAGAAGGTGCTTTATCCAAGCTAATCTCACAAGCTTCTTGAAGATTCAATAATGTAGGATAGGGTTTGTAAATGTTTTTCAACATTTTATCTATGACTCGATACCTACTGTAAGCAGATTTTGAAACATCCATTGTTAATTTTTTTTTATAAAAATACAAAAAAAAATCATTCCGTATAAAGATTACGGTTTAGGTATAAATCTTTGCTTGGTTCTTAATGATTAAGATAAAAATCACAAACAAATGTATCAAAAAAGTGCTACGAAATAGGTTTGACCATACTGAATTTCGGTTTCAGTTTCATGTATTAAAATTGCAATAATTTGGATATACGAATCATCATAGAGTTAGATAATCTCATCGTTAAGGAGATTACAGGAAGCCCAAAGCAACTGGCTTCTAAACTCTCTATAACTGAAAGGACAGTATATAATTATATTTCATTCATGAAAAAATACTTGAACGCTCCAATTGTCTATGACTATAACAGAATGTCATATATATACAATAATGATTGCGAATTTAAATTTGTAAGATAAAAAAAAGTGGAGTTCAGAACCCACTATAAAAAACGAGGCGGAACTGAAAAGCCATAAGAGTACGGAAAATTAAATTAAATTAAAAATGAAAAAACTTATTGCCTTATTAATTATTTTGGTGATGAACCTTAATTGTTCGTCAGACTCTAATGACCCAGTAGCTTGTACTCCTATTACTTGTTTAAACGGAGGAACTTCAAATGCTGATTGCGATTGTGATTGTCCACAAGGATATTCTGGGACTGATTGTTCTACCCAAATGTCTCCAATCACAATTAAAATTACTAAAATCAAAGTAAAATATTTTCCACTTACAGATAATGGTGATTTTTGGGATATTTCAATTCCTACAACAGCAAATGCTTCACCAGACATTTATGTAACACTTCAAAACTCAAATAATGTGGAGTTGTTTAATAGTCCAACTTATTTTGGAAATGTACTTTCAAATGGAACAGAAACATGGGATTTTACTCCAAGCACACCTATTTCAATATCATTTGTTTATTTTAATTCGTTAAACATAAGACTGTATGATTATGATGGAGCAGTTTCTAATGTTAATGATAATGTGGATGACTTAATGGCATCATCAACATTTGATATTTATAGTTCAACAGATGGTTTTCCAACAACATTAACTTTGTTAAATCCGACAACTCCTATAGGTTACGAACTGACATTACAATATACTTGGTAGCTATTAATTTTACATAAAAGTAATAATCTGCCTCAAAATTTTACCTCATTTTAGCATGAGGCATTTTTTTTAATAATTTTTTATTCCGTATAAAATATACGGAGTGACACTCTAATTTTGACTCATAAACTTACAAACAAGCTATTTATGAAATCAAATTTTGAAAGAGAAACACTCGAAGGAGTGCCTATTGAAACTGAATCTTATGTATTCAAGAACCCAATTTCACAACATTCCCCAGAACATTTGGGAGTTGAAAAAATCAGTCTGAACGATGACTTCACCAGAATTGACTTTGTGTATATATCACCACGGAAATACGTAAATGGTGGCTGGATTCAATTGGATTCGGGATGCTATATTAGACCGATAGGTTCACAGGTACATTATAAATTGGTTAGTGCCATCAACATTCCATTAGCTCCAGCAAAGTATTACTTTAAAAGTAAAGGACAGGTTCATCAATTTACCTTGGTTTTTCCAGCTTTGCCAAAAAATGTGAAACAAATAGATATTATTGAAAGTTTAGCGGAAGGAACCTTCTTCAATTTTTTCAGAGTCGCATTGCAACACAATGCTCCAACACTAATTAGAATCATCAACGAAAATTAGCAATTAAAATGAAAACATTTAAAAAAATGCTATTTTATTACACACTAGGAATAGCCCTAGCACTTGTATGGATTGGGTTTGTCCACTTATACAGCTACATCGCCGAGCCCTACTTTAGCTATGCTGAATGGGACAATATTTTATCAATAGCAGCCATAAGTGGTATTCCTTTTGGAGTGTCGATTGCGGCATTTAACAATTTAAAAACAACGAAATGACAAGCAGAAATAGTATATTAAAAGGAATTATTGCTGTAGTTTAATATTGACTATTAGCGGTTTAGGAACTAGACAGAAGGATTTATTTCGTTGAATTATATTTCGGGTTGAAGCGGATGCTTCTTTATGCACTTCATTGCCACATTATGTAAAGAAGCTTGGGGCAAAAAATTTGCTCACGGCGTACTTATTTGTTTTTTGAATGAGCTCGACGTTGCCGGGGGCAGGTCTGGTGCAAGTTGCAAAGCGTACGTGTTTTTTCTAAAAACTGTGCCAGTAATTTTTTTTGGAGCGTTGGCAAAGGAGTGGCATCTGAAATGTAAAAGTTTCTATTTAAAACCGAATAAA
>CANKZI010000019.1 GCA_947488595.1 Flavobacteriaceae bacterium
AGCAGAAATTTGACAAAAAAACTAGCCGATTTGATTCAAACCTAACTTCATTTAAATCCTAAATTCAAATGGGAATCGTACTCAAACAGTCGGCAACAAATACAATTATAACCTATTTTGGTTTCGCAATCGGCGCAATCAATACTTTGTTTTTGTACACTACTTTTTTAGGAAAACAATATTACGGAATGGTAGGTTTTTTGCTTTCGGCCGCCAATATTATGATGCCTTTGATGGCTTTTGGTGTTCATAGCACCATGATGCGATTTTATTCGCATTACAAATCCGAGCAAGAAAAAGAGCGGTTTCTGAGCTTTATGTTGCTGATGCCATTATTGCTCATCATTCCATTAAGTGCCATAACCGATTTTTTTTATAACGAGATTGCTTATCTTATTTTAAAGAAAAATCCTGTTGTCGCTCCTTTTTTATGGCTCATTCCGGTAATTGGAATTTTTATGGGTTATTTTGAGATTTTTTATGCTTGGGTAAAAATACATATGAAATCGGTTTTTGGCAATTTTATCAGTGAAGTCTTGGTTCGCGTTGTTGTAATGTTTTTACTTTTTGCTGTTTATTGGAAATGGATTAGCGCTGATACCTTTATTTATTGTCTTTCGGCTGCTTATGGTTTACAATTTTTGGCGATGAAAAGCTATGCGATTTATGTTAAGATGCCAGTAATGTCGTTCCAATTTCCAGACAATACTAAAGACATTTTTAAATATTCTTTCTTTATTGTTTTGTCCGGAAGTGTGGCCAGTTTATTATTAGAATTTGACAAAGTGATTATTCCAGCTTATGAAGAATTTAGCAGCAATGCGATTTATCAAGTAGCCATATTTATAGCGACAGTTATTGCTGTTCCAAGTCGAGCGATGCTTCAGATTATTTATCCGATTACGGCGAAATTGATGAGTGAAAATAAGATGGGAGAATTGAATGATCTCTATAAAAAAAGCGCAATCAACTTACAGGTTTTCGGTGGTTTAATTATGCTAGGGATTTTCTTGAACATTGACCAAATGTTTTTGATTATTCCGGGAGATTACGGCACAGGCACTTTGGTGGTGTTTTTGATTGGTTTGTCAAAATTTTATGACGTAATTTTAGGGAACAACAACGCCATTTTACTCAATACCAAATACTACCGTTGGGTTTTAATTTTCGGATTGTTATTATTTGTAATGGCAATCGGATTGTTGCTAGTGTTTATTCCAATTTTTGGTGCAATAACAGGTGCTGCAGTAGCGGCGTTATTATCTGTAATGATTTACAACACCATCAAACTTTTATTTGTTGTAAAGAAAATGAATCTTTTTCCGTTTACCATTAACACATTAAAATCACTCCTTATTATAGCGGTTGTTTTTATATTGTTTTATTTCTGGAATTTTGATTTTCAACCCATTATCAATATTACATTAAAGTCATTGTTGATTACGATAGTTTATGTTTGGGTCAATTACAAATGGGTTATTTCGCCAGAAATTAATCAAGTAATTGACAAGTTTTTGATGCGATTGAATAAAAAATCAAAATCAAATTAACACAAAAAAAGTCCCGCTAGCATAACTAACGGGACTAACAAACAAACCCAACCACTTTAAACTTTTATTAATCTCTTCCTTTTTTGTCCTCTTTTAAAGTTGTACCTTCAATTTTTGCTTTTTTGCCATTGGATTTGTAATAATAGTAATCATTTTCATTACCATCAGCAGCAGAGTTGTAATCATCATAATCACAAGAAGAATATGAAAATCCAGTATTAAAATGATCATTTTTTACCAAACCAACCAAATCTATAATTTGTCCTTTTCGGTTGTAAACGATTTTTAAACCACCAACTTGTTGCAACGCAAAACGGTTGTAAGTCATATAAACACTACCAATTCTTTTGATTCTATCATTAGCATCATAATTGATAAATACGTTTCCAACGCGCCGAACTCTGCCAAAATAATCATGTTCTATTTTTACACCATAATTGGTTGCTTTATTATTTCGAGCACCATACGTTTTGTTAAACGTAGTGCGTCTTCCATTTTTGTAATAAAAATCTCTTGTTGACGGACGTGTGTTAAAATCAAATTGACCGTCAGGAAAGACAAAAAATTCAATGCCTCTTTCAACAAATACAATCGGTTCTGCTTCATAAATGTTAACTGGAAACCTACTTTCGTTGTAATAATTGATTACTGATGAAGCATTGGCTACACTTCCTACCAGAAAGATACTAGCTACTAAAAGGGTAATTTTTTTCATAATCAATAAATTTAATATTTTGCCTACTCGTACGCTTTTTGGCTGCGGCGGACTTTATTTTTTAAAGCTGTTAAACCATTTTCAATTTGCGTGCCAGAAATCAATATTAACAATGCTATTGCATAAAAAAACCTTATTCCGAAATGGAAATAAGGTTTAAAGCTTTGATAATGAAGTATTTTTAAATTATTTTTATTATGTTAAATTTTTTGTATTAAATTATTTTTTTTAGAAATAATTACATGAAAACCAATTAAATTAGTTTTTCCTTTAAATATTTGGCGGTTATTGATTTTTTGTTTTTTACAATTTCCTCTGGTGTTCCAACGGCAATCAGTTGTCCACCATTTTCGCCGCCTTCAGGTCCTAAATCGATAATCCAATCGGCACATTTAATCAAATCCAAGTTGTGTTCTATCACAATTATCGAATGGCCTTTGTCGATTAAAGCATCAAACGAAGCCAATAATTTTTTAATATCATGAAAGTGCAAACCTGTGGTTGGTTCGTCAAAAACAAACAACGCTTTCTCTTTGGTACTTCCTTTGACTAAAAACGAAGCCAGCTTTATCCGTTGTGCTTCGCCACCAGAAAGGGTAGAAGACGACTGTCCTAATTGCACATAACCCAATCCAACATCTTGCAAAGGTTGCAACTTTTGTGAAATTTTTGTTTGTTTTGTATCGGCAAAAAAGGCAACAGCATCATCAATGGTCATGGTCAAAATGTTGTCAATATTTTTACCTTCAAAATGCACTTCAAGCACCTCTTTTTTGAAACGCTTTCCGTTACAAGTATCACAAGGCAAAGAAACGTCGGCCATAAAAACCATTTCTACATTTATTGAACCTTCCCCTTTACAAGTTTCGCAGCGGCCTCCGTCGACATTAAAAGAAAAATGTTTGGGTTGGTAACCACGAATTTTAGAAAGTTTTTCTTTGGAAAACAAATCGCGAATGTCGTCGTACGCTTTGATGTACGTCACGGGATTGGAACGTGAACTTCGTCCGATTGGATTCTGATCAACATATTCAATGTGTTGAATTTTATGGTAATATCCGCGCATTTCGGTAAATTGTCCAGCTTTTTCCCCAATACCATCCAATTTTTTTTGCATGGCTGGAAATAATATTTTTTTGACTAATGTACTTTTTCCGCTTCCAGAAACACCTGTAATTACGGTCAAAACTTCTAACGGAAATTTGACATCAATATCCCTAAGGTTATTTTCGCGAGCACCTAAAATTTCAATATAAGTGCTTGATTTTCTCCTGATTCGAGGTACTTTTATTTCCATTTCACCGTTAAGGTATTGGGCAGTCAACGAGGTCGATTTTAGGATTTCGTCATACGTGCCTTGTGCTACTAAATGGCCACCATTGGTTCCTGCTTCGGGACCAATATCGATAATCATATCAGCGGCTTTCATAATGTCTTCATCGTGTTCTACAACAATTACTGTATTGCCCAAATCACGCAATGCAACCAAAACATGAATCAATCGTTCGGTATCTTTTGGATGCAAACCAATACTCGGTTCATCTAAAATATACATCGATCCTACCAAACTGCTTCCGAGTGAAGTGGCCAAATTGATTCGTTGTGATTCGCCGCCCGAAAGTGTGGCTGAATTCCGATTCAATGTCAAATAATCCAAGCCTACTTCCACGAGAAAACGCAAACGATTATTGATTTCGATTAAGAGCCTTTTGGCAACTTGTAAATCATATGCTGATAATGCTATAGTATTAAAAAATTCAGTTAAATTTTTAATGGGCATGTCTACCAAATCTGAAACGGTTTTGCCATCAATTTTGATATAATTGGCTTCTGGTCGCAAGCGCTTTCCTTTACAGGCATAACATTTTGTTTTTCCGCGGTAGCGAGATAACATGACACGATTTTGAATTTTATAGTTTTTTTCTTCTAATTCTTTAAAAAAATCATGCAGTCCGGTAAAATGTTTATTGCCATTCCATAACATTTCTTTTTGCGCTTCTGTCAATTGATAATACGGCTTGTGAATAGGAAAATCAAACAAATAGGCAGTGTTGACCAATGCATCTCGGTACCAACCCATACTTTCCCCGCGCCAAGCATAAACGGCATTTTCATAGATGGAAAGCGCGGTGTTGGGAATTACTAATTCTTCGTCAATTCCGATGACATTGCCATAGCCTTCGCAGACAGGACAAGCGCCATAAGGATTGTTGAAACTGAACAAATGCACATTGGGTTCTAGAAAATCAATCCCATCCAACTCAAAAATATTGCTATACGACAATCGTTTTTGCGTATCCAACTCTTGCAAATAGCAGGTTCCTTTGCCTTCATAAAAAGCGGTTTGAACTGCATCAGACAGTCGATTGTAAAAAGCTTCATCGTTGGTAACAACAATTCGGTCAACAATTAATAATATTTCGGTTTTTTTTGTTTTTTTAAGATTAGTAGCAATACTATCCAAACGCACGGTTTCGTTATCTACCAAAATTCTTGCAAAACCTTGTTGCAATAAAACGCTTAATTTTTCTTCGATTGTTCGGCCTTTTTCAGGATAAATGGGTGTCAATAACAACCATTTGCTTTGTATTTCAAAAGTTTTAACCGCATTGACTACATCGGTAACTGTATCTTTTTTGACTTCTTTGCCTGAAATGGGCGAATAGGTTTTTCCGATTCTTGCAAAAAGCAATTTCATATAATCATAAATCTCTGTCGAAGTTCCTACAGTAGAACGTGCATTGGTCGTATTTACTTTTTGTTCAATGGCAATGGCGGGCGCAATTCCTTTGATGTATTCGACTTTTGGTTTGTCCAACCGTCCTAAAAACTGTCGCGCATACGACGACAAGCTCTCAACATAGCGGCGTTGTCCTTCGGCATACAAAGTGTCGAATGCCAAACTTGATTTTCCGGAACCCGAAAGTCCAGTAATCACAACCAATTTATTTCTCGGAATGGCAACATCAAGATTTTTAAGATTGTGTACTTGAGCACCTTTAATTATTATATTTTTCTTGGGTTCTAGTTTGGATATATCGGTAGTCATAGCAAAAAATCAATTTTCGCAAAGGTAATCAAATCTCAATTCAGAAACCATGAACATCGGCTCACAATTTATAATCGAAACTTCAAATTTTAACTATTAAAGTTTCAAAATAGCTTATTTTTCAGCTGTATTTATTAAAAATGAAAGCAAATAATTTATTTGTTGCAAGAATTTTGTTAAATTTTGAATTTACGTTTGGAAATTAAAAATAATTTATGCTACATTTGGCTAATAATTAACATCAAAATAACAGCAGCCTATACAATAAAATTACTTTTTAGATCTATTTCTCAAATTTAAATCCAAACTTAAAAAGTAATCTTATGGCTAATGTTCAAATTCCAGACGCTTTATTGGTAAAAAGTTATGTAGCAGGAGACGAAAATGCTTTGGCTATCTTAATTAAACGGCACCAATCAAAAATTTACGGTTTTATTTATTCTAAAGTAAATGACCGTGATATTTCAGACGATATTTTTCAAGACACTTTTATTAAAGTCATTAAAACTTTAAAATCCAATTCATATAATGAAGAAGGGAAATTCCTACCTTGGGTTATGAGAATTGCGCATAATTTAATTATCGATCATTTTAGAAGAAATAAAAAGATGCCCATGTTTCGCGAAACAGAAGAGTTTTCTATTTTTTCGATTATGACCGATAATGTGCCCAATATTGAAGACCGAATCATAACTGAACAAGTCGAATTGGACGTGCAAAAATTAATTTTAGAACTTCCAAACGACCAACGCGAAGTATTAATGATGCGCATTTATCAGGATTTGAGTTTCAAAGAAATTTCCGAAATTACAGGAGTTAGCATCAATACTGCTTTGGGCAGAATGCGTTATGCTTTAATGAATTTGAGAAAAATTATCGAAAAAAATCAAATTGTTTTAACAAACTAATACTATTTTAGAATTTGCTGCGTTGTAAAAGGAACAAACAAATATAACATGGCGAAAATTTACTCTAAAAAAGCATTAGCTGCTCCAAAAATGCAACCTAAAAAAGAAACTGTTTCCTTTTTAATCAATTACTCCAAAGCATTAAGCTTTATACAAGTGGGTAAACTGAAAATTGAGCACATCGCTAACTAGCAAAAATTCCGTTTGGTAAAAATCAAACGGGATTTTTTTTATAATATTCCTTGATAATTGCCTGTCGTCCAATTGTTTTTGTGATAATATCACGGTCCAATTGCCAACCCCTTGCCGGCGAATATTCTCTTCCGTACCAAATAATCTGTAAATGCAAATCATTCCAAACCGCTTCTGGAAAAACAGATTTTGCATCTTTTTCAGTTTGAACCACGTTTTTTCCATTTGATAAATTCCATCGGTACATCAACCTATGAATGTGGGTATCTACAGGAAAAGCTGCGAAACCAAAGGCTTGCGACATCACTACGCTTGCTGTTTTATGACCCACCGCCGGAAGTGCTTCTAAAGCTTCAAAACTTTGCGGCACTTGTCCGTCATATTTTTCGATTATAATTGCAGACAAACCATGAATGCCTTTCGATTTCATGGGCGATAGACCGCAAGGCCGAATAATATCTTTGATTTCTTCGACGGTCATTTTGACCATATCATACGGATTATCTGCTTTGGCAAACAACAACGGCGTAATCTGATTGACACGCACATCGGTGCATTGGGCCGACAATAAAACCGCAATCAATAAAGTATATGGATCTTTGTGGTCTAGCGGAATCGGAATAGTTGGGTACAGTTCTTTTAACGTATTTATAACAAATGTTGCACGCTCTTTTTTGGTCATATTTGACTACTTTTATAATAGGTAAAAATAGTTTAAATTTTTTTATGTGCCTAATCCAGCTGTTCGCTACAACGCCTCATTTTTAAGTTTTTTTTTCTAATACAACTGCACGAGCTCCTTTGTCGCTGTGCCGTTGCAAGAAAAAAATAAACTTAAAAATTACGGGGTTTTCACTTCCATCTGGGGCAAAACCGTAAATTGTAAAATATTAATATCCAACAATCCAACAATCCAACAATTTAATAAACCAAAAAATGACCACACTACAAAAAGGCGATAAAGCACCTGATTTTTCAGGATTTGACCAAGACAACAAATTCCACCAACTCGCAGATTATGCAGGAAAAAAGCTCGTTGTATTTTTTTATCCAAAAGCCAATACACCAGGTTGCACGGCTGAGGCCTGCGATTTAAGAGACAATTTCGAACGTTTTCAGTCCAATAATTATGCGCTTTTGGGCGTAAGTGCCGATTCGCAAAAAGACCAAGGCAAGTTCAAAGACAAGTTTAAATTTCCTTTTCCGCTTTTGGCCGACGAAGACAAATCGGTGATACAAGCTTTTGGCGTTTGGGGACCAAAAAAGTTTATGGGACGCAATTATGACGGCATCCATCGCACCACTTTTGTGATCGACGAAAACGGAATCATAACAGATGTAATAGCAGACGTAAAAACAAAAGCCCACGCTGCGCAAATTTTAAAGTAATATTTAAAAGTAAAAACGAAAAGCTAACTTAAATGTTGGCTTTTTTTTATTTTAACAGTTAGAAAAAAGTACTTTTTTGGGTTAAAATATAGTAAATGATTTGTATAAAAATATTTATAAACCTAATTACTCTCTTCCAAAATCTTATTCGGATCATAACCAAAAAGCTGGTGTTGTTTAATCATATCGGCGATTCCGCTCGGTAGCATTTCTTCCCAACCTCGTTTTCCGTTGCCAATCATTTTTAAGACCTCACGTGAAAATACTTCGAGTGTGTTTGGATCAAAATCATCAATATCAACTACTTTTCCGTTGAATTTGAAGAACTTGTACAACTCTTTCATTCGTGGATGTACTTTTAAATTTTCGGAAGTAATAATCTCGCCACCTTCGCCAATCATAGGATAAAGCAAAACTTTTAAATCGCGATAGAATAATTTTCCAAACGCTTCCAAAATACCACCACTCAAATGACGGTAGTATTTTTCGTCAAAAATATCAACCAAATTATTCACACCCATTGCCAATCCCATTCGCGCTTTGGTATAATTGGAGAAATATTCGACTACTTTATAATATTCCTGGAAATTAGAAATCATAACGGTTTGTCCCAAAGAGCATAACAATTCGGCGCGATCCATAAAATCACGCTCGTCAATTTCACCATCAGAACGCAAATTAGACAAAGTAATTTCAAAAACAACCAAAGTATTTTCTTTTTCAACTTTGCTTTCTTGTAGGAACATTTTTAACGATTTCTCATACATGTCCATATTGACTTTGGTAACTGGACGAAAACTGCCCCGTAAAGCCAAAATATTTTTTTTATAAAGAATGGCTGCGGGCAAAATATTATTCCCGTCTGGATCAAACATCACCGCATCGGTCATTCCGTTTTTTACCAATTGCAAACTCATCAAACGGTTGTCAACATTGGCAAATCGTGGTCCCGAAAAGTTAATCGTATCAATTTCTAACTGGTCTTTGTCGAGATGGTCATACAAATAACGCAACAATCTTTTTGGGTCATTGTATTTATAATAGGCACCATAAATCAAATTTACGCCAAGAATACCCAAAGTTTCTTGTTGCAAACGGGCATCAGTTTCTTTAAAACGAATGTGGATTATAATTTCGTTGTAGTCTTCGTCGGGTTCGATTTGGTAACGAATTCCAACCCAACCATGACCTTTAAATTGCTTTGCAAAGTCAATTGTAGCTACGGTATTAGCATAACTAAAAAACATTTTATTGGGATGTTTTTCACGACTCAAGCGCTTTTCGATAAGATTGACTTCGTGACCCAACATTTTTTTTAGTCGACTTTCAGTTACATAACGGCCATCTTCTTCGATTCCGTAAATGGCATCGCTAAAATCTTTATCATAGGCTGACATGGCTTTTGCAATCGTTCCCGAAGAACCGCCAGAGCGAAAAAAATGCCTAACTGTTTCTTGACCTGCACCAATTTCGGCAAAAGTACCATAGATATTATCATTCAAATTGATACGCAAAGCCTTATCCTTGATTGACGGTATCTGCTCAATTACTTTGTCTCCTTTTAATTTTATTTCAATATCCATTTTATAAAAAAAGTAGTTTACTTTACAAAGTTAACAAAATAGGGGTTTTACAAAAGATAATTGTCTTATTTTTGTGAAAAAATTACGCATTTGAAAATCTACTTTTTGGGAACGGGAACATCTCAAGGCATTCCAGTAATTGGAAGCACACATCCTGTATGCCAAAGTGTTGATTTTAAAGATAAAAGATTGCGTGTTGCTATTTGGATTTCTTGGAACGACACTTCAATTATTATTGATTGTGGTCCAGATTTTAGACAACAAATGCTAATTTCGAATTGCCAAAAAGTAGATGCCATTTTGTTTACCCACGAACATGCTGATCATACCGCAGGTTTGGATGATATACGTCCGTTCAATTTCAAGCAAGGCAGTATTCCGATTTATGCACACCAACGTGTAATCGAAAATTTAAAAAGGCGATTTGATTATATTTTTGAAACCGAAAACAAATATCCTGGTGCGCCATCGGTTGATGCTGTTGAAGTGTGCAACAATCAATCATTTGAATTGGGCGGAAAAAGCATTATTCCGATTGATGCTTTGCATGGTGATTTGCAGGTTTTTGGTTACCGAATTGAAGATTTTGCTTACCTTACTGATATAAAAACTATCGCTTCAGAAGAAATAGCAAAATTGCAAGATTTAAAAGTTTTAGTTATTAATGCTTTGCGGTTCGAGCCACATAATACCCATTTTAATTTGACCGAAGCCCTCGATTTTATTGCATTAATCCAACCCAGAAAAACCTATCTAACTCACATCAGTCACGTTTTTGGCTTTCACGAAGCCATTCGGCGACAGTTGCCCGACAATGTTTTTTTAGCTTACGATAATTTAGAAATCAATATTTAATTTTAAATGAAAAAATCCTTATTCCTTTATTTGTTTATTGTTGCTGTCGTTTTTAATGTTTTTACTTACATGTATTACAGCCAGCAATTGAATTTCGATAAAAAACAGTTCAAAATCACCAATACAAAATTCAAAGACAGCCTTACTTCATTGACTACAAAACTATCGGATGCCGATTATTTTTCGTTTGAAAACAATCAAAATGCACAAGATTATTTTGACAATCCCAACACGGGCGAATACATTGCTTATGAAAAATTGATTCCGTTTGTAAAAGAACAATTGTTAACATTCAACGACAATCCGAATGGCAATCAATATGTTGGTTTTGATAAAATGAACGATAAAAAATTCATTATCAACAAAATAAAAGTACTGAACCACCGATGGATTATCGTCGATTTTAACAATACCGAAATGTGGGGAGAAGCAATTATAAAATATTTTATTAACGAAGATAAATCTGTTTCGTTTGAAACTGCCGAAACTTTGGTTTATGCCAAAAAATAAAAAGTAAAATATTAAGGCTAATTTTTATGGTTTATCGAGCCAATTCTTAAAATCATAAAAATTTTGCTGCGCTACACCATGTCCTATCGGATATTCTTTATAAATATTTTTAATACCTAAATTATCCAAAATTGTTGGTGCTTTTCTCGCCCAATCGACCGGAATTACTTGGTCGACAGTGCCATGCGAAATGTAGAATGAAAGTTGGCTAAAATCATTTTGGGCAAAGTTCTCGGTCAAAATTGTTTCATTCAAGTAGCCACTCAAAGCCACAACTCGATTTATTTTTTTTGGATAAGACAACGCGACAGCGTAACTCAAAATCGTACCTTGGCTAAAGCCGATGAGTGTAATATTATTGGCGTCAATCGGATAATTTTGAATCAGTTCAGCTATAAAATCAACAATCAAATCTCTGGATAATCGCGCTTGTTCGTGGTCGGAAAATTTGTTTTCATCGGCATCAAAATTAATGGCATACCAAGCATAACTTCCCATTTGAAGGTCATAAGGAGCACGTGCCGAAACAACATAATAATTGTCAGGAAGTTCATTTGCAAACGAAAATAAATCGGCTTCGTTGCTGCCATAACCATGCAATAATAAAAAAAGCGGATTTTTATCCAGTTTTATTTTTGGCTCTTTTATAAGATAGTCTAATCGCATTCTAAAGACTTTTAAAGGCTTTTTGAAAAAAGCCACCAACAATCGGAATCAATCTTTGTTCTTCTTGAATGGCGCCAACAAATCCGTAAATCCAAAGTATAAAATAAAAAATATAAAATGCCGATGAGACCATCCAACTGTCAAAATAGCCAATAAAATAGCCTAATAAAAAGAAAGAGCAGAAAATGCCCAATGCTTGACGGATATGGAATGAAGCAAAATTATCTTTTGATTCGTTGTTCATAAAAATTGCAATTACGGCTCCTAGGATTGTCAAATAGCTTATAATTGCAGTATTTTTTCCGGTGTTATTGTCCATAATGATTAGTTTAAGATAAGTTTTCCTTGATTGATGATTCCATAAACTTTTCCTTTCATTGCTGTTCCTAGAAAAGCTGAGTTTTTTGATTTTGATAAAATATTCTCTTTACCAAAAGTCCATTTGCCTTCGGGCGAAAAGAGCGTAAAATTGACCAAAGCATTTTCTTTGATACTTTGGTTTTCAATATTAAAAATGGCTTTTCTAGCTGTTAATTTTTCGATAATTACTTCTAAAGGCAAAACAGTAAGCAATGCTCCAAACGCACTTTCTAAGCCAATTGTACCACTTTTTGCCAAATCAAATTCCATTTTTTTGTGTTCAATATCAATTGGATTATGGTCAGATGTAATCATATCAATCGTTCCATCAATGACACCGTCAAGCAATGCTTTTCGATCTGCTTCGGTTCTTAATGGCGGTGTAACTTTAAATCTGGTGTCAAAATTGTTTAATTTTTCATCGGTTAATACCAAATGATGCACCGCTGCACTGCAACTGACTTGCATACCTTTGGCTTTGGCTTCTTTGATTAATGCAACTGATTTTGCCGTCGAAATGGTCGGAACATGTAATTTTCCACCAGTATATTCTAACAAAAATAAATTTCGCGCAAGATGCAACTCTTCGGCTAAATTCGGTATTCCTTTGAGACCCAATCGTGTTGCTATTTCACTTTCATTGGCAACGCCTTGGCCTTTGATATTGTTGTCTTGAGAAAAAGCAATCACCAAACCATCAAAATCCTGTACATATTGTAGCGCGATTTTTAGCAAATTAGCATTGTCTAAACTTTTTGAATAATCCCCAAAAGCAACGGCTCCGGCATTTTTCATATCAAAAAGTTCAGCCATATCTTTTCCTTCGCTATTCTTTGTCAAAGCGCCAATCGGATATAATTTTGTTGCATGATTGATGGCTTTTGAAAGTACAAAATGCACTTGCGATTGGTTGTCAATAATCGGGTAGGCGTTGGGCTGAAGTGCGATGGCTGTGAATCCGCTTTTTGCCGCAACGTGCAAGCCGTTGTCGATGGTTTCGCGGTCTTCAAACCCAGGTTCGCCCAGACATACACTGCTGTCAAACCAACCTTGCGAAACATGAAGATGCTCTAATATTAATTCTTCGGCATCAGGTACATCAAGGTTTATTCCGATTTTTTTGATGATACCATTTTCAATATGAATATCTACAATTTGATTGTGAAATAAACTTTTTGGGTCGATAATTTTAGCTGCTCTGATGATTAGGTTCATTTTACCAATTTTTGAATGAATAATTCCATAACTAAAAATAATAAAGTCAAAATCGCAAACCATTTCCAAATTTCATTGTTGGTTCTGTCGGTTTGTAAGGTGTCAAAAACATTTTCTAGATTGTCGATTGTTTTAAAATCTGACAGTAAAGACAAATCAGGTGGTGTTAAATCACTTTCCGTTCGATTGTAATTAAAGCTGATGTTTTTCAGCCAACTTTCTTCTTTAAAAATTCCATAATTTCCTGCAATTTCTGGATATGCATTGAAAGTTAATTTTACTTTGTTATTCAGTATTTGCTGAATGGGAATAAAATTTTGTTTTGAATTGACGTCATTTTTCAAAACCAAAATCTCGTCTTTTGTAAGTTGTGCCTCAATTAAAAAGGGATTATTTTCTCCTACAACAAAAGCAGTTATACCGGTTTTTTGACTGTTCTGTGCCATATTATAAAAAGTAGGTACAATCAAAGGTGAATTCTGAAAATTTGAATTTATTTTGTTAATTGGTGCACCAAAAACATAAACCGAAGCCAGTTGATTTTGCAATGAAGTTAAAAAGACACTTTGGTCTTCATAACCTAAAATCATTGGGCTCCCGCAATTTACCGCAAATGATTTTTTGGTATTTGGATATTGGAAATTGTCAACCTTTTTTTCAAAAACTCCATCATATAGAGGATGATTAAAGATTATCTTGGTAACTAACTTCTCTTTATTTTCAAGACTTTTGAAATTAATAGTTCCAAATTGCGTTAAAAAAGTGTTCAAATTTGAAACCGCACTTTCGTCGGAAGGAATTACAACCAAATTGCCACCTTTGGCTACAAACGATTTTAAAGTTGTTTGTAATGATTGTGGAATTTCCCTCAATTCATTTAAAACAATAGCGTCTTGCTGCTCTAAAACATTGTAATCCAAATTTAGAAGTGTAGCATTCGAATAATTGAATTCGCTTTTCGTATAAATTTTAGCTAGAAAATCACTTTTTTCCGCTGCACCGATACTTAAAACATTAGTTTTTTCGGCTTTTGAAATACTAAAATAAAGCGTATTGTCATATTCCAATCCCTTGTCATCAATATTCACATAACCATTAAAATCGGCTTTTGGAATCATGAAATTGATTGTTTTTTGCTGCTCATCAAATTGTAGTAAAGTTTTGGCAATTAATTTCTTGTTATTAAATATTGCAATTGGTGTTGCTTTTAGTTCATCTCCATAAGCTGAAATTTTCACACTAATCTCATAAAATTGTTCTAAAGTTTGATTGATAAAAACACTGTCGATAGCGATATTATTTTTTTGCTCTGCTTTTGGAATTATAAAATAAGTGTTCAAAGATTTATAAGTACTTTTGAGTTGTTTTGAAGTCAAACCAATAGCATCAGTTACAATAATAATGTCTTTATTATAAGGTGTTTTTCGTGCATTTACTTTTGCCATTAATTGGTCTAACTCAAAAGGCGATGCACTGTATTTTAGATTTTGAAGTTCTTTTTGTATCGATTTGATATCGGTATTCCAAAAGGTTTCCGAATTTGTAATCAACGAAAAAACCTGATTTTCAGGTGCATTTTGTAACAAATCTTCAACAGCACGTTTCAATAATTCACCTTTTTGTCCTTTGGCTTGCATACTGAATGAATTGTCTAGAATAATATACAATTCGTTGGTCACATTATTGCTGTCTTTGGCCTTAAAAAAAGGTTGTGCAAAGGCAATAATCAAAGCGGAAAGAATCAATAAACGCGTTAATAATAACAGCCATTTCTTGATTTTTGAACTTTTTCTGGTTTGTATGGATAATGTTTTTAGAAAGCTAACATTCGTAAAATATTCCTTTTTGAACCTGCGTAATTGAAATAAATGCACCAAAAATGGAATCAACAGCAAAAAAAGAAAGTAGAGAATTTCTGGATGTTTGAAATACATTCTGATAATAAAGTTTGTCAAAAATACTACTTTTTATTATTTTGAATGTTGAATTTTAAATTTTAAATCTTAAAAATTATAGCGGTTTGCAGAAAAACCTAATTTTGTGAATCAATTTCGTTGCAAAATGAAAACATATTGTACAATAATTGCTATTTTTTAGATAGGTTTCAATGTGCTTTCTCAGCAAAATACCAACCTAAGTCTTACTTCAGCTAAACAAGTATGGCAACACAAAGGTCATAGTATAAAGGTGCAAAGTCAAGAAAATCTGCATGTTTTTCTGGTTCAAATTTGTGATTGCTCCGACTATGAATTTATTGTTGGTTGGGAATCAGAAGAACTACGAAAATGTTATTATTAAAATAGATAAAACAACAATAAAATTAAGCGATACAGAAAAAAAATGAATTGTATGCACCTCTTTGTTGGGTATTTGCACCTATAAAATGCTAAATATCAAACAATTATTTTTTATCCTTGCGTTTTTTTGCCTGGTTTTTAAGCATGTTTCGGTTTACAGAACCATGTGTTTTCTTTTTGGTTTTTGATGGTCCGCCCAAGTTGACTTTTTTGTTCTTTTTGGTTTTTTCATGAAAAGCACCATCACCTTCCAATTTTTGTTTCTTCATTAAAAACTTAATCGGTTGCTTGTCTTTCTCGGGTCCAATTAATTTTAAAGATATAGCCACTTCATGAGGAAATTCGGCTATTTCCAATTCTTTATTCATTAATATTTCTACTGCCAGTTTCATTTCTTCTTCACGTGGTGTATAAAAACTAATGGCGGTTCCAGTAGCATCTGCACGACCAGTTCGACCAATTCGGTGCATATACAATTCGGGTAATTCGGGCATTTCAAAATTAATGACGTGTGTGATATCCGAAATATCCAATCCACGCGCCATGATGTCAGAGGTAATAATACCGCGCAGTCCGCCTTCCTGAAAAGTGGCCATCGTACTCAAACGGTAGTTTTGTGATTTATTCGAATGTATTACACCAAAATGACCTTCAAAATCCTCTTCAATACTTTCGTGAAGCATATCGGCGATTTTTTTATTGTTTACAAAAATCAAAACACGACTCATGCCTTCATTTTGTGCAAGCAAGAATTTTAAAAGATTGATTTTGGTATTAAAATTAGGTACTTGATAAGTCAATTGAGTAATATTTTCTAACGGTGTTCCCGAAGCTGCCAAACTCACTTCTTCTGGAAAATCAAAGTAATCATTCAAAATTGCATCTACTTCATCAGTCATTGTGGCCGAAAAAAGTATGTTCTGACGTTTTGGTTTCATCATTGCCAAAATCGCTGTCAATTGCGATCTAAAACCAAGATTAAGCATTTCGTCAAATTCATCAATAACCAGTTTGTTCATTTCGTCAAAGCGAATCACGTTATCTAACGCCAAATCCATCACACGACCTGGTGTTCCAACCAAGATGTCTGTGCCAGTATAAACCGAAGTTTTTTGCGTATTGATATTCACACCACCATAAATTCCAAGCGTACGCAACGACATATATTTTGTAAGTTTTTCGACCTCTTCAACTACTTGTACGACCAATTCGCGAGTGGGAACCAGAATGACAATTTTTGGGGTGTGTGTTGTTGTGAATTTATATAGTTTTAGTAAAGGCAACAAATAAGCAAAAGTTTTACCTGTGCCTGTTTGCGCAATTCCCATCATGTCGCGGCCTGACATGATTACAGCAAAAGATTTTTCTTGAATGGGTGTTGGTGTTGTAAATCCCAATTCGTCTATCGCTTTTTGTACAGATTTTGGAAGTTGGAATTGCTCGAAAGTGGCCATAACTTTTTTAGTTTGCTGCAAAGATACGTTTTTCAGCTTTTGGAATCGCAGTTTGATTGTACCGATGTGGATTTGAAATTATTCATGTCATTGAAAAGTGAAATCTTTTTTGACATTTGATTTTATGAATTGCATTATTTATTATTTAAAATCAACTTAAAATCCCTCAAAAACGCCCAATCCAAATAGCGCAAAATCATATTTTACAGGATCATTTTTATCCAATTTGCGCAATTGTTGGTCCAATTCATTTACTGCTTTGCCATCATTTTGAGCACGCAACAATAAACCTAATTTTCTAGCCACATTGCCAGAATGCACATCGAGTGGGCAAGATAGGAGCGAAGGTGAGATGCTTTTCCAAATTCCCAAATCAACACCTTTGTTATCTTGACGAACCATCCACCGCAAAAACATGTTGATGCGCTTTGCAGCCGAGTTTTTCATGGGATCGGAAATGTGTTTTTGTGTTCGGTACTGGTGTTGCACTTCAAAAAATATTTTTTTGAAATCGGTTATGTTATTTTGCAGATTTTCAGTTTTCAAAGTGCTTTTTTTCGAAAATAGCATTTCCAATCCACCATGATTTTCATAAATATTTTGTAACCCTTTGACGAAAGTACCAAAATCTTGTCCGTTGAAGGTGCGATGCACAAAATTCTCAAGTCTTTCCAAATCGGTTTCATTGTGTGACATAATGAAATCGTAAGGCGCATTTCCCATTAAATCTATCATTTTATGCGAATTTTGAATGATCATCTTTCGGTTGCCCCAAGCAATTGTAGCACTTAAAAAACCAGCAATTTCGATATCTTCTTTTCGTGAGAACAAATGCGGAATCTGTATCGGATCGCTTTCGATAAAACGAGGATTGTTGTACAATTCGACTTTTTCGTCTAAAAACGATTTCAATTCGCTATTATTCAATAGTTTTATTTTTAGTTATTGTTTTTGAGTAAAAACCATCGTTTAAATTTTGGGTGCGCATTTGAGGAACAATATGAAGCTTTTTTTTATTACTGCTAATGATTTTCACATTTGTACAAGGTAAAGTTCCATTGGCTGTGCCGTAAAAAAAGAAATTCGGAATTGGCGAAAAATAAGTCAAATTGCCTTCGGTATGTTTTTCAAAGCTACTTTTTTCAAATCTTGAATTTGATTCAGGAAAAAGCATTTGCGACCAACTAAAATTATCGGTTTGTTGGTTCATTTTGTTGCTGTTAATATATTGTATATCAACTAAAAAAATCATCAATAAAGGCAAAAGCACAGCGATTAGTAGCATGGTATGAATGAATATTGGTTTTACTTTTAGTCTATAAAAAAGGTCTTCAGCTATTATTGATGCTAAGAAAATGAATTCAATTAAGAAAAAGCGAAATTGTGGCGAAACCAAAAAGACTAGAATAAAATGTATCAAAAGCAATGCGTACATCGTTTTATATTGCCGTACAGTTTGTATTTTTTTTGTAAAAAGTGCTAGAATAAAAAGTACAATTATCCCTTTATTAAAAAGTCCGTTGATGCCAGCAAATTGAATCCAAATTGTAAATTGGTCTATAACTGAAAAGTTCTCGTAATCTTTAAGCCCAATAAACTCATGATTTTGAATCATATTATTGATTTTCAATATTAGATTTTCTGGCATTTTCCAATCAACGTTCCATCCAAAAAAAGAAAAGGGAAATAAAGGATATCCCGTTAGAATTACATTTTTTGCCATCCATAAAAAACCAAAAATCAAACCTATAAGGGCCAAGAACAATGTTCCTCTTTTTTCTTGGTATACCAACAATAAAACCAATAATCCGATTGGTGCAATAGTGATTTTTAGAAATACCAAAAACACCAACAAAAGTGTTATTACTTTAGTAGTTTCAAAGGTCTTATTTTCTTTCAAAAACAAATAAAATACTACTTGACCGATTAAAAATAAAGGCATATCGGGCGAAGGAGCATTGATGAATTGAAAAGATAAAACATTAAAAAACACTATAAATAAGGTCCAATGGAATTGTTTTTTTTGTTTTAAAAGCACTTCCGTTTGCGTCAAAAAATAGAAAATACAAATGACCAACAAAAAGCCGTTAATGTCATTGATGCAATTAGTTACAAAACTAAAATTAAATCCAGATTGCAAAATGTGCCAACCAGAAGTTTGCCCAAAAGCGGCATTCAAATTGGCCAAACCTCTGACTAATCCGTATTCATTAAGCCATTTTATGGTTTGAATATAATAGCTTTCGTTATCTAAAATAGATGGAAATTGTGCACATTTGAGCAATGCAGAAAACAAAATAATTGCAAAACTAATTTTTAAATAAATTGAAATACTTTTAAAATCTGTTCCAATCGATTTCAAAATCAGTCTCAAGTCCTTTCGAAAATATAAGGCTAAGAAACTGCTAAAAATCATATTTGCTATTAATACTTCCAAACCAATTGCAGTAAAAAAGGCGCAAATGGTCAATAAAACGGTTTGCGTTACCATTCCTAAAAGTAAGGTTAATGTTGCATTTTTAGACTTGATTTTCAGTAAAAATTCGGTAGCAATTCCAAAAGTCAGGAAGCAAAAAAACAATATAAACCAACTGAAAAAGATTACAATCATTTTAAATTATATTTCCATCGGACATGATTAATTTTCGGTCGGCCATATTTGCAAAGTCTTCGTTATGGGTAACAATGACAAAAGTTTGTCCAAATTCGTCGCGCAATTTAAAAAATAATTGATGTAAATTTTCAGCAGCGACGGTATCCAAATTTCCAGATGGTTCGTCGGCAAAAATAATCGCAGGTTGATTGATCAATGCCCTTGCCACTGCAACCCGCTGCTGCTCGCCACCCGACAATTCACTAGGTTTGTGATTCATTCTGTGAGCAAGTCCCAAATAATCTAACAATCTTTTGGCTTCAGTTTCGGTTGTTGATTTTGATTTTTTAGCGATAAAAGCTGGAATACATACATTTTCTAAGGCGGTAAATTCGGGTAACAATTGATGAAATTGAAAAATAAATCCCAAATTGGTATTCCGAAATTGAGACAATTTTTTGTCATTCATTTGTAAAACATCCTCATTGTTAATCAATAATTGTGTGTCATTTTGAATAGTCGCTTTGTCTAAAGTGCCGATAATATGTAAGAGTGTCGTTTTTCCTGCACCAGAGGCACCAACAATCGCAACGATTTCGCCTTTTTTGATATGAAGATCAACTCCTTTTAGAACATGTAGTTGGTCATAAAATTTATGGATATTTTTGGCTAGGATCATTTTTACAGTTTTCACAAAGAAACAAAGATTTTGAGGATTTTAAAACCTTTGTGAAATTCTTTTATGCAACGAATTATAAATTTAAGTTAAACGCAAAACCTGCTGTTTGATTGCTACGTACATTTGTAAACGTAAAAAGCGGATATGAAAAAAATAGCGGCGGTTCTTTTGGCGATGGTCAGTGTATCATGTCAATCTAAAGAAAAAGAAACAATTAAAGATATGAACGAACCCGTAAAAATGGAATTACAAAACGACGAGGAAGTGGCCACTTTTGCTGGCGGATGTTTTTGGTGTACAGAAGCGATTTTTTTAGAATTGGATGGCGTGAAAAGCGTTATTTCGGGCTATATAGGTGGGGCAAGACCCAATCCGACATATGAACAAGTGTCCTCTGGCGCATCAGGTCATGCCGAAGCCACACAAATCACTTTTGATTCAAAAAAGATTTCATTTGGAGAATTGCTCGAGGTATTTTTTGCAACCCACGATCCAACAACTTTGAACCGTCAGGGTGCAGATGTTGGTACACAATACCGAAGCGAAGTTTTTTATCACAATCAAGAACAACAAAAAACCACTACTGATTATATTGCTCAAATGACCGCATTGCTTACTTTTGGCGATCCAATTGTGACCAAAGTTTCGGCTGCAACCACTTTTTATCCAGCCGAAGATTACCATCAAAATTATTATAATCGCAACCAAAGCCAATCTTATTGTCATTATGTGATTACGCCTAAGGTCGAAAAAGTTAAAAAATTATACAAAGACAAGCTCAAAAAATAATTGGCATTGGTTTTGTTAAACGAGTGAAAAAAAGTGATGAATACAGCTGTAACAGAATTAGATAAAACAATTAAAATCAGAAACCTAATTTTGGGATTGTTGTTTGATTTAATTGGAATGTTGTCCTTTTCTATTCCGCTACTTGGTGATTTTTCTGATATAATTTGGGCACCCATTTCAACTTTATTGCTATTTGGGATGTACAAAGGTAATTTAGGAAAAGTAACAGGCGTCTTTTCTTTTGTAGAAGAAATTTTTCCGGTAACTGATATCATTCCAACTTTTACATTAACTTGGATTTATAAGTACATAATCCAAAAAAATGAGAAGGTGCAATAATTTTATTATAGCCGTAAAGAATCAAACCATTGAAAATCAGATTTTTGTTCTTTATTTTTTTGGAGCGAATACAAATCCCAAACCAGTACTTTTAAGCATTTTTTTTGCAAAAGGAAAAAAGAACTTCGATTGTCCAAATAAATAACCAAAAACCATTAACAAAAATGGATATAGCGGCAAAACCAATACAATTAAAAGGAGATAATACAAATACCAAGGCGTATTTTGGTCGGTAATTCCGAACAAATGCATAAAAAATCTCGAAATTTTAGCCGATACCGTACCGTTGATGGCAAAAACCACAAAAATAATTACCAATTGAAAATTGGATGTTATTCCCCATCTTTTTTTTAGTTTGTTCATTGGTTAAAATTGGCCTCAAAATTACAAATTTAAAGTCTGGCATCAAAACCGCCCAATTTGATTCGGTTGGTAATTTGAAAATAAGTTAGATAATTGAATAACATATAATTCACTTCATACCCGTAATCAATATTGAATTGATAATTGATTTGCATTTCATACAAACTCGGATTAAAAGTGTTGGGCTGTAATGCGCGCAAGTTCCACTCATTCACCCAAATCCGGTTCCTTCCTTCGAGATACGATTGTGAATAATAATTTCGAGGTCTAGCATTGGAAGTAAACCAACCATTAAAACCAGGATCAATAATCAAAATTTCATATTCTAATTTCTCATTGGCAATTCTTAAGGTATCGTTTTTAACGTTTGGATTATTTTTGACCCATTTTTTATCTTGTGCTTTGCAATTTACTACCAACAGCAAAACAATGATTATAATAGCAACTGACTTTTTCATAATCCAAAATTTAGCACATAAAACTAATAAAAAAAGCACCAATTATTATGATGCTTTTATAAATTTTAACGTCAAGTTTAAATCTTCTCTGTCTTCAACAGACTGATGATCTGTTCGGCCAATTCGATGCCAATGCGGTCTTGCGCTTCTTCGGTTGCTGCGCCAATATGCGGTGTCAATGATATTTTAGGATGCATCAAAATTTTAATTTCGGGTGTAGGCTCATTTTCATAAACATCCAATCCAGCAAATAAAACTTTGTCTGCGTCAAGTGCTTCAATCAAAGCCACCTCGTCGATGACCCCGCCACGCGCGCAATTGATAATACCAACGTTGTCTTTCATCGCTTTAAATTCGGTTGCACCAATCACATAACCACCATCTTGCGCTGGCACGTGAAGCGTAATAAAATCAGCATGTTGCAACAAAGCTTCTTGTGGTTCGGTTTCAATTTCGACATTAATAAATTGTCCGTTATAAAAATCGACTTTGATTTCGGCTTTGCCCAAAAATTTATCGGCAGCAATGACTTTCATTCCTAGTCCCAGTGCTATTTTTGCAACCGCTTGACCGATTCTTCCAAAACCAATTATTCCCAATGTCTTGCCTCGCAATTCGATACCGTTAGCATAAGCTTTCTTTAAACTTTCAAAATTGGTATCGCCCTCAAGTGGCATGTTTCTGTTGGCATCATGTAAAAATCGAACGCCAGAAAACAAATGCGCAAAAACCAATTCTGCTACAGATTCAGACGATGAAGCTGGTGTATTAATTATATGTTTTCCGTTGGCACGAGCATAATCTACATCAATATTGTCCATCCCAACGCCGCCGCGCCCAATTACTTTTAATCCAGGACATTGGTCAATAATATCCTGGCGCACTTTTGTTGCACTGCGTACCAAAAGCACAGCAACACCATTGTTATTGATATAATTGGCTACTTGTTCTTGTGCGACTTTGGTCGTAATTACTTCAAATCCGCCTTTTTCTAAAGCCAGAATACCACTTTTTGAAATTCCGTCATTGGCTAATACTTTCATATTTTAAATTTAGTGATTTAATACTTTTTTTTGAAGCATATTCCCGCTATCCTTTTCAATTTTTTGCCCGTTAAAGAAACGGTCAAAAGGATTTCCTCTGCTATCAGGGCTACGCTTTGGTATTTAAATTAAAATTTGGTCTCTGCTACTTTTTTCTCAAAATCCTGCATCACATCAACCAATACTTGAACGCTTTCAATCGGTAAAGCATTGTACATCGAAGCGCGATAACCACCAACAGAACGGTGTCCTGGCAAACCAGAGATTCCGGCTTCTTTCCATAATGTATCAAAAACGGGTGCGTTTGCTTCATTTTCAAGCAAAAAAGTGGCGTTCATAATCGAGCGATCTTCTTCATTGGCAGCACCTCTAAAATAAGGATTGCGATCAATTTCGGCATAAAGTAAAGCTGCTTTTGCTTGATTTATTTTCTCGATTGCGGCTATTCCACCAGATTTTTTTAACCACTGCAGGGTCAACAAAGATGCATAAACTGCAAAAACGGGAGGTGTGTTGTACATGCTTTCGGCAGTAATATGCTTTTGATAATCCAACATGCTGGGGATGTTACGACCAGTTTTCCCTAAAATTGATGATTTTATTACGACAAGTGTTGCGCCAGCTGGACCCATGTTTTTTTGTGCGCCAGCATAAATCAAATCGAATTGAGTAAAATCTAAAGTTCTCGAAAAAATATCCGAGCTCATATCACAAACAATTGGCATGCTTAATGTCGGAAAAGATTTCATTTGTGTTCCAAAAATCGTATTGTTGCTGGTACAATGAAAATAATTAGCATCGGTTGGTACTTCAAATTCTTTCGGAATATGTGTATAATTTTCGGTTTTTGAAGACGAAACAATAACGGTTTCTCCAAAAATTTTAGCTTCTTTTATTGCAGCACTCGCCCAAGTTCCAGTATCAAGATAGGCAGCTTTACCGTTTTCTTTCATCAAATTGTAAGGCACCATCAAAAACTCCAAACTGGCTCCACCATGCAAAAAAAGCGCTTCATAACCTTTGTTTTCAAGTCCCAATAATTCAAGAGCCAAAGCCCTTGCTTCGTCCATTACTTTGACAAAATCTTTGCTACGGTGCGATATTTCTAAAAGCGATAATCCAGAATTATTAAAATTTAAGATGGCTTCAGACGATTTTTCAAAAACTTCTTGTGGTAAAATGCAAGGACCTGCGCTGTAATTGTGAATTTTCATCGTTTTAGGTTAATTTCTTAATTGAGTCACAAATTTCAGAAATTAGCCATTAAAATCAATTTAACATTTGCCAAAAGAATCATAACTTTATCAACAAAATCGTTGTAGTTGTATTTTAATTTTGAAATGATTTATCAAAATATTTTTTATTTTTTAAATACTATTGGTCAATGCTGTTTTTTTTATTTAAAATAATCTTAATTGGTTGTGTCTAATCCAATTAGTTAATATAAGTTTAAATCTGATTGACCTTTTTGAAAATATACAATTTTTAAATTTCCATTAAAAACTTCAAAGTATCCACATTGTCTGCATAATCCCAAAGTTTGGGTTGTTGTGTTTGTCCAAACGCGATCCCGTTTTCGATTAAATCATTGGATACTACACATTGAATTTGTTCTTGATCAGCGATCAGTTTGCTTTTTAGACCTTCTAAATCTTCATAAAATTCATAAAAAACAGTCGAAATCGGCGAAGCATAACTCTTGTCTTCTTTAATGGTCAAGAATTCATTATCCAACAATTTAAAATTACTCATCAAAAAAACCGCTTTGTTGTAATCATAATTATTAGCGTATTTTTCGTATTTGATAACGTCTTGGTACGGAAACATACCATTAAAAAACTAATCGAAATTGTAGTTTTTAGGCACAAAGAGTTTAGAAACATTCCTACATCCCAAACCAAAATACCTAAAAATATCTTCTCCTAAAGCAACCATTTGTTGTTCGCTTTCGTTGCCATCCAAAACAGCAACCGAATTACGACTTTTTCTAATGATAGAAGGTTTGTCTTTAAAATAATACTCAAAATAACGCGATGTATTATTGCTTCCGGTGGCAATTACAGCATCAAAATTTTCTAATTTCCCATCAACAAAAGCGATTGAATCTTTGAGTTTTGGTACAATCGCAATCAAATATTTTGCAAAAAAAGGCAGCAAATGTTGATCGTTTGATGATGTTTTTACCAAAACTTTATGACCTGAAACGAGTACGCATAAAAAGTCATGAAAACCAACTAGTGGAATGTTTCCAGCCAAAATCAAACCAACAGTTTTTGGTTGCGCAACATTAAAATTGTATTCCAAAAGCCATTGGTTCAGTTGTTGTTCTGTTAAAGCTTTTGCCCAAGACTGCAATGCATAATACACTTCAGAATTCGTAAACCAACCATTGTGCGATTGCGAAAGTTGAATCAAATCAATACAAGCATCAAAAAACAAATCATTGTGCAAAACGTTGGGATCTTTAAGACTTTCATTTTCAGAAAACTGACTTAAAAACTTTCCTAATTCGATAAAACTAGTTTTTATTTCGTTTTGTAACATTTGTTTATTTGCTTATGAAGGGATTTGATTGTAATTTTGTGTAAAAATAAAGAAAAGTATTGAGGATTTTATAATTTAGGAAGTTTCATATGATCCTTAATTAAAAATCACAATTCAAAAATATAAAACAATGGCAATAATTATAACCGACGAGTGCATCAACTGTGGTGCTTGCGAACCAGAATGTCCAAATACAGCAATTTACGAAGGCGCTGATGATTGGCGTTATAAAGATGGTACCAAATTGCGTGGAAAAGTAGTTTTGCCAGATGGCACCGAAGTTGATGCCGATGATGCTCAAACACCAATTTCTGATGATATTTATTATATTGTTCCAGGAAAATGTACTGAATGTAAAGGTTTTCATGATGAACCTCAATGTGCTGCTGTATGTCCAGTTGACTGTTGTGTTCCCGATGACAATCATGTGGAAAGTGAAGCAACATTGCTCAACAGACAAGCTTTTTTACACAACGAATAATATCATTTTTGCAGAAAATATAATTCATGGCGTCACTTTTACAAACGTCTCTACCATAACTTTGTCATTTTTACTATCATAGGTTTCGAGTATTAGATTCCCATTCGTATCAAAATAACCTATTGCGGTTTTATATTTTGTACTGTAGATATAACTATTGGTCGATGTTTTTCTTAATAAAGCAGGTTTTTTGCTTTGCGCAGAGGAGATGGTATAACCAGCAGCATCTAATTTTACTTCATATTGCTTGCCGTTCGCTTGATAATAGGAAGAACGGTCAATATCAACCGTTCTTGTTGTGCCATCTGGATTGGTAATTTGCGTAGTCGAAGTGACTTGTATCGGTGTCGTTTTCATGTCTTTATTGAGTGCATTTGAATCGGCATTTTGGAACTCAATATTTTGTACTTCCTGGACTTCCTGTTTTTTTATGATTTGTTTTTCGCCATCAGAATCTTTTACGGTTGTAATGGTCGTTTTGGTCACATCGGTCACATTGGTGTTTTGGGCTTGTTGCTGAATTGATAATAAAAATACAGCAATTGAAAAAAATATGGTTTTCATAATATTAGATATTTAAATTAATAATAAGACAAAATTAAAGTTAAAGTGTTAATTTTTTTAATAAAATATAATAATTATTTCAAAATTTTAGTTATTATTTAAATTTATTATATAATTTAAAAGATTGTTTACATAATTGACATCTTAAAACATAAATGTTAATAACTAAAACAGAAACCTTATATTTGCACACTTTTAAAATAGTATAATTGGTAGCACAAAAGTGTTCACTATAAAAGAATCAACGATGAAAGCAGGAATTGTAGGATTACCCAATGTTGGAAAGTCAACTTTATTTAATTGTTTGTCTAATGCGAAAGCACAAAGTGCCAATTTTCCTTTTTGTACTATTGAACCAAATATTGGTGTTGTGAATGTGCCTGATCCTAGAATCGAAAAATTAGAAGAACTGGTTAAACCTGAACGTGTGCAAATGGCGAGTGTTGATATTGTTGACATTGCCGGTTTGGTAAAAGGCGCCAGCAAAGGTGAAGGTTTGGGCAATCAATTTCTAGGAAATATTAGAGAATGCAACGCTATTATTCATGTTTTGCGTTGTTTTGACAATGATAATATTATTCATGTTGACGGCAATGTAAATCCGATTCGAGATAAAGAAACTATCGATATCGAACTGCAATTGAAAGATTTAGAGACTGTTGAGAAAAGACTTGAAAAAGTAAAACGTGCCGCAAAAACGGGTAATAAAGAAGCGCAAGTTGAAGAAGGATTGTTGAACCGAATTAGAGAGACTTTACTTCAAGCCAAATCTGCAAGAACGGTTATTCCAAAAAACTTTGATGAAGAAACGTTAATGGAAAGTTTTCAATTGATTACGTCAAAACCAGTTTTATATGTTTGTAATGTCGACGAGGATTCGGCGGCGACGGGTAATCAATATGTAGCGCAAGTTCGTGAACTGGTTAAAGATGAAAACGCCGAAGTGATTGTGCTTGCCGTTGGAACAGAAGCCGATATTACCGAATTAGAAACCTACGAAGAACGCAAAATGTTTTTGGAAGATTTAGGTCTAAACGAACCCGGCGCATCGGTTTTGATTCGTGCTGCTTATAAATTATTAAAACTACAAACCTATTTTACAGCTGGTGTAAAAGAAGTGCGCGCTTGGACAATAAATGTAGGAGCAACTGCACCTCAGGCGGCTGGTGTAATCCACACCGATTTTGAAAAGGGATTTATCCGTGCCGAAGTGATCGCATATGATGATTATGTGCATTTTGGGTCAGAATCTAAAGTAAAAGAAGCTGGAAAATTGCGCGTAGAAGGCAAAGAATATATTGTCAAAGATGGCGATGTGATGCATTTTAGGTTTAACGTATAAGTGGTTGATTAGAAAAGTTTACCGCAAATTACTTCATGAGTTCGTCCTGCGGTCTCGGGTATCAAATTTTATTTTGTACAAGTTGCCAATTTGCATTTTTTTGCTTTAACAATTACACTATTTAATTATTTTCACTTTTTATGAAAATAGCAAGAATTTGTCATTCACTTTGAAAAGCTTTTGATTGTCAACTAAATCAAGATGTTACGAGAATTATTTCTTTATTGGTCGCAGTATTTTTATTTTTTTCGTTCAAAGATAAAATTGCCAAGCCGCCTTTTAAATTGGAGATTTATTTTTGATTGTCTCGATAATTGTTTTATCAGAACTATTTTCCTGATGATGAACGTATACGAATGATTGAAAAATCGCCTGAAGCTTTTGCCGCTCTTCCTTCACATTATTTAGGATATTCATAATCAGATTACGAATTTATCTCTACCAAAAACGGTATTTTTTCATATTTAAAACCAAAAAACATTCCGTGTAAGTGTTTCAATTTTTGTCAATATCATTCTTAATAACTTTGGTGTTTAGCACTTTTAAATGCAGTCCAATTCGACTATATTAGCACATCGTCGTTGGATTGCTAAAAGCACAACGCGAAATGAAAGTAGTTAAATTCTATACCATACCAATGTCAGAAGAAAATCAATATACCGAGGATAATATCCGTTCACTTGACTGGAAAGAGCACATTCGAATGCGTCCCGGAATGTATATCGGAAAGCTTGGCGACGGTTCTTCTCCCGATGATGGCATTTATATTTTGCTCAAAGAAGTCATGGACAATTGCATCGATGAATTTGTTATGGGCGCAGGCAAAACCATCGAAGTTACCATAAAAGACAAAATGGTAACCGTTCGCGATTATGGACGTGGTATTCCACTCGGAAAAGTGGTTGATGTGGTTTCAAAGATGAATACTGGTGGAAAGTATGACTCCAAAGCTTTTAAAAAATCAGTTGGTCTAAATGGTGTTGGTACCAAAGCAGTCAACGCTTTATCGCATTTTTTTCGTGTTGAATCGGTGCGTGACAACCAACAAAAAGCAGCTGAATTTTCGGCTGGAAATCTTACAATTGAAGAAGAAATCCAAGAATCAACCAAACGCAAAGGAACGAAAGTATCTTTTATTGCCGATGAAGCGATTTTTAAAAACTACAAATACCGCAATGAGTATATCATCAAAATGCTCAAAAATTATTGCTATTTGAACACGGGTTTGACCATTTATTACAATGGCGAAAAATTCTTTTCTGACAATGGATTAAAGGATTTATTGGAAGAAGCCATTCATCAAGACGACACGGTTTATCCAATTATACATTTGCTTGGCGATGATATCGAGGTAGCAATAACGCATAGTAAATCGCAATATTCCGAAGAATACCATTCGTTTGTCAATGGGCAAAACACAACACAAGGCGGAACACATTTGGGTGCTTTTCGCGAAGCAATTGTAAAAACAATCAAAGAATTTTATAACAAACCTTTCGAAGCCTCTGATATTCGAAAATCAATTGTTTCGGCGGTATCGGTAAAAGTCGAGGAACCCGTTTTTGAATCACAAACCAAAACCAAATTGGGCTCTACCGATATTGGTCCAAATGGGCCCTCGGTAAGAACATTTGTAAATGATTTTATCAAAACCAAGCTTGACAATTTTTTACATAAAAATCCAGAAATTGCCGAATATCTGTTGCGCAAAATTCTGCAAGCCGAACGCGAACGCAAGGAGCTTTCCGGAATTCGAAAATTGGCAAAAGACCGCGCCAAAAAGTCAAGTCTTCACAACAAAAAATTGAGAGATTGTCGTGTGCATTTGACCGATGCCAAAAACCCACGTAGTCTCGAAAGTACGCTTTTTATTACTGAAGGTGACTCGGCTTCAGGTTCTATTACAAAATCACGTGATGTGAATACGCAAGCGGTTTTTAGTTTGCGCGGTAAGCCTTTGAATTCCTATGGGATGACCAAAAAAATCGTTTACGAAAACGAAGAATTTAATTTGTTGCAAGCGGCTTTGAACATCGAAGAAGATATGGGCGATTTGCGTTACAATAACATCGTAATTGCTACCGATGCCGATGTTGATGGTATGCACATTCGATTGCTTTTGATTACTTTTTTCTTGCAGTTTTTCCCAGAATTAATCAAAGATGGCCATTTGTATATTTTGCAAACGCCTTTGTTTCGGGTTAGAAACCGCAAGGAAACCATTTATTGCTACAGCGAAGAGGAACGTGTGAATGCGATTGAAAAATTAAAACCCAAGCCAGAAATTACGCGATTCAAAGGATTGGGAGAAATATCTCCCGATGAGTTCAAGAACTTTATAGGCGAAAGTATCCGTTTGGATCCTGTTATGCTCGATAAAGCTACCTCAATAGAGACCTTACTTGAGTTTTATATGGGTAAAAACACACCAGACCGACAAACGTTTATCATCAATAATTTGAAAGTGGAGCTGGATGTGGTGGAGCAAAGTTAAATTTTATTAAATAAATATTACCTAAAGACTATTCATAGATAAATTCAATGAAAGACGAAGACGAAGATAACATTAACGACGCAAACGAAACGTTAGACGATGTAACAAACGACGCATCATTTGAAGCCTTTGAAGACATCAAATCTTCTGGCAATCATTTTTATGACAACAACGAAAATCCCGAAGATACGATTACCAAAGTAACCGGAATGTACAAGGATTGGTTTTTGGATTATGCTTCGTATGTAATTCTCGAACGCGCCGTTCCTGCCATTGAAGATGGTTTTAAACCGGTGCAGCGTCGCATCATGCACTCCATGAAAGAATTGGATGATGGACGTTACAACAAAGTAGCGAATATTGTTGGTCATACTATGCAATACCACCCTCACGGTGACGCAAGTATTGGCGATGCGATGGTGCAAATCGGTCAAAAAGATTTGATTATCGACATGCAAGGCAACTGGGGAAATATCCTTACTGGCGACAGCGCGGCAGCTTCGCGTTATATCGAAGCACGAATTAGTAAATTTGGTCATGATGTTTTGTATTCGCCAAAAATTACCACTTGGCAAGCATCGTATGATGGACGCCGCAATGAACCTGTTAACCTTCCAGTAAAATTCCCGTTGCTTTTGGCGCAAGGCGCTGAGGGAATTGCGGTGGGACTTTCGACCAAAGTGTTACCACACAATTTTAACGAACTGATTGACGCTTCTATAAAAATACTCAAGGGAAAACCGTTCACCATTTTTCCTGATTTTCCGACTGCTGGAATTGCAGATGTTTCGAATTACAACGACGGCATGCGTGGCGGTCGTGTGCGTGTGCGTGCTAAAATTGCACAATTGGACAAACAAACATTGGTGATTACGCAAATTCCGTTTTCGACCAATACGACAACTTTGATTGATAGTATATTGAAAGCCAACGAAAAAGGCAAAATCAAAGTCAAAAAAATTGAAGACAATACGGCTGCCGAAGTCGAAATTTTGATTCACCTTCCTCCAGGTGTTTCTCCAGACAAAACCATCGATGCGCTTTTTGCGTTTACGGCTTGCGAAAGTTCGGTTGCGCCTTTGGGTTGCGTAATCGAAAATCATAAGCCATTGTTTATCGGGGTCAGTGCGATGCTAAAAATATCAACCGACAGAACGGTTCAGTTGCTCAAGCGAGAACTCGAAATTCAGTTGGATGAACTTGAAGAACATTGGCATTTTTTATCGCTGGAACGTATTTTTATCGAAAACAGAATTTACCGAGATATTGAAGAAAAAACTACGCGTGAAGATGTAATCAAAGCGGTCGAAGATGGCCTAAAACCATTTATAAAGCACCTAAAACGTGGCGTTACCGAAGACGATATTTTGCGTTTGCTAGACATTCGCATCATGCGGATTTCAAAATTTGATAGCAACAAAGCGCAAGATAAAATTGAAGCTTTGGAAGGCGACATCGAGCAAGTAAAATTTGATTTGGATCATATTATCGATTTTGCCATTGCTTTTTTTGTAAAGATAAAAGACAAATATGGCAAAGGACGCGAACGTCAAACCGAATTGCGAAGTTTTGATAACATCGAAGCCACCAAAGTAGCGTTGAGAAATACAAAATTGTATGTCAATCGCGAAGAAGGTTTTGTTGGAACTGGACTCAAAAAAGACGAATACGTAGCAGATTGCTCTGATATTGATGATGTAATTGTGTTTTTACGTGACGGAAGATTAATGATTTCTAGAGTCGATGACAAAAAATTTGTCGGTAAAGACATCATTCACATTGCAGTATTCGACAAAAATGACAAGCGTACGATTTATAACATGATTTACAGGGACGGAAAATCGGGACCTTCTTTTGTCAAACGTTTTAATGTTTCGGGCGTAACACGTGATAAATTTTATGACATGTCGCAAGAAAAGCCTGGTTCACAGGTACTGTATTTTTCATACAATCCGAATGGCGAAGCCGAAGTGGTTAGCATTTTATTGCGTCAAGTAGGCAACATTAAAAAACTAAAAATCGATTTGGACTTTGCAGCAATTGCTATAAAAGGACGCGCTTCTCGTGGCAATACGGTAACCAAATATCCCATCAAAAAAATTGAACTCAAAGAAAAAGGCATTTCAACTTTGCGTCCCCGAAAAGTGTGGTTCGACGATACGGTTCAGCGTTTGAATGTGGATGGAAGAGGCGAGTTGTTGGGCGAATTTCGTCCAAATGACAAAATATTAATTATTTTGCAATCGGGGAAATTAAAAGTCATTACACCCGAACTGACGACGCATTTTGACGAAGACATGATTGTTCTTGAGAAATGGCATCCTAAAAAACCGATTTCGGCAATTTATTATGATGGTGAAAAAGAACGCTATTTTATCAAACGCTTTTTGATTGAAACCGAAAATAAAGAAGAGCTGTTTATTACAGAACACGCTAATTCGCAACTCGAAATTGTTGCTACGGCCTATCGTCCAGTTGCCGAAATCATTTTTGCAAAAGTAAAAGGCATTCAAAAAGAAAACCAAATTATTGATTTAGAAAGCTTTATCGCCGTAAAAGGTTTAAAAGCGTTGGGCAATCAATTGACGGCAGATAAAATCAAGCAAATCAATTTGTTGGAGCCATTGCCGTATGAAGTACCGGAAGAAGTGCTGCCCGAAACGAATGAAGTGAACGATTTAATTGACCTTTCCGATGACAATATTAATCTTAATGACGACGGACAAATTACTTTGAGTTTGGAATAAATTACTTCATTTACTGCACTTCGAAATCATATAGAATTAGTTTAATGCCATAGATTCAAAGATTTTAAAATAATTGATGCTGCTCTGGCTAAATTTTTAATTTGAAAAGCAAATCACTGAAAGTATATTTTAACGATTTGATTTTATTAAATCGTAGTCAATTTAATTTTGCGTAAAATATTTTTTTCTAAACCAAAAGGCAACATTAACCAACGCAATTAATGCTGGAACTTCGACCAATGGGCCAATTACACCTGCAAATGCTTGACCGCTATTGATGCCAAAAACGCCGATTGATACAGCAATCGCCAGTTCAAAATTATTGCCTGTTGCCGTAAAAGCGATGGCCGTACTTTTAGAATAATCTGCGCCAAAATATTTTCCAATAAAAAAACTAATGACGAACATTATTGCAAAATAGAGTAATAACGGAATGGTAATGCGAACTACATCCATCGGAATTTGAACAATAAGAGCGCCTTTTAGACTGAACATCATCACGATAGTAAATAATAATGCAATCAAGGTGATGGGTGCGATTGTCGGAATATATCGCTTTTCAAACCATTTTTTACCTTTTAATCTTGTCAAAATAAAACGACTGGTGCAACCAAGCGCAAAAGGAATTCCCAAATAAATGCCGACACTTTCTGCAATTTGTTGGATGCTAATTGTTATCGCAAAACTTTTGTATCCAAAATAGGGCGGAAGTAGCGTAATAAAAACATACGCATAAATACTATAAAGTAATACTTGAAAGATACTGTTAAGCGCAATCAATCCTGCTGCATATTCGCTATCACCATTGGCCAAATCGTTCCAAACAACAACCATAGCGATACAACGCGCCAATCCAATCAATACCAAGCCCATCATATATTCTGGCTGGTCTTTAAGAAAAACAATCGCAAGTAAGAACATCAAAATGGGCCCGATAATCCAATTTAGAAATAAGGAAGCAAACAAAACTTTTGTGTTCTTAAACACTTTTCCTACCTGTTCGTATTTCACTTTTGCTAGCGGCGGATACATCATCAAAATGAGTCCAATTGCAAGTGGAATATTAGTGGTTCCGCTGGAAAAGGAACTTATAAAACTACTGCTAGAAGGCACAAAATATCCAATTCCGACGCCAATAGCCATCGCCAAGAAAATCCAAAGCGTTAAATAGCGATCCAAAAAACCTAATTTCTTTCTAGCAATTACAGGCGCACATTGGTTTGCAGACATATTTATTTTTTGATTTGCGACAATACGTAAAACATTTCGGTCGCGATTTGCCTACATCTTTCATCATATTTTTCATTTTGCTGAGAGGTGTTGTCAAAAGCCTTTGGGTCTTCGTAAGGTAATCCCAATCTAAAATCGGCTCCATTAACAACTGGACAACTTGCATCGGCTTCGGAACAAACCATAATTGCTCCAAAATTTTGGGATGGATTTGTAGAATCAGTATATTTTTTTGAGAATAAAACAATTGGCGCAATTTTATCACCAATTACACCAATCCAAATTGGGTTTTCACTTTGCTGATGGGATTTCAGTTTTATCCCAGTTTTTTCGAGAGCCAATATCGCATTTTTATTGACTTTGGTTTGTTCTGTTCCTCCGGAGAAAGTGTTTACCTTTTTTATATTATAATAAACCGAAGCAATTTGTGCCCAAACTTGCGCCATATGGCTTCTTCTAGAATTGCTTGTACAGACAAAAACTAAATTAATTGCTTTTTTTTCTTTCTGTTGTTGTGAAATATAATCAGCAATTTCCATTAAATCTGATTTTCTTTCATTAGAAATTAGATTAAATTCTAATGGCAGGGATTTGCAATAAGCCATTAGTTTTGTGTTCAATTTGGTTTTTGGTTCTGTTTTAAAAGAAAAAAGCAAAATAAAACCCAAGAGAAATATTGATTTTAAAATTATTTTTTTATAGTTTTTCATGTGCTAATTTTTTGATTTGTGAGAATACGTAAAACATTTCGGTTGCGATTTGTAAACTTCTTTCGAGGTATTTTTGTGCTTGTTCGGGTGTATTATCGAACATTTTAGGATCTTCAAATGCAATTGGAATACGTTGTTCTGCTCCTGCAATAAAAGGACAACCGACATCGGCCTGCGAACAAGTCATAATCGCTGCAAATTCAGATTTCGGATTGAATTCGGAATCGTAGACTTTTGAAAAACCAATTACTGGAGGTTCATTATCGGCAAATTTTATCGCATAAATAGGATTGTTTTCTGATGAAAGTGGCTCAATCTTAAAACCCATTTGTGATAAAGTGATTGCTACCATTGGAAACAAAGCGGTCGCTTCGGTGCCACCAGAATAACAAAATACATTTCTAATATTAAAATGACTTGCGGCAGTTTGCGCCCAAATTTGTGACAAATGACTTCGTCTTGAATTATGTGTACAAATAAAATTAAGTCTTATCTCGAGTCTGTCAATTACTTTATTTTGTATATAATTTATAAGTGGCTGAAGCAGGTTTTTGCGTTCAAATGCAATACTATCAAAATCTAATTTTTGAATAGTATTTTTGATTTCGGCACATAATAAGTTTTCTATTGTTTGCATGTACTATTAATTTTGGTTTTAACAACAGCCGCCACCTGGCTTACAACTATTAGATGGAGTGCTGGCTTCTGGTAAATTTTGACTTTGTTTTTCAGATGGAATGCCACATTGGTCTTGTGCCAAACAAGCGGTTTTTTTGTTGCATAACAGAAAATGTACACCGTCAAAATCCAAATCATATTTGCCAATAGTGGTGTCTTGGTATTCGACTTCAATTTCATAATCTTCGATTCCCAAGATTTTCTCCGAAAGAGCGATAATTCCGAGCAATTTTTTAGGTTTTAAGCGGTGTTCAAAATCATTGGCATCCCAAAGTTGAAAATTAACAACGCTTTCTTTTCGAATTGTACCGCCACAATCGATAAAGTTTTTAGTAACCAAACCTACTTCGGTAACGTGAAAATGTTCTGGTACAAATGTGCCATTAGGCAACCGAAAACTAACATTTTCGGCTTTTAATAAGTGCTTTTTTATTGCTGAAAGTTTCATAGTTGATTTTTGTTTTAACAACAGTTATTGTTTTTTGTATCCAAGTAAGTATCAATATTTTGAAATAACGATTTGATTTTATCAAAACCAATAGGATCAATACAATAACAAATCGCATTACCTTCGATAGTACCTTTGATTAAGGCAGCGTTTTTTAGTACTGCCAAATGTTGCGATATTGTAGGTTGCGAAAGAGGTAATTCGTTTACGATATCTCCACAAATACAAGCATCCACTTTTATCAAATATTCGATAATTGCAATTCGGGCCGGATGGCCTAGTGCTTTGGCTATCTCTGCAAGTTCGTTTTGTTGGATTGTAAACTGCGCTGTTTTCGTTGTTCCCATTTCTGTATTTGTATATTGCAATATTACGATATAAAAAAATACAAACCACAAGAATATAAAAAAAACGTACAATCTAAGTTGCATTGGTATCGTAGATTTGTAAAATGAGCCGCTTTGGTATATTGACCTTTCAAACTTCAAAAAATGTTTACCGCAGGTTCGCAAATTACAGTATGCACCAGTATCTAAAATTGGTGAATCTGCGGTTCATAACTTTTGAGTTGATTCAATTTGGCGGACTTTGAGTATTCAAAACCCAATTAATAGGATTACAGTGGATGGTTTAATTTTACAACTTACTTTCCGGCGGAAGCGCGATGTCTTTTTTCTTCTTATTTTTTGACATTTTCATATTCAGAACTTCAACCAAAAGCGAAAATGAAATGGCAAAATACAGATATCCTTTTGGAACTGTTGCAACCTGATTACCGAAGAAGGAAGCTCCGGCCAAATGGGCTGCTTCAGTAATCAACATAAATCCAATTAAAACCAAAAATGACAGCGCCAAAATTTGAATCGACGGGTGTTTGCTTACAAACGTTCCAACTGGAACCGCAAATTGCATCATTATCAAAACCGAAATAATTACCGCAGTAATCATAATATATAAAGCGCCTTCGAGGCCAGTGGTCATTCCGACCGCAGTCAAAATACTGTCAAACGAGAACACGATGTCAATCAAAATAATCTGTACAATTACACTTCCAAAAGATTTGGCTGCGGTTTTTTTCAAGTGCTTTTCTTCTTCACCTTTCTCATCCACTTTTTCGCGAATTTCATTGGTACTTTTATACAATAGAAACAAGCCTCCTAGTAGTAATATCAAACTTTGACCAGTAATATTCATTGACACCCAACTCGTTTTAATTACAAACCAAGGTGCTTTCATTGCAATTAAAAAACTAATTCCGAACAAAAGAATGATTCGCATGAACATCGCCAAAAACATTCCGATTTTTGTCGCTCTTTTGCGTTGGGCTTCAGGCAATTTTCCAGTCGTAATCGATATAAAAATAATGTTGTCAATTCCTAAAATGATTTCCAGAAAAGTCAATGTCAATAAGGCAATCCAAGCATTAGGATTTGTAAGTAATTCCATTTTTATAATTTGAAAGAGGTTTATTTATTTTCCGAAATCCGTTTAACAATTCCAATTTGCTTGCTGTTGCTGCCTACAATTCCGAATTCAAAGGTATAAGAATTTTTTGAGGTACTCAATATTTTCATGTGAATTGCCTTTTTTTCTTCCCTGTTTTTTGGATGCTTCTTCTGTAAAATATATTCGCAGTCATTCACCCATCGCACAATCGAAGTATCGGTTTTTCCTTCAAAAGTCTCAATTTCAAGACTGTCACTACGTTCAAAAACCGTTATTTTTTTGATACTGTCTATTTCGAACTCAAATTCAAACTTTCCGGTTTTAAAATCTGTACATTGCCGTTCTTGATTGTAACAAGATAAAAGCGACAATCCAACACAAAGTAATATTAATTTTTTCATCTTTTTTTTGGGCATTTTGTTTTGCTAATTCGTTTTTTAGGAGCATTTTTCCCGTTATTCTTTGCGACTCCTCACTGCGTTCCGGGCTTTTCACTACTACCTTTTTGTCAGCAGACAGGTCGGGGCTAGGCATTATTTTAAAAATTTACTTTAATCTTTTAATTTCGTAATCGGTAAAATGACAGATTGCTTTTTCTTAATAAAATTTGTCAAAATTATAAATTATCGAACCATTTTTAGGAATAGACAAACTTCACCACGCCCCACTTTTCAATATTTTAGCACAAAAAACAATTTACTTTTTTATACGCTCTCGATAAGCCAAATGCACTTCCATAATTATACAATTTTTATGTCATATTTCTCTAAAAGTCCAGCTATACCTTGCGTCGAAAATCTTGCTTTTTTCATCGGATTGTATTCGGGATCAATTGCATAATTATATGCAGACGTAAAATCGGCATTTGCCAAATTGGTAGCGTTAAAAACGGCGCGTTCCAAATTGCAGTTCTCAAATACCGCTTGGGTCAAATTGGCACCAACAAACGACACTTCTTTCATCACACAATTTTTAAAGATTGTTTTGGGCATCTTTTTATTCGAAAAAGAACAATAATCCATTATACAATCTTCAAAACTAACATCGAAAAGAAAATCATCACATTGGTGAAATTGTATGCCAAGTACTTTGCAGGTTTTGAAAGTAACTGATTTAAAACCCGATTTGTTGACCATCATTAATCCCATATTGCATTCGATAAACGCGCAATCCATAAAGATTGTTCCAGAAAAATCGCAGTTTGAAAAATCACAGTTGATGAAAGTACAACCGTCAAATTCTCTATCTGTAAGACGATTGCCCGTATGGTTTTCTCTTTCGAAAGTTTGGTGGATGTATATATAATCTTCCATTATTAATCTTTAAGGCTACTGATGATTGTCATGATACCTTTAAAAATCAAAAGGATGCCTATGAAACCAATTAAAATTCCGACGCCGAGCAGCAAGGGAAACAAAGGCTGTTGTTTATTGATAAATGCAAAATGAATCACTGTAGGACCTATAAAAACTGCCGGTAAAGCCCAGGATAGATATTTAATTCCTCTGTTGAGTATCATTTTATTTGTTGGCATTGTTTTTAATTTTTGTAGTTATCGATTGCTTTTCGTACGCTGCCATATTTTTTGAGCAATTCAGCTGCTTGCTGATAAGAAACTTCAATTTCTAGCTGAATCATTTTTATGCCGCGATCGACCAGTTTGTCATTGCTTAGTTGCATGTCAACCATTTTGTTGCCTTTGACTTTACCAAGTTGTATCATGGTGGCTGTCGAAATCATATTCAACACCAGTTTTTGAGCTGTTCCTGCTTTCATTCGGGAACTTCCGGTAACAAATTCTGGACCGACAACCACTTCGATTGGTAATTTTGAGGTTATCGAAATCGGACTTGCAGCATTGCAAGTAATACTTGCGGTAAGAATATTATTTTCGTTGCATTTACTAAGGCCACCAATAACATAAGGCGTTGTTCCCGATGCGGCAATCCCAATTACGACATCATTTTTGTTGATATGATGTTGTTGCAAATCCAGCCAAGCTTGTGTGGTATTGTCTTCGGCATTTTCTACGGCACGACGAATGGCTTGGTCACCACCAGCAATAATTCCGTTAACCAAATCAAAAGCAACGCCAAAAGTAGGCGGACATTCAGACGCATCAACAATGCCCAATCGGCCTGATGTGCCAGCACCGATATAAAAAAGACGGCCTCCTAGTTTTAGTTTTTTTACAACCTCGGTTACTACAATTTCGATTTGCGGCAACGCTTGTTGAACGGCGACTGCCACAGTTTGGTCTTCTTTATTGATATTAAAAAGCAACTCTTGAACCGACATTTGTTCGAGATGTTGGTATTTGGAAGATTGTTCGGTGGTTTTTATGAAAGTCATTTGGATTTCTAGATTTGTTGGATTTGCAAATAAAAAATGGAGACAAAGTTAAGCGATTGTTCTACTAAACTCGCACCGAATCAGGCACCAACATTTGGTATTCGCCACCATTTCTTATCACATCACGCACAATGCTCGAACTGATGTAGGATGTTTTTGCAGCAGTTAATAAAAAAACGGTTTCAATTTTTGACAATCGCCTGTTGGTGTGAGCAATTGCTTTTTCGAATTCAAAATCTGCTGGATTTCGAAGACCACGCAAAATGAAATGGGCTTTTATTTTTTTGCAAAAATCAATGGTTAATCCTTCATAAGTAACAACCGAAACCGACGGTTCATCGGCAAAAGCTTCGGCTATAAAACGTTGTCTTTGTTCTAATGAAAACATGTACTTTTTTTCGGCATTGACACCAATCGCAACAATAATTTCGTCAAAAAGCGGAATGCTTCTTTTGATAATATCATAATGGCCTAACGTAATTGGATCAAAAGAACCGGGAAATACTGCTTTTCTCATTTTATTGTGATTGGTATTCAAAATTATAAATTAATTACGATTATCAAGTGATTCGAAGTTTTTTTATTGTGATCACCGATTCGTACTTTTCGCATACTGTAATACTTGCAGTTCCTTAATGTTACAAAAGGGCATTTTCCAAAAAGCAAAAATATAAAATCCGTTTTGCGGCAATATTTTTCTTTTTTGTTTATCGTACTTTTGACCAAAAAGGGCAAATCAAGCTTCATTTCTTAACCTTCATAAAAAACCTTGCTCTTGGTTTCCTGAAAAGAATTCATTACCATTTCAATAATTCTTTACTACTATTAATTATTTTCCAATGCCAATTCGATGGCGTTGGTAAACAAATCGACTAATGAAATACCTGCTGCTTTGGCTTGTTGCGGAATCAAACTTTCGGTTGTTAATCCAGGTATCGTGTTCATCTCTAGCATAAAAGGTTCGCCATCGACAATAATAAATTCGCTTCTAGAAAAACCTTTCATTTTTAATATTTCATAAGCACGTTGCGCAATCGCACTGACTTTTTGGGTCATTTCGGGTGTAATTCGCGCTGGCGTAATTTCTTGTGATTTACCTAAGTATTTGGCTTCATAATCAAAAAAATCATTTTCAGAAACAATTTCGGTAATAGGCAAAACGGTTATTTTTCCTTTATAATTGATGACGCCAACTGAAACTTCTGTGCCATCGAGGAAACTTTCAATGATAATTTCGTTGTCTTCTTTATAGGCGATTTCGATAGCAATTGGCAATTCGGCTTCGGTTTTTACCTTCGAAATTCCGAAACTTGATCCCGATTTATTTGGTTTTACAAAACAAGGCAATCCAACTTTTTCAACAATTGCGGTGGTATTGATACTATCGCCTTTATTGAGATAATAAGAGGTGGCTGTTTTGATGCCGTACGGTTTTAAAACCGAAAGCAAATCGCGTTTGTTGAAAGTCAGTGCCGCTTGATAATAATCGCACGAGGTTTGCGGAAGGCCAAGTAATTCAAAATAGGCTTGTAGCAATCCGTCTTCGCCAGGTGTGCCGTGAATGGCATTGAAAACGACATCAAAAGTGATTTTTTTGGCACCGACAGTTACCGAAAAATCGTTTTTATCGATTGGAAATTCAGCGTTATTTGTGTCAACATAGACCCATTTTTCTTTAAAAACATGAATGCGATACGGATTGTATTTTGTTTTGTCGAGCGTTTCAAACACCACATTACCACTGATTAAAGAGATTTTGTATTCGCTGGAATAACCGCCCATGATGATGGCAATGTTTTTCATTTGTTGATTTTAGTTGTTATGAAAACGAATGCCCTAGCCCTGATAGCAGTGAAAATCCTTTTTGGGCGGCGTTCGACCGAAAAGATTGTAACGGATAGCAGGATGGGCTTCTGGAAAAAAGCTGTAACAAAATTATCATTTTTTTTCAAACCAAAAGCCTTTAGTATTTTTATATCTTTGCCAAAATTGATTTTATATGAGTTTACGCAATTATCTGTCGAGTAAAGTTTTTTTTACGCAATTGGCGATTGCCTTTGCTATCATTTTTGTTCTGGGCTTTTTGTTGTTGCAATGGATTAGTTTTACGACCAATCACGGGCAAGAAATTACGGTGCCAAGTTTGAGTAAAATGACGGTAGAGCAAGCCGAAGAAAAGTTGGATGACCTTGATTTGGATTATATTTTGCTTGATACGGTTGATTATGATGCCGACTATCCAAAGTTTTCAGTTGTGAAACAAGACCCGCTGGCTGGTGCAAAAGTGAAAGAAGGGCGAAAGATATACCTCAAAATCAATTCGAGTGGCTATACTTCAGTACGGATTCCGAATTTGATTGAGCAAACAATGCGTCAAGCCGAACCTACTTTGTTATCTATAGGTTTGGTTTTGGGCGAAATTACATACAAACCATATCTCGGAAAAGACATGGTTTTGGAAATGAAGCAGAACGGTAAACTTTTGAAACCAGGTGACAAAGTGCTGAAAGCTTCAAAAATTGACCTTGTTTTGGGCGATGGAAAAGTAGGATTCGAAGAAGAAATTGACCAGGAAGCAACAGATAGTGTAGAATAATGAATACCAACAACGCACCCGAAACCGAACCTGAAGACGATTTATTTGAGCATTTTAGATTTGAAGTGCCCAAAGGGCAATTGTTGTTGCGAATTGACAAGTTTTTGATGAATTTGATTCAGAATGCGACACGAAACAAGATACAAAATGCGGCCTCTAACGGCGATATTTATGTGAATAATGTTCCCGTAAAATCAAATTATAAAGTCAAGCCGCTCGACGTGGTTACAATAATGTTGTCGCATCCGCCTTATGAGAATAGGATCGATCCAGAAAACATTCCGCTAGACATTGTATATGAAGATGCTGCCTTGTTGTTGATTAATAAATCGCCGGGCATGGTCGTTCATCCTGGTCATGGCAATTATACCGGAACTTTGGTCAATGCGTTGGCCTATCATTTTGAAAACCTGCCGATGAACAGCAGCGAACGTCCGGGATTGGTGCATCGGATTGACAAAGATACTTCGGGACTTTTGGTGATTGCCAAAACCGAAGCGGCGATGACCCATTTGGCCAAACAGTTTGAAGCCAAAACTTCGGAACGCGAATACATTGCATTGGTTTGGGGTAACGTGAAAGAAGACGAAGGCACGATTGAAGGCAATATAGCACGCCACGTAAAAGACCGCATGCAGATGGCGGTTTTTGAAGATCCCGAAATTGGCAAACCTGCCATTACACATTACAAGGTCTTGGAACGTTTTGGATACGTTACGTTGGTTTCTTGTGTTCTCGAAACCGGCCGTACTCACCAGATTCGCGTCCACATGAAACACATAGGTCATCCGCTGTTCAATGACGAGCGTTATGGCGGCCATTTGATTTTGAAAGGAACGACTTTTACCAAATACAAACAGTTTATTGACAATTGTTTTAAAGCGTTACCAAGGCAAGCACTTCATGCCAAGACACTTGGTTTCGTTCATCCCACTACTGCCGAAATGATGCGTTTTGATACCGAGATTCCGCAAGACATGCAAGACGTTATTGAGAAATGGCGCAATTATAGCAACTCGCACGAAGTGGCGGAGGAAGCATAGTTTATTATAGAAAATTCACAAATGCACTAATTTAAAATAAATATTTACTGCATTTGTGGATTTAAAACAGAACAATTTATTGCTTTATTCTTCTTCTGGCAAATCCAGTCAAAAACCTGTTGAACATCGATACGAAATCTAGAATTGAAGTTCATGCAATAACTATATACTATCAATTTGGGCAAGTATTGATTGCAATTCCAAATCCTAAAAACTTGAAGCGGTTGATGTTTCTAGCTTGAAAACAGGTAACTATTTATTAAAAATAACTTCCGAAAAAGGAGTGCTTCCGAAAAGTTTATAAAGCAGTAACTTTTTTTATGGTTATATCCAACATTAAATGCCTTGAAAATTCAAGGCATTATTTTTTTCTTTTATCCTTCGTCCGGATTGGTATAGTAAATACGGCAAATTTTTATTATTTTTAACGCTTGCCAATCAAATTTTAACACATGAATCTCAAGTAAATGCTGGACGAAAAAGCTATAAAAGTAATTTTTAGTGCAAATGAATTTTTTTAGAAGGCACACAGCGATCAACGAGGATGCTAACTTCATTTGATAAAAATAAAAAAATCTAAAAATTTCAATTGTTGCTATAGAAAACTTTTAGATTTTTAATTATTTCAATTTAGTATGGTGTTTTTATTTATTAGATTGATATAAATTTACGAACCTTTTAATTAATTTAGAATCGCTTGTAAAGGAATGAATAACCATAGGTTCTTGTAATTTTTTAATTTTTTCTATGGATTTTAGAATCGTTTCGTCGGTATCTGTTTCAAGCAAAGGAATATGCACAAAATTCTGATTGTATTGTTTCATTATTCTAGATTCTTTTTCTAATCTTGTTTTGCCATCTTTTGATTTCGAACTTAAAATGCTAACGACATTTTTTGTATTTCCATTCAATATAAAACTAAATAATTCTTCATCAGTTGGATAAGGAATTATATAAACATTTTGTTTTAACTTTATAATAGTTCCGCGCTCAAAACGTTTTATTTCGTCCAATCTTCTAACACCCAATGTGCTTTGCGCTATTAGATTTTTATTTTCGTTTTCTATGATATTTCTAAACACATTAGCCCTGTCTTTTCCTAAATAGCAATGAATATAATATTTTCCTTTAAAATTGCGAGCTATCTCTTTTATTTTTAATACAGAAGCATCATTTTCAACTATCCAAGGCAGCATAGGAACTGAAATTAATTGGATGCCAACTTTTTTAGCGTTAATTACTTCTTTTTCCATTAGAATTGGTTCTGCTGGAATCACCAAATCATTAAGCAACGAAATAACACCACTATAACCTTGTTCTTTTAATTCCTCCAATTTTTCCTCATCGGGATAAGAGCCAAAGTGAAATTCTGCTTTTGCACTTTTATTTACATGGCTAACACCATCAATATTGATTAGCATTTCTGGTTTAAAACTGAAAATAAAGGCAGAAGTAAATAAACCAATTCCCAGCATAGCAAAAATAAAATATTTTAAATTTTTATTTTCATTAAGTACCAAGAAGCGCGTTAGCTTTATTGTTAGGAATAAAGTAAAAATGATAAATAAAACAAGAATGATTTTTTGAATTAAATTCTCATTAGATTCAGTCCAGTTTTCTTTTTCTGCAAAATCCGAAACCATGCGGACAGGACCAACTGTTAGGGTTAATAATCCCAATGGAAAAAATAAACTTAATCCTGTAAATAGGAAAAGTACTGTGTTATTAATATTAATTTTTATAGGTTTTTTTATCATTTTCATTTTTATTTGATTAGTGTTGTCAGAAAATACCAAATATTTATTCTTAATTTATACGATTGGATTGAATTATTCCGTAAAAAAGGTTCTCACTTTCGATTTCAATTCAATTGGGTTGAAAGGTTTAGCTAAAATATCAGTCGCTCCAAGTTTTAGTGCTTTAGAAACAGTAGATTCCTCTTTTCCAAGTGACGAAATAACTATTATTGGCGTTTTAGGATTGTTAGTCTTTGCATGCATAATGATTTCTAGGCCTGATTTGTAAGGTAGCATTATGTCGGTAATAACTAAATCAGGTTGAAATGATGTAATTTTCTCCAAGCCGATAAGACCATCGGGAGCATTTTCAAAATTATATCCATCGTTTCTTAGAACAAACTCTATAATTCCTTTGATTATTTTGTCGTCTTCAATGATTAGTACTTTTTTCATAATATAAATATTTATTGTTTAAAACTGATATTGTAATTGTAATGATGTGTTCAATTCGTTTTGATAACTATTGATTTCGTATTCTTGTCTGTTGAAGCCTATTTGGACTCCAAACAATAATTTTTTTAAGAAGACCTTATTATATCCTGTTCCAATTCTAAAAGAGTTTAGTGAAACTCTTTGCTCAAATTGAGCTATTGTTTCTCTTTCATCAGGCGATGTTCCGAAGCCTACATTTATCGAGAAATAATCAAATCTTGAATTAAAATAATACCGGTATGTTGAAGATAGCGATGGATAAGGCTTCTTTTGATCCAATTGAAAATAAGATCTTAAATTTAACCAACCTGCTCCAATATATTTGCCAAAACCTAAAACAGCAGAATAATTTTCATTATTTATGGTTTTGTTGTACCTGATTCCAATTTCATTTTCCCATCTTTTTCCTAAACTGGAATATAAAGAATAATTCAAACGTAGTTTTGGAAACACATTGTCATTACCAAGTCCAACATTTAGAAAAGAATAGGTTTTTTTGGTCAACCTAAGATAAGATTCCGCCTCATATAATGTTCCGGAACTTATCGTTTGTCCAAAGGATGCTCTATTGGTATAGTTTATTCTTCCAATTAAAGTGATTAGTTTGCGTTGTCTTACATATTGAAAACTAGTTAAATTCCACGGACCAACTCCAGCCCTGTCGAAGGTAGTTAAGTTGTGATTTATTCCAATTCTATCAGAATTCGATTTTAACTTTAAGTCAAATATTTGGTCTTTAATGTTTTTGTCAGTTGGATATTTGTTAGTTAATACATTCAAATAGTTCAATGTTTTTTTGTCATTATTTTCCATGCTTACAACTCGAAGTTTTAGTATGTAAAAGTCTTTTTCTTCTGGATGTGTTGCAATTGCTTTATCAATAACAAATGAAGCGTTATTAAAGTTTTTAGTTTCTATTTCTAGTTGAGTTAAATAACTAAAAGCTTCTTTGTACTTTGTGTTTTTAGCTATAACATGATTAAAATAATAACGGGCACTATCAATTTCATTGGTGAATTTAAATGCTCTTCCAAGTGCAATATGAAAGTCTAAATAATTAGGAGCGTTTTTAATTCCTACACGACCGAGTTCAATTGCTTTGGAATAGTTTTTTTCAATATTTATTAGTTTATTGGTCACCACCAAAAGGCTATCAGTATTGAGCTTTTGACCGTAAAAGCTATACTGTAAAAGCAATGCAACTAATAAATATGTAAATTTAAATTTCATATAATTATGTTGTTTGGTTGAATCCTTGTCGCGTCATTTCGCCCCAAACTTTTTCTTTATTTCTAAAAAAATAAAAATACCCTTTTATTGAGGCGTATATGTTAATTGGATGGTACAAAAATGGCTCTAAAAAAATAAGAGCAATTAATCTAAAAATATCTCGTAAACCAGAATATTGTTTATGAATTGACTGGTCTAAATAAACAGAAATCAGTGTTACAAATATGTAAAATAAGTAAACTGAAAAACTAATTATCAATAAAAATGAATAGTTAATTCCAAAAAAAGCGATGTCCATTACTATAAAAAACAATCCAATAACCTCTAGAATCGGCACTGCAAATTCACATAAAATAAAATAGGGAAGTACTATAAATGCTGTTATACCATATTTGGGATTAAAGATCATTTTTCTATGAATGTATAGATTTTGAGCTAATCCACGTGCCCATCTTACGCGTTGTCTCAAAAAAACTTTTCTGTCCGAAGGTCCTTCCGTCCAACATAATGATTCGGGTATATATTTTATTACAAACGGCTCTTTTTTCTCATACATGTATTTTCTCATTCGTGTTATAAGCTCCATGTCTTCACCCAATGATTCTTTTTTATAGCCGCCTACTTCTATTACTAATTTTCTGTCAAACATCCCTAATCCTCCCGAAACTAATAATGAACCATTTATTCTGCTCCAAGCCATTCTCCCATATAAAAAACAACGTATGTATTCTAATTCTTGAAAGCAAGCAAAAAAGTTTTTAGGATAATTTGATTTGTACATAGTTCCTTCTTTGAACTCACATGAGTTAGAAATTCGTATTGCTGCACCAGTAGCAAGCACCTTTTTTTTACTTTCAATAAATGGTTTAACAAGCATCGCGATTGTGTCTTTTCTGAGAATACAATCAACATCAGTACAAAGAAATAAAGGATATTTTGCTAAATTTATTCCGGCATTCATAGCATCTGCTTTGCTTTTTACGTTTTCTTTGTCAATTACAATTAATTTATTATAAATTGGATTTGTTGATATATAGTGTCCGTTTATGTAAGCCGTTTTTACTTTTTCTTGGTAGAAATAATCTACTTTAATTAAATCAAATGAATGAATTAGTTTTTCTAAAGTATCGTCGGTACTACCGTCATTAATAATTACAACTTCAAATAATGGATAATCTTGGGATAATAATGATTTAACATTTTCAACAATAGATTTCCCTTCATTGAAAGCTGGAGCAACGATTGAAACTCCTATCGTATTATTTGATTTTATTAATACTTCTGTGTTTAAAAAGGCACTGTTTGCATAATATTTTTTTATTTCTGTGTAGGATAATATTCCTAGCGTACAATATATTATAAGATAAAATATGGAGTAGCATCCGAAAAAGAATTCTGACGATTTTATAATTTGTTCAAGAGTATTCAATAAATAGATTTTTTTTTGATGTGGGGTACGTTTTTATAGCTTAAGCTAAAAAGGGGTTTTTATGGTGTAGAAGCATTCTGTTTATTAAGTCTTCTTCTTGTTTATCTTTTGCAATAAAATGCGAAAAGAAGTTTTGGTCTATTTGAAAGATACAATTGACAATCTCAAATTTTAAATCTAAATTGTTTTCATTTGATAATAAACTTAGGGTATAATTTTTGGTATTTGCGTTTCCTATTTTTTGAAATGTTTTTAATATTAATATTTTATTTATTACACTGGTTTCCTTTTGATAATGCTGGATTAACAAATCGTTTGCATGATTAATGTGCAAATCTCTTATTGTTATTATAGTTTCTTTTCTGATACTATAATTGGCGTTGTTTAATAAAGTTGTTAATTGGTTTTCTGTTAGGATATATTTATACCTTAACATTAATTTCAAAGCGATAATAACAATAGAATCGTTTTTACTATTCAACCATTTGTGGATATTGGTTGGGATTTCAATTTCTTTTTGGTACAAAATATCAAGTATTTTTAATTCTTCTGCTCTCGAAATATTAATTTCTGAATTATCTAGAACGTCAAGATTTTTATCTGATAATGAAATCATTGCCACAAGTGCATTTGATCTAAGTTGTGTATTTTTACTTTTTAAATATGGAGAAATCAATTCCTTTTTTAATTTATAATCTAAAATCTGGTAATGTAAAAAACCTTCCGATTTTTTTCGCCAATCTCTAGATTTAATTAATTTTTCAGTATAAACATTAAAACCAAAAACTTCATAAATTAAAATGAATTTTTCTTGATTCATTTGTTGCACATTTTGTTTAATATGAATTAGTTTTTCAAAAACAAATGTTGATAAAACCTCTTTTTTACTAAAAACCTCTTTTTTAAAATGATTGATTTTAAGTGTTATTTCTTCTTCAGTATAAACTGAAAAAATAAGGTCAGTTAAAAACATATTAACTTGATTTTCTAGATTACTCTTTTTTAAATCAATTTTATCCAATGCGTACCTTCTAATAAGCACTACTAACATTGTAGAAACAATGAAAATTAAGAGTACAGGAATTAAAAAATATTTTAGAAAGAGATAAATGTCAGTAGAAACTGAAAAAGCGTTTTCAATAAGGACGTCAAAATTGATTATAGAATACTTCGAGCGCATTACAAGAGGAGTTTCTATAATAATATCTGAAAATAGGTTAATCATATGTAATAAAATTTGGGGATAAATTTTGTGCAAAAGTTGTGTTACTATTTCATTGAACAAAAAAAAATCGTTAAAGTGCACAAATTATTGTTAAAATCATTTTTTTTTATTTTTTATTGCTATAAATCTATAGAACTTTTGATTTTTATTTTACTATTGCGTAAATTTTTAGTGATTTTAGAAGACGTATTTCGCTGTAGTTGGAGTGCTCGAAAATCATTTTTAGTATTTGATTTTTTTTTCTTCATAATTCGATAACTTTTTTTTTCTGAATTAAATGATTATTTGCGAAAAAAAAGTAAAGAGGTTTTTATAAGTGAAGATTTTTTCTAAGGTAGTTGGGTACTTTAGCAATATCGTAGCAATAAGTTTGTGCGAAATTTCTAATTTAATTTCCCTAGATTTGTAGTAAAAATAAACAAATGTAAAATGTTCTCACTTTCGCAATCTTTTTTCGATATTTACAACATAAACATTTATTATACAGGACAATAACACACAACTATATTTTTGCTCATGCAACACAACGTACTTATTTTAGACTTTGGATCGCAATACACACAACTTATTGCGAGAAGGGTCCGCGAATTAAATATCTTCTGCGAAATTTTCCCTTACAATCATTTCCCGAGTGATTTATCAAGTTATAAAGCCGTAATTCTTGGAGGAAGTCCTTTTTCTGTTAGAGGAGAAGATGCGCCACATCCCGATTTATCCCAAATTAGAGGAAAATTGCCTGTGCTGGCTGTTTGTTATGGCGCACAATATTTGGCTCATTTTAGTGGAGGTGAAGTGGCAGCTTCTAATACAAGAGAATACGGTAGAGCGAATTTGTCCTATATCAAAGAAGACGAGACTTTCTTTGAAGGTGTTTCTGAAAACAGTCAGGTTTGGATGAGTCACAGCGATAGTATCAAAGTTTTACCAGTGCACGGCGTAAAATTAGCAAGTACAAACGATGTAGAATTTGCTGCTTACAAAATTGAAGGTGAAACCACTTATGCCATTCAATACCATCCAGAAGTTTTTCATTCTACTGATGGATCAAAAATGCTTGAGAATTTCCTTGTAAAAATCGCTCACGTTCCCCAAAATTTCACTCCAGGCGCTTTCGTTGAAGAAATCGTTGCCGAAATGAAAGAAAAAATCCAAGACGACAAAGTGGTTCTCGGACTTTCAGGTGGTGTCGATTCGACAGTTGCGGCAGTTTTATTGCACAAGGCGATTGGCAAAAACTTATATTGCATTTTCGTCAATAACGGACTTTTGCGCAAAAACGAATACGAAAGTGTTCTGGATCAATACCAAGGAATGGGCTTGAATGTAAAAGGCGTTGATGCTTCTGTACGCTTTTTGGATGCGCTCGCGGGCATTGAAGATCCCGAATTGAAACGTAAAGCCATTGGTCGCGTTTTTATCGAAGTTTTTGATGATGAAGCAAACCGTATCGAAAACGTAAAATTTTTGGCGCAAGGCACCATTTATCCAGACGTAATCGAATCGGTTTCGGTAAAAGGTCCTTCGGCAACCATAAAATCGCATCACAATGTGGGTGGTTTGCCAGATTATATGAAATTGAAAATTGTGGAGCCGCTTCGTATGCTGTTTAAAGATGAAGTGCGTAGAGTAGGAGCAACACTCGGCATTGATGCAGCATTATTAGGCCGTCATCCGTTTCCGGGACCAGGATTGTCCATTCGAATTTTAGGCGATATTACACCTGAAAAAGTGCGTATCTTGCAAGAAGTTGATGCTGTTTTTATCGACGGATTGAAATCATGGGGGTTGTATGATAAGGTATGGCAAGCAGGCGCGATTTTGCTTCCTGTAAACAGTGTTGGTGTTATGGGCGATGAACGAACTTACGAAAAAGTAGTAGCGCTGAGAGCAGTCGAATCAACCGACGGTATGACCGCCGACTGGGTGCATCTGCCCTATGAATTCCTGATGAAAGTGTCAAATGATATTATTAATAAAGTCAAAGGTGTGAATAGGGTAGTGTATGACATCAGTTCAAAACCACCAGCAACCATCGAATGGGAATAATTCGGATTTTCAGAATGAAGATTTCAGATTTATGATTTAAAAAAACTGAAATCATTTTTTTTCTTAGCTAAAACAAATAATTAAAATGAAATATTTTATAGTAGCAGTAGCTTTTTTAGCGGTGTCTTTTTATGGGTTTTCCCAAGATAAGATACAAAAACATACCGTTCAGAAGGGTGAAACCATTACGGAGATTGCGCAAAAGTATAAGGTAACTCCAGCAACTATTTATCAATTGAATCCAGATGCACAAAACGGAATACAACCCGACATGGTGTTATTGATTCAAGGTACAAATCCAAAAAAAGACGACAAGCAAGTAAATGTAAGCAGCACAACTGCTCAAAAAACACATGTTGTTGCGGCTAATGAAACCATTTATGGACTTACTAAAAAATACAGTATTTCAGAAGACGCCTTGTTTGCATCCAATCCCTTTTTAAAAAAAGAAGGATTAAAAGTAGGTGAGATCATTGTAATTCCGTCACAATCCAATACGACGCAATCAATTGTAAAGTCCAATAAAAAGTCAGACCAAAAAAAAGAAAACATTATCCATCAGGTTGTTGCCAAAGAAACCAAATTTTCGATAGCCAAACAATATGGCATTACAGTTGATGCTTTGGAAGCTGCTAATCCAGAAATCAAAGAAAGTTTGCAAATTGGATTTCGCTTAAAAATTATTCCGAACCAAAATGCCATTAGTAACCAAAGCATTCCAACACGAGATGACCAAAGTATGGTTGTAAAGCCCGAAATTAAAAAGCCTGATTACAAGACTTATGAAGTGCAACCAAAAGAAACAATGTATGCTTTGACCCGAAAATTCGGAATGACGCAAGAAGATTTGATTCGGATGAATCCTGAGTTAAAAGTAGGTTTAAAAGACGGTATGATTTTGAAGTATCCTATAAATATTGCGCCAAAAGATCCTATCGACAAAGCATTGACTGATTTGACAAAAACGATCGCCACACAAAATAAAAAGCAATTGGTTTTGTTGTTGCCATTTAATATTTCAAAAATGGAAGGAGATACCGTCAATTCAACTGCTTCACGTTTAAAAACAGATAAGTTTTTGAACATGACTTTGGATTTTTATTCGGGTGCTTTAATGGCAATCGATTCGGCAAAGACATTAGGTTTGAATATTAATGTAAAGATTTTTGACTCCCAAGAAACCAAAAATTCTTCTAATATTGTAAGTCTTATACAACAAAATGATTTAAAAACCGCCAATGCTATTATTGGACCTTTTTACCAAGCGAATATCGAAAAAACGGCAGAATTATTGAACAAAAGCAATGTGCCTGTAATTTCGCCTTTATCAAAAGAAACCGGAAAATTGTACAGCAATTTATTGCAATCCATGCCTTCATCTGATTGGATTAAAAATAGTATGTTAGAATTTTTGCGCTCAAAAAACGGAAATATTGCTGCTATCGTTGATCCAAAAAAACTTTCTACCAAACAATTTTTATTACAGAATAAAGACGTGAAGATGATTTCATTGACCGAAAAAGGAGCCGTAAATGCTGATAGTATTGCCAAAAAATTGGTCAAAGGAAAAATCAATTATGTTATTTTGGATTCCGAAAAAACTGGAATGATTATCAGCACGACCAACGCGCTTATTAATTTAATGGCAACTTATCAAATGCAACTCGTAATTTTAGAGAAAAATGAAACGTTGGATTTTGAAGAAATTTCGTTAAACAAATTAGCACAGTTGCATTTGCTATATCCTTCATTAACAAGAGATAACGAAACAGTAGAAGGTTTGATTTTTGGAAAAAAATTCAAAGAAAAAAACAAAATTTTTCCTAATCAATTTGCAACGCGCGGTTTTGATGTGACTTTTGACACCTTATTGCGTTTATCGCAGGAGCAATCTTTTGAAGCAACAATAGAGAACATTGCCACAGAAGGCGTAGAAAATAAGTTTTCCTACGAAAAGAAAACCTCGGGCGCTTTTGTAAATGGTGGATTTTATATTTTATATTATGATAACAATTTGTCTGTAAAAGAAGCAAACTAGTAAAATTATGACTTCAAAAGTAACTTATTTAGGCGATTTGCGCACCATTTCTGTTCATTTGCAATCAGGT
>CANKZI010000020.1 GCA_947488595.1 Flavobacteriaceae bacterium
ATACTTATTTCTTTATGGACAAGTCTTTTTTTCTGTTTTTTTTTAAAACATCTTTTTCCCTATTCCACAAAAATCAATGAACTCTAATTCCTATTGCGGGTGCAAAAGTAGTCACTTTATCTGCCCATGCAAACTTTTTAACGCCTTTTTTTTTGCTTTTTTTATAACTCGTTGATAAAGTGTTTTTTGTAGGTTGCTTTTTTTGGTTTATCCCAACAGTAACCCTATCGCATATAAAAATACCTAGCCCCGATTGCAATGGAAATACTTTTGCTGACGCCTTTAGGAAGCGAAAGATTGTAATGTAAAGCGGGAAAATGCTTCGAGAAATAAAAATTATGATTTTGGTTTTGATAACTTTTCGACCCAGAAAGCTGACATTTCATCAAAATCGACTACCACGGCTGGCGCTTGTTGCGGTAATCTTCCACTTTTGAACGCCCTAACGAGTATGGTTTCTATAAGATAATCTTCGTTTACTTCGAAAGGCGCATATTTTGTTTTGAGATTAATGTCGAATAATTTGGCGGTATTGTTCGACCAAAATGCTTTCCAACCGCTTTTATAATCTTTAATAAGATCAAATGTCGTGCTGCCGGTTTGTCGGTAAATCAATTTTACCAAAATTTGTCCGTCTTTGCGTGATAATTTTTTGAGTTGCGGTTCAAATTGGTTTTCAAGATAATTTTCGACAATTTTGAAATATTTCCGTCTTTCTTTATTGGTTTTGAGTTTAGCCATTCCAGCATTTAGTGAAGTGAGTGATGCCGAAGTTGCTTTTGCAAATGGATATACCTTATAAACGCGTCGTTGTAAAATAAGGAAGCGCTTCATGGTTTCGGCATCGGCTTTGACGTCTTTCATATTAATAAAAACCTCATCAAGTTCTACGGGTAATCCAAGTGTAGTGTCGGGTTCTTTGAGATAATCGTCTCTTTTGTCCTCCTGAGCAAAAGAAAAAGCAGTAGTAAATAATATAATCAAAAGGTATTTGAATGTATTCATTGTTTATAAAATTTAATTTTCAAAATTATGCAATATCTAAGCAACTGTAATGCCAAATTCATAATTTAGCAAAAAAATAATTTTTTATGAGTACACAATCATTACTTACCGATCGCTCGCTTGATTTTTTAGAAAAATACCTTAACAATGCTTCTCCTACTGGGTTTGAGTCTGAAGGACAGAAATTGTGGATGGACTACCTCAAGCCTTACGTGGATACTTTTATCACGGATACTTATGGAACTGCGGTTGGAATAATCAATCCCGATGCAAAATACAAGGTCATTATTGAAGGTCATGCCGACGAAATTTCGTGGTATGTAAACTACATTAACGAAGACGGTCATATTTATGTGATTCGAAATGGTGGTTCAGATCATCAGATTGCGCCTTCAAAAAGAGTAAACATTCACACCAAAAAAGGAATCGTGAAAGGCGTTTTTGGTTGGCCAGCGATTCATACGCGTAATCGTGACAAAGAAGAGAACGCTAAAATAGACAATCTTTTTATAGATATCGGCTGCGAAAACAAAGAAGAAGTCGAAAAAATGGGCGTTCATGTAGGCTGCGTGATTACGTATCCTGACGAATTTATGATTCTTAATAACAATAAATTTGTTTGTAGGGCGATTGACAATCGAATGGGTGGTTTCATGATTGCTGAAGTTGCACGATTGTTGCATGAAAACAAAAAAGCACTACCATTTGGTTTGTACATTACCAATTCGGTTCAGGAAGAAGTGGGATTGCGTGGTGCCGAAATGATTACGCATTCAATTCGACCTAACGTTGCTATTGTCACCGATGTTTGTCACGATACTACCACACCGATGATTAATAAAAAAATTGAAGGCGAAATTAAAATCGGGAAGGGACCTGTAATCACCTATGCGCCAGCGGTTCAAAACAATTTAAGAGAATTAATCATACAATCGGCAGAAGAAAGTAAAATTCCGTTTCAGCGCTTAGCTTCTTCTAGAGTTACCGGAACCGATACCGATGCTTTTGCATATAGCAATGGCGGGGTGGCTTCGGCGCTAATTTCGTTGCCGTTGCGTTATATGCATACCACGGTCGAAATGGTGCATCAAGAAGATGTTGAAAATGTGATTCGATTGATATATGCTACACTATTAAACCTTGAAAACGAGGATACTTTTTCGTATTTCAAATAGTCCAATTGCTACAAAAAAAGCACCGCTCGTTACAAGCGGTGTTTTTCTTTTTATGCTTTTTTATTTATTTTTTAGTTTTTTCTTCTAAAAAAGCAACTGCTTCTTTGGCTCCAGATATTTCGGCATGCTTTAAGGCAGTGTATCCTTTTTCGTCTTTGGCTTTCAAATTTGCTCCTTTTTCGACTAGCAAAGTTAAAATCTCAACATTATTATAACGTGCAGCATACATAAGAGGTGTCATTCCGTTACTGACTTCATTAACATTTGCGCCATATTCAATAAACTTTTTTACCACCGCCACATCGCCTTTGCAAATGGCCATACAAAGAGGTGTTCCTGTGACATAATTGATGGTAATTGTCTCTCTTTTTGCAGGCAAATTGCCGTTTGAAGCCATAGCCACATTAGTAATTGTGACCAAAGCCAATCCTAAATTAATGATAGTTTTTTTCATGATAGTCTGATTTAATTGATTTTTTGATTGAATTTATTTAATGATTAATTGTTGAAAGTCCTCTTCATTTTGATATTCGATTTCTTTTGCTGCTTTTTGGTCTTCGTTTTTTGAATTGCAGGTGCCTCATTACTTTGGATGATTTTAGCATCATCCAAAATGATTTCGTCAATTGTTTTGGAATATTTTTGAAGTGAACCCAATTCTGATACAATCAAATTGGCGTCAGCAGAAGAAACAAATTTTGTTTCTTTTTCTTTTGGTTTTTTGAAGTTGATTGATGATTGAAACTCATTTGAAATCGATGCAGCTGTAAAGATTGAAGCCGCTTGTAGGTTGCTGAAAGCCATTAGGGCAATGCCTAAAATTGAAATTGATTTTTTCATGATGATTGATTTTGATTGATGATTTTACTACAATTCGTTGTAGCCCGTTTTACAATTATTTTGATTACCTACTAGACGCAAGTTGTTTTTCTTTGTTACATATTTTATAAAAAAAATATTTTTTTTATTATTTAAGATCACAATAAAACCAAAAAAAAAACCGTCTATTGAAGCGGTTTTGCATTAAGATAACTAGCGTGTTTTTACTGTTTGTCTCTCAAATATTGTAAAACGTTTTTTTCGATTCTGGTTTCAATGTCCGAAATATCTGCTTTTACAAATGGCGTTCCTAAAATATTTTCATACAATTCGATGTAACGCTCGGAAACAGTTGTTGTATAATCGTCAGACATTTCTGGAATCGCTTGTCCTTCTTTGCCCTGAAAACCATTGGCTATCAACCATTGGCGCACAAATTCTTTGGACAATTGCTTTTGTTCTTCGCCTTTGTCTTGTCGCTCTTGGTAACCTTCGGCATAAAAATACCGAGAAGAATCCGGTGTGTGTATTTCGTCTATAAGTACAATTTGACCGTCTTTCGTTTTTCCGAATTCGTATTTTGTATCCACCAAAATCAAGCCGCGACTGGCAGCAATATTGGTTCCACGTTGGAATAAGGCGTAAGTATAATTTTCTAAAATCAAGTAATCTTCTTCCGACACTATGCCTTTTTCTAGGATGGCTTCACGCGAAATGTCTTCGTCGTGTGCTCCATTATCCGCTTTGGTAGTTGGTGTAATAATTGGTTCTGGGAACGCGTCATTCTCTTTTAAACCTTCGGCCATATAAACACCACAAAGGCTTCTTTTTCCGGAGGCATATTCTCTGGCAGCATGTCCCGAAAGATAACCGCGAATCACCATTTCGACTTTAAAAGGTGTACACAAATGTCCAACTGCCACATTGGGATCTGGAGTAGCAATGAGCCAATTTGGAACGATGTCTTGGGTCAATTCCATAAATTGAGTAGCAATTTGGTTGAGGATTTGTCCTTTATACGGAATCCCTTTCGGCAAAACCACATCAAAAGCCGACAGTCGATCGGTGGCAACCATGACCAATAATTCGTCGTTAATATTGTAAACTTCTCGTACTTTTCCGTGGTACACTGATTTTTGATTCGGGAAATTGAAGTTGGTCGTTGTGATTGTGTTCATGACTATTTGTTGTTTGTGCAAAAATAGCTTCTTTGAGAAAGATTAACAAGGATATTTCTGAAAGATTTATAGCGCAATGATTCCATTCGGAAAATAAAAAAAGCGAAAAAGAAAAACTAAAGTTCGTCTATTTCGCCAAAATTTTTTAACGCTAAAAAATGTTAATCATGATTTTCTATCTGTTTGTAGGCGTCAATCACTTTTTTAACCAATCGGTGGCGCACAATATCTTTGTCATCCAAATAAATAATACCAATGCCGTCTACATCTTTCAACACCAATAAAGCTTCTTTAAGTCCCGAAATGGTCCTTCTTGGCAAATCGACCTGACCAGGATCACCCGTAATCATAAACTTGGCATTTTTTCCCATACGCGTCAAAAACATTTTCATCTGAGAATGCGTAGTGTTTTGTGCTTCGTCCAAAATTACAAAGGCATGATCTAGCGTTCTACCGCGCATAAAAGCCAGTGGCGCAATTTGTATAATTCCTTTCAGAATATAATCTTCTAATTTTTCGTTAGGCAACATATCGCGCAAAGCGTCGTACAAAGGCTGCATGTAGGGATCGAGTTTTTCTTTCATATCGCCTGGCAGAAATCCAAGATTTTCGCCCGCTTCGACCGCCGGCCGTGTCAAAATAATTTTCTTGACTTGTTTTTCTTTCAAAGCTTTGACAGCCATTGCGACACCGGTATAGGTTTTTCCGGTACCTGCTGGACCAACGGCAAAAACCATATCGTTTTTGTTCATTGTATCAACAAGCAATTGCTGGTTTTGCGTCATCGCCTTAATGATTTTTCCACCCACGCCATGCACCAATATTTTGTCGTGATCACCCATTCTTTCTACTTGCTGGCTTCCGCCTTCGATAACCCTTTCGATGACATTATCATCAATATTGTTGTAACGGGTAAAATGCAACATGAGTCGGTTGAAGCGGTTTTCAAATTCATCAAGTATTTCCTTTTCACCAAAAGCTTTAATTGTGGTACCTCGCGCGACGATTTTCAACCTCGGGTAGTACTTTTTAATCGTTTCAAGATGAGTGTCTTGAGCGCCCCAAAAATCTTTTGGTGCGATGTCTATTAGCTCGATGGTCCTTTCGTTCAAATGGAATAATGTTTAATTAAAAAAAAGTCGATGATAATTATTAGCTTTGCATTTCTCAAATTTACTAAAAATTAGGTTTAGGTTGCGCCAATAGTTATAAACAAAATTATGTCAATAATTACTCTTACTACCGATTACGGATTAAAGGACCATTTTGTTGGTGCTTTAAAAGGGAAGTTGTTAACTGAATTTTCGGATGCCAAAATTATTGATATTTCGCACCAAATTGACCCATTTAACACCGCCGAAGCCAGTTATATTATTGGTGCTTCGTATGCCAATTTCCCCAAAGGAACGGTGCATATTATTGGTGTCGATGCCGAAAAAAACAAAGAAAACCAACACCTTGCGATGCAATGGAATGATCATTTTTTTGTCTGTGCAGATAATGGAATTTTGAGTATGCTTTCGCAAAAAATTGTACCTCAAAAAATCGTCGCTATCAATATCCACGACCGATTGCCTGTTGATGCTACCGATTTGGATGTGTTTGTAACAGTTGCTTGCCATTTGGCCAAAGGCGGACTTTTGAATGTCATCGGAAAGGAAATACAAAGTATCAAACAGATTACCGAATTGCAGGCGGTTGTTGCCTCAGACGGAAATTCGATCAAAGGTTCTGTGATTTATATAGACCATTTTGGCAATGTTGTGACCAACATTTCGAAGAAAAAATTTATAGCAGCCGCAAAAGGAAGGCCTTACGAAATTATTTTGAACGAAAAAAGAAGACAACAGGACCGAAATAACATCAAAAATATTTGGCCCAAATATTCTGATATTGCCATTTCTGAAAAATATCCAATAAAAAATTACGAAGGCGATAAATTGGCCATTTTCAATGAAGCCGGTTTTCTTGAAATTGCCATTTTTAGAAGCAATCCAAACAATGTAGGCAGCGCTTCAAGCCTTTTGGGGATTGGCTATAGAGATGTTATTAGTATTGTGTTTTTTTAATTGGTAATGGATAATTTTAGATTGAAACAAATAAACAGCAAAAAACAATGTTAATAAGAATAGTAAAATTAGGGTTTCATCCAGAACATATTCCTGCGTTTCTAGAGAATTTCGAATTAATGAAAACAAAAATACGAAATGCCCCTGGAAACCGTTTCTTAGAATTGTACCAAGATAAGAGCGATAGTACTATTTTTTTTACGTACAGTCATTGGGAAACGGAACAAGATTTAGAAAATTACAGGAATTCCGAATTGTTTTATGATATTTGGACTTTTACAAAAAAATTATTCAACACCAAACCCGAAGCGTGGAGCGTCGATAAACTTGTTTCTTTGGCTTAATTTTAAACTAAAAACAATTTTAAACTTCCAACTTTAAACTTTTTTACTACATGAAAGCAATAATAATTAGAGAAATAAAATCCTTTTTTGGTTCACCGATTGGCTATTTGGTTATCGCCATTTTTCTGTTACTCAACGGACTATTTCTATGGGTTTTTGAAGGCGATTTTAATATATTGAATTCGGGTTTCGCCGATTTAACGCCATTTTTTACCATTGCACCATGGATATTGATTTTTTTGATTCCAGCCGTTACGATGCGCAGTTTTTCTGATGAAAAAAAACAAGGCACTTTGGAACTATTATTAACAAAACCCATTTCGTTGTGGCAAATTGTAAATGGCAAATTTCTCGGTGCGATGCTATTGATTTTCATTGCGCTAATTCCAACCTTAATTTATGTTTGGGTACTTTTTGGATTAACCATGACAGATAATTTTGTTGATATGGGTAGTACAATGGGTTCTTATTTTGGTCTTTTATTTCTTATTGCTGGCTATTCGGCAATTGGGATTTTTACGTCAACACTATCCGAAAATCAAATTGTAGCTTTCATTCTTTCGGTATTTTTGTGTTTCATTTTTTATTTTGGTTTCGAAGGTTTGGCTTCGTATGTAAAAAGTTTTGAAACCTCTATAGCTGCTATCGGAATGCAAAGTCATTTTAAAAGTATGAGTCGCGGCGTTTTGGATACCAAGGATATATTGTATTTTGTGAGTATTGCCTTTTTGTTTCTTTTACTCACCGTTTTTAAATTAAAATCGCACCAATCCTAATGATTCAATCAAGAAAAAATAACATCAAAAAACTTTTGGTTACCATCCTAATCGTAATCATAATTAACGTTTTAGGTAATTTTTATTTCAAACGTTTTGATTTGACCAACGACCAACGCTATTCGTTAGCGCCGCCTTCATTAAAAATTCTAGAAAACGTGCAAGAACCTTTGTATGTTGATGTTTTTTTGGAAGGTGAATTTCCTGGCGAATTCAAGCGATTGCAAACCGAAACACGTCAGTTATTAGAAGAATTCAAAGCCTATAACCGCGATATTATTTTTGAATTTGTCAATCCTTTAGAAGAGGAATCCGAACGCGATTCGATCATGCAATCTTTTGTTGAACGTGGTTTAACGCCAATAAGCGTGACTTTAGACGACAAAGGAAAACAAACGCAAGAAGTTGTTTTTCCGTGGGCAATTGCAACATATAAAAACAAAAGCGTTAAAATTCCGCTGCTAAAAAACCTGATGGGTGCTTCAACCCAAGACAAAGTTGTTAGTTCAGTGCAGCATTTAGAATACGCTTTTGCGAATGCTTTCAATACCATCACACACGAAAAATCGAAAAAAATAGCCGTCATAAAAGGTAATGGCGAATTGCATGATTTGTTGATGGCCGATTTTATCAAACAAGTGCGCGAACAATATATGATTGGCACTTTTACACTCGATTCGGTGGCCAACAATCCAACACAAAGTTTAGCTTATCTAAAAAAATATGATCTTGCGATAATTGCAAAACCACAAGAAAAATTTACAGATCAAGAAAAACAAGTCTTGGATCAATTTATTATCAACGGCGGAAAAACATTGTGGCTGATAGACCAAGTGAGCATCGAAATGGACAGTTTGTATAACGAAACGGGCACTGCCCTAGCCTTTCCTAACGATGCCAACTTGAACCTCAACGATATGTTTTTTAAGTATGGATTCAGAATCAATCCAACACTTGTCAAAGATGTTGTACTGGCCACTCCTATTGCCTTGGCCACTGGCGCACAAGGAAGTGCCACACAGTATACGCAGTTTCCTTGGTTTTACGCACCATTTGTCTATCCACCCGAAAAATCTAAAAATCCAATTACCAGCAATATCGATGGTTTAAAATTTGATTTCGCCAATGGCATTGATACCTTAAAAAACGGGATCAAAAAAACCGTTTTATTGCAATCATCGCCCTTTTCTAAAGTCATAGGAACACCTGTTGAAGTCAATCTTAATATGGTTTCTGAACGTCCCGAGCAAAGTGAATATACCGGTAAAGGCGATATTCCATTGGCCGTTTTGTTAGAAGGAAATTTCAACTCGGTCTATCAAAATCGGGTTTTGCCGTTTGCTGATAACACTTTTGAACCCAAAGGGCGTGACAATAAAATGATTGTAATTTCAGACGGTGATGTGATCAAAAACCAATTGGATAAAAACTTTCAACCATTGGAATTAGGTTATGACAAATGGACCAATAAGTTGTATGGCAACAAAGAGTTTTTGATCAATTGTGTCAATTATTTATTGGATGATAATGGACTAATTAATATTCGGAACAAAGAAGTAAATTTGCCTGTTTTAGACAAACAAAAAGTATTTGATAATTACACCAAAACGCAAATCATTACGATTGTATTGCCATTGTTGTTGCTATTGGCTTTCGGATTACTCTTTACTTTTTTACGAAAACGGAAATATGCACGCTAATGTTAATAAATTTGTTTTAGATATTTATTTAGTTTGCGATATATTTGTGGAATGTAAAAATTATATTGATTTTTACCAAGATTTAAAAAACCAACAAAAATGAAGTTTATAGTATCGAGTTCCTACTTATTAAAGCAACTGCAAGTATTAGGAAGCGTAATCAACAGCAGCAATACCTTACCTATTTTAGATAATTTCCTTTTTGAACTGAACAGCAATAGTTTGACGGTATCGGCTTCTGATCTCGAAACAACGATGTCAGCCACTTTAGAAATTGATTCTAGCAGCAATGGAAGCGTTGCTGTGCCTGCAAAATTATTATTAGAAATTCTAAAAACTTTTCCAGAGCAGCCGTTGACTTTTACTGTGGAAGAGAACAGCACTATTGAAATCAGCTCCAACTCAGGTAAATATGCCATTGCTTATGCGCCAGGCGATGAGTTTCCAAAATCGGTAAGTCTTGAAGATCCATCGGTGACTTTGGTACCTGCCGATGTTTTGGCAACCGCAGTCAGCAAAACGATTTTTGCTGCCGGAAACGACGATTTGCGTCCCGTAATGTCAGGTGTTTTCTTTCAGTTTTCGCCAGAGGGATTGACTTTTGTGGCAACTGATGCGCACAAATTAGTAAAATATGCTCGTGCCGATGTGAAAGCGTCCCAAGTAGCCGATTTTATTATGCCAAAAAAACCCTTGAATATTTTAAAAAGTATTTTGGGCGCTTCTGATGCCGAAGTAAAAATCGAATACAACGATTCGAATGCTACTTTTTCATTCGATAATTATATTTTGATGTGTCGCTTGATTGATGGAAAATATCCTAATTACGAAGCGGTAATTCCAAAAGAAAATCCAAACAAATTGATGATTGACCGTTCGCTATTTTTAAGTTCGGTGCGTCGTGTGGCCCTGTTTTCGAATAAAACCACACACCAAATCCGACTCAAAATTGCTGGTGCCGAATTGAATATTTCTGCCGAAGACATTGATTATTCTAACAAAGCCGAAGAGCGATTGACTTGTGATTACCAAGGTGATGACATGCAAATCGGATTCAATTCGCGTTTCTTAACCGAAATGCTAACCAACTTACAATCAGACATGATCATGCTCGAAATGTCAATGCCAAACCGTGCCGGAATTTTAACGCCCGTTGACGGATTAGAAGAAGGCGAAACCGTGACGATGCTCGTAATGCCGGTAATGTTGAACAACTAATTTTATATTTTAGATAACAATAACCAACCCAACCAATTCTAAAAAACCGTAAGTCATTTGATTTGCGGTTTTTTTATTTTTGTACAAAAACTTATAACAATAAGCAGGTTGTGACAATTGCAAATTGTAAATCAATTTATATCGGTTATTTTTTTATCCAATACAATTCCAACGTCGTTTTAAATCTTTCAACCCACAATCCAAGCAATACTTCAAATATTAGATTATTTTTGCATAAAAATAAACCACTTATGTTGCCACAAGATACTATTGTTGCCCTCGCCACGCCATCGGGTGCTGGAGCCATTGCGGTAATCCGTGTTTCTGGAACAGACGCCATTGCAATTGGAAATGGCATTTTTCAATCAACGAAAGCCAAAAATTTATTGCAACAAAAATCGCATACCCTGCATTTGGGACATATTGTGGACGACCAAAAAACCTTGGACCAAGTTTTAATTGCTTTGTTCAAAGGGCCGCATTCTTATACAGGCGAAAATACTGTAGAGATTTCGTGTCACGGCTCCACTTATATTCAGCAACAAATCATACAATTACTACTAAGAAAAGGATGCCGTATGGCACAAGCGGGCGAATTTACGCTCCGTGCTTTTTTGAATGGAAAATTGGACTTGTCGCAAGCAGAAGCCGTTGCCGATTTGATCTCTTCGGATAATGAAGCTTCGCACCAGATTGCCATGCAGCAAATGCGAGGCGGATTTAGCAATGAACTTGCGGAATTGCGTCAGGAATTATTGAATTTTGCCTCACTTATAGAACTCGAATTGGACTTTGCCGAAGAAGATGTCGCATTTGCTGACAGATCAGAATTCAACGCTTTATTGCAGCGAATCGAATTGGTTTTGAAACGTTTAATTGATTCGTTTGCGGTGGGAAATGTCATCAAAAACGGTATTCCAGTCGCGATTGTTGGCGAACCCAATGTAGGCAAATCGACACTGTTGAATGCACTGTTGAACGAAGAACGCGCCATAGTTTCAGAAATTGCGGGTACCACACGAGATACTATAGAAGACGAATTGGTTATTGGTGGCATTGGATTTCGATTTATTGATACCGCTGGCATACGCGCAACCGAAGATGTTATCGAAGGTCTGGGCATTAAAAAAACATTTGAGAAAATCGAGCAAGCACAACTGGTTTTGTTATTGGTTGATGGTTGTCGGTTGTCGGTTGATGGATTAGCCGCTGTTAAAATTGAAATTGAAAAAATACGAAATCAGTATCCATTAAAACCAATCACTATTATCATTAACAAACAAGACTTGATTCCTATAGATCGGATCTCCATCATAAACCAAGCACTGACCAGCGACAACCAACAACCAACAATCCTATTTATCTCTGCCAAAAATAACGTTGGTATTGAGCATCTTAAAAATACGCTTCTTTCGTTTGTGAACACTGGTGCATTGCGCAACAACGAAACCATAGTAACCAATACGCGGCATTATGATTCGTTGTTGAAGGCATTGGACGAAATTACTAAAGTAAAATTTGGTTTGGCAACCCATCTTTCGAGCGACCTAATGGCGATTGATATTCGCGAAGCCTTGTACCATTTTGGCATGATCACCGGCGAAGTGACCAATGATGAACTGTTAGGTAATATTTTTGCGAATTTCTGTATCGGGAAATAACGTAGCGTCAACATCGCAATAAAAGAAAGAAGAACTCAAAAATAAAAATAAGATTTTTTTTTAAAAAATTAGCAAAATATTATATATTGTTTAGTAATGAATTAGAATATTTTTATATATAATTGTAGCGTTTTTTTGGTAAAATACTGAATGATTTTTAGTTTTATAGTTGCTCAGAACCAATTTTAAATACAGAAACATTCAGAAGACTAACTATTGAATACTAAATTTTAATTAAACATTAATATGAAAAAAAAATATTTTATAAGTTATTTTGCATTATTTTCATCCATTTGCTTACTTGGTCAACCTCAATTAAATTCCACAGATTTCCCAGTGGTGTATTCCTCTAGTATATATGCTGCGGATATATCTAGTTTAACATCGGTAGGAAATGCTGGTCCAAATCAATCTTGGGATTTCTCAGAAGTACCTCTTACGCTTGATGGGACAATAAGTGTTATTCCTGCTAACGCTACTCCATATTTTGCTGATTTTCCTTCAGCAAATTATTGCTGGAAATCGACTTCAAACGGAAATACTTTTACAGAATATGAATATCATACACTAACTTCTGATAATTTTACAACAATTGGCAGCGCTAGCGCTGATGGTGTATCGATATTAAGTAATCCAAATACTATTTTTACATTTCCATTCGTATTTAATACAACAGTAAATGATGTTTTTCAATACCAATCAGGTAGTCCTATCACCTACAATTCGACTTATGATGCATACGGAACGTTAATAACACCATTCGGCACATTTACTAATGTTATTCGAAAAAAAACCATAGAAAGCAATAGTGCATATACCTACTATGTATGGTTTACAACCAATCCAAGAGCAGTACTTATGGATGGTGCCATTTCAGCCAATGATGCTTACCTATACGTTTATGATAATGCACCGCTGGCGACATTAGATGTAAAAAAACAAAATTTGGTTGATATATATCCTAATCCAGCCAAAAATGTACTGAACTTGTTGGTTAATAATTCTATCACTATTGAGAAAATTACAATATTAGACTTTACTGGAAAAATTATTAAAACATTAGAAGCTATTGAGCAAATTGATATATCAAACTTATCTAGTGGTTTGTACTTCATACAAGCATACTACGAAGATAAAGTTATTACAAATAAGTTTGTAAAAGAATAGAATCATTTAAATTTGTTTACCACCATATCTATTTATTATCACTTAAACATTAATTAAGTATCGAACGATATGATTTGTAAAAATCATCGATATTAAATTTTACAAAGTACTTCTTTTTTAATTTATATCAGCTTTTGAACATTACTTCAGTATGTTCATAAGCTTTTTTTTTAGATTTTCTTGTGTACAATTAATTAGGTGCAAGCGATTTTTTTTGCTTCCAATAAGGTGGACAAAATGTTTTAGCATTGGAAAACAAAATGTTTTAGCGCTATAAACAAAATGTTTTAGCGTTATAAATAAAATGTTTTTGCCTTATAAATAAAATGTTGACGCATTGGGATTACTTTTTTTTATTCTGGGAATAGCGCCTTTAAATTTAATAGCATTTGAAATTTCTGAAATCTTTTAAGATTGTTTATAATGAACAGTATCTTTTTTAAAGACCTGATTTACATACCATCCTTAAAGGAATATTTATTAACAAAATGAAAGATTCTAAATTTAAAACACAACCATTTGGAAGACCATGACAATCTTTAAATGAAGCTATGATGTTCTCGTTCTTTAAAGATTTCTTATTTCATTATTTTTTTCCAAGACTTTGCATCATTTCCTTAACATAAACATCTGCCGTTTTATAGGCGTTTTTAGGATCTTCGATACTTGTTGTGACTACCGCTACCAATTGATTGTTTTCTGCTTCATCTAAATTGTATACTACAGTTTCTAACACATAATTGGTAGATGTGTGGGTAGAGGTAGACAGCGGAATGTATCCGCCAAATGAATCGTAATAAGAACCATAGGCGTAGGGATAAGAAAAATAATTGTAAAAACCACCATAATAACCAGGATAATAGTTGCCATAAGAAGCGCCAACATAAATGCCATTATACGATTTCGTTGTGGTTTGATCTTTTTGTTTAATTACAGTTAAAACGACCGCGGTAAACCCTTCACTGGCCATTAAACTCTTTAAAAAAGCGATGCGTTCTTCCGACATTTCCTTTTTTGGATCAATATTGGGCGCTTTCATTAAACTCTCGGTTGCTTTTATACCTTTACTTCGCAATTCATTTGCTATCGCACTCTCAAATGCAGACCTTGCATAATCATTGGCGGTTCTGGCGATTACTAAAACATTTTTGGATTTGAATTTACTAACGATATCCTCTTCCGCTTTCCAGGCATTTATTACTTTGGTACTTGAACAACTTTGCAATGCAAATGCAACAAATACAATTAAAACGGTAATTTTTTGTAGTTTCATTTTTGATTTATTTATTTCTAATTTATTAATAATTCCGGTTTTTCGTTCAATTTTAAAATGCCTCTTCGATTCCAAAATAAATGCCGGTATTTCCATCGCTACCAATACCTATATCCATTCTGAGATTTACGTTTTCTTTCTTATTAAAAAGATACCGCAATCCGGCCCCAAAACTATACTTTAAATATTTAATATTCAAATCTGTGATTTTCTTTGTCGCTATGGTATCCAAAGAGCGCATCATTATTGAATCTAAAGCTACATTAGCTGGCTGTCCAAAACAAAGTTGCACAAGAAGGCATCCCAAGGAAACTTTGTAGCATTTATCGTTCAAAATTGCTGCTTTACTTTGAATACCTTATTAAAAATTAATACCAAAACCATTGATTTAAAACATTTTAAACTCTGAAAACCACTCCCATTTGTCAAAAAAACCGATCTTTTATATTATATAAAAATCAAACTACTAATTACAAAAGTACGTTAAGCTCTTATCTTCCTCTTCTTACTCCGCCTAACGAAGCACCAGAAGGTCTAGCTGCAGGTCGGTTTGTTGGCCTTGGTGCTGGACTATAACTTGGTGTACTCGGCCTTGTTGCCGGGCGTGTATTGGGCGAATAGTTTGGTCTTGTGGCAGGCGTATTTGTTGCAGGTCTGGTAACACCAGTTTCAGGGCGTGTTGAAGGCGCATTTGTTGAAGGCCTGGTAACGCCTGTTTCAGGACGTGTTGAAGGTCTGTTTCCGTTCGAAGGTCTGTTTCCGTATGCAGGTCTTGATGATGGCCTAGTTGTTGGCCTAGTTGATGGCCGGTCAAAATGACTTACACCTGGTCTGCCGTTGTAACTTGGTCGCGATGGTCTGCCATAATACCCACCGTGATAATAAGGCGGTCTGTAATATGGAGGTCCCCAATAATGATAGCCATGTCCCCAATAAGAATGTCCATACCAGTAATAAGGAGATCCATAACCAAAACCAAAACTCCAACCATAATACGGATTGTACATTACTGCATAACCATAAGAATAGTGGTGGTGGTAATAAAAACCACCATACCATGGATTATAATAAAATCCTGTTCCATACACGATTGTAGGCCCATATACATAAGTACCGTAGTAACCGGGCGTGTAGCCAACATAAACAACGGTTGGCGAGGTTTCATAAATATAAACGTACTTCGTATTGTACTGTGGATTGGTGGCCGGAATTTTATCGACGTCCTCTGGACGCGCATCGGCTACTTGCCAAGGACCATTGGGCGTATTTGATTTGAACCAAATGGCATTATCACATAAAAAATAAGTGCTATTGTCTTTAAATACTGCGCTTTCTGTATTGACTGCGTATTGTAATTGTAAACCTTCCACATTCTTAAATTCGGGAGTTCCGTTGTACACCACTTCAGTTGCCTTAGTATCCCGTTTAACGGCTGCGGTTTGTGGAATTTGAGCGTCATAAACGGCATCTTTGGCTTCTTTTGTTCCAGAAATGTTAGTCAATACACTTGCTTTTTTACTGTCGCTTGGGATATTTCTAAAATCCTCCGGAAGTGCTTCAGAAGCCACATAAGTCCAATCGCCCTTTAGGTTTTTTGTTGTGAACCAGCGACCCGAAAGTAATACGTAATAGGTTTGAGATAGCACATCCATAAAAATATTGCTTTCTGTATTTTCAACAAAAAGCAGGTTGGTTTTTTGAATTGGGCTGTATTTAGGTTCCCCATCAAAAACAATTAATTCTGATGGTTCTTTAACCATTATTATTTTTGGGGCAGCTCCGGTATAATCCTCCGGTGCTTCTTCTTCGTCTTGCTTTTCTGGTGCAGCTTTTTTTGAAATACTTTGAATTTTAGATGGTACTTTTTTTACTGTTTCCCAAGGTCCAACAGCAGTTTGTGATTGGTACCAAAATTCGCCTCCTTTTAAATAAAAACTATTCTTTTTAACGTCCTTAACAATAAAAGCACCGGTATTTTCAACTAATTCATAACCCTTCTCTGCCTCTTTCAATTTAGGCTCACCATCAATTAAAATAAGCGCTGTTGGCTCATTCGCATAAATAATTTTTGGAGGTGTATTATTCAATTCAGAGGTAGTTACGCTCACTTCTTTCAAACTTGCGATTAAATCATCTAATGAAAACTCAATATTCCATTTAGGAATTTCGGTATTAATTAAATTTTGAAATTGGGTTTTCTGCTCCGATTTAACTTCATCAGGAAACCGTATTTCATCGATTGTCAGCGAAGCCAAAGAGGCATGCCTATTTGTTCTGTCGACATCCAGAATAGCAGTAGTCCACATCATGCCGAAAACGGGTTCTTCTCCCTTTTTTTTAACCCCAAGAGCGAAACTTGATGCTAACTTATTATCAAGGTAAGAGGTGTTTTCAGGTTGGTATAAAGTGATGGTATATTGACCTGCAATAATATCTTTAGGCCAATCTTGCTGCTGTTGCTCTTGTGCTACCAATCCCATTGGGATCAAAACAAAAGTGAATAAAAAAATAATACGTTTCATTCTTAAAGTATTTCAAATATTAATAGTTCTTTTTTTTCTAAATATTCCCTTGTTAATTTTTTAATTCGAATGGGTAAATCAGTTTCCAATCATTTTTCATATCAATTACGGTCCAACCTTTTTTGGTTGCTTCATCTAAGCCCTTGTCCAATTTGCCGATATGTGAATTTCTGTCATAAGCCCATTCTCTAATGGAATCGGTATGATGCAAATACAATTGAAAAGAAGTGTAACTGTTGGAATCGGTCCATTGCAACATTTGCAAATCGCCATCAGAATTACCCGAAGCAAACACAGGTTTTTTACCAATAATTTTTTCAATATTCAATGGTTTTCCTTCTTTATCATCAATAAAATCAATGGCTGGCAATCGTTTTATAACCGGATTTCCATTGTTATAAGCGAATTCGGTTTTAATACGACTTCCTATAATTTGTTCCTTCGGAATGCCGTAAATTTCGGGAACAAAAGCACGCATAAAATCGACTCCGCCGCCAGAAACCACATAAGTTTTAAATTCGTTTGCGCGCAAATACTGAAGTAATTCAAGCATAGGTTGGTAAACCAATTGATCATACCTTACTTTTTTTGTAGGATGCATGGCTGTTTTTACCCAAGATTGAACATCTGCTTCAAATTGTTCATTGGTGTTGCCCGAATGAGTGGCCATCACTAATTGAAGCAAACCGAGTTCACCTTGTTTTCCCAATTCATTCATATCATTTTCCAAAACCGCTTTAAATGGCTGTTTATTTTTCCATTCTGGATGCGCTGCTGCCATTGCTTTAACTCTATCCATTGCAAAAAATAATTGAAAATAAGCAGGCTGCTCTGACCATAAGTTCCCATCATTATCGAAGGTAGCAATACGATCTGCAACTGGTATGAAATTGGTACCATCAGCATTGGTTACTTCTTGAACATAGGCAATGATATTTTTCTTACTTGCTGCATCATTCCAAGATGGCAAAGGGTCCACTGCGCTTTGAGCCGTTGCTACAAGTCCATTTGTACTGTCACTATTATCTTTACAAGCAACGAATGTAAAAAAAATGAATAAAATAAATATTGATTTTTTCATATTTTTTTGTTTTAAAAAAAGAATGACAACCTTAGGTTGCCATTCTTCAAATGTATAATAAATAGCTATAATTTAATACTTTACTAATTTATCATTAGTGGTTTTTAGTTGCCATTTGTTCAATTTGCTTCTGTACTTTACTCAAACTCCAGTCACCAGCGGTTTGGCTCGGTGGATAATCTTTAAAAGTAGAAAGGAAATTAAACGCATAACCTTGAATAGCAATTAAAATATAAGCTCTGTCGATGTACCAGTCATAATAGGTATTAGAACCTTCATACGCTTTCTCAAAAGGATCACGACGAAGATTTGTTAATAGCGGTGCTCTCAATTCAACAAAAGGATCTAACCATATTTGCAATTGTTTGGCTCTACTTTCTAAAAAAGTAGCTTTCCAATCACCATAACGCAATGCGGCAATGGCTCCGGCATCATTTACATAAACAAATCCTTCTCTTGGGCACACTTTTGTTTTTCCTGTTAGGTAATCCAATTGATTATAACCATCTATATGATTTTTATAGGTTCTACCATTAATTGTTGTTCCTTTTAGCAACCTTTCTTTTACCGTGGTGTCGCCAGCAATAGCAGCAAACGTTGGTAACCAATCTTCATGAGAAACAATTCCATTTAAAGTTACATTTTTCGGAAAATGCCCTGGCCATTTTACAAATGCAGGTACGCGGTAAGCTCCTTCCCAATTTGAATTTTTTTCACCGTGAAATGGTGTTGTACCAGCATCTGGCCATGTATTAAAGTGAGGTCCATTATCTGTAGAATACATAACAACCGTATTATCAGCAATACCCAATTCGTCTAAAAGGTCCAATAACTGCCCTACATGCATATCGTGCTCAATCATACCATCAGTATATTCGTCATTTCCAGGATGACGTCTGTCTTCTTTAACATGCGTTCTAAAATGCATACGTGTACCGTTCCACCAAGTAAAGAAGGGTTTGCCATCTGCTACTTGTTTTTTAATAAACGCTTTAGTTGCGGCAATACTTTCATCATCAATAGTTTCCATTCGCTTTTTTGTCAATGGTCCAGTATCTTCTATACGTTGCCCACCTTTACCATCAGCATAACTATGAATAACACCTCTTGGCCCAAACTTTTCAGCGAAAGTTTTACCATCTTTTAATTTCAAATTTGTAGGATAATCAAAATTTTCAGGTTCTTCCTCTGCATTTAAGTGGTATAGATTTCCGAAAAATTCGTCAAAGCCATGCATGGTTGGTAAGTGAACATCGCGATCTCCTTGGTGATTTTTACCAAATTGCCCAGTCATATAACCTTGGCCTTTCAAAACAGTTGCCATAGTAACATCTGATTGTTGCCAACCTTCCGAAGCACCTGGCATTCCTACTTTGGTCATCCCTGAACGTACAGGAACTGATCCGCCAATAAAAGCAGCACGACCAGCGGTGCAAGATTGTTGCGCATAATAATCAGTAAAACCTACTCCTTCATCAGCAATTCTATCAATATTTGGTGTTTTGTAACCCATCATACCACGGTTGTTGTGACTGATATTCCAAGTACCAATATCGTCACCCCAAATCACTAAAATGTTTGGTTTTTTATTTTTTTGTGCATGAGTGGACACAAAACATGCAACTAAAAGTAAATTTAAAACTGTTTTTTTCATAGTTTAATTATGTTAGAATGGATTAATTCATAATAGCGAATTAAGATTCTTGAAAAGTATCTTAATTTAAATTGTTAAAAAGATTATGATAATTAAAAACTAAATCTTCTTTTTTAAATACGCTGAAATGCTGTTATATCATTTACAAGTAGCTACAAATTAAGCAGATAACCGTCTAAAAAAAAATATCATTTGATAGGTTTTCACTTCGATTTCTTTATTCGATGTATGGTAAGCGGCGTAACTCCTAAAAAGCCTGCAATGTGTTTGTCGAATGTAGATTCTAAATATTTGGGATTCCAATTAATCAAGTCTAAATAACGTTCCTTAGGCGTCATTGCAACAAATGTATTGATGCGATGCGAAAATGTTAAAATTACATCTTTAAGAAAACCTAGGTAAAACTTCATTAATTCTTCATTTCTAAAACAAAGTTGTTCCAATTCACCAACGTCGAACTTGAGATAATGCACCTCGCCAATCGCTTCAATATCTAACATTTGTATTTGATTACTAAAGACCAAAGCTTCGCCAAAAATATGACCTTCGGATCTGAGGTGGTTTGTTATTTCCTTTCCTTCTTTGCTGATTTGATAAGCTCTTGCAGACCCTTTTAAAATTAATAACAATGTCTTATCAGACCTTTCTCTTTTTAAAATAATGTCTTTATTTTTTGCCTTGTCATAAGTACATAAACCCAAAAAAACATCCATTGCTTTAGTTTCAAAATTTGGGTAATATAAGGCTACTAACTCTTTTATTTTTACTTCCGAAAGCGTCATCAATAATTTTTTTATTGTTAATAATTTAAGTGTGATTAGAAAAACAATCGTATCCTATATAAAATTGTAATTCATTGTTGTTATTACAGTCGTTTGCTTAACCCAATATTAATAGACCAAGTGCTGTATTCTTGCTTAAAATCATAATTAATTGACGGAAAAAGACCCCAATTTTGTCCAAGATCCAACTCGTATTCAACACCCGCACGAAAAATGAATAAATTTTTATTTTTCTCCAATTCTAAACCTGGTCCAAAAAAAATGTCCCATCGCGGTGCAATTTCATACCCAACCAAAGCCGCCGTTATAATTGCATTTTCTCTCTCTAAATCTTCGCGATTGAACCTAACCAAATAATTTCCCAATTCTAAATCCAAGGCCAACCCAATGCTCCATTCTTCGTTTAATTGATAAAGATAATCCAGGCCAATGGTAGGGACAAAAACTGCTTTTTCTAATTGCCCCTCTTCAAAAGCGGATGGAATATGCGTATATCCGAAAACGAAGGCGATTTTATGGTTTTTACCCCCAACTGCTTCTTTTTCTTGGGCATAATTTACAGTTGAAAGAAAAAATGCAATTAAAATTATACCAATAATTTTCTTCATCTGACTATTTTTTGAATAAAAAAGATATTAATTAATTGCATCTCTCACACATCTAAAACCCAGATGTTCCATAGCGGTGTCGGGCGTATTTCGCATTCTTCGGGCATTTCTGTATCCCGAGCACCAATTATCATGGCATAAAAAAGAGCCCCCTTTTATCGCTTTATTTTTTACGAAATTATTGTACACTTCAAAACCTTCAGTAGGACCTTGCGGATTTATGGTAATTTTTCCGGTTTGTTGTAATTCATAATAATATTTTGCACTGTACCAATCGTTGGTCCACTCCCACACATTTCCAGCAATATCATATAATCCATAGTCATTAGGAGGGAACGATTTTATGGGCGCTAAATATTCAAACCCATCCTCTTTTGTATTGCGATAAGGAAAATCACCCTGTAAAAAATTGGCGTAAAAAACACCTGCATTTATTTTTTTATTACCCCATGGATACATCTTGTTGGCTGATCCACCGCGCATCGCATATTCATACTCCGCTTCGGTTGGCAAACGTTTTCCTGCCCATTTTGCATAGGCAACGGCGTCAAACCAACTTATATGTACAACAGGATAATTATCTAGGCCCTTAATGGAACTTTTTGGCCCTTTTGGATGCCGCCAGTTGGCACCTTTTACAAAAGACCACCAATTTTCTATATTTTCTTTAGTTGCATTTTTATCTGCGTAACGAAATACTAATGATCCTGGTAAAAGGTCTTCCGCGGCAGGCTTTGGTGTTCCTGGTGGCACTTGCTTTTTTAGTTCTTCCCAATCTATGGGCTGCTCGGCAATTGTGATATAACCGGTGGCATCAACAAACTTTTTAAACTGGGCGTTGGTCACTTCGTGTTCGTCCATCCAAAAATCACTTATTTTGACCCTATGTTTTGGTAGTTCGTCTCCTTGAGGCAATGCTGTTTTGGGCATGCCTTCAAAACCAGAAGGTAAGTCTCCTCCCATGTCGAAAACACCACCAGAAATTTTTATCATTCCTTCATAATCTTTTGCTAATTCAGTGTTGGTGTCAAGAGTACTATTATCAACAACTGCTCTGACTCTGCTAACGGAACTAGAACATGAAATACCTTCTTTTTTTACTTGTGCTGGAATTTCTTTTTCTTGCTTTTTGCATGCAGTGCCAAGACCTAATGCAAAGCCATAAATAATAATTAGTTTTGTTCGATTCATGCTTAATTTTAGTTTCTTAAAAACTATTTTATTTAGGAAAAAAGAAAATGATACTGCTGCTTCGCAACAGCGCTGCGTCTTTTTCATGTAGGCCTATATCGAAAATCAGTATTGTTTTGAAAGGCCACTTTTTCATACTTTTTATTATTTACTTTTGTCAAAACTTTTTGAAATTGCTTTGACATATTGTTTGGCTGCTTTTGAAGCATTTTCTGGTTCTTCAATTTTTGAAGTAACTACCGCTACCAATTGTTTTTCGTCAAGTTCATCCAGATTATAGATTACAGTTTCTAAAATGTAGTTTTTTGCTGTGTAAGTTGTTGATGTTGCTTCTACGTAACGTCCGTAAGTAGAATAAGACATTGGATTGCGATAATATCCATAAAAACCACCATAATATCTTGGGTAATAACCGTAATAAGTACCTCCTTCATAACCAGCGCCTTGGGTAACTGTTTTTGAAAGCTCTTGGGTTTCTTTTATCACAGTTAAAACGACGCCATTAAAACCCGCGTCCTTGAATAATGATTTTACTGTTTCGGCTTTCTCTGCAGTTATCTTTTCATCTGGATTTAATTTTGGAAATGTTGTAAAACTTGCAGTTGCTTTTAATCCTTTAGCGGTTAACTGCTTAACAATTTCATTTTCAAACGCGATTCGTGCAACACTGTTGTCTGTTCTTGCAATTACAAGAAGATTCTTCTCTTTTATAGTATTTGCGTTATCTGCTTTCCAAGAATTTAAGACTTTCACGCTACTGCAAGCATTTAATAATAGAATGACTGAAATAATTGCTATTAAACTGAGTGACTTTTTCATTTTTTTTTAATTTATTATTAAGGAATTTATAGTTATTTGCTCTTGGAATATTTTTAATAATCAGGTTTTAAATTTCGGTCTGGAGTGCTGCTTCAAATTAAAAAAACGCAGTGCTTATTGCTGAACGAATTAAATCGAAACTGACTTTTTCACTTATACAACTTAATAAAAATTTAACCGAATGATCTTGCTTTATTCATGCTAATTTTTTAGGTGTTACTCAACGGTTTGGCTGTTTTCATAGAGGCGGTTTCCGACGAATTAAACTGTTCAGCATTGTAATTGATACGATGCAAAAAGCTTCATTTAACCACTAAATCAATTTTTTTGCCAAATACCTTTTATGCCGTTCGTGCTCCTTAATTTCGCTTTCGAACTAATCTTAAAAATCAACTTATACATGATATTATTTGATTTCTTCAATATCATCTAATTGCCAGGTCTTGTCAAAGTAAGCTTCAGTTGGGCCATAAAAACGGAAGTATGGAAACCATCCCTTGCCCTTTAATGTTTTGATATAATTTTTATTGGAACCCGATGGTTTTGTTGGGCCAAAATATATATCAACAGAGCCATCTGCATTTTTTTCAATTTCTTTTCTAGAAGACATATCCGCAGAACCCTGATCTGTTACTAATGGCCCCCTTGTAATATTGTCATATAAGGTAATTGACCAAAATTGTTTAACAGGTGCATTTGCCGGAACATGAAAATGGTAGCTTTTTGCACCTTCCAACCATTTGCCTTCTTTGTCTTTTGAAGTTTCCAAATAAGCCTGACCAAAACCTAATATTCTTCCCTGCATTCCAGTGCTATTACCAATAGCTTCATAAAACCATGAGGCCCTTTGGTCTAATTGAGTATAGTTGCTATCTTCTTGATTTAATTCAACCATATTGGCATATTCCCACTGTTTATCTTTCCAAACAACAGATCCATCAAATCTCTTTTCATAAGCATTTACCCGGGCGGTTAGTTCACCCACCAATGCAGCCTGGTTAAGAATTTTGGTCAGTCGTTCATCAGGTTTAAAAGCTTTACCTTTTTCCATTCCAATTGAAGCCATCATACCATAAATAATCCTATCACGGGTTTGTATAGGTTCTGGCTCAAGTGCTTCTGCAACCATTTTAAAATAGTTCACATCTGTAGGTTGAGCGGATGTCCACTTCCTGCCATTTACCGGAACAAAATTGGTTACGTTCTTTTTAGCTCTGTCGTTCCAACTGTAAATCTTAAACTTGCGGATTGTTTCTTCTGCTTTTTTTGGATCGGGGTCCAATGCCCTTGTGCCAAACCATACCTGAACAGTAGGAGAAATATAAACCCTGTAACCTGGAGCGGATATCATCTTTGAGCCCGGAGGAAGGAACAAATATTTACCTCCTGCGCCTTTGTCGGGACCAGTTTGACCAATATCTGTAATGGGTTGTTGCCAAAGATCTAGAAGACCACCGGCAATTAATCCTGCTGGAGCGTCTATTACAAATGCACCTTGCTTGTCGAAGTTCCAAAAACTAAATGCATAAAGCGTTGTAATATTAGGTGTAAGCATGCCACTTTTATCTTTAAGATCAAAAAACATCGATATCTCACCGTCTTTTATACCAAGTTGATCACGTTGGGCAAGGTGCAATCCATGAAAGCCAACCATTGGCAATGCCCAAGTGTGTACTTGGCATGCCCTTTGAAAATCCCTTTCATCATATAGTTTTGAAATTGCATCTTCTGAAGGATAACCACTTTCTAACTTTAAATTACCAAAACGGGTAACAATATTGTCACCAGTTTGCGTTTGCTCAGTATTATTGGTGGTGGAAGTCGTTACTTTTTCCTTCTCATTGCAACTGATAGTGATTGTTACTATTAATAAAGATAGTAACCTTGTGATTTTGGTTTTGTGTTTCATTTCTTTCTTTTAATTAATGACTACTGTTAATGTCTTAGGTAATAAATTTATTCTCATCAAGCATAACGCATAACTAGCATCTTTACGACCGAATTTTCTTTCTATATTTCTGCACCTGATTAGACTAAAATGAATACGCTAATGTAATACCATACCTAAAGGAAGGTAAAACAAAATCTGATTTTTTGTTTGTTGAGTTGAATCGAAAATCGCCACTTAACAAATCGAATATGCTATATTTATCTAACGCTGCATTAAAATCCTCATAGAATTCCTCTGGCAAATCTTTCTTGTTCTCAAAAGAAAAATTATAAAAACCTGCTCCCGGACCTGCAATTAAAAAATCTAAATAGAATCTTTTAGATAGAGGCAATTTATAACCAACCATAAACCCAACAGAGGTTACTTTTATATTCGCGTCGAACTCTATATCAAAAGTCTCTTGCGCATCATTAATGTAAGTACCTATAAGATCCGATTGAAATTGCGTATATTTTAAATAAGCACCAAAATAAAAACCATCCAGTTTATTTGTTTGTGTTTTATTAAGATAATAACGTACTTCTGGAATTATTTTAAAGCCAGAATACGTGATGTCATTGGTCTTTAATTGTTCTGTATCAAGTCCCGATAAGCTTACTAATCCTTCTTCCCCTTTCAGACCAACACCTAGGTTTACCGAAATATGTTTTCCAAGCAAGCGTTCGTAATTTAATTGAAGTGTTCCATTAATTAAATCGGTTACCGTTAAACCTATTTGGTTTTTTGAGCCTACCCTATCATTTTGGTTTTGGTTTTGACCTTGTGTAATAAGGACGTTAAATACGATAATTAGGGCAAAAAGTAGTTTTTTCATTGATTGGTCCGTTTAGTTATGGAAAATAATTAAGAAAATAAGTAATAGTAATTAATTTATTATGAAATATAACCGTTACTTCTTTTCAAATTTAAAAAAAAAATTGAAATTGTTATCAAATTTTTACTTTATCGCTGCAGGGTTCAAATATTGAATTGATATCTAATTGATTAAAATTTAAATATATGGTTTTTCTAAATGCTGCCGCGAATTGATATATTCTAGCTAAGTCTTTACCACATTGCATCTTAAGATTTTAATTAAGCAAAAAACTCCTCGATAATAAAAGAATACTAATTTGTCTTTTAAATAAGTCGCTAAAAATCCGAATATTCAATAACCGCTACACAAATCTAACCGATAACTACTCTCAAAAAAATATCATTTGATATGTTTTTATTTCGCCTTGTTTGTGCTGTGGATGTTGCTCCCAAAGCTTCTAAAAAACCTAGAATCGGTTTGTCGAATTTAAATTTTAAGTGTATTAGATTCCAGTTAATTAGATTCAAATAGCGGTTCGGTTTGAAAAACAAACTAGCAAAGCAACTTCGTCTTTATTTCAAAATACTATTGTAAAAAATACTTAACAAAAAATGGTTGTTTTTTAGTCGTGCTGTACTACGAAAACTATAAAAGAAACGCCCGCTATACTGCGCTTTTACTGCTTCAAAAAATACAAAATAACTTTTAATTTTTTTAATTGATTTATTTTGTTTAAAAAATTACTACATTTGTTAAACAAAATAAAAAGTATGAGTAGTATAAAAAGTGTGTTTAGTATTAAGGACCTCGAAAATCTATCTGGAATTAAAGCACATACAATTAGAATTTGGGAAAAGAGATACAATGTGCTTGAACCCATGCGAACCGATACCAATATTCGATTTTATGATTTACAGAGTCTTCAAAAACTATTAAACATAACATTACTTCACAACCACGGCTACAAAATTTCAAAAATATCTAAGTATCCGCCAGAGCGAATTCCAGCGCTTGTTCGAGAAATTGTTACCGAAAAAAGTGTCAAACACCACGCAATTAATGCATTTAAAATGGCGATGATTAATTTTGATCAAACCCTTTTTGCAACAACTTATAGCACCTTACTTTCAGAAAAGTCCTTTAGCGAAATTTTTCATGATGTGTTTATTCCGCTACTCAATGAAATAGGTTTACTGTGGCAAACCAATACAATCTCGCCATCTCATGAGCATTTTATGACCCATTTGATCAAACAAAAATTATTAGTCAATACAGAGAAAATTCAAATTAATGCGCCTACAAATACTGAAAAAATATTTGTTTTATTTCTTCCTACCAACGAAATCCATGAATTGGGTTTGATGTATTTAAACTATGAAATTTTGCTAAATGGCTACAAGTCAATTTATCTAGGCGAAAATGTTCCTATCGAAGATCTGAAAGATGTAAAAAAATATTTTGATAATATCACTTTTGTTTCATATTGGACGGTACATCCTGAAAAATCGAATTTAAAAGAATATATTTCAAAAATAAATCAAGAGGTATTAAAAGACACTACCACTGAGTTATGGCTTTTGGGGAAAATGGTAAATGACATTGAGATTGATCAACTGTCGCCAAATACAGTGCTGGTGCATTCTGTAAATGAATTTGTAAAAAAGTTATAAAAAATGCTTAAATGCTGTTTTTCTCTTTAGCTTTTATCTACTTTTGTTTCCCACTATGAAAAAAAATATATCGATTATTGGCTCAGGATTTTCTGCTCTCGCTGCGGCTTGTTATTTAGCCAATCAAGGTAATGCAGTAACCGTTTATGAAAAAAATGATAGCATTGGAGGTCGCGCAAGACAATTAAAAGCAGCTGGTTTTACATTTGACATGGGACCAAGTTGGTATTGGATGCCAGATGTTTTTGAACGATTTTTTGCCGATTTCAATAAAAAACCTTCCGATTATTATGAGCTCATAAAATTATCACCAGCTTACACTGTCTATTTTGGTGAAAAAGAGTTGATTACCATTGCCGATAATCTTCCGGCAATTGTAAATACTTTTGAAAACGTAGAAAAAGGTAGCGGAAAACAACTTGAAATTTTTATAAATAACGCAAAAAAAAACTATGATATTGCGATTAAAGATTTAGTTTACCGACCGGGTGTTTCACCGTTAGAATTAATTACACTAGAAACAACAAAAAAAGTAGATCAATTTTTTAGTAACATAAGTAAAGACGTCCGAAAAAAATTCAAAAATCAAAAACTTGTTCAGATTTTAGAATTTCCGGTTTTATTTTTAGGTGCAAAACCTTCCGACACGCCATCTTTTTATAGTTTTATGAATTACGCCGATTTTGGATTAGGAACCTGGCATCCTAAAACAGGAATGTTCGACGTCATTAATGCGATAGTCACTTTGGCAACTGAATTGGGCGTGAAGTTTGAAACTAATGCCGTTATTGAAAAAATTATAGTCGAAAATAAAAAAGCAATAGCTATTGTTGCCAACGGAAAACAAATACCATCGGATGTCGTTTTGAGTGGAGCAGATTACCATCACACCGAAACATTATTGGATTTAAAAGACCGTGTATACAGCGAAAAATATTGGGATAGTCGCGTTTTTGCTCCGTCCTCGCTCCTGTTTTACGTCGGTTTTAATAAAAAATTAATTAACATTACGCACCACATTTTGTTTTTTGATGTCGATTTTGAACAACATGCCAAAGACATTTACGACACACCAAAATGGCCTGATGCTCCGTTATTTTATGCTAATTTTCCATCAATAACCGATGAAACAGCTGCTCCCGAAGGATACGAAAGTGCTTTTTTTCTAATCCCGTTAGCGCCAGGTATTACTGATACAGAAACATTAAGAGAAAAGTACTTTGATATCATTATAGAACGTTTTGAAAAATTAACAGGGCAAAGTGTAAAAAATAATATTATATTTAAACGCTCATTTTGCAAGAACGATTTTGTATCAGATTATAACTCATACAAAGGAAATGCCTATGGGATGGCGAATACATTATTACAAACTGCTTTTTTAAGACCTAAATTGAAAAGTAAAAAAATTGATAATTTGTATTTTACAGGCCAACTTACAGTTCCGGGTCCTGGCGTGCCACCCGCATTGATATCTGGAAAGTTAGTGGCTGAATTGATTAAAAAAAATACCTATTAAACTATTCTAAAAATCTTTATGAAACCTTTATTTGACAATATATCCTTTGAATGCAGCAAGAATGTAACCAAAGCTTACAGCACCTCTTTTTCGTCTGCGGTAAGAATGCTTGCGCCAAGTATCCGACAGGATATTTATAACATTTATGGTTTTGTAAGATTTGCCGATGAAATCGTTGACAGTTTTCACGATTACAACAAAGCATTATTATTTGATTTATTCGAAAAAGATTTGTACGCAGCACTCGAAAATAAAATTAGTTTGAATCCGATTTTAAATGCTTTTCAGCATACAGTACATCGTTTTTCGATTCCGCTAGATTTAATTAATGCTTTCATGACGAGCATGCGATTGGATTTGACAAAAACAACTTATAACACCAGAGAAGAGTTCAAGCAATATGTTTATGGATCTGCTGATGTCGTTGGATTGATGTGCTTGAAAGTTTTTGTTAATGGCAATGATACCAAATACAATGAGTTAAAAAATGCGGCAATGAAATTGGGCTCAGCATTTCAGAAGGTCAATTTTTTAAGGGATTTGAAAGCCGATTTTGATGATTTAAGTCGTTCTTATTTTCCGGATACCGATTTGAACGCACTGGACGAGGCATCGAAACTAAAAATTATTACCGAAATCGAAGCTGATTTTAAAGATGGATATGAAGGGATTTTAGGATTGCCATTAGAAGCAAAATTTGGTGTTTATACTGCTTATGCATATTACAATAAATTGCTTTCTAAATTAAAAAGCACGCCTTCTTCCGAAATAAAAAATACGCGAATAAGAGTTCCAGATTATCAAAAATATGGGCTTTTTGCGAAATGTTATTTTTCGTATAAATTGAATTTTATATAACTGTTTAAAGCTTTGCTTTATAACTCACAATTTGATTTTGTGGCAAATATTTGTTTTTTTAGGAACTTTCTTTATAATGTAGTTTATGACATGGTTCAGCCATAAATAAATCATGCACTAATTCCTGCGGCAGCTGCATGCCGATATCCACAAAAAAGATTGCAATTCTTCCTTTGAACGCGTGGGTACTTTTTTACTTTTAATGGTGTCGTAACTATTCTAAGTTTTTTGGAATCATTTGTTGCAATGGTTCCAATTGTTTCATGTCAATATTGGCGTCTTTTAGCACCGACAATAATGTGATAATGCCATTTGGATTCATGTCTTTTCCTAAAACCCTAACGATTGCAAATCCGTTTTTTTTGTTATTGGCGAACAATATAAATTCGTCGATATGCGCTTCATCTCCAACAAAACTAATGGAAGCACCAGTAGCTCCTGCACCGAATTTCATGAGTTGCTGGTATTGCGGGTCTTTAAGTAAAGTTTTTACCTTCTCTTTTTCAGTTTCATAAAGTGATGCATTAGCACCATCTAATTTAAAAGCCAAAATATTTACTTTCTTTAATGTTGTCAATGCTTCTGACTGTTCAACTGTTAATTTTGATTTGTCAATTCCCAATATACTTGGCGCAATATCAACCGCTACAAAATTTTTATTTTCTGTGTTTTCTACAAAGTACTTTTGTAGCGATGGTTCAGATTTACAGCTAAGTAAAACGAAGCTAAACATTAAGAATAAACTAAATACTGCTTTCATGATCTTATTTTTTGCCTTTGGTAGCTTTCTTCAAATCGTTTCCTCCAGGAAGATTCATTTTATCGGTTAAAAGAGAAATTTCATTCAAATCAAAATTTCCTGTTAATGACATTAAAACGGTTTCGTTGCCTTTGCCAGAGCCTTCAATCAACATTAAAAGTTCTCTAATTTGGGTATCTTTTGCACCAGATTTAATCATTATTTTGATATTTTGGCCCTTATCATTAATACGCATTAACTCTTCTAAACCTGCTGTTTTAAGGTATTTATCGGCAGTTGCTTTCATATCGGCAGACTGTTTTGGGCTCGATGTTGTAAAAACTTTCAAATTGTCTAACTTCTTTACAAGACTCAAAAACTGCTGGGATTCTTTGTCTTTGCTATCAACTTTACCCATCATTTCGAACATTTTTTTGTTGACAATTACTGCGGTGATGTCTTCTGGTCCATCAAATTTATCAAAAGCCGACTGCGCGAAAAACAAGGTTGGCAATAAAGTTAAAACGAGGGTGATAATTATTTTTTGCATGATTTCTAAAAGTATTTATTAAATTATTTTTTAAATATAAAGTTTTTTGAATTTTCGTATTCTCCAATGTATTGGACGCTTTTCACGCCAACATTGACATTATTTGACAACAATGTCAAGGCTTTTTGAGTGGCCTTGAATGCTACTTCTGGATTATCATATGTGCCTAAATCTTGTGTAATTGTTTGCTTGTTATAGTAATCAAAAAATCCTATGCCCAACAACACCACCACTGACGCAGCAATCGACAACCCAATTAAATAGGGCTTTTTGTTTGATTTTTTTTGTAAAAACGGTTTCAGTTGCTGCAATTGAGCTGCTTTTGCTTCGACAAAAAAACCAAACATTGATTTATATTGTATCAAATGCTGCGCAACTTCCGGCGATGAAAAATAAGTGCGTAATTCATTTTCTTCAACAATAGTAGTCCTTCCTTCGAAGTATTTCTCTAAAATTATTTCTATTTTATACAGTTCCATACTGGTGTGTTTTTGTCATAAAATCTCTTATCGTTTTTCTGGCTCTTGAAAGTGCTACCCTAATTGCAGTTTCATTCATACCTAATATTTTCGCAATTTCTTCAAATTCATATTGCTCGACATCGCGCATCTGCACTATTAACTTTTGCTGTTCAGGCAATTGATTAATTATTTTTTCGACCCAACTCAAACTGTCAGTATCTTCTAGTTGTTGCTGCAAACTTGGCGTTCTATCGGTAAAATTGGTATGCACAATTTTTAAATTTCCTGCTCTTTTTGATTTCAATTGATCCAAACAATAATTCTTTGTCATGGTCATTGCCAAAGCTTCTACACTATTGTATTGTTCTAAAACCTCATTTTTGGTCCACAATTTCACCATCACTTCTTGCGTCGCATCTTGTGCTTCTTCCGTGCTAACCAACAATCGTTTGGCCAGCCTAAAAACCTTGTCTTTGAATGGAAGTACTAAAGTAACAAACGCACTTTGGTTCATTTTTTGGTGTTTTAGTGGATGTTCAATGCTAGACGAAGCCTAATATTTTTTGTTACAACGAATTGAAAATAAATCTAAAGTTACTAAATTTACGTTCTTTAAAAAGCGATTAAAATTAAATATTTTAAAAATAAACACATGAGAAAGACTTTTAAGGTTTTCCTTTTACTGCTCTTGGCACTTATCGGATTTCAAAGTTGCGAAGATATGGATGATACCATCGCTGTATCTAATGGACTCGAAGTAGAGAATTTTATATGGAAAGGCCTAAACCTCTATTATTTGTGGAAAGCTGATGTCCCTGATTTGGCCGATGACCGATTTGCAAATCAAAAAGAATTAGACAGTTATTTATCGACATATAATGATCCATTTGTATTGTTTGACAGTTTAAGGGTTCAAGAATCTACTGATCGCTTCAGTATATTGGTGGATGATTATACCGTTTTGGAAAATCTTTTTCAAGGCATAACCAAAAATAATGGTGTTGATTTCGGATTGCGATACAAACAAGGCAGCACAACAGAAATTTTTGGATGGGTGCGCTATATTATTCCGAATTCTGATGCATCCAATAAACCAATTCAGCGTGGAAGTATTTTTTATGCTGTAAACGGAACAGCTTTGACCACAAGCAATTATCAAAGTCTTTTAAGTACCGATGATTACACAGTCAATCTCGCTAATTATGACAATGGTGCAATTACGCCCAACGGTCAATCTGTTGCACTAACCAAAACGGAATTAACCGAAAATCCTATTTTTCAAAAACAAGTCATTACTGCTGGAACCCACAAAATTGCCTACTTGGTTTATAATGGCTTTACCGCTAATTTTGACGGACAATTAAATAGTGCCTTTGGCGAATTTACTGCAGCTGGAGCTACCGATCTGGTTTTAGATTTGCGCTATAATAGTGGTGGCTCTGTTCAAACAGCCGCGCGGTTGGCAAGTATGATAACAGGTCAGTTTAACGGACAACTTTTTGCGAAACAACAATGGAATGCCGCAATTCAATCTTATTTTGAAGCGAATAATCCAGGGCAATTGGTCAATAATTTTAGTAATAGTATAGGAAGTTCGACTATTAATAGTTTGAATCTTTCCAAAGTATATATTTTAACAACAAAAAGTACTGCTTCAGCTAGCGAATTGGTTATCAACGGATTAAAACCTTATATTGATGTTGTTCAGATTGGTGATGTCACTACCGGAAAAAATGTAGGTTCTATCACTTTGTACGATTCCCCTACTTTTGGTAGAGAAAACCGTTCGTCTAAACATAAATATGCAATGCAACCGATTGTGATTAAAACCATTAATAAAGATGGTTTTGGCGATTATCAAGCAGGATTGCAACCAACAATACCATTAATAGAGAACCTTAATGATCTCAGCCAATTAGGTAATCAACAAGAGCTTCTATTAAGTGCAGCTATACAATCTATAACAACAGGTGGAAGAAGAATTGACCAAAGTGCATCAGAACAATCAAGAGATTTTAAAGACTCAAAATCATTGCGCCGTTTTGGAACTGACATGTATATTGAAAATAAATAGAATTTTTTATAGTGTAGAATTGGCTTCGTTGTTTAAAATCGACACTTTTTATATTCTTAAAGATATCAAAAAAGAGGCTTTTGTTTTAAAAAGCCTCTTTTTTTTGAAAATTAATCGTTAAAATAAAATCCATTTGGAATCAAACCAACCGTAAACTGGTTCTCTAAAATTCCTGAAGTCGAATAAATAAAAACTTTTCCGTCAGAAGTAAAATCTTTGGCATCAGCGACAAAAATTGCATCATCCTCGACTGCAAATCCATAAAGCGTTGCTGCTGCTGCAGTAAATAAAGGCGTTGCATTTATGCTAGTTGCACTCAACGCTTGTGAATAAACCGCTGAATTGACCGTGAAATATAGTTTCCCGTCTTCAATATTCAAATTTTGCGCATTGCCCAAAGCCTCTGGAAAAGTTATTTCGCTCAAAATTTCATTGGTTGATAATTTGATTTTCAGCAATTTACTTGGATTTACATAATCAGAACAAAGTACATATAATATTCCGTTTTCTTCCTCAAATGAATTTGGCGAAATTCCGGTAGCAATAGTAGTTTCAATAGTATTTGTCGTTGGATTAATAACAGTCAACGACGCACCATCGCCATACGCGCCATTAGCAACATACAATTTTCCGTTGGCTTCGGTAATTTTATCAGCTATAGCATTCATCATGATACTGCTTGTTACCGCAAAAGTCGAAAGATCAATCACCGCAACAAAATCATCTGTCAAACTGTTAAAAGTCGCCAAATTGGTTACGTATGCTTTACCATTTTTAACAACACCATAGCGAGGCACCGATAGTCCTGTTTCAATTTTAGCAACCAATTCAAAGGTATAACGGTTAACAATCGTAATTTTATTGGAACCATTAGAAATAATAAATGCCTTTTCTTCATCAAAAAATACCGATTGCACATAACCACCAAGGCCATCGCCCTGATTTTCGGCACCAAAAACATCCTGTTGGATTGTCGTTCTGTCATTGCTAATAAAAGTAATTGAACCCGCTGTCCCATCACCTTCATTGACTATCAAAACGCCATGGTCGTAGGCACCAACCGGCGTACTTGTTCCATTGTCGTCGGTACAAGATACCAATAAAATCGAAGTTGTAATTAAAACTAAAAGTAATTTAGTGCATTTCATTCTATTAAAATTTAAGAGTTAGACTGATATTAAAATTGACGCCAGGCATAGGACGATTGGCAATACTTTCATATTTTTTGTTAAGTACATTTAGGACAGAAAAACCCAATTTATAGGTTTCATTTTTGTCAAAATTATAGTCAAAAATCAAGTTAAAAATGCTGTAATCTTTGACCACTTTATCAGGATTATTATCGGTTTGCGTAAAGACTTTTCCGTTGAACAAATGTTGGCATTGCAACTCAAATTGTCGAAAAGCATACCCAATTGAATTTGTCAATTTGTGGTAAGGAACATAAATTAATTGTTTATCGATTTCGGTATTCTTTGAATTTGTATAGGCATAAGTTGCATTCCACTCTATCCTATTCGTTCTGATTTTTTTGTGCCAATGGAACAAAGTTTCAAAGCCAAAAACCGATACTTTATTGGTGTTTTGAGGTGAAAAAAGTCCACCGTTACCCGGAATCCAACGAATCATGTCCCGAAGATTTATATGATAAAATGTTGTTGTGAAACTACAGTCACCCAAAGTGAAGATGTTTCCTATTTCGCCTTGGTAGGCGCTTTCGGGTTTCAAATCGGGATTTCCTGCTCCTTCCCAATACAAATCATTGAATGTTGGTATTCGGAAATTTCTCGAAAAATTAATCTTCAAACGGTAAAATTTTGCAATTTTAATATTGCTGCCTACAACAAACAAAAAAGGATTTTCATAATTGTTGGTTGTTTCCTTTCGTATTCCGAGTTCATATTGCCAATGCTCGCTTACATGGTGAGAAAGTGCAAAATTAAAAGAAGCAATTTGTCGCTTTTTTGAAACAATTCCAGATCCTGAACCGTCATTTTGAGTAAAATCTAATACCGTGTTAAATTTCAATTTGTCGAAAAGTTGGTAGGTCAAATCGTATTTTGCAATGATTGATTTTACTTTTCCATAATTATAGTTACCGTTGTTAATATCCTCGAAATATTGGAACTTTTCTGTGGTATAAGCCAATTTCACTTTGGATACGAATCGATTAAAAATCGAACTCCATTCAGTTAAACTTCTGGTATTAAAATCTTTGTATTTTGTTTTTGTATCGGATGGCGATGCCAAAGAAAAATGCCTTTGTCCATCAAAAACCTGATGGTAACTTTTTATAACATTATTTTTATTGATTTTGTATCCAAAATTGGCACTATAAGTCGTGTTATAAAACTGTCCATTTTCATTCTTAAAATCCGATTTCAAATAGTCATAATCATTGTCCGACGCCATCCTAGCCACATTAATTTGAGCCACCATTTTTTTGTTGGATATTTTCAAATCATAATTCCAGCCGAACGTATTAAAACTTCCAAAATTGGCTTGCAAAGTCGAAAGTATGTGCTCTTTAAAAGCAATTTCATTGTTCAAGTGAATGCTGCCGCCAATGGCACCACTGCCATAAATTGTACTTCCGCCACCAGCACGAACTGCAATCGAATTAAAACTTCGGGTTGTAATTGTGTTAAAATCGGTTTGACCCAAAAGCTGCGAGTTGACGTTGATACCGTTCCAAATCACCGCGGTTTGTGCAGCAGACGTGCCTCTAAAAGAAGGCGAAGCTACCATTCCGAGTCCATTCTCTTTGAAATAAACAACCGAATTATAATTCAAAACTGTTGCCAGAGAAGCGCTATTTTTTTGAATAACGGAATCATTAAGCGTTGCTACCGATTGCGAGTTAGTGAAGTTTTTGAGTTGTGCGTCGCTAACAATTACTTCGGATAACTCAATAGGAACATGTTGCGCACAAACACATTGACACACCAGCGCGAGACAAAACAGCAACCATTTTATTAAAGTCATAATCTCTGAACCTTTTTTCCCGAAGGTTCGATATTAGTTATAATTAAGGCAGGTCTCCTGGCTTGCGTCTTGTTGTTGACCTTCCCATTCTGATTTTGGATTCGCGAGTGAAATCTGAAATCCAAAACTTCAAACAGTGGTTTTGTAGAAACAACAAGCTTGATAGCTTACAGTTGCGGGAACAGCTTTGGTTTTTGAACCAAATTCCCTTTTAATGTGATTTATAGTAATCAAAATCACAACCTCAATTCGGATGCAAATATAGAAATTGAAATCGAAACCGTTCAAAATATAATTTTATTATTAAAAAATAAAAACACTATAAAAATCCGTCTTATCACTAAAAATCAGAATTACCATTATATTTGCAGTGCTTCAAAAACCAAATCATGAATATTTTTTTTCAGAAAATAGCACTTATATTTATTTTAATTACGTTCATTGGATGCAAAAATAATGACCAAAATCATGGTGTTTCAAAATCAAAAATCGCAAATGCGGTTGCTTATGCCAAAGGTTTTTCTATTTATAAACATGAAGGTTTTTCGGTTTTAAAAGTGGTCACTCCATGGCCAAAAGCAACTAAAACATATACTTATATTCTGAAAGAAAAAAACGGAGTTATTCCGGATAGTCTAAAAAATTTCACAACGATTAATGTACCAATTCAATCGATTGTCGTCACTTCTACTACACACATTCCATCATTAGAAATGCTGGGCGTTGAAAACACATTGATTGGTTTTCCTAACACAAGTTATATTTCTTCTGAAAAAGTACGTCGATTAATCGATGCTAAAAAAGTACGCGAATTGGGAAGCAATCAAAGTTTGAATACCGAAATCATTATCGATATGGCGCCTGATGCAATCATAGGTTATGGTATAGATAATAACAATCCTACTTTAGATAATTTACAAAAAAGTGGTTTGAAAGTTTTGCTGAATGGCGATTGGAACGAACAATCACCACTAGGAAAAGCCGAATGGATTAAGTTTTTTGGCAGTTTATACGGATTAGAAAATCGAGCCAATATGCTTTTTTCAGAAATAGAAAAAGAGTACAATAACACTTTGGCGCTGGCAAAAAATGCGGCAAAAAAACCAACCGTTTTGGCAGGAGCAATCTATGAAAACCAATGGTTTTTACCACAAGGTAATAGTTGGGGCGCTTTGATTATAAAACAAGCTGGAGGACATTATTTGTGGGAAGAAACCATCGGAAGCGGTAGTTTGTCTTTGCCCTTTGAAGTTGTTCTTGAAAAAGCGAAAAATGCTGATTTTTGGATAGGACCTGGACAGTTTACTTCTTTGAAAGAAATGATCGAAAGTAATTCACATTATGAACAATTTGATTCTTTTAAGAACAAAAATATTTATTCATTTAGTACCAAAAAAGGAAAAACGGGTGGCGTGATTTATTATGAACTTGCCCCTAACCGCCCCGATTTAGTATTGAAGGACATGCTTAAAATAGTACATCCCGAATTGTTACCCAATTACCAATTGTTCTTCTTCGAAAAATTAAAATAAAGTGCAAAAAAACAATCGAAATACTGTTGTGTTTTTACTACTCGCTTTGGGTACCGTATTTTTATTTTTAGTTAATATTAGTTTTGGATCGGTAGCAATTCCGGTAAAAGAAGTAATAAAAAGCTTAACTAGACAAGAAAATACAAAAGCAACGTGGGATTATATAGTTATTAATTATCGATTACCAAAAGCCATAACCGCAGTTTTGGTCGGAATGGGATTGTCGATTAGTGGCTTGTTAATGCAAACTTTATTTCGAAATCCATTGGCAGGTCCTTATGTATTAGGTTTGAGTTCGGGTGCTAGTTTGGGTGTTGCTTTAGTAATTTTAGGTACTGGATTTTTACCCGTATTTTTAGGAATCTTTTTACTTTCTTCTTACGGAATCATTTTGGCCTCGTGCATCGGTAGCTTTTTGGTATTGTTGTCAGTTTTATTTGTCGCACAAAAACTCCGCGATACCATGGCAATCTTAATTGTAGGATTGATGTTTGGAAGCTTTTCTAGTGCTTTTGTTGGTGTTTTGACCTATTTTAGCACGGCAGAACAATTGCAGAAATTTACTTTTTGGTCATTTGGCAATTTGGGTAATTTGTCTTGGACTGCAATTTTACTACTTTCTATTTGTGTTATAATAGGATTAGTATTGAGTATTTTTAGTCTAAAATCACTCGACACTTTACTTTTAGGCGAGAATTATGCCAAAAGTCTCGGTTTGAATTATAAAAAAATGCGGTTCATTATTATTTTTGCAACCAGCATTTTAGCAGGAAGTATAACCGCATTTGCTGGACCAATTGCCTTTGTTGGATTGGCCGTGCCACATATCGCAAAAATGGTATTCAATACGAGCAATCATGCTGTTTTGTTTTGTGGTACTTTGCTTTTTGGCGCGATTATTATGCTCTTTTGCGATAGCATTTGTCAATTGCCTGGAACCGATTTGACTTTGCCAATTAACGCCATAACTTCTATAATTGGCGCGCCGGTTGTGATTTGGCTTTTGGTACGAAAACCTAAAATGATGGCCTAATGAAAAATGACACCATTCTAAAAACAGACCAGCTCGCTATTGGTTACGATTATAAAAAAGAGTATAACATTATAGGTGCAAACATCAATATCGAATTACAAAAAGGAAAATTGATTGCACTAATTGGCGCTAATGGCATAGGAAAATCAACGCTATTGCGCACGTTAACGGGCATTCAAAAACCTATTTTGGGAACTGTTTTTTTAGAAGAAAAGTCCATTCAAAATTATACCGCTTTGGCTTTAGCTAAAAAATTAAGCATTGTATTGACCGAAAAATTACCGCCCAGCAATTTGACTGTTTTTGATCTTGTCGCCCTTGGAAGACAACCTTTTACCAATTGGATTGGTCAATTGACATTCACCGATATTAAAAAAATAAATGAAGCCATAACGCTCACTAATATTGAAAATTTTATCCATAAAAAGCATTACGAAATTAGCGATGGTCAATTACAAAAAGCACTCATAACGAGAGCATTGGCGCAAAATACCGACTTGATCATTTTGGATGAACCAACGACGCATTTGGATTTATTGCACAAAGTCAATCTTTTAAAACTATTAAAAAAATTGACGCAGGAAACCAATAAATGCATTTTATTTTCGACGCATGATATCGATTTGGCCATTCAAATAAGTGACGAAATGATTGTAATGACAGATAAAAAAATAATACAAGACGCACCTTGTCAATTGATTAGTAAAGGTGTTTTTTCTGAATTATTCCAACATGAAAACATTACATTTGATTCACAGAAAGGGAAATTTAACATTCAAAATTAATCTTCACCTTTTAGTAAATTAATACTTATTTATGTCAAATCATCGTTAGAAAATTGCCTGAAAAAGTTGCAATCCACTCACAGACCGACTTCGACACAAACAGCATGCAATACTGCAATTTCTACAATATATTGAGATGAAAAACTAGCATTAACTTCATAAGCCCTAGCCCTGTTTTTCCAAAATTAGACGCTAATAAATGTGGCGCAATCGTATACAATTCAATCAATAACAAACCTAATTTTATACAATAAATAAACTACAGCTGCTGTGACTAACCATCCAAATATTTGAAAATAGTGCTTCGAAGTTGTGCCTTTTCAATCCTATTAAAAACGATTAAATTTTAAAAAACTGAAGTTACAACTCTAGCGAAAGCTGCCTTTTTGCTTCACCAATGGCAAAAGCGACCGAATTGGCGAGATTGTAACTTCTAACCAAAGGTGATATCGGAATGATCAAGTGGTTGTTGAACATAGCCAATATTTCGGTACTTAAACCAACACTTTCTTTACCAAAAACCAACCAATCACCTTCTTTAAATTCTTCTTTTAGATAGGACTTTTCGGCATGAGAACTAAACAGAAAAACACGCGAAAGATCTGGAATTTGCGCTTTCCATTCGGCTACATTTTGGTATTCTCGCCAATCCAAATGTACCCAATAATCCAAACCAGAGCGCTTGAGATTTTTATCGGTAATTTGAAATCCAAATGGATGAACCAAGTGAAGTCGGTTTTGGGTTCCAACGCATAATCTTCCAATATTTCCGGTATTATTTGGGATTTCGGGTTCTATTAAAACAATATTGAGCATAGTATTTGGTATTTTATTCTATTTGAAATTCATTGACTTCGATGGCAGTTCCAGAAGGCAAATTGTTTAAAAAAATATTTCCGATTCTGATTCGCACCAACCTTAATGTAGGAAATCCGACTGCAGCTGTCATTTTTCTAACTTGGCGAAATTTTCCCTCATTGATGGTAATCGAAATCCAACTTGTCGGTCCGTGGCGGTCATCACGTATCTTTTTTCCGCGTGACGGGAAATTTGGATCATCGTCTAAGATAAAAGATTTACAAGGTTTTGTCAAATATTTCTTACCGTCAAAACCAATTAAAACGCCTGCTTCTAGCTGATGGATTGCAGTCTGATTGATCAATCCATCAACTTGCACATAATATTCTTTGTCAACTTTTTTGCTTCGCACTAGTTCGCTGATCATGCCATCGGTTGTCAAAAGCAATAAACCTTCGGAATCTTCATCCAATCGACCAATCGCCATTGTACCAGTAGGAAAATCATACAATTCGCCTAATAATTTTTTATTTCTTTTTAATTCATATACAAATTGGCTGAGATAGCCATACGGCTTATGAACAATAAAATGACGATGCATTTGTTTGTGTTTTTACAAAAATAAAAAAGACTGCCCTATTCTGACAGTCTTTTGTTATTATAATTTTTAAAATTATTGTCGGCTTTGAACATAGTCAGACAGTGCGTCAACATTACTGCTGAATGAAAATATTTCGTTTAGCTTAAAGTAATTTCTTTGTTCGGTACAAAAATCATAAGCATACTTTGCAAAATCTAATTTGTTGTCTTCAAAACTAAATGTATTGGCAATTTGAATAATTTGGTTCACATTCAGACAATTTGCGTTGATTACTTGTTTGGCTGTTTTAAGTCTAGTATCTTCAAAACTTTGTTTTTCAATAGTTGACAAAGCGGCATTAAAATTACCAGAAGTCATGCAAGAAATACCGTTGCATCCTCGTGGTGCATTGTCATAATTATCGTTATAATCATGATTAGAATTGGTTGAAGTTGTCGTGGTAGTTTGCGTTATTACTCCGCCTCCGAGCGCATCGTTAACGGAAACACCCATACTAATTCCGCCAATATTAAGACCAACATTAACACCACCTGCTTGAGTAGTAGTTGTAGTGGTTTGGGTTACTCCGCCTCGAACCGGATTTGAATTATTAACAACAATTTCTCGTGGTTGACCATAATGCACTACGTGAACATTTGAAGGTGGAATAAAATCAGGTTGCACTGGAATAGCAGAAAAATAATTCATTTTCATTTTTCCAGCTTTATTTTTATCTCTTTTAATTTTATAAGTTACATCAGAAAAAATACCGTCAACATCGGTAAGCATCAAATTATTTTTTGAAATTTCTCCTAATGATTTATTTTCAAATATAACTTTTGCATTATAGTACGGTTGGTTTAAATCTTCAACTCGCAAATTGGCTTGAGGCATATCGTTTATCAATTCTCCATTTAAAACCAATTGAAATCTGTCGCCATCTTCAGAAAAAATGGTCAAATGCCCAACTGGAAGTATTTGTGCAGAAGCAAAAACGGAAAACAATAAAAAGATAAAAATCGTAATTTTCTTATTCATAACTTATTGGATTTAGAATTTTTGATAAATATAAAACAGCTATATGGTAAGTCAAAATTAGGCCAAAACTTTAAGAATAAAAAAACAATTTAAATTATTTTCTAATGTTAATCCGTCATAATTAATTTACAGGGCATAAAATGAAATGCTAAATCTTTGTTTATTAGAAAATTAAAATTCGTAAATAAAATAATTTTACTCGAAATATTATTTTTACTGTTACCTTTTTTTATGCAAAAGCAAAGTTAAACTAGGTTTTAATTTGATTTTAAAATTGTACTTGGGAAAAAAGAAATTAAAATTTAAAGTTATGAAAAAAGATTTAGGTTCAAAGAAGATGAATAATGAAGAAAAAGTAAATGAAGGAAATCTTATCGACAATATTTTGGAAAATCAAGAAAATGAGCCCGAAACGCTTCATCCCGAAATCGAAACAGATAAACAAGGGCGCACAAAAGTTGTGCACCGTATGCGCAAAACCATCGATGCATTGAGCGAATCAAAAACCATTAATGCCGAAAAAGCACTCGGAAAAACAATAGAGAATAAGGATAGAAATTCAGATATCACATCCAATCGTTATCCGAATTCGCATCCTGAAAATCAAGAAAATAGAGGCAATATCGAATTGGATAAATAAGTTAAAGAAAACAAAATTATACAAGATTAACACCAAATTATGTAAAGTGATCTTTAAGCGATATGTGTAATTTAGTAATATAATTACCAACCTAAAAATCATCAATATGAAAGTTCTAATACTGTTGTTATCGCTACTCGTTTTTGGTGCGTCAGGTTACTTTTTTGTAAAAGATTTGACGTATGCAACAGAAATCAACTACCTTATTTATATGAGTTTACTGGTAGTTCTAATGTTAATTTGTATTGTTGGTATATTGATTAGCCTACCATTAATTTTAAGACAAAGAAATAAAGTGAAACATCTGATTTACAACAGCTATTCTAATAAAAGAATTAAGAATGATAATTTTGATCGTAATTTTAAGATGTATAAAGTCTAAAATAATGTAAATAGATAAGAAACGATTTTTGAAGTCGTTTTTTTTTTGAAATCTAGTTACGCAATAATAACGGAAAAATAACGTTGTTTTATGTAGAAATATATAAAAAATCTTGTTATGAAGCTATTCTCATTGCTCCTATCGATAATTGTGTTTTTTGTCACTTGCTTTTTTTTGGTCAATGATTTCGAATATTCATTCGAAGTGAATCATATTATTTATATGACTTTGCTGGTTGTATTATTATTCATTGCTCTTGTTGGCATTTTAATTAATTTTAATTATTTACTAGAACAACGAGAAAAAATAAATAATATCTTTAGCGAAAACAATTTCAATCGAAAAAATTAAAATACAATATCTAAACGACTTTTTAAGGTCGTTTTTTTTTTAAAACTGAAGCAAATTCAAAATCATTCATTAGTTTCCTTACCTTTACTTTAGAAAATTATAAAATCCGATGAATCCCTCTATTTTTTTAATTATAGCGCTATTGGCAGGACTTTTTGTTGGTCTTTTTTTAGGGAAACTACTTTTTTCTGTGCGATCAGCGGCCAAAAACATTGGTTTAGAACAACAACTTATCGCCTTTGAAGCAAAATTGCTGGATTTGAACGAACAATGGAAAGAAGATAAAATCAATTTCGAAAAACAACAATTACAATTAACTGAACAACGCGAAAATATAAGAACTGAAAAAGATGTTTTGTCAATTCAACTATCAAAAAAAGAAGCCGATTTTGAACATCTTTGGGAGCGTCACAATGAACAAAAGCAAGAAGTTGAGCAACTACAGCAGAAATTCACTAAAGAATTTGAAAACTTGGCCAATAAAATTCTAGAAGAAAAATCGATTAAATTCACAGAGCAAAACAAACAAAACCTGAATACAATTTTATTGCCTTTGCAGGATAAAATTCAGCTTTTTGAAAAAAAAGTTGAAGCAACGCATAAAGAAAGCATCGATTATCATGCGGCGCTGCGCCAACAAATTTTAGGATTGAGTCAGATTAATGAGCAAATGAGTAAAGAAACCATCAATCTTACCAAAGCATTGAAAGGCGATAATAAAATACAAGGCAATTGGGGCGAGTTGATTTTAGAGCGCGTACTCGAAAAATCAGGACTCGAAAAAGGACGCGAATATTTTGTGCAACAAAGCCACACTACAATTGAAGGCAATCGCGTTTTTCCGGATGTTGTAATCAATTTGCCTGACAAAAAAAAAATGATTGTCGATTCAAAAGTGACTTTAACCGCTTACGAACGTTATGTTAATGAAGAAGACGAAAATTTAAAAAATACTTATGTAAAAGAGCATGTCAATGCCTTAAAACGCCATGTTGATCAATTGTCAGAAAAAAATTATGCCGATTTGTACCAAATTGAAAGTCCAGATTTCGTGCTGCTTTTTATACCGATAGAATCGGCTTTTGCATTGGCTTTGCAACACGATACAACAATTTACAACCGTGCGTTCGAAAAAAATATTGTTATTGTAACGCCAGCAACACTTTTGGCTACTTTGAGAACGATTGACAGTATGTGGAGCAATCAAAAACAACAAGAAAATGCAGTAGAGATTGCGCGACAAGCTGGCGCATTGTATGATAAATTTGAAAATTTTGTAACCGATTTAATTGTGGTTGGAAAAAAAATGGATGAAAGCAAAACCACTTATGAAAGCGCTATGAAAAAATTGTATTTGGGCAATGGCAACCTCATTACTAGTGTCGAAAAATTAAAAAAAATGGGAGCAAAAGCCAAAAAAGCACTGCCCGAAAAACTACTTCAACAAGCAGAAAGTGAAACACTAATACAAAACGAAAATGAGTTTTAAAACTGTCGCCTCCTCGTATGTAACGATTTCTGAATTGATGTTGCCCTCACACAGCAACTTTAGCGGTAAAATTCATGGCGGATATATACTTTCTTTAATGGACCAAATCGCTTTTGCCTGCGCATCAAAATATTCGAGGTTTTATTGCGTGACCGCTTCGGTTGATACGGTTGATTTTTTAAATCCGATTGAAATCGGCGAATTGGTAACGATGAAGGCAAGTGTAAATTATGTAGGAAAAAGTTCGATGATTATTGGCATCCGGGTAGAATCTGAAAATATTCAAACCGGTACAATCAAACATTGTAATTCATCATACTTTACGATGGTTGCCAAAGACAAATTCGGAAAAAATGTAACTGTTCCTGGATTGATATTAAAAAATCATGATGAAGTGCGGCGTTTTTATAATTGCTTGAAACAAATTGCACAAAAAAAAGACCGTAATTTACATGAAGAAATTTTTGATTACTCCTCAAACGAAGCCATTGAAAAGCTAAAAGAATACAATGTTTTGGTACAAATAACTTAAATTTTAGGTCAATATTGACAGCTACATTAGCTTATATTTATATGCTTTTGACGACTTTCTTGAACATCTTGCTCATTTTTTGATTTTTTTTATATTTATAAACTACTTTACTTGTGAATGTTGCAAAATATTTACTATTTTTGGTCAGCTATTTGTAAAATTTCTATGAAAAAAAATTACGTACTTTTCTGCACTTTATTGATTGCTTTTTCAATTATTTCTTGTGAAAAAGACAATGAAGAAGAATACAAACCCGTTTCTCCGGTAGTCCTTGATTTGACTCAGGTTCCTTATCCAAAATTATCGGACTATAAATTTTTTGAAGGCGAAATGAAGGCGCAAAATCCTGCGCTCGGTGTATTGCCTTACGAACCGATAAGCCAACTTTTTACAGATTATGCTCATAAAAAAAGATTTGTTTGGATGCCAGAAGGTGTAAAAGCTACCTATAATGGTGATGGTAAAATATTGAATTTTCCGACAGGAGCAGTACTTATCAAAACCTTTTATTATGATAATGTACAGCCATCCAATACAACTAAAATCATTGAAACACGTTTACTTATTAAAAAAGAAAATGAGTGGATTTTTGCTGAATATGTTTGGAATGAAGAGCAAACCGAAGCCACGCTGCAAACGAATGGAGGATTTGTTGACATTGCTTGGAAAGATGAGAACAATGTTATCAAAAGCACACAATACAGAACGCCTTCGACCGGCGAATGTTTGACGTGTCACAAAGCAACTGATAGCGCTATTCCAATTGGTCCAAAACCACAAAATTTAAATGGCAATTTGACGTATGCCAATGGAACCAAAAACCAATTAGAAAAATGGGTCGAAATGGGATATTTAGATAGCAATTATCCAACTAATATTAATACGGTTGCCGATTGGAAAGACACTAGCAAGCCACTAGAATTAAGAGTAAGATCTTACATTGATATTAATTGCGCCCATTGCCATCAAGCAGGCAGTCATTGCAGTTACCGGTCAATGCGTTTTGCTTTTAGTGAATCTGCAAATCCTCAAAATCTTGGAATTTGTGTAACACCAGACGAAGATTTAGGTAATGGCTTAATTTCGATTGTTTTACCACGAACCCCAATTCGATCTGTACTCGACTATCGCATAAAATCAACCGATCCATCTACCAGGATGCCGTTATTAGGAAGAACATTAGTGCATGAAGAAGCAGCCCAACTTATTACCGAATGGATCAATTCGTTGACACCTTGCGAATAAAATCATTAAACACCCCACTATAAATCAATTAACATTTTAACATTATGAAAAAAATATTACTTTTATTGGTGCTTTTACTGACAATCAATTTTGTCAATGCCCAGAACACTTGTGCAACAGCATTGCCTGTTTCTAGTGGTATTACCGTTGTTGGTACCATAAACGGAACGGAAGCACCACCTCAAAATTGTGGACAAACGATTGCTGGCGCAACGGCCGCCGAATGGTATGCTTATACGCCAACTGCAAATCACACGGTAACAGTAACAACCGATTTACCAATCAATATCGGTGATGATCCACAAGTACATATTTATACCGGAACTTGCGGTAATTTAGTTTGCGTTGCTGGTGATGACAATAGTGGTACTTTAGGAAATCCAGACCTTTTATCGGTAGTCACCTTTAATGCTTTGGTAGGTGTAACACATTATATCGTTTTTGACAATAAATGGAGCGCTTCAGGTGTTAGTTTTAAACTTAATGAAGCACCTTTTGTTATTCCGCCAGTTTCTTTAGTGTCTTTTACTCCACAATCTATATCACTAAGTGGCTACAAAGATTGTGTTGTCGATATGAACAACGATTATTTAGATGATATTGTGGGAATCAATAACAACTCAGTTCAAATTTTAAAACAAAATGTTGGTGGCGGTTTTACATCAGTTACTATTCCAACTCCAACTACGAATTATATGCCAAGTTGGAGTATTGCATCAGGTGATATAGACAAAAATGGTTATAATGATTTGTTGTACGGTGATGGAAATGGGGTTACGTTTATGAAACAAAACGATACTGGTACTGGATTTACTATGATGGGAACTACCGAATATGTCTTTTCACAACGTTCTAATTTTGTTGATCTTAATAATGACGGTAACTTAGATGCTTTTGTTTGCCACGATGTGCAGCCGAATGTCTTTTATACGAACGATGGCGCAGGTAATTATTCTTTTACACAAGGTGGAATGGGAGATTTTCCTACAGGTGGTAATTACGGTTCAATTTTCGTAGATTATGATAATGATGGCGATCCTGATTTATTTATAGCAAAATGTAGAGGAGGAAATTCGGGAGCCAATGTCGATGAGTTATTTAAAAATAATGGAGATGGTACCTTTACAGATGTAAGTGTTATTGCTGGAATGGCAGAACCTTCGCAATCTTGGTCTTCAGCTTGGGCTGATTATGATAATGATGGCGATATGGACGCAATGATTGGCGCAAGTGCTTTTACAGACGGAGGACATAAATTGAGAAGAAACAACGGTGACGGTACTTTTACTGATATTACTGTTGGTTCTGGATTGGATAATTTTGAACCAACAAACATCGAAAATAATGCACATGATTACAACAACGACGGATGGGTTGATATTTTTATGGGTGGTAATAATATTCTAATGAACAACGGAGATTTTACTTTTAGTGTCAATCCAGTTGCGCCAACAAATGGCCCTATCGGCGATTTAAACAACGATGGTTTCCTAGATGTTCAAAATGACAATACCGTATATTATAACGTAGGCAATAACAATGGCTGGTTTAAGGTCAATTTATTAGGCATCGAAAGTAACCGTAACGGCATCGGTGCTCGTGTAGAATTGCATGGCGATTGGGGAGTTCAAATTCGCGATGTAAGAAGCGGCGATGGTTTTCGAAATATGAGCTCTTTGAATGTTCATTTTGGAATTGGTACAGCACAAAATATCAATAAAGTCGTAGTAAAATGGCCTTCTGGAGTGGTTGATCAAGTAATGAATCCAGGTAAGAATCAAACGCTATTGATTACCGAAAGTTCAACTTTAGGAATCAATGATAATCGAAACACCGCATTTAATATAGCGCCAAATCCTGCTTCTGATGTCATCAATTTTGAATTCAATACCAATCAAGGTACAATTACAAAAGCGACCATTTTTGATTTAACCGGAAGATTAATTCAAACTTCTGAAATCAACAATCAAAAAGTTGCTATCGATAAATTAGCTTCAGGAACTTACATTCTATCACTAACAAATGCAGAAGGAAAATCTTTTGTACACAAGTTTATCAAAAAATAAAAAATTCTTATACAGTACAAAAAAGAGTCTCAAATTGGGACTCTTTTTTTGTTTTAACTGATTAAAAATATTTTAGCAACCAAAATCAAAACCGAAAATAAAAATAAATAAAGCCATTTCGAATTAATTGTAAAATGACACCTATACCAAAAAAATAGCGTCACTAGAGGCATAAAAAAAGTGATCAAAATAATCGGAAACCACAGCATTTCATAAATTGCTCCTATTAATATAAACGCATATACATTAAAAAAATGACTATAAACCCAAAAAAGAGGGCAATTATAGTCATTAGTAATAAAAAATTAAACTGTAAAGATTTATTCATCAGGCTATTATTAAAGCCTAAAAATAAGCAATATCAAAACACACGGGCTAAATTAAATCCAAAAAACACATCACCTTTCGACCAATCACCTGTAGTTTGTCCGAGATAACCTGCTTCATGAATGCCTTGTGAACTCGTAAAATGCATTTGAAAAACATGTCCACCCGTTTCTAAATCCACACCTATAGACAACGGATTTTTATAAATCGAATTAGTAGCACGATTCAAATGCACAGCATAATCAACATTTACCGACCAACGTTTGCCTAATTTGTAACGCCCACCCATTCCAATAGCATATTGGCTATTGTCTTGGGCATCATTATCAACAAAATTTTCATGAAAAAAAGTAGGCGCCAATTCAAGCGAAAGTTTTTCAGAAAATTTTCGCGACACCAGCAATTGCGTTACATAAATCAATCGGTTCTCGAATGACAATTTTGGATAATTGCTTTCTTTTAAAGTATTATTGATGGCCAAACTATTGAAACCCACAATCGAAAACGGAAAACCATCTTTCATTTGGTTTTGCAACCGGTATTTTACCGAAAAATCATAAGCCAATTCGTTTCGAGCAGCACCAATGGTGAGCCATTCTTTAAATCCATATAAAAATTTGAGTTGGGTGTTGGCATTATCCAATCCATAAAACCCTTCAAATCCATCTTTAACTGAACCAAAACGGTGTGCCACTACAAAATAAAAATCGCCTTTTGCCGCTAATTTTGTCGATTCGATATTGACAATTTTTAAAGCCTTAAAAGCCGATTCGACTTTTTGATCAGTTCCAACAGAATCAACACCTGCAAGTAAATCTTCCTGAGCAAAAGTCAATAAAGGAAATAATAAAATTAAAAGTATTTTTTTCATAATTAAATTTGATTTGTTATCTATTGAACATACGTAATAAAAATTATATTAGATTACCTAATAACGATTATTCAATAATTGTGACTTGATCCATTTTGAATTCTTCCAGTAAATCATCATATCCTAAAAACCGACCTTTTAATTTTATTGGCTGTCCGACTATTAATTTATTCGAAACAACCGAATTAAAAGTGGCAAATAATTTATCATCAACAACAATTCCGTTGCTTTCTAAATCTATATTCGAAATTTTCCCGTATATTTCAATGGTATTATCAAGGTATTTTGCATTGGCGATACTATCATTTTGCGTAAAATCAGCTTGTAAATTGCTGATTGTAAGAGAAAAATCAGCTTTTTCAGTAGCAATATTACGATGGTTTTTGTACGCATAAAAGTAAACTGAAACCGCAACAGAACCTAAAACAAGTCCGAATAATAGTGTTTTTTTTTTCATAAAACTTTCTTTTTTAAGTTACAAACTTAATTTATTTATTTATTCTTATTGCTTTAGATTGACATTATTTTTAAATTTGAAAAAAAACTATGAAATTGAATTTTAAACAATTAATCCTTTCAGCATCAATACTTTATTTATTTTCTAATTGCACCAATGACAGTGTTTCAGATTTAATTGATGCCACTCCTATTCCTGAAAATGTGACCTATAATCAAAATGTAAAAGCAATTATGACAAACAATTGTACAAGTTGCCACGGTGCAATTCCGTCAAACGGTGCACCCATGCCATTGATTAATCTTGAAGATGTTAAAGATGCGATTTTGAACCGTGATTTAATCAATAGAATTACAAGAGAAAATGGCGATGGTTTGTTGATGCCAGAAGGCGGGCCAAAATTACTACAAAATAAAATCGATGCGATAATACAATGGCAGCTTGATGGTTTTCAAGAATAATTTTAAATTATATAAATATGAAAAAGGTACTCTTATTAGGATTTATTATCATTGGAATTGCTAGTTTCGCACAAGATAAAATGACTACAAAAATTGGAAAAATCACTTTCGAAGCATCGGT
>CANKZI010000021.1 GCA_947488595.1 Flavobacteriaceae bacterium
GAACACCTTAGTTGCGATAGATAAAAAAGGGTTCGATGAAGATTTTCACGAAGACCCTGACAGCATAATAGGTTGGAACGACCCCTATTTCCATATTGGACTGGAAGTAATCACCAAACAAGAATTTGACAATAAGAAAATGAATTATGGGGTAAATTTAAAATGGGCTGATAGGGATTTTTTTGCTGAAATGATTTTTGTTCAAATGAAATTCTTATTAGCATACAGCATGCTCGAGAGATTAGCGTTTCTGATGACTTCATTTCAATCTGGTTCTAATCAAGTGTCAACTGTTTTAGCAGACAACGATTTTGTTCAAGCCGCAATTTTAAAACTTTATGATGATTTATCTGAAGAAGCAAAAATCAAAAAAAGAGAGGTTTACTCTTCTGAGAGAACAATTTCCTCTAAGGATAAAGTTAAAATGGGAAAAGTTACTTTCAATTTCAGGGATAGAATAGAACAAGAAGATTTTAAGAAGATAATAATATTCTATTATCAAATTAGAAATAATATTACCCACCGCGGAAAAAGTTTAGGTCGGGGGTCTGATAATTTTAAAAGTTATTTAACAGAATTAACATTGATTATAAAATATACTCTTGAATTTGGTCAACATTCAAATAATTAATATGAAAATAAACGAACTAAAAATCAAAATCAATAGTGGTCAATTTCCAAGTGACTTCCCTCATTTTGGAGGAGCAAACCTAATTATTACAAATGATGCTCAAAGAAATTTTCACGAAGGTGATATAGTAGTATATTCTGAGCATGCTTCAGCATTAAGTTGGTTAGTCATTGAACTCAAAAAAATCTATAATGACGAAATAGATTCTCTGAATAAATACGACTTTTACCCTTATATAGGTCAGCTCATTAAAAAAACTTTAAAACGTCAGGAGCTACTTTTTGAAACAATGCTTCATGTAGTTGAGGAAATTGAAAGTGATTGGGGAGTGAAATGAGTAAGGAAGAGATTGGTGTTGTGGAAGGGAGTTAGATTTTCGATTAAACAAAAAAAGATGTGCACCATTACAAATAAAATAAAACTGTGTTCCTGTAAAGCCAACTCAACAGCAAGGCTGCAACACTATTGGGTATTGTATAGAAGAAATAAAAACAATGACATTGACATAACAATAGTAGGAGAAGTAATGCTTCCTTCCTTTGATATTTTCCATCCTGAGCAATATGAATCGAATTATGCCATACTAGCAAACCGAGTTAATGAGGGTGATGTGTTTGATGTTCCAATGGTGTTTAAAGCTAAAGATGTGTTGGAGCTTGTTTTTAATAATAATGATGATTACAGTAAAAGAGCTTCTTATGGTTTCAAATACTTTAAGAAGCAATGGATTAAGTGTGAGGTTGGTGCATATTATTTAATGGGACGTTTTGATGAAGTACAATTTGGCAAAATAAAAAAATAATACATAACCCTGTTCTGATAAGTCTCTTAACTTCCTCCAAATGCTACTCGCATCCTTTCTCTAAACTCCAAGAAAACACGTACGCTTCGCAACTTGCGCCAGACCTGCCCAAGGCAACGGCGAACTCCTTTAAAAAACAAACAAATACGCCGTTTGCCTATTTTTCCAATTATAAAATCATACAAAAAAAAAGCGATGCAGTTGCAAAACCTAAAAGTGAATACCGCTTTTCAGCATCGGTAGAACTGCAACACGAATTGGCTAATAGGTTTTTTATCATTGACAGAACCGCAATTGAATATAGGGTTTTTGAAGGTGCAATAGAAAATACAACTCGTTTGAGAAATAGACTAGCGTTTAGATATGATTTTAATTCAAAATACAACTTAGCGATAGGTGATGAAATATTGTTTAATACAACAGGAACCGATGCACAACATCTGTTTGATCACAATAGAACATTCAGTAACTTTTCATATAAACCAAATTCAGCAGTAAAGTTAGATGTTGGATATATTTACATTTCAAGATTAACAAAAAGTAATATTGATTTGATAGCAGAAAATAATTTCTATTTGAATTTCACCTTCACACTACACGAAGAACCACGCAGTTAATTGTGCTACAGTTAAACAATTAATTACAACAGTGCATTTAATCGCAACTAGCTGGACAAACGTCCAACCGCACAAAATAGGTCGAGCCTATGGCGTTTCTGCTCTAATTATACCTTTTCGATAGGACTAAAGTCCAACCTTACAAAATGTGCCATCCGCTATGTGGACTTATAAGTTATAGTAAAGTTCCATAGCAACGACGCATTTTATTGCAACGCATTTCAATCCCTTGCAATAAAAAAACCCAATCTTTTGGATTGGGTTTTAAAGTAAGTAAGGTAAATATATTGTTAAACGTTTATTTTACTTTGTTAAGTATTGCTTTGAAAGCTTCTGGGTGATTCATTGCTAAATCGGCAAGCACTTTACGGTTCAATTCGATTCCGTTGGCTTTTACTTTACCCATGAATTGAGAGTAAGACATTCCTTCTAGTCTGGCTCCTGCATTGATACGCTGAATCCAAAGTGCACGGAAGTTTCTCTTGTTTGCTTTTCTGTCACGGTAAGCGTAGCACATGGCTTTCTCTACCGCATTTTTAGCAACTGTCCAAACGTTTTTACGACGACCAAAGAAACCTTTGGCTTGCTTCATTATCTTTTTTCTTCTTGCTCTTTTAGCAACTGAATTTACTGATCTTGGCATAATTTTAATGTTTTTTTGTAGCAGGCGTCCCGAATTGAATCAAGGGAACTTAGGGCCATACTCCAAGGTTATTTGAATAATTTTTTAACCTAAAGAATGTTAAAAGGCTGTTTGCTTTTTAGATAATTCTTAATTGTTGTTTGATGCTTTTTTCATCTGTTTTGTGAACAAGCGCTGAGTGTGTCAAAGCCAATTTACGTTTTTTAGATTTTTTGGTCAAAATGTGACTTTTAAAAGCATGCTTTCTTTTAATCTTTCCAGAACCAGTAACTTTAAAACGTTTCTTGGCGCTAGATTTGGTTTTCATTTTAGGCATTTTTCCTATTTTTTAATTTATTCTTACTTACTGTCTTTGCGAGGAACGAAGCAATCTGCTGCGCTAACTCATTTATTTTTTAGAAGCTATTTCCTGCTATCCGTTGCAATCTTTCGCTTCGTAAACTTCGCAAAAGGATTTTCACTACTATCCGGGCTAGGGCTTCAGTCTTATTTCTTCTTTTTCGGAGCAATGAAAATAATCATTCTCTTGCCTTCTAAAACGGGCATTGCTTCTACTTTTCCGTATTCTTCGAGATCGGTAGCCAATCTTAATAATAATATTTGTCCTTGATCTTTATAAATGATTGAACGTCCTTTGAAAAAAACAAATGCTTTTAATTTGGCTCCTTCTTTTAGGAATTTCTCTGCATTCTTGCGTTTGAACTCGTAGTCATGCTCATCTGTTTGTGGTCCGAAACGAATTTCTTTGACCACAACTTGAGTAGATTTGGCTTTTAACGCCTTGTCACGTTTCTTTTGCTCGTAAACGAATTTTTTATAATCCATTATTTTACAAACCGGCGGATCAGCATTTGGCGAAATCTCCACCAAATCCAATTCTTGCTCATCAGCCAGTCGCAAGGCATCTGATAATTTAAAAACACCTGGCTCAATGTTCTCGCCTACAAGTCGTACATCTTGCACGCCACGAATCAAATTGTTGATTCGGTGTGCATCTTTTTTTTCTACTCTGGGTTGGTAACCCTTGTTGCTTCTTATTGCTATGACTTTATAATTTAAGTTAAACGTTAAATACTTTTAATGTTTTGTCAATTTCTTGTTGTACTATATTGGCAAAATCGGCTATAGTAACCGTAATATTACCTTTTCCTTCTTGTCCGTGACGTCGGATAGAAATGGTATTATTTCGCTCTTCTTCCTCGCCTACAATCAGCATAAACGGGGTTTTTTGCATTTCGGCATCTCTAATTTTCTTACCGATGGTTTCATTTCGGTTGTCAATTAGGGCGCGAATTTCGTGATTTTCTAGCAGATTTAAAACTTTTTTCGCATAATTTTCATATTTCTCACTCAAACACAATATTATAGCTTGTTCTGGCATCAGCCAAAGCGGGAAATTTCCTGCAGTATGCTCGATTAAAATCGCAATAAATCGTTCCATCGAACCAAATGGTGCGCGGTGAATCATTACTGGTGTATGCAATTCATTATCAGAACCTTTATAAGTCAATTCAAATCGTTCTGGCAGGTTATAATCTACCTGAATCGTGCCCAATTGCCATTGTCTTCCCAAGGCATCTTTGACCATAAAGTCCAATTTCGGACCATAAAAAGCAGCTTCGCCGTAGGCAACAACCGTTTTTAATCCTTTATCGGCCGCAGCATTGATAATCGCATTTTCTGCTTTTTCCCAATTTTCGTCACTACCAATATATTTATCTCTATTCTCTTGGTCACGCAACGAAATTTGTGCTGTGAAATTTTCAAAACCCAAAGAACCAAATACATAAAGCACCAAATCGATTACGTTTTTAAATTCCTGGTCCAGTTGATCTGGCGTACAAAAAATATGCGCATCGTCTTGCGTAAATCCACGTACACGAGTAAGTCCGTGCAATTCGCCACTTTGTTCATAACGATAAACGGTACCAAATTCGGCATAACGTTTCGGTAAATCTTTGTACGACCAAGGTTTTGTATTATAAATTTCGCAGTGGTGTGGGCAATTCATTGGTTTCAACAAAAACTCTTCGCCTTCGGCTGGTGTGCTAATGGGCTGGAAACTGTCGGCACCGTATTTGGCATAATGTCCCGAGGTTACATACAATTCTTTTTGTCCGATATGTGGCGTAACAACCTGCTCATAACCTGCTTTTTTTTGCGCTTTTTTCAAAAATTGCTCCAAGCGATCACGCAAAGCAGCACCTTTTGGCAACCACAAAGGCAAACCTTGTCCGACTTTTTGAGAAAAAGCAAACAATTCTAGTTCTTTGCCTAATTTTCGGTGGTCACGGCGTTTGGCTTCTTCGAGCAGTTCTAGGTAATCGGTTAAATCTTTTTGTTTTGGAAATGAAACGCCGTAAACGCGAGTGAGTTGTTTGTTTTTTTCGTCTCCACGCCAATAAGCACCTGCAACGCTCATTATTTTCATTGCTTTGATGATTCCGGTATTGGGAATGTGGCCACCGCGACACAAATCGGTAAAAGTGGCATGGTCACAAAAAGTGATGGTACCGTCTTCGAGATTCGAAATCAATTCGGTTTTGTATTCGTTGTCTTTGTACATCGCCAAAGCATCGGCTTTTGAGACCGCACGCATGGTAAACTCATGTTTTTCGCGAGAAATCGCCAACACACGTTCTTCGATGGCTTTGAATTCGGCATCCGTGATTTTTGTATCACCAAAGTCAACATCATAATAAAAACCGTTATCAATGGCTGGTCCTAAGGTCAATTTAATACCACTAAACATTTCTTCTAAGGCTTGCGCCATAACATGCGAAGTCGAGTGCCAAAAAGCTTTTTTGCCTTCTTTGTCATTCCATGTATATAAAATAAGACTTCCATCAGTGGTTAATGGGGTTGCTGTTTCGATTGTGGTACCATTAAAAGCTGCCGAAATGACGTTTCTAGCCAATCCTTCGCTGATACTTTTTGCAACATCCATCGGAGTTATGTTTTGCTCAAACTCCTTAACCGACCCATCGGGCAATGTAATCTTAATCATCGTTTTTTAATTTTGAATGGCAAATATAGAAGATTAACAAAAGACAAGCAATATTATGTTGTGTTTTAAAACAATTTGCAAGGTAATTGGTATAAAATTTAAAGTGTTTTAGCATTTAGAGGACTTCAGTAAATTAATTTGAAACACAAACTTTTAAACATCACAAATAATTCATTATCTTGGGCTACAGTTTTAATTACCGTTTTGCGTTGATCGCGTTTTTTTTAATTTACTAACCTCACCTGATTTTTTGAACTTATTTAGCACTAAAAAATTATGAAGCACCTTTTTTTTGCCGTTGTATTTTTATTTACCGCAATGCTCTCTGCGCAAAATTCAGTTACAGGAAAATGGAAAACCATAGACGATGAAACCGGAAAGGCAATGGCGATTTTAGAGATTTTTGAAAAGAACGGTAAAATTTACGGACGTGTTTTAGAAATTATAGATAAAAAAAACCGCCATTTGAAATGCGAAAAATGTCCAGGTGGCGACAAAGACCAGCCGATTTTAGGATTAACAGTTATCAAGGGTTTGTCCAAAGATGGCAACGAATACAATAGCGGTAAAATTTTGGATCCGAAATCTGGCAAATTATACAAATGTTATATCAATCTCGAAGAGAAAGACAAACTTAAAGTGCGTGGCTATATCGGAATTTCACTCTTTGGTAGAACGCAATATTGGCATCGGTTGAAGTAACATCTATATTATTTTTTGTTTTTTGATTTTAATACTACATTTATTCCATGTTTTTCGCCGAAGTAATTTTACCATTATCCCTTTCTAAAACCTTCACTTATCTTATTTCTGAAGCTGAATTTTTGTTTATAAAAAATGGAATGCGTGTGGCTGTTCCTTTTGGAAAAAATAAAATTTATACGGCTTTGGTTGTTAATTTGCATCAAAACCAACCGACTTTATATGATGCCAAAGAAATCCACCAAATTCTTGATGAAAAACCCATTGTAAACCAAATTCAAATTGACCATTGGTTTTGGATTGCCTCTTATTATATGTGTGCTATTGGCGATGTTTATCGCGGTGCTCTGCCATCGGCGTTGTTGCTTGAAAGTGAAACCATTATCTCTCAAAAAACAGCCGTTTTTATTGATGAGAGCACATTATCAGACGATGAGTTTCTGATTTTTCAGGCTTTACAAATGCAATCAGCGCTTAAAGTTCAGGATATAGTCGGAATTTTAAACAAAAAAAATATTTTTCCAATCATTCAGAAAATGATGAACAAAGATATTTTGGTGCTTCAAGAAGAAGTTGTCGAAAATTATAAACCAAAACTGGTCCGTTACGTGCGTTTGCATGAGCAGTACCATAGCGATTCGGGTTTAAATGAATTACTAGAAAAACTTAAAAACGCCAGCAAACAAAAAGAAATTGTTTTGCGGTATTTTCAGTTAACAGCGCAGGATAAAAATCCGATTACCGTAAAAAAACTTATAGAAACAACAGATACTACTGCAGCAATTATAAGAAGTCTGATTGATAAATCAATTTTTGAATCCTATCATATTCAAGAAGACCGGATTCATTTTTCGGGTGCTTTAAACGAAAAAGCATTACAGTTGAGTGCAGCCCAGCAAAAGGCTTTTTTGGATATCAACGCACAGTTGGCGTTAAAACCTGTTTGTTTGTTGCACGGCATTACGGCTTCCGGAAAAACCGAGATTTATATTCAATTAATTGCACAATATATTAAGGACCAAAAACAGGTTTTGTATTTGTTACCCGAGATTGCATTAACCACACAGTTGGTCGGAAGATTGCAAAAATATTTTGGCGATAAGATCGCCGTTTTTCATTCTAAATACAACAACAACGAACGTGTCGAAGTTTGGAATCAGGTTTTGAACAATTTAGACAAAGCGCAAATCGTAATAGGAGCAAGGTCGGCTTTGTTTTTGCCGTTCAATAATTTGGGACTGATTATCGTAGATGAGGAACACGAATCGACTTTCAAGCAACAAGATCCTGCACCGCGTTATCATGCGCGAGATGCTGCCATAGTTTTGGCCAATGCGCACCAAGCCAAAGTGCTTTTGGGATCGGCGACGCCAAGTATCGAAACCTATTTTAATGCGCAAAACGAAAAATATGGTTTTGTAGCCGTAAACGAAAGGTTTGGTAATGTGGAGTTACCCGAAATCGAATTGGTCGATTTGAAAGATAAATATTTCAGAAAAAAGATGTCGGGCCACTTTAGCGATACCTTAATAGAAGCAATCACGACCACCTTGTCAAACGGAGAGCAAGTTATTTTGTTTCAGAACCGACGTGGTTTTTCGCCAGTTGTTGAATGCATGACTTGTGGACATGTGCCGCAATGCCAACAATGTGATGTGAGTTTGACGTACCACAAAAACAAAAATCAGTTGCGTTGTCACTATTGTGGTTATTCGATGGCTTTTCCGACCAATTGCCACAGCTGCTCAAGTACCGATTTGACTACAAAAGGTTTTGGAACAGAACAAATTCAGCAAGAATTGACCGCGCTTTTTCCTGATGCCGCTATTGGTAGGATGGACCAAGATACGACGCGAGGCAAATTTGGTTTCGAAAAAATAATTGACAGTTTTAAAAATCGTGAAATTCAGGTGCTTGTTGGTACGCAAATGCTGGCCAAAGGATTGGATTTTGACAATGTGACGTTGGTCGGAATTATGAATGCCGATAACATGTTGTACCATCCTGATTTTCGTGCTTTTGAAAGAAGTTTTCAAATGATGACACAGGTCGCAGGTCGGTCGGGACGTGCCGCAGTACGAGGCAAAGTGATCATTCAAACGTACAATCCCGAGCACAATACGATTCAGCAAGTGACAAAAAATGATTATGTCGGCATGTACAAAGAACAGTTGTATGAAAGACAAATTTATAAATACCCACCTTATTTTCGATTGATAAGAATTACAATCAAACACCGCGATTATGACCAACTTAAATCGGGTGCAATGTGGTTGTACCAAGTGATGCAACAACATTTGCCGATGCCGGTTTTAGGACCCGAAGAGCCACCAATCGCTCGAATCAGAAACGAATACATCAGGACAATAATGATTAAAATTCCGCAAAATGTTTCGATTGGCAACACAAAAAAAACCATTCAAAAAGTATTGAATAGTTTTGAGGCAGCAACCATGTACCGTTCCATAAAAACGATTGTAAATGTTGATTTTTATTGAGTCACTTCAAGTAATTTTTTCAAATCTTCCTTTTTATTGCGGCTGAGCGGAATTTTGGTAACACCAATTTCGGCAAACTTGCTATTGAATTTTTCTACTTTATCAATATTAACGATATAAGATTTGTGGACACGAATAAATTTTTCTTTGTTTAAATCACTTTCAAAAGCTTTCATGGTCGATAATACCAAATGGCTATCCTCTTCGGTTACCACTTTGATATAGTCACCATAGGCTTCAACCCATTTGATTTTGGCTGTAAAAAGCTTCATTTTTTTAAGTTTACTTTTGATGAAAATATGCTCGCCATCTTCTTCTTGGCTTTCTTTTTTCATCGCATGTAAATTGAGGGCGCGTTTTACGGCAATATCAAACCTAATAGACGTTATGGGTTTTTGAAGATAGTCGGTGGCATCATAGTCAAAGGCCTTGATGGCATATTCTGGTTTAGAAGTAATAAAAATTACCTGTGGTTTTTCTTTCAAACCATCAAGCAAATCAAAACCATTTAAAATAGGCATTTCGACATCTAAAAAAAGCAAATCAACTACATTGTAAGACATAAAATTCTTAGCTTCAATAGCACTAGAAAAATCTCCTATAAGGTTTATCGTCATTGTGTTGCTTACTAATTTGCCAATAATCATTCTCTGTATAGCACTATCATCTACAATTACACAGTTCAATCTCATGTTGCTGTTTTTTCAATTTAGGGACGATAAAACTATATTTTTTTTTTATAACATACTAATTTTTGTAGGTAAAAATTGCAATTCATCGATTAAATGGTGTTGTTAGTTGCATAATTAAATAAAAACATTACTTTTGCACCCAAATTAACAAATAAATAATTTATTTATGAATCATTATGAGACTGTTTTCATCTTGAATCCCGTTTTATCTGAAGTACAGGTAAAGGAAACAGTAAGCAAATTCGAAGATTTTCTTACGAGTAAAGGAGCAGAGATGGTATCTAAAGAGGATTGGGGCCTGAAAAAAATGGCGTACGAAATCCAAAACAAAAAAAGTGGTTTTTACCATTTATTCGAATTCAAAGTCGCGGCAGAAGTACTTATTGCTTTTGAAACTGAATTCAGACGTGACGAAAGAATCATGCGTTTCTTGACGGTAAGTCTTGATAAACACGCGATTTCTTGGGCAGAAAGAAGACGAGTTAAATTAAAAGCAGCTAAAGTATAATTATTATGGCAACCCTACAACAATCAGCTTCAGGCAAAAAAGACGGAGATATTAGATATTTAACGCCTTTGAACATAGAAACCAACAAAACTAAAAAGTATTGTCGTTTCAAAAAATCTGGAATCAAATATATAGATTATAAAGATGCAGATTTCTTATTGAAATTCGTTAACGAACAAGGTAAAATCTTACCACGCCGTTTAACAGGAACTTCATTAAAATACCAACGAAAAGTGTCAGTTGCTGTAAAAAGAGCGCGTCACATTGCATTAATGCCATATGTGGCTGATTTACTAAAATAATAAAGAGGCAAAATTATGGAACTTATACTAAAAAAAGACGTACAAAATTTAGGCTTTAAAGACGATGTGGTTTCTGTGAAAGCAGGTTATGGTCGTAACTTTTTGATTCCGCAAGGACAAGCGCAACTCGCAACGCCATCGGCAAAAAAAGTATTGGCTGAAAACCTAAAACAAAGAGCACACAAAGAAGCCAAAGTAGTAAACGATGCAAAAGCATTGGCTGAAACTTTAAAAGCTATCGAAATCAAAATTTATGCAAAAGCAGGTGGAGAGAAACTTTTTGGTTCTATCACTAACATCGATATTGCAGAAGCTTTGGCAAAAGGTGGTCAAGAAATAGATAGAAAATTTATTACTTCAGGAATTGTGAAACGTGTTGGTAAATATACCGCCAGCGTTCGTTTACACAGAGATGTAGTGGTTGAATTGCCCTATGAAATCATAGCTGAAAAAGCATAAATTTTTAATTATCATTATTTAAAATCCCATTCGCATTTTGTGTAATGGGATTTTTTTTAACCTGAATTTATTTCAAATTCAATATTAAAAATTTTTAAAAATACTTTTTGATTATTTATTTTAATTCTTTTCAACCAATATTTTTTGCGCCTTATCCTTGAAAGATGCTTAAAAAAATGCTGCATAAATGAAATACACAAGATTAACAAAAGAACAATTTGAAGCGCTTCACCCTGAATTCATTAATTTTTTAGCATCGCAATCAATTGATAAATCGGAGTGGGATAAAATTAAAGCGGAACAACCAGAAGTTGCAGAACAAGAATTAGATGTTTTCTCTGATTTAATTTGGGAAGGTGTTTTGACGCGTGCCGAATACTTGGAACATTTTTCTAAAAACCACATTTTTTTGTTCCAATGTTTCGAAAAGGAAATCAAATCAATTGTCCTAAAGTCAATGGTTCCAGCTACTGATTTTCTTACAAAAGATGGACTGCAATGGCTAAGCGACAATATGTTTACCGATAATATCGAAATGAAAATCGGTAAAAAAGAATTTATCGATGAACGTAGCCACTCGATTTTTCAACTCATTCAACAAGGTGCTTTTTTGAGTGATGGGCAATTGTACCAACAAATTAATTCGATTATTACTGCTTAGATTTCAACAAAAGTTGCTGTAAATTTGTTATTTTCGTGTACTTTTTAAGCATCAAATTAGGATTAACTTATGGACATTCAAGAACGTATTCAGCATTTGCGTAACACACTTAACCAACACAATCACAACTATTATGTTCTAGATCATCCTACGATTTCTGATTTTGAGTTTGATCAGCAGTTACAAGAACTTCAGAGTTTAGAAAATCAATATCCAGAATATTTTGATGACAATTCGCCTACACAACGCGTGGGCGGTACAATTACCAAGAACTTCCAAACAATTAAGCACGGCAACCGAATGTATTCGCTCGACAATTCTTATTCAAAAGAAGATTTGTTAGAATGGGAGCAAAGATTACAGCGTGTTTTAGGAAATGTTGCTCTCGATTATACTTGCGAGTTGAAATACGACGGCGCCTCAATTAGTATTACTTATGAAAATGGTAAATTGTTGCGGGCAGTTACCCGTGGCGATGGATTTCAAGGCGATGAGGTCACCAACAATATCAAAACAATAAAGTCCATTCCGCTGCAACTCAAAGGCAATTATCCAACACATTTTGACATCCGTGGCGAGATTGTTTTGCCTTTTGCAGGTTTCGAAAAGATGAACCAAGAACTGATTGAAATTGGCGAAACACCTTATTCCAATCCGAGAAATACCGCTTCAGGAAGTTTAAAATTGCAAGACAGTGCCGAAGTGTCCAAACGACCATTGGATTGTCTTTTGTATTCGGTTATTGCCAATAATCTTTCCTTTAAAACCCATTTTGAAAGTTTGGAACATGCTAGAAATTGGGGATTTAAAGTGCCAAATGAAGCAAAATTGGCAACCAATTTAGAAAGTGTTTTTGCATTTATTGATTATTGGAACACGCACCGACACGAATTGCCTTATGAAACCGATGGCGTCGTAATCAAAGTGAACAATTTGCATTACCAAGACGAGCTAGGTTATACCGCCAAATCGCCGCGTTGGGCAATGGCTTATAAATTCAAGTCAGAACAGGTTTTTACGCAACTCAATTCGATTTCGTATCAAGTTGGCAGAACAGGTGCCATAACGCCCGTTGCCAATTTAGAACCGGTGCAGTTGGCTGGAACCATTGTCAAAAGAGCCTCGTTACACAATTCAGACCAAATCGAAAAATTGGACATTCGTGTCAACGATACTGTTTTTGTCGAAAAAGGCGGTGAAATTATTCCGAAAATTATTGCTGTAGATTTAAACAAAAGACCATTAGATACTGAACCAACACGATACATCACTCATTGTCCCGAATGCCAAACCGAATTGGTTAGAATGGCTGGCGAAGCGAACCATTATTGTCCGAATTTTTATGGTTGTCCGCCACAAATTATTGGACGCATACAGCATTTTATTTCACGCAAAGCGATGGATATTGAAGGACTTGGTGGCGAAACGGTCGCGCTTTTGTACCAAAATGGTTTGGTTAAAAATTATGCCGATTTGTACACATTAAACGTTGATCAGTTGCTGCCTTTGGAACGAATGGCACAAAAATCGGCAGAGAATTTAGTAAATGGTGTAGCAAATTCTAAAAATATTCCGTTTGAAAGTGTATTGTTTGCTTTAGGGATTCGGTTTGTTGGCGAAACGGTTGCAAAAAAATTGGCGAAGCACTACAAAAATATCGAAGCATTGGCGCAAGCCAGTTTGACAGATTTGATTTTGGTTGACGAAATTGGCGAACGCATTGCCAAAAGCGTCATTGACTTTTTTGAAAACGACGAAAATCAAAGCAGTATTGAACGATTGAAGGGTTATGGTATTCAGTTTGAAATTATTGAAAGCACCAATCCCAATGCAACCTTCAAACTTTCGGGAAAAACCTTTGTGGTATCAGGTGTTTTTGAGCAATTTTCTCGTGATGAAATCAAAAAAGCCATCGAAGACAATGGTGGGAAAGTAGGAAGCGCTATTTCGGCTAAAACCGATTTTGTGGTGGCAGGTGATAATATGGGACCAGCAAAATTAGACAAAGCCAATAAATTGGGCGTTAAAATAATTTCGGAAGTTGACTTTGTTGAAATGTTGAATTAAAAATCAAACTACAATAGTTTTTCCAGCGTGGCTTTTGTTTTTATTACCATCAAAATAAAAATCGATGCGACCCAAATTGATGCCATAACAACCCACTTGATTGACCAAAACTTCGTTGTCTTCGAGATTTTTGACAATGGTCGGTTTGTCTAAAAAAGTGTGCGTATGACCGCCAATAATTAAGTCGATGTCTTTGGTAAGTGCGGCCAATTTCAAATCAGAAATTTTGTTTTCGTCTTCTTTGTATTTATAACCCAAATGCGAAAGACAAATGATCAAATCGCACTTTTTATCTTGCTTTAAAATCCGTGTCATTTCTTGACAGATTTCTAACGGATTTTGATACACCGTTTCTTTATAATGTTTTTTGTCAACCAAACCTTCTAATTGAATCCCGAGTCCAAAAACACCAATTTTAATTCCGTTTTTTACAAATATTTTATATGGTTTTACAATGCTATCAAGAACCGTATTCTTGAAATCATAATTCGCCGAAACAAATTCGAAATTGGCGTGCGGCAATTGCGCATAAAAACCATCAATTCCGTTATCAAAATCGTGGTTCCCCATGGTTGCCAAATCATAGCGCATCATGCTCATCAATTTGAATTCGAGTTCGCCACCATAATAATTAAAATAAGGAGTTCCCTGAAAAATATCTCCTGCGTCAAGCAACAAAACATTTTTATTTTCGGTTCTAATGTTTTCAATTATTGTTGCCCGTCGCGAAACGCCGCCCTTATTTGCATTTCGAGGATCGGTAGACGGAAAAGCATCAATATGACTGTGCACATCGTTGGTATGTAAAATCGTAATCTGTTTTACGTCGCTTGGGTTAGCCGCCAATAAAGGCCAACTTGGCAATGCTAAAAAGGCTGAACCTGCCGCTGTTTTCTGGATAAAATCCCTTCTTTTCATGTTGTTACGGGGGACGAAGTAACTTCGTTCTTTGATAAAATGTTATTCAACTATAATGCGTTTGTTGGCAATCAACGGAATCGTATCTACTTCTTTGAAATAATCAATTAAGATGTTTCTCAACTTATAGTCCAAATCAAAACGTTGGCTGCTATTCTTAAAAAAAACCATGTTGTCGCCACCATTCGCCAAATAATCCGAAGTAACCACATAATAAATAGTGTTATTGGTTAGCGGTTGCCCTTGAATCAAAATATTTTCGGGATTGCCGTTTTTGGAGATTGTAAAAGTCATTCCAGCTAACGGATGCGGTTTTTTTTCTTTAATAATATATTGGGCAATTTCATTAATCTGTGCAGCATTTAGCGCGATTACAACGGCGCTGTTTTCAAACGGCATTACTTCAAAAGCAGCACGTGTGGTCACATCACCTTTTGGAATCATGGCGCGAATCCCACCGTGATTAAGTAAACAAAAAGAAATAGGTTTTTTTTCTCTTTTTTCAAAAATCAAATTACTTTTTTGCAAAGTAACGTCGGCCAAAAGGTTGCCGATATTGGTTTGCCATTCGCCTTTAGATTTATCCAATGTTTCAGTACAATAAGCCAAAATCGTATTCAAATCTTTATCAATGTTTTCGCGATACGGTTTTATAAAATCTTCTATTTCAGGTTTTTGAAGTTGCGCTGTAGTGACACCTATTTGTTTTCCTTCAATTTTGGAGACATAAAATTTTTGTTGACTGCAAGAAAGAAAGAGCGTAAATGTTAAGAATAAAACAAAATGCTGCAATAAAACGTTATACTTTTTTAGATTTACCATCTGAAATGCCACCTATTTAACTAAATTTGTAATTCAAGTAAAAGTACTATGTTTTTAAATTTTTTAAAGAATTTTTTATTAAAAAGAAAATTAAAAAATAGTTTATCCAATGTTACCAATAATTTTTCGGAAGATAAGATTCAAACCGTTGGAATTTTAATCGATGAAAGCTACTTTAATGATAGATTAGGTTTGATTTCCGAATTGATAGAGAACAACATACAAAAAGACAATATTAAAGTATTGGTTTATAAAGACAAAATAAAAAAAAATGATGTTTTTGATTGTCCGACCTTTAGCTTAAAAAATTGCAATTGGATAGGCGAAATAGATGGGGTCGAAGTGAACGACTTTGTGAATCAAAAATTTGACCTTCTTATAAGTTATTACGACATCGAAAAAGCCGCTTTGTTGAACGTAACGCAAAAAACAAAAGCCAATTTCAAAGTAGGTTTTTCAACCATCGACAAGCGATTGAATCATTTTATGATCAAAACGGTAGCCGAAGATTACCAACTTTTTATTTCCGAATTATTCAAATACTTAAAAATTCTAAACAAAATATAAACATGCAATCATTTGTTGGAACTGGAGTTGCACTTGTAACACCATTTAAAAAAGATTTTTCTGTTGATACTGATGCATTGGAGCGCATTGTAAATTATGTTATTGACGGTGGCGTAGAGTACCTCGTTGTGCTAGGAACAACGGGAGAACCAGCAACTTTGAGCCACCAAGAAAAAGAAACGGTCATACAAACCATTATAAAAGCCAACAACAACAGACTGCCTTTGGTTTTAGGAATTGGCGGCAATGATACTGTTAGCGTGGTTGCCGAAATAAAAAGTAGGGATTTGAGAGATTTCTCGGCGATACTGTCGGTTTCACCCTATTATAATAAGCCTACGCAAGAAGGTATTTATCTGCACTTTAAGGCCATTGCCGAAGTGTCTCCTTTGCCAATTATTTTATATAATGTTCCCGGAAGAACCGCGAGCAATGTTTTGCCTTCGACAATTATCCGGTTGGCCAATGATTTTAAAAATATAATTGGAGTTAAAGAAGCAGCAGGCGATTTGGTTCAGGCGATGCAGTTAATCAAAGTTAAACCCAAAGGATTTTTGGTCATTTCAGGCGATGATATGATTGCATTGCCAATGATTTTGGCAGGAGGAAAAGGCGTAATCTCGGTTATTGGAGAAGGATTCCCAAAAGAGTTTTCTCAAATGGTGCGTCTTGGATTAGAACGAAAAGTAGATGAGGCCTATGATTTACATTATAAAATTGCCGATGCAATTGATATGATTTTTGAACAAGGCAATCCAGCCGGAATCAAACAAGTACATTATTCATTGGGCTTAAGTGAAAATACTGTCCGACTTCCATTGGTTGCTGTGGATGATGATTTGGCCAATAGAATCGATGCATTTGTAAAAAAATAGGCAATTAAATATTTTATTTTCTGAATAGTTTTTGTTTTAAATCCCTAATAAACAACTAAAAAAAATGTTTTGTAGTCTGCAATTAATGACTAAATTTGCTCCCGTGATTTAAGGGATATTAATAAAAGTAATTTTATCAAAAAATCATAAAATTTAAACATAAAAATGAAGCAATTATTTTTTCTTGCACTTGTACTTCTTCTATTTAGCTCTTGTAGTCAATACCAAAAAGCTTTAAAGTCAGAAGATGTTGCTACTAAATACAATATGGCCGAGAAGCTTTATGACCAACAAAAGTATACGAAAGCTTTACGTCTTTTTGAACAAATTGCGCCCAGCTATCGCGGCAAACCACAAGCAGAGAAAATGTTTTATATGTATGCCAAATCATTTTATGCGATAGAAGAATATTATTCCTCTGGTTATCAGTTTGAAAGCTTTGCTTCGAGTTATCCGAAAAGCGAGAAATTAGAAGAGGCGTCGTATTTAGGTGCAATCAGCTACTCAAAATTATCACCAGTATACAGTTTGGATCAGGTAGATACGTACAAAGCCATCGACAAACTTCAAACTTTTATAAATATTTATCCAAATTCGCAATATCTGACTGAAACCAATGTTATTGTAAAAGAATTAAGAGAGAAACTTGAAAAAAAAAGTTTCGAAATTGCCAAACAATACAACACGATTTCTGATTATAAATCGGCATTAATAGCTTTAGATATATTTATAGCCGATTTTCCAGGAACACCTTTCAAAGAAGAAGCCTTGTTTTATAAACTCGATTCTTCTTATAAATTGGCCGTAAATAGTATCAATTCAAAAATGCAAGAGCGTTTGATTGTTGCAAAAACAGCTTATACAAATTTGATAAAATTCAATGCCAACACTACGTTCAAGGGTCAAGCAGATGCAATGTTGGTAAGCATAGAAAACGATTTAAAACAATTCTCAAAATAAATAAAGTCATGGATTTAAAAAAGACGAATGCGCCGGTAAACACAATCACTTATAACAAAACTATAATTGAAGAACCAACCGGAAATGTATATGAGGCGATAACAATTATGGCGAAAAGAGCAAACCAAATCAATTCTGAAATAAAAAAAGAATTGACCGAAAAATTGGAAGAGTTTGCTACTTATAATGACAGTTTGGAAGAGATCTTCGAAAATAAGGAGCAAATCGAAGTTTCTAAATTTTATGAAAAATTACCAAAACCTCACGCATTAGCAGTTCAAGAATGGTTAGATGATAAAATCTACCATAGAGATGCTAATAAATAATTTTAAGTATGTCGGTTTTAAGCGGTAAAAAAATAGTACTGGGTGTTTCTGGTGGAATTGCCGCGTACAAAACTGCGACTTTAGTTAGACTTTTTATAAAAGCAGGTGCTCATGTTCAAGTGGTTATGACGCCTGCGGCAAAAGATTTTGTTACGCCTTTGACATTGTCTACCTTGTCCAAAAATCCTGTGCATTCAAGTTTTTATGACCAAAACGATGACAATGCAGTCTGGAACAATCATGTAGATATAGCACTTTGGGCCGATTTGATTTTAATTGCGCCTGCCACTGCCAATACATTGTCAAAAATGACCAATGGCACATGCGATAATTTGCTTTTAGCCACCTACTTATCTGCAAAATGTCCCGTTTATTTTGCGCCTGCAATGGATTTGGATATGTACAAACATCCCTCAACTTTGGCCAGTTTTCATGCATTAAAATCTTTTGGTAACATACTCATTCCTGCCGAAAGTGGCGAATTGGCCAGTGGGCTTTCTGGCGAAGGACGAATGGCTGAACCCGAAAATATCATCGCTTTTATTGAAGCAGATATTGCAAATCGACTTCCATTAAAAGGAAAAAAAATCCTAATTACTGCTGGCCCCACTTATGAAGCTATTGATCCTGTGCGATTTATTGGTAATCATTCTTCGGGAAAAATGGGCTTTGACATCGCAAAAAGTGCTGCCAATTTAGGAGCTCATGTCATTTTGGTCACCGGACCAACACAGTATACAATCGCGCATCCTTTGGTCAATGTGGTTCCTGTAATATCGGCTGGCGAAATGTACGATGCGTGCCATCAATACTATCAAAACGTTGATGTTGCCATTGCCGCCGCTGCCGTTGCCGATTACAAACCAAAAAATATTGCCAATCAAAAAATAAAAAAGGAGGATTGCAGTTTTACTATTGAGTTAGAAAAGACCAAAGATATTTTGGCGTCGATGGGTGCAATCAAAAAAAATCAATTTTTAATTGGATTTGCTTTAGAAACCGAAAATGAAATTGAAAATGCCAAACTAAAAATTCAGAAAAAAAACCTAGATTTGATTGTTTTAAATTCATTGCAAGATGAAGGTGCTGGTTTTGGAAAGTCAACCAATAAAATCACTTTTATTGACAAAAATTTTATTGTTGAGCCGATGGATTTGAAATCAAAAGAAGCCGTTGCCGACGATATTCTGAACAAAGTAATTCAATATTTTTATGAATAAAATAGCCATCTGTTTTTTGTTGTTGTTTTTTGGAACAATGCAAGCCCAAGAACTCAATTGTACAGTACAAATTAATACTGTTCAGTTGAACCAAACCAATCAGCAGATTTTTAAAACGCTTGAAAAATCTTTGAACGAGCTTGTCAACAAAACCAAATGGACCGATCAGACTTACAAACAAAAAGAACGCATCGAATGTTCTATGTTTATTACTGTTTCGGCTTATAGTGGTGATCAATTTACCGCGACCATTCAGGTGCAATCTGCACGTCCTATTTTTAATTCGACTTATTCAACGCCTGTTTTGAACTTCAATGACAAAGATTTCAGTTTCAAATATGTCGAATTCGAGAATCTGTTTTATGACCCCAACAGTTTTAACTCGAATTTAGTTTCGGTTATTGCTTTTTATTGCAACATGATTCTGGCTTTGGATGCTGATACGTTTTCGTCTTTGGGCGGAACAAAATACCTAGCAGCAGCACAAGAAGTTGTGAGTCTAGCGCAACAAAGCAGTTACAAAGGATGGAGCCAAGCCGATGGCAATCAAAACCGTTATTTTTTAGTTACCGATTTGCTCAACAATACTTTTGGACCTTTGCGTGAAGCGTCTTACACCTATCATATTCAAGGTTTAGATGTCATGAACGAGAATTTAAAAACTGGGAAAGAGAAAGTCAAAGAAGCCTTAATGTCACTCGAGAAAGTCTATGCTGTTCGTCCGAATGCTTTTGTTATGCGTGTTTTTTTTGATGCAAAATCAGATGAAATTCAATCGATTTTTTCAGGAGGACCAGGCATGAGCAATGGCGATTTGATCGAGAAATTAAACCGATTTTCAATTTTAAACACTAGTAAATGGGCTAGATTGCGATAATTGCATTCGCGTTCTGGCAGTTCAATTCCCAATTTCTAAAAATTTAAAATGCTTACATCACTTGCCATAAAGAATTTTGCTTTAATTGAAAAACTTTCGATTGATTTTTCGAATGGTTTTTCTATTATAACGGGAGAAACAGGAGCAGGGAAATCTATACTTTTGGGCGCTTTAGGATTGGTTTTAGGAAAGCGAGCCGACTTGACTTCGCTCAAGAATAAAGAAGAAAAGTGCATTATCGAAGCCCATTTTGAAATTTCGCGCTACCAATTGCAAGCTTTTTTTAACGATAGCGCAATGGATTATGAAGACGTTACTATTTTGCGTCGCGAAATATTGCCATCCGGAAAATCACGTGCTTTTGTTAATGATTCGCCCGTTAATCTTCAGGAGCTACAAAATTTAGGATTGTATTTGATAGATATTCATTCGCAACACCAAACCCAAGAGCTTTCGGAAACGCACATACAATTTCAAATTATTGATGCCATTGCCAAAAATCAAGAAGCTGTCGCACAATTTGAATCGGATTTTAATGATTTTAAAAAGCTCAAAATTACTTTAACAGCTCTAGAATCGGCATTAAAAGAAGCTAAAAAAGAACAAGATTACAACGCTTTTTTATTAGAGGAGTTATTGGCAGCCAAATTGGTTGCTGGTTCTCAAACTGCGCTCGAAACCACTTTTGAACAGCTAAACAATGTCGAGTTTATTAAAGAAGCTTTGTCAAAGTCAATTTTGCATGCCAATGAGGAACCATTTGGAATTTTGCCCAATCTAAAAGAAGTCAAATCGGCATTGCAAAAAATTGGTCCTTTGGCTACAGCTTATCAAAATCTGTATGAAAGAGTGAACAGTGTCACCATAGAATTTGATGATGTTGTTGCCGAGATGAATCAACTTTCAGAAAAATTATTCGACGATCCACAACAGCTGGAATTGATTAGCGGACAATTGCAAACGATTTATAATCTGCAAAAAAAGCACCAAGTTGATTCGGTTGACGCCTTAATTGCAATACAATTTGAATTAGAAAACAAGTTGATTTCGGTCGAAAATATCGAAAATGACATCCATTCACTTCAAACAAAAATTAGCGAAAGCATCCTGTTTTTAGACGAAAAGGCAATTATCATCAATAAAAAAAGACAAGAAGCCATTCCGGTTTTAACCGAAAAATTGACTGCGATTTTAGCACAATTGGGTATGCCAAATGTTCGTTTTAATATCGAATTGGCATTAGGTGACCATTATTTTGATAACGGAAAAGACAGTTTGCAGTTTTTGTTTGCTGCCAACAAAGGTGCCGATTTTGGATTGCTAAAAAAAGTGGCTTCGGGAGGCGAAATGTCGAGAATCATGCTGGCAACAAAAGCAATTTTGTCGCAATATTCAAAGTTGCCAACTATCATCTTTGATGAAATAGATACGGGTGTTTCTGGTGAAATTGCGAATAAAATGGCCGAAATAATGAAAAACATGAGTTCGGCAATGCAGGTTTTTTCGATTACACATTTGCCACAAATTGCAGCAAAAGGGGATGTGCATTATAAAGTTTTTAAAACCACCAATGACAAGCAAACCCAATCGCAATTGAAATTGCTTACAAACGAAGAACGCATTGTTGAGATTGCCGAAATGCTTTCAGGAAAAGCGATAACCGATTCGGCTTTAAATCATGCAAAAGCCTTGTTGAACTAATATTTTGAATTATATTTGTTCTTCATAGCCCAAATAAAACGATTAAAGAAGATCAAATAACCCTAATAACGAATGCTATATTATGCTTATTGAACCAAGAATGAGAGGATTTATTTGTACGACAGCCCATCCAAAAGGTTGCGAACAAAACGTAAAAAATCAAATTGAATACATACAATCCAAAGGAAAAATAGAAGGCGCAAAACGCGTATTAGTAATTGGCGCTTCTACGGGATTTGGTTTGGCTTCGAGAATCACTAGTGCTTTTGGTTCAGAAGCCGCGACGATAGGCGTTTTTTTTGAAAAGCCACCAGCAGAAGGCAAAACGGCATCGCCAGGTTGGTACAATTCGGCTGCCTTTGAAAACGAAGCAACCAAAGCAGGTTTGTATGCCAAAAGTATTAATGGTGACGCTTTTTCGAACGAAGTCAAACAGCAAACCATAGATTTGATAAAAGCAGATTTGGGTCAGATTGACTTGGTCATTTATAGTTTGGCATCACCAGTGCGTTTGCATCCTATTACAGGCGTTTTGCACCGTTCGGTCTTGAAGCCTATCGGACAAACATTTACAAACAATACGGTTGATTTTCATTCCGGTAAAGTTTCATCCATATCAATTGAACCTTGCAGTGGCGATGACATTGAAAACACCGTAATTGTAATGGGAGGCGAAGACTGGACCATGTGGATGGCTGCTTTGCAAGATAATAATTTATTAGCAGAAGGCGCGACTACGGTTGCCTATTCTTATATAGGTTCAACTTTAACAGAAGCTGTTTATAGAAATGGCACCATTGGTCGTGCGAAAGACGATTTGGAGGCTACTGCATTTGCGATTAGCGACCGTTTGAAAAACATTAGTGGAAAAGCTTATGTTTCGGTTAATAAAGCTTTGGTAACCCAAGCCAGTTCTGCCATTCCGGTGATTCCTTTGTACATCTCGTTATTGTATAAAATCATGAAACAAGACGGTACACACGAAGGTTGTATTGAGCAAATCCATCGTTTGTATGATCAAAGATTATATATAGGAACTACCGTGCCTACCGATGAAAAAGGCAGAATCAGAATTGATGATTGGGAAATGAATCCCGAAGTGCAAGCAAAAGTAGCAGATTTATGGGCTAAAGCAACCACGGAAAACCTTTTGGAATTGGGCGATTTGTTAGGTTACCGAAAAGATTTTTATAATTTATTTGGATTTGATGTTGCAGGAATTGATTATGCCGCTGATGCCAATGAAATGGTGGCTGTTCCGAGTATTGAATAAATAAAAAATATCATTTAATTTTTTAGAATTAAACCTTTTTTACTGAAACATTTTCAGTAGAAAAGGTTTTTTTGTTCGATTTAAACAATAAACCACCTTGGGATTTTTTTTTGAATTAATAAAATTCTTTCAATTATACCTAAATTTTACTTCTGAAGTTTCTTGCTGTAATGTTATAAAAAATGCAGAATCGCTTTAAAATGTTAAACCTCGCTTTTTTATGAAAATAATTAATAAAATATTAATATTTATTTAATATATTCGCTACCTAATAACAATTATTTATTCTCTAATATGAAAAAAATTACCTTAATTTTAGCTTTCTTCATGCTCTCCATGACAGTAAGCTTTGCGCAGGTACAAGTCGGTGATGGTGCAGACCAGACCCGAAATGTTCCTTTTGAGCCTTTCTATGGCTACTCTTATGCGCAATCTATTTATTTGGCTTCGGAAATAAATGCTAGTGGAGCAATTACATCGTTCCAGTGGTATTTTTCTGGCACAAGTGCACTACCAAATTCGCAAGAATTAGTGGTTTATTTTGGTCATTCTTCAAGATCCGAATTTGCCGATAGTGCAGATTTTGAAGATGTTGGCAATTTAACACAAGTTTATTCTGGAGGTATCGATGTATCGGCTGGTCCAGGTTGGGTTACAGTTACACTTGATACACCATTCGATTATAATGGAACGGACAATCTAATAGTTGCTGTTGATGAAAATTTGGCTGACTATGATACTTCTGCCGACGATTTTTATAATTCGGCAGTGGCTACAAATCGTTCTATTTGGGCATTTTCTGATGGTACCAATACAGATCCATTCAATCCTAACGATGATCAAGGTGGCTTTTTGACAAGAGGAATCGGTGCTTTTGTACCCAACATTATTTTTGATGGAATTCAGCAAGCCTGTCCGAATCCTACACAAGTTGCATTTTCAAATGTAACAATAAGTGGCGCTGATTTTTCTTGGACAGTTAATGGAACTGAAACTGCTTGGGAAGTGCTTGTTCAAGAGGATGGTGCAGAAGCACCTTCTAACGACACGGCAGGAACACCTGTAACAGCAAATCCAACTTACACAAGTAATTCAGGTGATGCTGGGACAAATTATGACTTTTATGTAAGAGCCAATTGCGGTTCAGGATTTAGTTCATGGGTTGGTCCACTTAGTTTTTTTACACAATGTTTACCATTTGACGATTTTACAGAAGATTTTAATGCAACAGCATTGGACACTGTTCCTGAATGTTGGTCAAGAATTGCAGCTACAACAAGTGCTTTTGCTTATGTAGAAGTTGTTGGTTTTGGAGCTGCATCTGCACCAAATGCATTAGAATTATACAATTCTGATGATGCAAATGCCAATTTAATGTTAGTGACGCCAAATCTTACAAGCCTTCCAGCTGATACGCACAGATTGAAATTCAGTGCTATTGGTGGTAATGGGTACAGTGTAATAGTAGGAACACTTTCCGATCCTACAGATCCTGAAACATTTACAGAAGTAGAAACTGTCGCTATCAGTGGTACTTATGGTACTTATACTGTAGTTTTTGCGAATGGAACAACAGATAATTTTATTGCCATCAAACATGGTTTGGGTGGAACGTTTAGAACAATCAGAATAGATGATGTAATTTGGGAGCCAATTCCAACTGCGCCACCTGTTTGTTCAGAAGATGTAGCTGCAACAACTAACGAAGCTTGTGGTAACTTTGCTACTACTTTTTCTTGGACAGCTGTAGAAGGTGCTGATGGTTATAATTTCTCTTTAGGAACATCGGCTGGTAGCAATGATATTGTTGATGGTGTTGATTTAGCTACTGCATTGACTTACAGCTTTGCTGGTGATGCAAATAGTACTTACTATTTCACTTTAACGCCTTACAATGATTTTGGTACAGCTTCAGGATGTGTTGAGCAATCGTTTACTACTTTCACTGATGGTTGTTATTGTACATCTGTTCCTACTAGTAATGATGCGCTTGGAATTACAAACATACAAATTGGTGCAACAGATTTTGCAAATGAAGATGTAACATATACTGATTTTACTGCTGAACAAATTGATTTAGCTCAAGGACTGAACTGTAATGTACAAATTAGTTTTGCAACGGGTTACACTTACAACACTTATATTTGGATTGATTTTGATGATAATTTAACATTCAGTGAAGAAGAAATCGTTTACACAGGTGCGTCATTGGCTCCAAATCCTACGGTTTTAGATGCTTCATTCGTTATGCCAGGTGACGCAACGCTTGGTGCTCATAGAATGCGTGTAGTTACTGCAGATTTTTTAGAAACTGCTAATCCATGCTATTCAGGAACTTACGGTGTTACTTTAGATTTTTCTGTTAATATCGTTGAAGCTGCTTGTACTCCTCCATCTGTAGCTAGTGCTACGGTATCTCCAGATTGCGATAACAATCAATATTTTATTGATGTTGAAGTTGTTGATTTAGGAAGCGGTGCTCCAGTTATTTTTGATGGTACTACAGAGTATCCAGTTGCTGCAGCAGGAACAATTCAAGTTGGTCCTTACGAAAATTTAAGTTCGGTTACTTTGATAATCACGCATGGTACTGATGCTGTTTGTGATTTACCAATTGGTACTTTCTCTTACGTATGTCCTCCTAATTGTGATAATGCGGTTGTAATTGAAAATTGTGGTGACGCAATTGTGGCTAATATTGTGGCTGGTCCAGGAGCATGGAATCCGTTTTCTTGCAATTTTAACACGCCTGGTATCGAATTATTATATTCATTTACTCCAACAGTAACTGGTCTTTATAGCCTTCAAGTTACGGCTGCTTCGGGTGGTTATATTGATTATTTCTATAAAGAAGCTACAGGAACTTGCGATGAGACAGGGTGGATTTGTATTGATGACCTTTCGTTTACTACTACTGTGCCAATTGCCGAATTGCAAGCAGGTGTAACTTATTTATTTTTGCTTGATCCAGAAGGGACTAGTGCAAGATCAGCAACTTTCAACATTGAATGTGCACCAACTTGTACAGACGCTACTGTAAATTATGCTATAGTTTCTGATTGCGCAAATGGCGAGCAATTTTTTGTTGATGTAAATGTTACCGACGTTGGAACAGCTGAATCATTAACGGTTTCCGATGATCAAGGAAGCGCAACACAAGTACTTACTGCGGCAGGTACAGTACAATTTGGTCCTTTCCAAAATGGAACACCAATCGTATTTACAGTAGCCAATGACCAAGATGCTACTTGTGTTTTAACAAGTGCTACACAAACGCAATTGGCTTGTCCTCCTGCAAATGATAATTGTGAATTTGCTACGCCAATGACCATTACCGGAGATTTTGCGACAAGTGCCATTGCGTTCGATACTACTGGTGCTACAGTTAATGCGAATAATCCTTTACCTAGTTGTGGAGCGATTAATGTTAATACAAATGGAAAAGACATTTGGTACCAATCAATTGCTCCAGAAAGTGGTTCAGTTACGGTAGAAACACAAGGTAATGGAGGTCTTACTGATACTGTTATTTCAGTTTATACAGGTAGTTGCGATGCGCTAGTTGAAGCTGGCTGTGATGACGATGGTGGTACGGGTTCTTTTTCTTTAAAAGCATTTACAGGTTTAACAGCTGGAGAACCTTTATACATTAGAGTTAGAGGTTATAATGGATCGCAAGGAACCGCTTTGTTAGGTTGTTATGATGCTTCTTTATTAGGAACCGATACATTCAATAATGCGAGTTTTACTTACTATCCAAACCCTGTAAAAGAGGTGTTGAATTTATCTTACTCACAAAATATTTCTGATGTAGCGGTGTTCAATTTATTAGGGCAGCAAGTAGTTACCAAATCGGTAAACGCGAGCCAAACTAAAATTGACATGTCTAATTTAGCTACAGGTACTTATATTGTAAAAGTTACTGCTAATAATGTAGTAAAAACTATAAAGGTCGTAAAAGAATAATCTTTTCAAATAGTTTTAATTTAGAACTCCTCTTGTCTTTTTGATAAGGGGAGTTTTTTTTTGAATTTATTAATTAAAATCATTCGTGTTTGTATAAAATGTTTTAAATTAGGTGCTTATTATTTTAAAAAAGAAGTTAATATGAAAAAAATTACTTTATTATTGATTTTATTGGGTTTTTCTACTTTTATGTGGTCACAGTCCGATAATGACACTTGCGAAACAGCTATTGATTTGGGTCAATTGACCTCTCCAATTGTTGGTTCAACTTTTGGCGCAACCGATGATTCAAGTCCATCTTGTGGCGCTAACACTTCTCCCGATATCTATTATTCAATTGTAGTTCCAAGTGGTTCAACATTAACAATCAACCAGCCAAACAACCAATACGATTCAAGAAACTATGTTTTTTATGGCGATTGCGACAATCAAAATCAAATTGCTTGTTTCGATGATCCTGATGCACAAATCACAGTTTGGGAGAATACTACTGGCGAAGACCAAACTGTTTATTGGGTACAAGATGGATATGGTAGCAACTCAGGTACATTTACGTTAGCTTGGTCTGTAATTGCTTGTACCAATGCAACAATTAATTATACCGTAGTGTCTGACTGCGAAAATGGAGAGCAGTTTTTGGTTAATGTTGATATTACAAGTTTGGGTTCTGCCAGTTCACTTTCAGTTAGCGATGACCAAGGCAGCGAACCACAGATTGTGACTGATGCAGCTACACTTACTTTTGGACCTTATCCAAATACAACGCCTATTATTTTTACAGTTGCTAATAATGACGATGCAGATTGTACAGTAACAAGTCAAGCCATTACACAATCAACTTGCCCTCCAAATTGCGATAATGCAGTTATAATTGAAAATTGTGGACAAGCCATCGATGCTGTTATCTTAGCCGGAACAGGTAGTTGGAATCCTTTTAGTTGTAACTTCAATACGCCAGGAAACGAGTTACTGTATTCTTTTACACCAACTATAACGGGTATTTATAGTCTTCAAGTTACTGCTTCTGGTGGTGGTTACATAGATTATTTTTATAAAGAAGCTTCAGGTAGTTGTGACCAAACAGACTGGCTTTGTATTGACGATATTGCGTTTACTACCACTGTTGAAATAGCCGAATTACAAGAGGGTGTTACTTATTTAATATTGCTTGATGGCGAAGGTACTACTGCAAAGACAGCCACTTTCAATATTGTTTGCGCCCCAACTTGTACTAATGCTACAGCAACATACACTGCAGTTGGCGATTGTACCGAAGGTAACGAACAGTTTTTTGTATCAGTAAATGTAAGCGATATGGGAACTGCTGTTTCTTTGACAGTAACAGATGATCAAGGCAGTGAACCACAAGTTATTTCAGAGGTGTCCATACTTACTTTTGGACCTTATCCAAATACTACACCAGTTATTTTTACAGTTTCAAATGATGATGATGACAGTTGTATATTAACCAGTACAGCAATCACTCAATCAACTTGTCCTCCAAATTGTGATAATGCAGTTGTAATTGAAAATTGTGGACAAGCCATCGATGCTGTTATTTTGGCTGGAACAGGTAGTTGGAATCCTCTTAGTTGTAATTTTAATACGCCAGGAAACGAATTATTGTACTCTTTTACGCCAACCATAACAGGTTTCTATAGTCTTCAAGTTACTGCTTCTGGTAATGGTTACATAGACTATTTTTATAAAGAAGCTACAGGTAGTTGTGACGAAACTGGGTGGATTTGTATTGATGACCTTAATTTTGCTACTACAGTGCCAATTGCCGAATTACAAGAGGGCGTTACTTATTTAATATTGCTTGATGGCGAAGGGACTGGCGCAAAAACAGCCACTTTCAATATTGTTTGTGCACCAACTTGTACCAATGCGACAGCTTCATACACTGCAGTCGGCGATTGTACCGAAGGTAACGAACAGTTTTTTGTAACAGTAAATGTTAGCGATATGGGAACTGCTGTTTCTTTGACAGTAACAGATGATCAAGGCAGCGAACCACAAGTTATTGCAGAGGTGGCCACACTTACTTTTGGACCTTATCCAAATACTACACCCGTTATTTTTACAGTTTCAAATGATGATGATGCCAGTTGTATATTAACTAGCACCGCAATCACCCAATCAACTTGTCCTCCAAATTGTGATAATGCAGTTGTAATTGAAAATTGTGGACAAGCCATCGATGCTGTTATTTTGGCTGGAAACGGTAGTTGGAATCCTTTTAGCTGTAATTTTAATACGCCAGGAAACGAATTATTATACTCTTTTACACCAACCATAACAGGGCTTTATAGTCTTCAAGTTACTGCTTCGGGTGGTGGCTATATAGACTATTTTTATAAAGAAGCTTCAGGTAGTTGCGACCAAACAGATTGGCTTTGTATAGGAGATTTTGCTTTTGCCACCACTGTTGAAATTGCCGAATTACAAGAAGGTGTTACTTATTTAATTTTGCTTGATGGCGAAGGAACTACTGCAAAGACTGCCACTTTTAATATCGTTTGCGCGCCAACTTGCACCAATGCTGCAGCTTTTTATACCACCATCTCTGATTGCACAAATGGTAACGAACAATATTTTATCGAAGTAAATATTATCGATATGGGAAGTGCTGTTTCTTTAACAATTACAGATGATCAAGGCAGCGAACCACAAGTGCTTTCAGATCTGGCAATGCTTACTTTTGGACCTTATCCAAACGCAACACCTGTAATTATAACCGTTGCAGACAATGATGATGCGACATGTGTTTTAACAAGTCCTATTCAAAATTTATCTAGCTGTCCGCCTGCAAACGACACTTGTGAATTTGCAACTCCAATGGTTATTACGGGTGATTTTGACTCAAGTGCTATTGTTTTCGATAATACCGGAGCAACAGTCAGCCCATCTAATCCTTTGCCAAGTTGTGGTGCTACTAATATCAATACAACAGGTAAGGATGTTTGGTACCAATCAACGGCGCCAGAAAGTGGCAATGTAACGGTCGAAACTCGAGGCAATGGTGGTTTAACAGATACCGTGATTACAGTTTATGCAGGAGATTGTGGTAATTTAATAGAAGCTGGATGCGATGATGATACAGGTATTGGCAACTATTCTTTAAAAGTATTTACAGGTCTTACTCCAGGTCAGCCGTTGTTTATTAGAGTTTGGGGTTGGAATGGATCAGAAGGCAGTGCACTTTTGGGCTGCTATGATGCCGCATTATTAAATACTGATTCTTTGGATTTAGCAAATTTTAAGTATTATCCAAATCCAATAAAAGACGTTTTAAATTTGTCTTATTCACAAAATATCGAGAATATTGCTGTTTTTAATTTATTAGGGCAACAAGTAATTACGAAAACAGTAAATGCTACCCAAAGTAAAATTGATATGTCTCATTTGGCATCAGGAACTTATGTCTTAAAAGTAACTATTGATGGTTTATTGAAAACGATTAAAGTAGTGAAAGAGTAGTTTAAAACCCATTTTTATATAGAAAAGCCACCTTTCGAGGTGGTTTTTGTTTTTTATAAAGATTATCTTTGTTCAAAATAAATAGTATGAATTTTTCTATAATTGTTCCGGTTTTTAATCGCCCCGACGAAGTGAAAGAACTCTTGGAAAGTTTATCATTGTCTGAATCTAACTCCGATTTTGAAGTGGTTATCATAGAAGACGGTTCAAATATAACCTGCGAATCGATTGTTTCGATGTATAAAAATAAATTAAAAATTTCCTATTTTTTTAAAACTAATTCAGGACCTGGTGCTTCACGAAATTTTGGGATGCAAAAAGCCAAAGGTGATTATTTTATCATTTTTGATTCTGATTGCATCATACCAAAACAATACCTGAACGAAGTCGAAATCGCATTAGAATCAAACTATGTTGACTGTTTTGGTGGGCCAGATACTGCTTTAGCTACTTTTTCTGATGTTCAAAAAGCCATCAATTTTGCGATGACTTCATTTTTAACAACAGGAGGCATTAGAGGTGGTTCAGAAAAAATCAATAAGTTCCAACCCCGAAGCTTTAATATGGGATTGTCTAAAAAAGCTTTTGAAATTTCTGGAGGTTTTGGCAATATTCATCCAGGCGAAGATCCCGATTTATCAATTAGATTATGGAATTTAGGTTTCGAAACACGACTTTTTCCATCGGCTTTTGTCATTCACAAACGCAGAATAGATTGGTCGAAATTTTATAAACAAGTCAATAAATTTGGTAAGGCAAGACCCATTTTAAACCAGTGGTACCCAAAACACAGTAAAATAACGTTTTTTTTTCCAACCCTTTTTCTTTTTGGTTTTTTATTGGCTTCCCTTTTTCTCTTGTTTGGTAATCTGCTTTTCCTCAGTTTGTATGGCTGTTATTTTTTGTTGGTTTTATTCATTTCGACTTATTCCAATAAAAGTATTAGCGTTGGATTATTATCGATTATTGCAATAATAATTCAGTTTTATGGTTATGGCATTGGTTTTTTGAAATCATTTGTTTTGGTACAAATTTTAAAACGAAATCCAGAAAAAACTTTTCCTGAATTATTTTTTAAATAAAATGAAAACACCAAAAATAATAGGACTCACAGGCGGAATAGGTAGCGGAAAATCAACTGTGGCCCAACAATTTGAGCTTCTCGGTGTCCCAATTTATACCGCAGACAACGAAGCAAAAAAAGTGATGAATTATCCAGAATCACTTACTGCAATTAAGAATAGTTTTGGAACAACAATATTTGATGGCACAATTTTAAACCGACAAAAATTAGCCAATATCGTGTTTCAAGACCCAAAAAAACTCCAACAACTCAATAAAATTATTCACCCATTAGTTGAAAAAGATTTTCAATTATGGATCAAAAACAATAGTCTTTCGCCATTTGTTATAAAAGAAGCCGCAATTCTTTTTGAAAGCGGAAGCGACAAAGACTGCGATAAAATTATTACCGTTACCGCGCCATTGTCTACTCGAATTCAAAGGGTTATGCAAAGGGATAAAACCGATTATGAGTCCGTTCTGAAGCGCATCAATAACCAATGGTCGGATGAAATGCGTACCGTAAAAAGTGATTTCGTTATTCACAACATAGACCTAGAAAACACAATCAATCAAACCATTACCATTTTCAAAGAGTTAACGAATTGATAAATGTCACACCAGATGTTAATTTTTGGTTAATGTATTATTTGAACAAATGTTAAAATGTTAAATTTGCTACGATGAATAAGACTTTGTTTAGATTACTTGTTTTCTTAATGAGCCTGTCACTAATAGGAATAATTTTAGTGCAACTGTACTTAATTAACACTTCATTAAAAAACAACGAAGAACAATTCAAGTACCATGTAAAACAAGTTATTGGTAATGTTTCTGAAAATTTAAAACAGCAAGAAACCTATAGTTTTTTAAATGAATATAAAAAATTAAAAGACAGTATAGGCAAAGATCCAAAACAAAGTGAATTGCTCGATTTTATATTGGTTCAAAAAAACCGAGTTACCAATGAAACTGTAATTTATTCAAACAGTATTATTGCCGACGATTATAATATTAACCTTTCGTTCTTTGATAAGAAAAAAGATTCTGTAAAAATTAAAAGTTTTGTTTCTAAAAGTAAAACTGAAATATATTCAGGAGATCCTATTGATAAATCGACCATTCAACACAATGTCGCTCCCGATCTAACCATCGAGAAATCAGGAAATATCGAACTATTAGACAAAGCCCAGTTCGAAATGTTTTTTAAAGATATTGCCGAAACAAAACCTTTAAAAGACCGAATTTCTAAAGAGAAATTAAAAGAATTGCTGCAGCATGAACTTATTCAAGCCGATGTAATTACACCTTTTGAATTCGGAATTTACAGCAATGGTCTAGCAACTAAAGTAAAATCAGATAAGTTCAAGTTCAATAAAAACGCAACCTTTTCTATTCCAGTTTTTACCGATAACGACGGCAATAGCAAGTACCAGTTGTTGGTTAGTTTTCCAGAAAAGAAAAAGTTTTTGTTTTCGGAATTGATGAACATTACAATTTTGTCTATCATTTTTACGTTGGTAATCATTATCGCTTACAGCAGTGCCTTGAACCAATTGATCAAACAACGTCAGATTTCTGAAATCAAAACCGATTTCATTAACAACATGACACACGAGTTTAAAACACCAATTGCTACCATAAATTTGGCATTGGATGCCATAAAAAACCCGAAGGTAATCGAAGATAAAGAAAAAACACAACGCTATCTTCAGATGATTCGAGACGAAAACAAACGCATGCACGCACAGGTTGAAAACGTTTTGAGAATATCAAAATTAGAAAAAAGAGAACTCGAAATCAATAAAGAATCAGCAGACATTCACGAAATAATCGAAGATGCAACAGAACATGTCAATTTGATTATCGAAGACCGACAAGGTATTATTAACACGCATTTCAATGCCGCGAGAAATACAGTGCTTTTAAACGATGTTCATTTTACTAATGTGATTGTCAATATTTTAGATAATGCGATTAAATATTCGCCCGAAAGTCCAGTAATTGATATTGATACCGAAAATGTCAAAGATTTTGTGATTATTAAGATAAAAGACAAAGGCGCAGGAATGAGCAAAGTGGCACAAAAACGAATTTTCGAAAAGTTCTATCGTGAACACACCGGAGATTTACACAATGTAAAAGGCCACGGTTTGGGATTGGCTTACGTAAAAAGAATTATTGAAGACCATAACGGTCAAATTACAGTAGAAAGCGAAAAAGGGAAGGGAAGTACCTTCATTATAAAATTACCATTAATAAATTAAGCTATGGAAACAGAAAACAAAAAAATCCTACTAGTCGAAGACGATCCAAACTTTGGATCAATCCTCAAAGATTACCTTATTTTAAACGATTTTGAAGTCACTTTGGCTAAAAACGGAATGGAAGGTTTCGAAAAATTCAAAAAAGACACCTTCGATTTGTGTATTCTAGACGTCATGATGCCATACAAAGACGGTTATACTTTGGCAAAAGAAATCAGAGAGAAAAACAAAGACGTGCCGTTAATTTTTTTAACAGCAAAATCCATGAAAGAAGATGTGTTAAAAGGATACAAAGTAGGGGCCGATGATTACCTCAATAAACCTTTTGATTCCGAAGTATTGTTGATGAAAATCAAAGCCATAATTCAAAGAAAAGCATCAGATAGCAAAAACGATGCTACCAAATTTGAATTCCAAATTGGTGGTTTTTTCCTCAATTCAAAATTGCGTTTTTTGACTTTCAAAAACGAAGAACCAATCAAATTATCGCCAAAAGAAAACGAATTACTAAAAATGCTTGCTGTTTTTGAAAACGATTTGATGCCTAGAGAATTGGCTTTAACAAAAATTTGGAGAGACGACAACTATTTCACTTCACGAAGTATGGACGTTTACATCGCCAAATTACGAAAATACCTCAAACCAGATGAAGATGTAGAAATCCTCAATATTCACGGCGAAGGTTTCAGATTGGTCGTAAAAAACAAAGTAATTACTGAATAAATTATCAAAGGCTTCGAAATCTCGGAGCCTTTTTTTTTTGAAGCATTTTCCGGCTATCCGTTCCAATCTTTTTTTAGCAGTTTTGCACTGCCAGAAAAAAGGATTTCCACTGCTATCCGGGCTAAACGATAAACTTCCAATGTGCTGATTCCCAATCCAATTGCAAAGCAAAACACGCAATATCTTCTTTCACAATCGAAAAAACCAAAGCGTTGTTAACAATACTTACATCATCTGCTAAAGCCAATTCTCTCATAAAATTCATATCAAAACCGCGTAATTTTCCACTTAATACCAATTCAGGAGCAATTAAATCCAGACACCATTCTAGATATTTTACGTTATTTACGTGGTTTACAATATCCAAATCCGATAACAGTACTGCACGTTGTTTTACTGAGGTACTTTCGCCCGAAAATGCAATTCTTTTTACCCGCTGCAGCGTCGGATGATTTTCGGGGTACAACTCAAAATGATCATAAGGCAAAGCCAAAGCTTCTGGACGGCGCGTTTTGGTATTAAATACGGCCCAAAATGTTTCGCAACCAATGATTTTTTTGTTACCAATATACATTTCCAATGCGCGAACCGAACGTGAATTTTCTAACGAAACAATCCAAGTTTTTACAGTAACAATATCGCGCCATTGCGGCAGTTCATTTATTTCTACACGCATCCTACTCAAAACCCAGGCTTGATTAAATTGTTGCATTTCGGTAAAACTAATGCCACCCATTGCCGCATGGTCGCCAGCAGTTAATTGCAAAATATTGCACAAATCTGTGTATTTTAGATAACCGTTGGGTGTACATTGCGTAAAGTCAATTTCCCATTCTTTGCTGAAAACAGAAGTAAAATTGGATGCGATTGGCATTTAATTTAGGTTTTAAGATTTTTAAATTGCGCAATATAATTAATAATAGCTGACGGTTTTGTCGCATAATCAAACCATTTTGTAGTTTCATTTCTTTTAAACCAAGTCAATTGACGCTTTGCAAAACGATGTGTATTTTTCTTGATTTCTTCAATTGCAAAAGGCAATGCAATCGTACCATCAAAATAGTCAAACAATTCGCGATAGCCCACGGTTTGCAGGGCATTTAGCTTTTTATATTGGTATAAGTTTTTCGCTTCAGCCAATAAACCTTCTTCCATCATAATACCAACACGATGGTTGATTCTGTCATAAATTACGTTTCGTTCTGCTTCCAAACCAATTATAATCGGTATAAAATCCCTTGTGTTTTTCTTTATATTAAGAAACGAAGAATAAGGTAGGCCACTGCCTATACAAACTTCCAAAGCACGCATCATGCGTTGTGGATTTTCTTTGGCAACAACCGAGAAATAGGTTGGATCAAGTCGTTTCAATTCATTCTGCAAATACAATATGCCATTTTCCTCATATTCCGAAGCCACTTGTTCTCGTACAGTAACCGCAATTTCCGGAAAATCATCAAGACCTTTTAAAACCGCATCAACATACAAACCAGAACCGCCAACCAAAACGGCAAAATCATTATTTTTAAAAAGCACTTCAAGTTGGGCCAATGCTTCTTTCTCAAAATCGCCCACTGTATAATTTTCGAAAATCGATTTGTTGTGAATAAAATGATGTGGTACCGAAGCCAACTCGGTTTCATTTGGAACGGCTGTACCAATGCGCATTTCTTTAAAAAATTGTCGCGAATCACACGAAATAATTTCGCATTTAAAATGAACAGCAACAGCCACCGCCAAACTAGTTTTTCCAATGGCAGTAGGTCCAACAATCGCAATTAAAAATTTAGGATTCGATTTCATTTTAGAGATTTAAAGAAATGACTTTTTTTAAAAATAAACGACTTTCATTCTCTTATTTTTCCGAAGGGCTTGCAGTAAAATGGTTCTCGTATCTCGATTGTGGGGCATAGCAACCAAAATATTATGGAAAACAGCGGCATTGCTAATCTGATAATTCAAATCAAAAAAAGCATACCCTTTATAAATTCCGTTTTCGATTAAAACCGCACCTTTTTCGGAAATACTACGACCACGATCAATAATAATCAAACTTTTATGATCAAATAAATAGTCGCTGATTAACTGTTGCACCCGAGAATTGTACAATTCAACCTCGACTTTGTCGATGCAAGCACCATCACAGGCGTTTATTTTATATTGAAAACATTCGTTTTCGGTAACATTTAAACCATTTAGCTTTTGGCAAAGTTGGTATTTTTCACCTATTCTAAAAAGCGCATTTTTGGCTTCTTGAAAAGACGAAAATGAAGTGATTTCTTTTTTTCTACCATCACTTTTTTGAATTTGAAGACAAAGATAACCACCATTATTTTTTTCGGCATACAATGACCATGGTAAAATGGTTTTGGATTGTGCTTTGTTGTAAATGGGTTTGTTGATCTTAATTTCTTCGCTTTCTTTTAACAGCGCAATAAGTTCACTTCCAGTTAATTCATAAGTAACTTTAAAAACTTCCAATTGAATTTTTTTACATTTATAGGATGTGCCCGTAAAATGCTGATTGATCCGTTTTCTAATGTTGCGGCTTTTGCCGATATAAATTATTTTTCCATCTTCACGATGGATATAATAAACGCCTGTTTTTGAAGGTAAACTTTCGACTATATCTAATAATTTTGGCGTAATTCCTTTGATTATTTCGGTTTTTATGTGCGCTTTGACAATTTCTTTTTCAAGGTCTTTGTCCAACAATATTTGGAACAATTTTACTGTAGCCAAAGCGTCACCGCTTGCCCTGTGTCGATCTGCCATTGGAATTCCCAAAGCGCGCACCAATTTCCCTAAGCTGTATGAAATTTGTTCTGGAAGCAGTTTTTGGGCGAGTTCAACCGTGCAAAGTGTTGGTGCTTCAAAATCATAACCCAATCTTCTGAACTCCGTGCGTAAAATTCGGTAATCGAAAGAAGCGTTGTGTGCAACGATAATGGCATCTTTTGTGATTTCTATGATGCGTTTCGCCACTTCAAAGAATTTGGGAGCGGTGCGCAACATTTCGTTGTTGATACCTGTCAATTTGACCACAAAGGGCTGAATAGGAATTTCTGGATTGACCAAACTGATAAATTGATCAACAATTTCGTGACCGTCGAATTTGTAGATGGCGATTTCGGTGATGCCTTCTTCATTAAATTGGCCTCCAGTGGTTTCTATGTCAAGTATTGCGTACATATTCAATATGAATGTCAAAAATCAATTGCAATGTCAATGTTAAAAGTCAATATCAATGTCAAAAATCAAGTGCAATATCAATGTCAAAATTCAATTGCAACCTTTCTAAATTAAAACTTGTCATTGCCATTGTCATTGCCATTGATTTTTATCTTCCTCCAAAGATACTACTTCCAATCCGAACCATTGTACTGCCGCATTCGATTGCCAATTGGTAATCTCCAGACATGCCCATCGATAAAATGTTCAGTTGGCAGTTTTCAGTGATTATCTGTCGCTTTTGGTCGAAAATTGATTTCAAAAATTGAAATTCTTTTTTGATTTGGTCTTGATTTTCGGTAAATGTGGCCATTCCCATGAGTCCAACAATTTTGATGTTCTTGAGATTTTTGAAGGCTTCAGATTGTAATATTTCATTCAATTCGGTTTCATTTAAACCAAATTTTGTATCTTCTTCGGCGATATGTATTTGCAAAAGGCAATCTATTATTCGCTTGTTTTTAAACGCTTGTTTGTTGATTTCTTCGAGCAATTTCAAACTGTCAACACCATGAATTAAATGCACATAAGCCGCCATAAATTTAACCTTGTTGCTCTGAACGTGTCCAATCATGTGCCACTGAATGTCTTTCGGCATGACTTCCCATTTTTCGCTCATTTCCTGAATTTTATTTTCTCCAAAAATGCGTTGTCCGGCATCATAGGCCTGCATTAAATCGGAAATTGGTTTTGTTTTGGAAACTGCTACAAGTGTAACAATTTCAGGAAGTGTTGACTTTATTTCGAGAAGATTATTTTTTATTGACATTTTTTGGATTTTTATTAAATCTCTGTTTCTAAATTACAACTCATAAACTACCAATCCGCTGCGAAACTTGGGATCGATGTAAGTGCTTTTTGGTGGCATTATCAAATGGTTATCGGCCAATTTTTTTATTTCAGAAATACCAGTTGGAAAAATCAAGAAGCCAACTTCAAACTCGCCTTCATCAATTACTTCTTTTATGGTTACGATAGATTGTTTGCCCGGAATATAATCGATACGTTCATCGTTTCTTAAATCTTCGATTCCGAGTATTGGCTTTAGCACTTTTTTATATAAAATTTGAGCATCAAGACTTTCTAAAACGGATGTAAAATTGTATTCGTCTTTCAAGTTTAATGCATAAAATTCGCCTTCGAGATACATTCCGAATTCGAACTTTTTTGTCGGTTTCCACAACTCTTGTGCTTTGTTTTTAAGCCAAAAAATTTCGGATAGTTTCTTTAAAAATTCTTCTTTAGAATGGCCATTTAAATCGCGGATTATTCTGTTGTATTCGTAAATCTTTACGTTGCTTTCGGCAATTAGGAAACTCATGAAATAGTTCAGGTTTTCATTTCCTGAAGCTTTGTCTTGTTCATATAATAATTCTGCAGAAGCGGAACGGTGGTGCCCGTCGGCGATATATAAATTTCCAATTTCATCAAATTTTTTTTGAAGCCAACTGATATCAATGTCTTCTTCAATTTTCCAGAGAATGTGTTTTTCTCTTTTGGTCGTTGAAAATTCGTAAAGCGACGATGATTTCTTTTTGTCGGAAATCCACTGGGATAATTCTTGATTATCAGGATATGTTATTAAAACGGGTTCGGTGTTAAATCCTGTTCTGTGCAGATAATCTTTGAATAATTCGACACGATATTGCAAGGTGTCTTCATGTTTTTTGATTACATTATTTTGGTAATCTTCAATTGAAGTTCCAGCTACAATTCCGGTAAAAATTTGGTTTTTGGTTTGGATTTCGTAAATAAAAAGGACTGGTTTTTCTTCTTTGATTAAAACCACCTCTTCTTTAAAGTCATTGTATTTTTGCGCAACAAGATTGAATCTTTTTTCTAATCCGATTTTTTGCTGGTTGACATAGGCAGGATTCAATATGTGAAGAAATGAAAACGGATTAAAATCCAATTGCGAGGCGAGTTCTGCTGCAGAATATTCGTCATACGAGCGCGATGTGACGAGACTGACTTTGTCTGGAACAGGTCGAACGGCTTTGAAAGGAATTATTTTTGCCATAATGAGCTCAAATGCTTAAAATCAGAAAAGTCTTTATGTCAAAGATAAGATAACTTTGCACATAAAGACTTTCAAACTTTAAGACATTATACAAATTGTTTCGCTATTTTTTCTGCTTTTTTGCTTTCTGAATAATCATAAAAACCTTCACCCGATTTTACACCTAATTTTCCGGCGCGTACCATATTGACCAAAAGCGGACAAGGCGCATATTTCGGATTTTTGAAACCGTCGTGCATCACATTCAAAATAGCAAGGCATACGTCAAGTCCGATGAAATCGGCCAACTGCAATGGTCCCATAGGATGCGCCATGCCCAGTTTCATTACGGTATCGATTTCATAAACACCAGCAACACCATTGTATAAAGTTTCGATAGATTCGTTGATCATTGGCATTAAAATTCGGTTGGCAACAAATCCCGGATAATCATTGACTTCTACTGGCACTTTTCCGAGTTTTTCAGAAAGTGTCATGATGGTTTTTGTTACCTCGTCTGAAGTATTGTAGCCGCGAATGATTTCGACCAATTTCATAATTGGCACTGGATTCATAAAATGCATTCCGATGACACGTTCAGGATGTGTAACTACTGCGCCGATTTGCGTAATTGAAATGGAGGATGTATTGGTAGCTAGAATGGTATCATTTGAACAAGCTTCGTTCAATTGCTTAAAAATATTGAGTTTCAATTCGACGTTTTCAGTAGCAGCTTCAACAACCAAATCAACACCAACCACGCCATCTTTGATGTCTGTGTAGGTAATGATGTTGCTGATGGTTTTTAATTTATCGGCTTCAGATATGCTACCTTTTGTGACCATTCTGTCAAGGTTTCCGGCGATTGCTGCCATGCCTTTGTCTAAAGATTGCTCTGAAACATCAATCAATTTTACTGTAAAACCACTTTGCGCAAAAGTATGAGCGATTCCGTTGCCCATTGTTCCGGCTCCGATGACGGCTATGTTTTTCATGTTTATTTATTAAAAGATTTAAAAATTTAATTACTGAGATATTTTGAAATAATATGCGATTACGCAGTAATCTTAATTGATTAGTATTCACTTATTCCCTTAAAACTACTTTTTGAAGCAATCAATAATTTGATAAGCGACCCGCAATGCTTCAGTTCCGTCTTCTAAAGTGACAATCGGCGTTGTATTGTTGATAATGGCATCGGCAAAAGTCTCCAGTTCATCCAAGATGGCATTGTTTTGTTCTACTTCGGGATTGGCAAAATAAATTTGTTTTTTGCGACCTTCTGCATTTTGAAGAATCATATCAAAATCGCCTGGCATTTCGGGCGCATCTTTCATTTTTACGACTTCACATTTCTTTTCTAAAAAATCGACCGAAATATACGCGTCCTTTTGAAAGAAACGCGATTTGCGCATGTTTTTTAGTGAAATTCTGCTGGCAGTTAAATTGGCAACGCAGCCATTTTCGAATTCGATTCGGGCATTAGCGATGTCTGGTGTATCCGAAATAACTGAAACACCACTGGCATTTATATTTTTCACTTTTGATTTTACAACACTTAATATCGCATCAATATCGTGAATCATCAAATCTAAAACTACTGGAACATCTGTGCCGCGTGGATTGAACTCGGCCAAACGATGGGTTTCAATAAACATCGGATTTTCGATCATCTCTTTGGTCGCAATAAAGGCTGGATTAAAACGCTCCACATGACCAACTTGTCCTTTGACATTGTATTCATTCGACAAAGTGATGATTTCTTCGGCTTCGGCAACTGTATTAGAAATGGGTTTTTCGATAAAAACGTGCTTTCCAGATTTTATGGCAACTTTGGCACATTTATAATGCGATAATGTTGGTGTTACGATATCAATAACATCAACCGCATGAATCAAAGTGGCAATGGTTTTGAATTGTTTATAACCAAATTCTTTGGCAATTTTTTGACCATTTTCTTGGTTTTCGTCATAAAAACCAACCAATTCATATTTTTGAGATTGTTGCAATAAACGCAAATGTATTTTTCCGAGATGACCAGCACCTAAAACGCCTACTTTTAGCATAAAAAATATTTTCAACAAAAATATGATTATTTGTTCAAAGTTTAGAATACATTTAGAATTTAAAAACAGTTTTAGTTTCTTATTTTTGCAAAAACAAATTGATTCCAATTTTGAAAGATACCGCCAAACATCAAGGACTTCGCAACCAATTGATTGTCATTTTAAAAGAAAAAGGAATTATTGACAACAATGTTCTTGATGCCATTAAAAAAATACCTCGACATTTGTTTCTTAATTCAAGTTTTGAAGATTATGCTTACCAAGACAAAGCCTTTCCAATTGCAGCAGGACAAACGATTTCGCAACCTTATACTGTGGCTTTTCAAAGTCAATTGTTGGCTGTAAAAAAAGACGATAAAGTGCTCGAAATTGGCACGGGTTCTGGTTATCAAACCGCCGTATTATGTATGATGGGCGCTAAAGTATATAGTGTCGAAAGGCAAACCGAATTGTTCAAGCAAACATCAATTTTGTTGCCTAAATTAGGTATTCGGCCTAAGCATTTGTCTTTTGGCGATGGTTACAAAGGTTTGCCCAATCACGCGCCTTTTGACAGTATAATTGTCACTGCAGGTGCGCCTTTGATTCCGAAACCATTGATGGCACAATTAAAAATAGGAGGAAAGCTCGTTATTCCGCTGGGTGAAACCGATCAAATTATGACTTTATTGATTCGGAAAAATGAAACACAGTTCGAAAAGCATGAATTTGGTGCTTTTCGTTTTGTGCCTTTACTCGAAAACAAAAATTAATACGATATTACAGAAGCGAATTTTACTCTTTTTGTTGTTTCCGATAACTTCATTTGTACGAGATTACAGCAGTTGTTTCGAAGGAAATAAGTCCAATGCCAATCATTATGTACTTAGTAAAATTCAAATACCAAAATGATTTGGTATGTCGGTAGCGACCAATTTTGAATATCGTATTTCAAAAACAATGGTAAAAAAACGAGCTGATTCAAACAACGACAATAGATTCGGGCACTTATTTTATTTCAATTATTACCGAAGAAAAAACATTTACCAGAAAAATAATCAAGCATTAAAGGCTTTTTTTATCCGATCCAAATCGCGTTTGGTGTCGTTTTCTTTTAAAGATTCTCTTTTGTCATACGTTTTCTTTCCGCGACACAAACCAATTTCTAGTTTTGCCATTCCTTTTTCGTTGGTGAATAATTTCGTCGGAATAATAGTCAATCCTTTTGCTTGCACACTTTTTTGTAAACTTTTCAACTCTTTTTTGTTCAAAAGCAATTTGCGTTCGCTACGGGATTTGTGGTTGAATTGGTTGCCAAATGCATATTCTTCGATATAAGTATTAATAGCAAAAAGCTCATTGTTACTGAATTCGCAAAAACTTTCGGTAATATTGGCTTTACCCAAACGAATCGATTTTATTTCGGTTCCTGCCAAAACAATTCCAGCGGTAAAAGTTTCAATAATTTCGTAATCGAAGCGCGCTCTTTTATTAAGTATGTTGACCGTTTTTAGCATAGGGTGGTAAATGTAGTAACAAATCTGTCAATCAACAATAGTTTTAGAAATTTGATTAATTTTGGATAATGGAAAAGCACCACAACAATCCGCTACACGGCGTCACGCTACAAAAAATTTTGGAAGAATTAGTAGCACATTACGGCTTTGATACCTTAGGCGAACTGATAAAAATAAAATGTTTTGTCGATAATCCGAGTATCAAATCGAGTTTAACTTTTCTTAGAAAAACCGATTGGGCGCGTACCAAAGTCGAACAATTGTATATTAAAACTTTACCAAAAATCAAGTAATTTTTAGGTAACTACAACAGTAATGGTTTTAAAAGTGGTATTGGTAATTTTAAATTTAAAAACATAAGTTCCTGCCGCTGTTGGCGTAAAAGTGTAAGGTTGAATTCGAGAAAACGCATTAAGCGTGCAATTGCAACCTTCATAACGCGCCAACAGCGCAATTGTTTTTTCGTTTGTAGCGGTATTTTCTTCTGAAAAAGCTTCAAAATTACCACAACTACTTTGTACTTCAAAATTGACATTCAAAGTGATAGTTTGGTTGACTGTTGCGGTGGTTGGTCCGGTTACATCAGTTACACCAATATAAACAGATTCAAAACATTTTACTTCATTGTCGTTGCTACAACCAAAGAAAGTAAAAGATATTAAACAAAAAATAAAAAGTTTTTTAATCGGGTTGGTATAATTTAAAAGGGTCATAATGTTTGTTTAAAGGATGATATTTTTAAATACGGTTGCTGAATCAATTGCCAAAATTACAAATAAAAGCTGCTAACTTTTTTGTATTCCTTTCCATTTTTTATTGTTTTAAAAAAATAGCGCAGTTGGTAAGCTATTTAGATGGTAAATTTTATTTTTTTTCAAATCAATATCAATTTTCAAATTCATCCATAGGTTCCAATAGCGTAAATATTTTTTAAAGTTGCGTTTCAATATGGAGTAAATCACGGTGTCCCAAAATTTCCCTCCAAAGTACTCGTTTTCTTTGATATGGGCTTCTTTTATGAAACCATTTTTTTGCAAAACCCTTTCGGATGCTTGATGTTCGGGGTCAATTATGGCTTCAACCGAATGCAATTGCATGTTCTCAAATCCATAACGAAGGACTTCATGAATGGCTTCGGTAACGATACCTTTACCGTGAAAATCCGATAGCAGCATGTATCCCAATTCAGAACGGTAATTTTCGAAATCTATTTTAAACAATCCAATTAGTCCGATAAATTCTGGATTGTCTTTCAAACAAATTGCCCAATTGATGCCTATATTATTTTGGATTTTATCATCAATTTGCGCAATATGTTCCAACGCATCTGCATCGTTTTGTGCCAATGGTCTCGGAATGTAAAACATCAATTCGGGATTGGAGCGCAACATAAAAACACCTTTTACGTCATCGTTGATAAGGCGTCGCAGTATTAATCTTTCGGTTTCTAATACTGGAAATGGACTAAAATTCACAGTTAGCATGATGCATTAATAAATGGTTATACTGAATTCGGCTTCAAAAATACCGCTTACTACTAATTGTTGTATGCCTTCTTTTGTCATCAAATCGCCATTGCTGTCTGCGGTATCGGCGTAGCCAAACCATGGTTCTATACAAACAAATGGTGCGTCTTTTTTTGTCCAAATCCCCAAATTCGGAAAGCCTTCAAAACGAACCGCAAGCAATGGTTTTTGGTTTTCTAGAATCGTCAGTGCTTGTGATTTTAGATTTTTAAATACCAAAGCGTCATTCTCGAACAAGGAGTAATTGAGTTGAAATTGTTGGTTTTCTAAAGTTATACGCTTGGTTTCATTAGAAAGCAAATCGTTTTCTAACAAATGGTATTGCATGACGTCGTTTTGTTCCATCGCAATCGAATAATTTTCGAATGCTTCTGTTAAGGCAAAAGCTGGATGGGCACCAATGGCAAAATACAGCCTCGCGTCACTTTTATTAAAAACTTTATATTGAATTTGTAAGCGGTCTTGTTCTAAGGTATAAATGACTTGTAGCTCAAAAGCAAACGGATAATTTTGAAGTGTTTCGGCATCCGATTGTAGCGAAAAAATGACTTTGTTTTCGGATTGTTCAATCACAGTAAAAGTTTTGTCTCGAGCAAAACCGTGCCGTGATAAAGTATAGTTTTTTCCGTTGTATTGGTATTGATTGTTTTTTAAAGTGCCTACAATAGGAAACAAAATGGGCGAATGTTTGCCCCAAAAATCAGGATTTCCGTCCCAAATGAACTCGCGTTGGCTGTTGTGGAGCGCAATCAATTCGGCACCTTTGCTATGAATTGTTGCTTTTAATGTTCCTTTGGTCAGGGTTGTAATCAAAACAAAATGATTGGAGTTAGTGTTGACAAACTTAAAAAATATTTCTAAGGATGTATTGCTATTTTCGAAAAGTATTAAATGATTAAAATTGCATTCTTTAGTTTTAAATACGTTTATTAGAGAATTAGGCGTATTTTTATAACACGATAATAACAATACCATGATTACAATTGACAACTATTTAGATAACCATTATATACACAGAAGCAACTGGCTCAGAGCTGCTGTTTTAGGAGCAAACGATGGAATAATTTCTGTTTCCAGTCTTGCAATCGGCGTTGCTGCTGCAAGTGCCACACGAGAACCTATTGTTTTAGCAACGGTCGCTGGCCTTGTAGCCGGTGCCTTGTCGATGGCTGCAGGTGAATATGTTTCTGTAAGCTCTCAAACGGATACAGAAAAAGCAGACATTGAAAGAGAAATCAAAGAACTCGCAGAGATGCCAGAAATAGAGTTAAACATACTAGCTCAAATCTATGAAAAGCGAGGACTAAAAAAAGAAACCGCCATGCAAGTCGCCATAGAAATGACCGAAAAAGATGCATTGGGCACACACATTAGAGAAGAACTCGGTATCAACGAAATTAGCCAAGCAAATCCGATACAAGCAGCCATAGCATCTGGCGCATCATTTACGGTTGGAGGCATATTGCCTCTTTTGGTTGTACTTTTTGCACCGAAACAAGGACTCGAATATTGGCTCTATGGTTTTACAACTGTTTTTTTAATTGTTTTAGGAACAACTGCAGCCAAAACAGGTGGTTCAAGTATAAAAAAAGCGGTTTTACGAATCACTATTTGGGGAACAATCGCCATGGGTTTGTCGGCACTAGTTGGTTTTATCTTTGGGGTTAAAGTCTAATTTATGATTGAAATAAGTTATAGCGTAAATGAATTAAATACATAGCATAATAACAGTTGCATTCAATTATCACAGCTACCGCACCCAATGCAATTCGGCGAAGTCAATCCATTCGTGTGGTTTCTTTATCCAAAAAGTACCCTTTCTAATATCTCCAAAAAAAAACACCAACTTTTCAATAGGTGTTTTATTACTAATCGCTAAAATTTGTTTACTGAACAACAGTACCTTCGTTTCTTCAAACTATTTGTACCTCACTAGTTTTTTTTCAAATGTTTAGTTGGTTGCTTTTGCAGTGATTTTGAATATTGCAAAGGTGTCATCCCCGTAACTTCTTTAAAAGCGACAAAAAAACTAGTTTTTGAGCTAAAACCACTTTTCATCCAAATCCCTTCCATTGAAACGGATAATAATTTACCACTACCAATCTCTTTTTTTGCAAGATCAACGCGCAATTCCTTCCGTAGGGTGATGAATTTTTTGTTTAATGTAATGTTGAAAAAATATAAAACCTCGGACTTGTCGATGTGAAGGATTTTACTTATTTCATTAATATCGAAATCGGGATTCAATAGATTTTCTTTTTTCTTAACAACATCTAAAATCAGTGATGACATCAACTCTGATGGTTCATGCACTGCTTTGCTAAATGCCTGATTGGGTTTATACTGTTTTTTAAATTTATGAAAGCCATATAGTATTTGTGGGAAAGCTAGTATTGTTAATGGAATTGATAAAAATAGTAGATTCAAGATAATGCTAATTATTGATAATCCTGATTTTTCTTGTTTTAAAAAACTAAAATCGAAGTAAGAAGTAGTAGTGAACATTGAATAAAAAAGAGCTACTAACGCCATTATACAATTGATCATTATCAACCATTTTAAAAAAGTTTTTTCTTGGTTGTTAAAAAATAGTTTTTTTATTCGATTTGATGAGAATCGAAACAAAAAGAATAAATTATATGAGGAGTAGATTAAGTAAATAGGACCTCTTATAATGGTGTTTGTAACGCTATGATATAACCAGTAGTAGCATCCATTAGCCAAGTTACCAGGATTTTCAATAA
>CANKZI010000022.1 GCA_947488595.1 Flavobacteriaceae bacterium
GTAACGAGACTTGCACAAGGTATATATGTAGTGAAAATAATCAATAATTCAAACGGTAACGTCGCAACTAAAAAGTTCATAAAGCGTTAAAGTAGGCAAAATTGATTTAGGAGTATATCCAAAAAAAACGCTCGCAATTGATAAGATTGCGGGCGTTTTTGTTCTATAATGTTCATTGTTATGCTGGGCGAAGCTTTTTCATTAAATGAATGACCGAACAAGAGCAGTGTTAAATCGCTTTGCTATTTTTTTAAATTCGAAAATCATGCAGCAGTTTTATTTCTAAGTTGTTTATTGTTTTTGCATGCGGAGCGGTTTTCTAAACGTTAAATTAAAATGCAAACGTAAAAGTTTTTGAAATGTCGCGTGAGGGACAGCAGCGAAAAGCCCGCAGGAACGAGGACTTGGAGCGCAAGGCCCGACCCGTAGGGGCACGCCCAAATGAATGTGCTGTTTTACTTTACCGTCACTTTACTTTTCGCGCTTACAATCCAACCACGGTTCAAAGTTATTTATCGAACCAATAACTTTGTAAAAACAATTTGTTCAAAAGTTTCCTTTTTACAATCAGACTTTTACCTTTGCAAGTCGGAATAAAAACGATTCAAATGAACAAGTACAGCAAAAGAAGAGAAGCTTTATTATACCATGCCAAGCCTACACCAGGTAAAATTCAGGTCGTACCTACCAAAAAATATGCAACCCAACGCGATTTGTCATTGGCCTATTCACCAGGTGTGGCAGAGCCCTGTTTGGAAATCGCAAAAGACATCAACAATGTTTATAAATATACCGCCAAAGGCAATTTGGTTGCCGTTATTACCAATGGCACTGCGGTTTTAGGTCTTGGGGATATTGGTCCCGAAGCTTCAAAACCCGTGATGGAAGGCAAGGCTTTGTTGTTTAAAATTTTTGCAGATATTGATGTTTTTGATATCGAAGTAGGCACCAAAGACATTGATGCTTTTATCGAAACGGTCAAGAATATTGCGCCCACTTTTGGTGGAATCAACCTCGAAGATATTAAGGCGCCAGAATCGTTTGAAATCGAAAGACGACTTGTCGAAGAATTGAACATCCCGGTAATGCACGACGACCAACATGGTACTGCCATTATCTCTTCTGCAGCACTTTTGAATGCTTTAGAATTGGCTAACAAAAAAACCAATGACGTTAAAGTTGTTATTTCGGGAGCAGGTTCTGCCGCTTTGGCGTGCGCGAATTTATATGTTTTATTAGGCATTCAGCCCGACAATATTATTATGTTTGACAAAGATGGCGTGCTTTCTTCAAAGAGAACCGATTTGTCACCACTCCAACAAAAATATGCCAAAGGGCTGCCGAACACCGATTTAAAAGCGGCTTTAATGGGTGCAGATGTTTTTCTGGGACTATCGGCTGGGAATATTTTGACTTCCGAAATGTTACTAGGTATGGCCAATGACCCTATCGTTTTTGCGATGGCAAATCCTGTTCCCGAAATTGATTATGACGTTGCCGTCGCGACCCGAAAAGATATTATTATGGCAACTGGTCGCTCTGACCATCCCAATCAAGTCAATAATGTGTTAGGTTTTCCTTATATTTTTCGCGGCGCACTCGATGTTCGTGCCACAAAAATAAACGAAGCAATGAAAATGGCTGCCGTTCGTGCGCTCGCTGCCTTGGCAAAAGAGCATGTGCCCGAACAAGTAAATATTGCTTATGGCGAAACCAAATTGAATTTTGGTCGTGATTATATTATTCCAAAACCGTTTGACCCAAGATTGATTACGACGGTTGCGCCAGCAGTAGCAAGGGCTGCAATGGAGTCAGGTGTGGCTTTGCATCCTATTCTTGACTGGAAAAAGTATGAAGAAGAATTGTCGGAGCGCATGGGTTCTGATAACAAAATGGTTCGACTCTTGGCCAATCGCGCCAAAATGGATCCAAAAAATATTGTTTTTGCCGAAGCCGATCATTTGGATGTGCTCAAAGCCGCCCAAATCGTAATGGAAGAGGGCATTGGTTTTCCGATATTGTTGGGCAACAAAGAAATTATTTTAGAGTTAAAAGCCGAACTTGGTTTTGATGCAGAGGTGCCTATATATGACCCAAAAACTAAAGAGGAAGACGAAAGGCGTTTGCGATACGCCGATCTTTTTTGGAAGTCGAGACAGCGAAGAGGCATTTCGCTTTTGGACGCACAAAAATGGATGCGAGAACGCAATTATTTTGCAGCCATGATGGTCAACGAAGGCGAAGCCGATGCTCTGGTTACGGGTTATTCGCGAAGTTATCCGTCGGTGATCAAACCCATGATGCAACTTATCGACAAGGCACCAGGGATTTCGTTGATTGCAACTGCCAATATGATGATGACCAATCGTGGTCCTATGTTTTTGTCGGATACCGCGATTAATCCAAATCCGTCTGCCGATGATTTGGCAAAAATTGCGTTGATGACCGCCAAAACGGTTAGAATGTTTGGAATGGAACCCGTGATTGCCATGATTTCGTATTCTAATTTTGGCTCTTCAACCAACGAAAGTGCCGCAAAAGTGCGTGAAGCGGTGTCTTATTTGCACAAATATTATCCAGATATGGTTATTGACGGTGAAATTCAAACTGATTTTGCTTTGAATGCTGAGATGCTTCAAAAGAAATTCCCGTTTTCTAAACTGGCTGGCAAAAAAGTCAATACCTTAATTTTTCCAAATTTGGAAGCGGCTAACATTACCTACAAATTATTGAAAGAACTTTATGATGTAGATTCAATTGGACCAATAATTTTAGGAATGGACAAGCCAGTACATATTTTTCAGTTGGGAGCCAGCGTAGAAGAGATGGTCAATATGGCGGCAGTCGCAGTGGTTGATGCGCAAGAAAAAGAAAAGAAACGCAGCCTTAAAACCAATAATATTCCGGTTAAATAGTTTGCTTATGGCGACCCAAGGAAAGTAACTTTTAAATAGTTTTTATCTATTTGAATGGACATTTTTTTCCGATTTATCGCGCTGAGTGTCTGCTGGGTTTTATTATTGGCATGACTTTTACTTCTGGCGCATTACCTCCATTAGGCATTGGATTGGTTTTTTCATCCCGATAGCTATCGGGAGGATGCTTGGTTTTGTTCAGATTGGTTGGGCAAGAAACTTTGTTTGTTGTTTCAAAGATGACGCGGCTGATACCATCAGATAATAATGAATGAACAATGTTTTAAAGTGTATTGTTGCATTAAAAAACAGCCAATTCGGTAGGATTTAGTAAATTAAACAAGGTATTTTTATTTCATATTTAATAAGGGTACTTTCAATAAAAGATTTTTGTTACATTTGGGCATTACTTTACAGCAATGATTGCACACATACAGGGAAAATTAGTCGAAAAAACGCCAACCGAAGTCGTAATTGACTGCGGTGGGGTAGGTTATCATATCAATATTTCTTTACACACTTTTTCTTTATTGCCTTCAACCGATCACATTAAGTTGTTTACATACCTGCAAATCAAAGAAGATGCACATACTTTGTTTGGTTTTGTCGAAAAATCAGAACGCGAAATTTTTAAAATGTTATTGTCGGTTTCAGGTATTGGTGCAAGTATCGCGAGAACGATGCTTTCGTCATTAGAACCCAAACAAATCATACAAGCGATTGCAACTGCTGATGTGGTTACGATTCAGTCGATAAAAGGCATCGGAACCAAAACCGCACAACGCGTCATTTTGGATTTGAAAGATAAGGTGTTAAAGTTGTATGATTTAGATGAAGTTTCTATGTCGAAAAGCAATACAAACAAAGAAGAAGCGTTATCTGCTTTGGAGGTTTTAGGATTTAACAAAAAATTGGCTGAAAAATCAGTAGAGCAATTTGTTAGAAACAATCCAGAGGCCACAGTGGAAACGATTATAAAACAAGCATTAAAAAATTTATAGTTCTTGAAAACATTTTACGCGAAAAGTACTGCCAACCTCTTGAAAATTAGTATTTTTTTAATAGTACTTTTTTCTACATACACCACTCAAGCGCAAGTTGACGAAGAACAGGATGATAAGCCAACAGATACCATTGGCTACAACACCGGAAAAATCGAATTGGCCAACCCGCCAAGTGTTGTTGAGGCTTATACCTATGATCCTGTTACTGATCGCTATATTTATAGCAATAGTGTTGGTGGTTTTAATATCAATTATCCCATAATTTTGACGCCAAAAGAATACGAACAATTGATTTTGAAAGAATCGATGCGCAAGTATTTTAAAGAAAAATCAGATGCTATTGACGGCAAAAAACCGGGCAGCGAAGAGGCAAAGAAAGATCTATTACCAAGGTTTTATGTTAATTCAAGTTTTTTTGAAACCATTTTTGGCGGTAATACTATCGATGTAAAACCAACAGGTTCGGTCGAACTGGATTTAGGTGTTCGCTATACCAAACAAGACAATCCTGCTTTTTCTCCTAGAAATAGATCGACCATCACTTTTGATTTTGAACAAAGAATCAGTTTGAGTTTGATGGGAAAAGTCGGCACAAGATTGAATGTCAATGCCAATTATGATACCCAATCAACTTTTGCTTTTCAAAATCTGATCAAGTTAGAATATGCGCCAACCGAAGACGATATTCTTCAAAAAATAGAAGTCGGAAACGTCAGTATGCCTTTGAATAGTACTTTAATTAAAGGCGCACAAAGTTTGTTTGGCGTTAAAGGGCAATTTCAATTCGGTCGAACTACGGTCACGGGAATATTTTCTGAACAAAAATCGCAAAGCAAATCGGTAACAGCGCAAGGCGGCGGCACCATTCAGGATTTTGATTTGTTTGCTTTGGATTACGATAGTGACAGGCACTTTTTTCTTTCGCAATATTTTAGAAACCGATATGATACTTCGCTTCGAAATTATCCACTTATCGACAGTCGTGTTCAAATTACGCGAATCGAAGTTTGGGTAACCAACCGACAAAATCGAGTAAGCACCACCGATAACAATCTAAGAAATATAGTAGCGTTACAAGATTTAGGTGAAGCAAAATTGGCTGGTTTAGAAGACAATGAAGTGGTGTTTTTACATCCGTTACCAACCGAATTTTTTAACACGCCAAATAACACGCCACCACCAAACGGCGATATTCCACCAGACAATAGCAACAACAAGTATAATCCTGCCGAAATTGGTGGTTCAGGTTATTTAACACCAGCTATCCGTGAAATTGCAACCACGAACAGTACCCAAGCTTTTAATATTCCAGGCGTTACTGTTAGCGAAGGACAAGATTTTTCTAAACTAGAGAATGCTAGAAAACTAACTGCTAACGAATATACTTACAATGCCCAATTGGGTTATATCTCGCTACAACAGCGTTTGGCCAACGACGAAGTTTTGGCTGTTGCGTATGAATATACAATAGGAGGCGAATCGTATCGTGTGGGCGAATTTGCCAACGGCGGTGTCGAGTCAACCAATGTTGACGGTACACAACCAGATACCCAAGTCGTAACCACCAAAAGTTTGATTTTAAAAATGCTTAAAAGCAATTTGACTGTTGTCGACAATACTATTGCTCCAGGAATAACTTACACTTCACCAATATGGAATTTGATGATGAAAAACATCTATCAAATTGCGCCAGGCGGTCAATTGGAGCAAGAAGATTTTCGATTTAATATTCTTTATTCTGATCCTTCGCCTTTGAATTATATTACACAAGTTGGAACAACACCATTGCCAGTTGATAATCCCGCAACCCTAAATACCGATGAAGGTGTTGAGCGAACGCCACTTTTAAAAGTGTTTAATGTGGACCGTTTGAATTTCACCAATGACCCACAACAAGGCGGTGACGGTTTTTTTGATTTTATTCCAGGACTCACCGTAGATTCTCAAAACGGAAGAATCATTTTTACAACCGTAGAACCATTTGGAAAATATTTGTTTGATAAATTGCGAACTACGCCTTCAGAAAACTACAATGGCGATGCGACAAGTTTGAGCAACTACAACGAAAACCAAAGAAAATATGTTTTTAGAAGCATGTACCGCAGCACACAAGCCAAAGCTTTGCAAGACAGTGACAAAAATAAATATGAATTGCGCGGAAAATACAAATCAACAAGCGGCGACGGTATCGCCATCGGAGCCTATAATGTGCCGCGAGGTTCTGTTGTGGTTACCGCTGGCGGAAGGGTTTTGGTTGAGGGATTGGATTATTCGGTAAATTACCAACTCGGACGCGTTCAAATTTTAGACGCTTCATTACAGGCTTCCAACACGCCAATTCAGATTTCGTTAGAAAACAATTCGGTTTTTGGTCAACAAACCCGCCGCTTTATGGGTTTAAACGTTGAACACAAATTCTCCGAAAAATTTATTGTTGCTGCTACATTTTTAAAAATGACCGAAAGGCCCTTTACTCAAAAGTCAAGTTACGGACAAGAGTCGGTCAACAACAGTATTTTTGGTGCGAATTTGAATTATGCAGCTGAAGTGCCGTTTTTAACGCGATTGGTCAACAAATTACCAAACATTGATACCGATGTGGCGTCTAGTATTTCGTTTCGTGGAGAAGTTGCTTTCTTGAAACCAGATACTCCAAAAGCAGATCAATTTGAAGGTGAATCAACGATTTATATTGATGATTTTGAAGGCTCACAAACCACAATCGATATGAAATCGCCATTGGCTTGGAGCTTGGCGAGTGTGCCTTTGGATTCGAACACGAACACTTTTGGATTCAATGGGCAACTGAACGATGATTTAGCTTATGGTCACAAACGTGCTAAATTGTCATGGTATACTGTCGATCCTATTTTTTATACGAGCCAACGTCCTGGTGGAATCACCGATGCCGATTTGGCTTTCAACACTACAAGAAGGGTTTATATAGACGAATTGTTTCCAGAAGTTAATGTTGCCGACGGGCAGCAAACCGTAATCAATACGTTTGATATGACCTATTATCCAAACGAAAGAGGTCCTTATAACTTTAATCCATCTACTAACGGAACCAATGTTTTGCCCAATCCAACCGAAAATTTTGGAGGTATTATGCGTTCTGTAAGTTCAACCAATTTTGAACAAAGTAATGTTGAGTACATCCAGTTTTGGATGATGGACCCTTATTATGCGGCAGATCCAAATAAAGAAAGCATCACCAATACGGGGAAAATGTATTTCAATCTTGGAGAAATATCTGAGGATGTTCTAAAAGACGGAAAAAAACAATATGAAAATGGTTTGCCCGAAGCGAATTCTAATCAAAATACCAATACTTCGGTTTGGGGAAAAATTCCAGCATCACAGTCTTTAATTTATGCTTTTGATACCAGCGAAGCCAATCGTGCCGTGCAAGATGTAGGACTTGATGGTTTGTCTGATGCTGAAGAAGGAGCTAAAGCAGGTGGTTTTTCGTTACTATCTGATCCTGCTGCCGACAATTATAGCTTTTATCTCAATACGGAGGGCAATATTTTGGAACGGTATAAGAATTACAACGGCTTGCAACAAAACTCTCCAGTGAATGTGTCCGATAATAATCGAGGCAATTCTACCCTTCCAGATGTCGAAGATATTAACCGCGACAATACCATGAATACGATTGATGCCTATTATCAATACAGTATTGATTTGCGTCAAGACATGATGGAAGTTGGCGAAAATTATATCACCGATGAACGAGTTACCACAGGTCGAATTCTTTCAGGTACACAAGTCACCACAATTCCTGTGAGATGGGTACAGTTTAAAATTCCGTTAGACCAAGGAGAAGATCAAGAAAAAGTTGGTCCGATTGAAGATTTCAGGTCCATCCGTTTTATGCGTATGTTTTTGACCGGTTTTTCCGAAGAGATTACAGTGCGTCTGGGAACATTAGATTTGGTACGAGGCGAATGGAGACGCTATACCAACACCCTTGAGCCAACAGATACCAATGTGACGGATGACAATACGAATTTTGAAGTCCAAGCGGTCAATATTCAAGAAAATGCGGATAAAATTCCGATAAATTATATCACACCTCCTGGCGTTGTTAGAGAACAATTGTTCAACAATAATACAGTTATTAACCAAAATGAGCAATCCCTTGCGTTGCGAGTTTCGGGCGCAGGACTTGAACCACAAGATGCTAGAGCCGTTTTTAAAAACGTAAGTGTTGACATGCGTCAGTTCAACAAATTAAAAATGTTTTTGCATGCAGAATCACTAAAAAGCACCGATTCATCGCCACAACCACCTATTTTAGACAATGAAATGGTTGGTTTTATTCGTTTTGGAAATGACTTTACACAGAATTATTATCAAGTTGAGTTGCCCCTAAAAGTGTCTGTTCCTGAATCTCCCGACGGGCGTTTGACTGCTGAAAAAGTGTGGCCAGAAGAAAATGAAATCGATTTGCAAATGAGTTTGCTTACCAAACTGAAGATTTTAGCCATGCAAAATCCTGATGCTGTGGACCCAGAGAATGGCTATTCGCAAACCGAAGACCAATTGGATCCCTCTTTGGCAGACAAAGTCAATAAATTAAAATTAACCATCAAAGGAAATCCAAATTTTGGTCAAGTAAGAACTTTAATGGTCGGTATCAAAAACAACAAAACTGGCGCGCCAAGTCCCATTAATAATGTTTTTGGCGAAGTTTGGTTCAATGAACTTCGAATGTCAGAAATGGACAACAAAGGAGGTATGGCTGCGATTGCAAGTTTTGATTCTAATTTGGCCGATTTTGCTACGTTCTCAGCTACAGGAAGATTGAGTACCATTGGTTTTGGCTCAATTGAAGACGGCCCAAATGAACGCAGTCGCGAAGACATCAAACAATACAATTTGGTTACTAATGTCAATTTAGGAAAATTATTACCAAAAAAATGGGGCATCAATTTGCCTTTCAATTATGGCGTTGGAGAAGAAATAATTACACCAGAGTACGACCCATTTAATCAAGACATCCGATTGGATCAATTGCTAGACGTTACTGCCAGTCAAGCCGAAAAAGACAATTTAGAAAACCGTGCAATCGATTACACCAAAACAACAAGTATCAATTTTATTGGTGTAAAAAAAGAAAGAGGCGCAGAGCAAAAACAACATGTTTATGATCCAGAAAATCTAACCATGTCCTATTCGTTCAACGAAACGTTGAAGCATGATTATGAAATTGAAGAATATGTAGATCAGCAATTGCGCACTTCTGTTGATTATGCTTATAATTTTCAATCCAAGCCAGTTGAACCTTTCAAGAAAAGTAAATTCATGAAAAAAAGTTCTTATTGGAAGATTTTGAGTGATTTCAACTTTAATTATGTGCCATCGAATATCAATTTTAGTTCTACGATTTTAAGACAATACAACCGCCAGCAATTCCGTCAAGTAGATGTTGAAGGGATTGGTTTGGATCCTTTGTACCGCAGGAATTTCCTTTTCAACTACCAATACGGATTCAATTATAATTTAACCAAAGCTTTAAAAGTAAATTATACCGCTTCTTCAAGCAATATTGTACGCAATTATTTTGACGAAAATGGTGCGGCGATTGATAGTTTTACGATTTGGGACGATTATTGGAATATTGGTGATCCCAACCAACATACCCAACAACTTACTGTCAACTATGAACTGCCACTTAATAAATTGCCTTTTCTAAGTTTCCTAAAATCAACTTATACTTATACAGGAGATTACAGTTGGCAGCGCGCTTCGGATGCTTTGGCAAAGTTTGAAGCCGAGAACGGAATTACCTATAATCTTGGAAATACCATTCAAAACAACGGTTCTCACCGATTGAATACCGTTTTGAACATGGATTTGTTTTATAAATACATCGGATTGACAAAAAAAGCCAATGCCAAAAAGCCAGCAGCAAAACCGGCCAACACAGCGCCAAAACCTGGAGAAAAAGTAGTCAATCAAAAACCAGCCACTCAAAATGAAAGAGGGGTTTTTATGGACGGATTGATTGGTGTTTTGACTAGCGTAAAAAACATTCAGGTCAATTATACCGAAACAGCAGGAACTGTATTGCCAGGTTATACGCAAAGTTTGGGTTTCTTTGGTTCGTCGCGTCCTACCTTGGGATTTGTTTTTGGCGGCCAAGATGACGTTCGTTATGAAGCCGCCAAAAGAGGTTGGTTGACCAATTATCCCGAGTTCAATCAAAATTATACCGAAGTAGTTTCGAAAACATTAGACATGACGGCCAATATGGATTTGTTTCCAGATTTTAAAATCGATTTAATTGCAAATCGCACGTATACCGATAATTTTTCGGAACAATATGATGCTTCAGATGGCACATATGTACCTTTATCTCCTTATAATTTTGGTAATTTTTCGATTTCAACCGTTTTAATTAAAACTGCTTTTGGAACAAGTGACGAAAATATGTCGGAGGCTTTTGATAATTTTAGAGAAAATCGATTGGTAATCGCCCAGCGTATCGCAGCTAAAAATGGTAATAGTATTGGTGTTGATGCCGATGGATTTCCGCAAGGATATGGCAAAAACAGTCAAGCCGTTTTGTTACCCGCATTTTTGGCTGCTTATACAGGACAAAGCAGTTCTGGTGTTTCATTGGACGCACTTAGAGACCTTCCGATTCCAAACTGGACCATAAAATACAGCGGATTGATGCGTTATGAATTTTTTAAAGACCGTTTTAAAAGGTTTTCGTTGCAACATGGTTATCGCGCATCTTACACCATCAATTCATTCCGATCTAATTTCGATTATGATAAAAACCCTAACGGATTAGATGAAGCAGGCAATTTTTATAATCCCGTTCTGATTTCGAATGTCAATTTGGTAGAGCAATTCAATCCGTTGATAAAAGTGGATATGGAGATGAAAAATTCAATGAAAATTGTGGGCGAATTAAAGAAAGACCGCGCCATGTCGTTGAGTTTTGACAACAATCTTCTTACAGAAGTCCAAGGTTTAGAATATATTTTAGGATTGGGTTACCGAATAAAAGATGTAATTTTTAATTCGGCCTTGTCCGATAATCCTACAGGCGTAATTAAAAGTGACATCAACCTGAAAGCAGATTTTTCGCTAAGAAACTCCAAAACAATTGTACGTTATCTGGATTATGACAACAACCAATTGGCTGCAGGACAAAATTTATGGTCATTAAAATTAACAGCTGATTATTCGTTTAGTAAAAATTTGACAGCGATTTTCTATTACGACCATTCGTTTTCAAAAGCAGTTATTTCGACCGCCTTTCCGATAACCAACATTCGTACAGGATTCACATTGCGTTATAATTTTGGTAATTAAACCTATTATCATTTTAAAATCATAACCGAAAACAATATATTTGTTCCATATAAAAAACATCAAAAAAATATATAAATAATGAATATTCCAGTAAATTTAAAATACACCAAAGACCACGAATGGGCCAGTATTGAAGGCGATGTGGTTACAGTAGGAATTACTGATTTTGCGCAAAAAGAATTGGGTGATATTGTGTATGTCGAAGTTGAAACTTTGGACCAAACACTCGAAAAAGACGAAATTTTTGGAACCGTTGAAGCCGTAAAAACAGTTTCTGATTTGTTTTTGCCTTTGGCTGGCGAAATTATTGCGTTCAATGATTCACTCGAGAGTGATCCCGAAAAAGTAAATAAAGATCCTTATGGTGAGGGTTGGATGATAAAAGTAAAAGTTTCTAATGTGGATGATTTTAACAAATTATTATCAAGTGAAGCTTACAAAGAACTTATCGGAGCATAAAAATATATTTTTGTGGTGCGCAGTAATCTGGACATTAATTGTTACTTTTTTCTGTTTGGTTAGTTTTGATAAATTGCCTTCTGTAAAGGTTAGTTTTTCAGATAAATTAGGACATTTAGTATTTCATTTCGGAATTACTTTACTTTGGTTTCTATATTACAAATTTCAGAGAAATAACACGACTCAAATAGCATTGAAAAACGCATTTTTATTCTCTCTTTTTTACGGGATTACAATTGAATTTTGCCAGGATTTTTTTACAAGTACCCGAAAAGGAGATATTTTGGATGTCTTTGCCAATATGTGCGGCGCAACTTTTGCAGTAATTTCATTACTTTTGTTCACGAAATTAGTAAATAAAAACGTTCAAATTAAATAGTATAAAATAGTCCTGCTTCGGCGGGATTTTTTTATTTTTATCTAAAAATAAATTTTAGCAAAGTGACCATTAACCAATATTTGGATTCAACCTATTTAAAAACAGCCGTGCAGGCAGGTCTTACCGAAAAAGAAAACGAAACCATTGTCAGAGAATTTGTTCAAGAAGCCATTGACGAAAAGTTCAAACTGATAATGATTCGTCCCAATTATGTGGCTATGGCAAAAGAAATGATGCTTAAAGCAAAATCAAAAGTCGGTATTGGAACCGTAATTGATTTTCCCGATGGGCAATCGCTCTTACAAGGCAAACTTGAGCAAGCCAACCAAGCAATTGCAGACGGCGCTGACGACTTGGATTTTGTCTGCAATTATGAAGCTTTTAAAACGGGTGATATCGCATTGGTCAAAAACGAAATTTTACAATGTACGCAATTAGGTTTGGCAAATCATAAAATCGTAAAGTGGATTATTGAGGTAGCTGCGTTGAACAGTCAACAAATCGTGCAATTGACCGTTTTGATAAAAAATACCATTATGTCAAATTTTAAAGAAGAACATTACGGTGCTGTTTTTGTCAAGTCATCTACTGGATTTTACAAAACCGAAAATAATTCGCCCAATGGCGCAACTGTCCCAGCAATAATTATGATGCTCGAAAATGCGTTTCCATTACCTGTTAAAGCGGCTGGCGGTGTGCGTACTTTTGAAGAAGCAACACAAATGATTCGACTTGGTGTTAAAAGAATTGGAACTTCATCGGCAAAAATAATTGCCAGCGGTGGTGTTGCAAACAATAATTATTAATAAATAACAAATTATAATGAAAAAAGGATTCATCCTACTGTTTTTCTCTTTGGCCAACTTCTTTGCTTTTTCTCAAACTGAAAGTCAAAGTTCTGAGCAGTTTCCGGTTTTTCCAAATTGCGAAAACACAAATGGAAAAGCACTAGAACAATGTTTTTTTACGCAAATACAAAATTTTGTATTCAACAATTTTCAGGTGCCAGACCATTTAAAACAAAACAATTACAAAGGCAATGTGACAGTGCTTTTTGAAGTTGATACAACCGGAAGTTTTAAAGTGCAGTATGTTGATGCCGTTTATCCCGAATTGATAAAGGAATCCAAAAGATTGTTTGCCATGCTGCCAAAAGTCAAACCTTCGTCCTTTAATGGCTTGCCTACCTATTCGAGGTTTACTTATAAAATTGCGATTCCGCTTCAAAATGAAACCACGATAATCGAAGCACAAAAAGCGGCCGCAGCCATCGAAAATCAAAAAACAAAACAGTTGACCGAATTGGACAGCATGGTTTATAAAAAATTTGACAATCCCATTTTTAAAAGTAGTTTGAATATTCCGTTTTCTCACAGTTATTACGCCCAATTTGATGCAGCTTTAAACCAAATTGGAAGCAACAACCACACTGGTTCAAAACCTTTTTCTTATACCGAAGTAGCGGCCTATTATGACTTGGCATCTGCCAACGAAAAATTAAAGAAAAACAAAAATGGTTGGTGGGGACGAAAATTATGGAATGAAAATTTGGTGCAAATCCAAGGTGAAAATTATTGGTTGACACTCAATCCGATTCTTGATGTTCGACTTGGGAAAAGTACGCCAAGCAATTTGAGTTACACTTACCAAAATACCAGAGGGGTGCAAGTACAAGGTGGTTTGGGCAAAGAATTGGTGTTTTCGAGTACCATTTATGAAAGCCAAGGTCGATTTGCCGATTATTTTAACCAATATGCCGCTTCGATAAAACCGGATGGCGGCGATCCTGCAATTGTTCCTGGTATCGGAATTGCTAAACTTTTTAAAACCGATGCATACGATTTTCCGTCAGCCGAAGCCAATCTTACCTACACGCCAAGTCAATTTATCAATTTGCAGTTGGGTTACGGAAGGAATTTTCTTGGTGATGGCTACCGTTCACTTTTGCTAGGTGATGGCGCAAGTCCGTATCCGTTTTTTAAAATCAACACCAAGTTTTGGAAAATCAAATACACGAACCTTTATATGTGGCTCAAAGATGTTCGTCCCGAAGTAACTTTGGAGCGTACTTATGCGACCAAATTTATGGCAAACCATTATTTGAGTTGGAATATTTCGAATAAATTCAATTTAGGATTGTTTGAATCAGTCGTTTGGACCAATACCAATGACCGTGGTTTTGATGCCAATTTTGTGAATCCAATTATTTTTTATCGCGCTGTTGAGTTTACCTCTTCGGCAAGAAGCGGCAATGCAGTCTTAGGATTTACCGCGAAATACAAATGGAGCAATCAAATTAATTTTTATGGACAGTTTATCTTAGATGAGTTTTCGTTGGGCGAAGTCAAATCGCAAAATAAAAGTTGGAAAAATAAATACGGTTATCAAGTGGGCGTAAAGTACTTTGATGCATTGAAAATTAAAGGATTATTGCTTCAACTGGAGTACAATCATGTGCGGCCATATGTGTATTCACACAGCGACCCAATAACCAATTATGGTCACAACAACCAAAGTTTAGGCCACCAATGGGGCGGCAATTTTAGAGAGCTTATCGCCATTGCCCGTTACCAAAAGGCACGTTATTTTGCCGATGTCAAGCTTACGTATGGCGTACGAGGTTTCGATTTAGATTCGGCTACCGATGGTTTTAATTATGGCGGAAATATTTATAAAAATTATAACGATAACCGACCTTTTGATACAGGGGTAACGATTGGACAAGGCAACAAAACCAATATTTTTATTGCCGATTTACAAGCAGGTTATTTGATTAATCCAACAACAAATTTGAAATTGTTTGGAAGTTTAATTTATCGAAGTTTTAATCCTGCTGCTCAAACAGCAACTGTTTTTAAAGAAAATACTACTTGGTTTTCGGTAGGATTTAGGGCTGATATTTTTAACTTTTATTTTGATTATTAGTCTATAATAACAACTTGAAATATTAACCATTTTTATACAAAAAAATAGTAAAAGCTACACCAAAATTCCTAAATCTAATTTGTATCTTTGCGCACGAAAGTTTTGGCTTGAAATCAAATGAAAACAGTATTGAACGTTTCTGAAAATACATCTTCTATAAAAACAATTGTTACCGATTTTAAAGAAATCACAAAAGCAGGATTAGCCGTTAGCGTGGTTTTTTCGTCTTTGGCTGGTTTTATGCTTGGTGTTTTGGATTTTGCGTCTTTGGATTGGAAAGTCCTTATTATGTTAGCCATTGGCGGCTATTGTATGGTTGGTGCTTCCAATGCTTTCAATCAAATTATAGAAAAAGATTTGGATGCTTTAATGGACAGAACTAAAAACCGTCCAGTTCCTTCGGGCCGAATGAGCGTTGCCAATGCTTTTATTGTTGCGTCACTTTTGACAATCGTTGGGCTTGTAATTCTTTATAATATCAACCCAAAGACTGCAATGTTTGGCGCGGTTTCTATCTTTTTATATACAAGTGTTTACACGCCTTTAAAAACAATGACATCGCTTTCTGTTTTTGTAGGAGCCTTTCCGGGAGCGATTCCGTTTATGCTCGGATGGGTTGCAGCAACAGGCGATTTTGGTATAGAGGCAGGAACTTTGTTTTTGATACAATTCTTTTGGCAATTCCCACATTTTTGGGCAATTGGCTGGTTTTTGTTTGAAGATTACGAAAAAGCAGGTTTTTTTATGTTACCAACAGGTAAAAAAGACAAGACAACGGCTTTGCAAATTATTTTGTACACGGTTTGGCTCATTGTAGCTTCATTGCTGCCGATGTTGTTTCCGATTTTTGTACCATCAGCACGTTTGTATTTGTCGCCAATCGGTGGTATTTTAATCTTTTTGTTGGGATTGTGGATGCTGTTTTATGCCGTAAAATTGTACCAACTACGCACCGCGAAAGCTGCTAAAGCATTAATGCTTGTTAGTGTCGGATATATTACTTTTTTACAAATCATTTATATTTTTGATAAATTTTTACGATAATTATGGCAATGACCCTAGAAGAACATAAAGAAAGAAACGCACGATCAAAGAAATTACTTTTGTGGTTCGCCATTATGAGTATGATCATGGTTTTTGCAGGATTAACAAGTGGTTATATTGTTAGCAAATCACGACCAGACTGGAAAACCTTTACAATACCAAATGCTTTTTTAATAAGCACAATTGTAATCATTGCAAGTAGTATTACTTTTCATTTGGCCAAAATTGCAATTCAAAAAGATAAAAAAAGTAGCACAACAAGTTATCTTTTGATTACTTTAGCGCTCGGAATAGCATTCGTTTTTTTTCAATTTAAAGGTTTTAGTGAATTGGTTGCAATCGGATTGTATCCAACCGGACCAACAAGCACAATAACAACTCAGTTTTTATATGCTTTTGTTGTAGTCCATTTGGCGCATTTGGCGTTTGGATTGATTTCGCTTTTGGTTGTAATTTATAATCATTTTAAACAAAAATACAATGCAACACAAACCCTTGGAATTGAGCTAGGTGCGATGTTTTGGCACTTTCTCGACTTTTTGTGGTTGTATTTGTTTTTATTTTTATATTTCTTTAAATAAGAAAAAAACGTAAATTTGGGAACTTTTTAATAAATAACTTTTATGGAAGCGACAGTTACTACTGCAAACAGTGAAGCTAATAAAACTTGGGGCGGAGGCAATGAGCCAATGGGAGCCAGCTATGGTAAATTGATGATGTGGTTTTTCATCGTATCAGATGCCTTAACTTTCTCTGGATTTTTGGCAGCGTATGGTTTTTCTAGATTCAAATTTATTGAAACTTGGCCTTTGGCGGATGAGGTTTTTACCCACTTTCCATTCATGCACGGCGTTCCGGCACCAATGTATTATGTTGCTTTGATGACATTTATTTTGATATTTTCTTCTGTAACTATGGTTTTGGCCGTAGATGCAGGTCATAAACTAGACAAAACAAAAGTTACTTTTTATATGTTTTTGACGATTATCGGTGGTTTGATTTTCGTGGGTTCTCAAGCTTGGGAATGGAAAAATTTTATCAAAGGTGAATATGGTGCTATCGAAACCAAAGGAGGAAGTATACTTCAATTTGTTGACAATACCGGAAAAAGAGTAGCGTTGGCAGAATTTGCTTCAACATTGCCCGAAGAAAGAGAGCAACTTAGCCGTAACAAAGGCAGATGGTTTATGAGTGAAAGTACGCTACCTACTTACTCTGTTGCAGAGGTACAAGCAGGTTTCAAAGCAAATCCAAATATTTTGGTGAGAACCGAAATCATTTATGAAAATTCTCCCGCCAATAAAGCAGACAAAAAATTGCATCCAAGTTTGAATAAAATCAAACACAAAGAAATATTAACCAGAGCCGAATCAGAGGCAAGATTAGCCAACGCACACTATGTTGTTGAAGGTGCTAACTTGCAGAGAAATGAATACGGAAGTAAGCTGTTCGCTGATTTCTTTTTCTTTATTACTGGGTTCCACGGGTTCCACGTGTTTTCGGGCGTAATCATTAATATTATTATCTTTTTTAATGTAATAATGGGGACTTACGAAAAAAGAAGAAGTTACGAAATGGTAGAAAAAGTAGGACTTTATTGGCACTTTGTCGATTTAGTTTGGGTATTTGTATTTACCGTTTTCTATCTGGTTTAATCTAAAAAATTATTATTATTATGTCACACGAACACGTTTCTAATACAAAAAGAATTTGGCAGGTTTTTATTTTATTATCCATAGTAACAACCGTCGAAGTTGCCTTAGGGATTTTTAAGCCCGATTCACTTTATTTGAATCATTTTCTGGGTATGAATTTATTGAATTGGATATTTTACATATTAACAATTTTCAAAGCGTATTATATTGTTTGGGCGTTCATGCACATGGAAGGCGAGAAAAGCAGTCTTCGTTGGGCAGTTGTAGCACCTGTAATATTCTTGGTATTGTACTTGTTATTTATACTTTTGGTCGAGGCCGATTATATTTTTGAGGTTTTTAAAAATGCCACCATCAAGTGGAATTTTTAACAATATATTAATTCAGAAAAAAGGGTACGTTTTGCGTACCTTTTTTTATTTTTGCAGTAGCTTAATTCACACCTTTTCTAATGAAAAAAAATGTCGTTCTTTTCGTATTATTTATATTGCCAATTGTAGCCTATTTGTTTTTTGCATCTGGTGTAAATAGCTTTACAAAATTGCCGGTATTAACTCCTCAAATAGCTGATTTCGGACAATGGAGAAGTCTCGATGGAGCAAAAGTTTCATTAGATAAAAAAATTACAATTCTTGGTTTTTCGGGTACTGAACTTTTAAAAAATAGAGGCAATTATTTCAATCTTAACGAAAAAATTTACCAACGTTATCACGAGTTCAAAGATTTGCAGTTTGTGGTTTTATGCCCAATAGGCACCGAAGCAGATGCCAAAAAAGTAATCGATGCATTGGCTGGCTTTACAGATGTATCTCAGTGGCATTTTGTTTTTGCTTCGTCGCAAGAGATAGAGGATTTTTATGAGCAGATGCAATTAAAAAACAAATTAGACGCCAGTTTAGGAACGCCGGATGTTTTTATAATTGATAAAGATCGAAATCTTCGTGGTCGAAAAGATGAAAAAGAGTACAAAGAAGGTTACAATACTTTTCATCCTTCGGAGCTGAGCAATGAAATGTTAGACGATTTTAAAATCATTTTATACGAATACCGCGCAGCACTCAAAAAGAACAACGCTGATAGAAAAATTTAAATCATGGTAAAAAGCAAATCCTATATCGGAATTTCTCTTGTCATTTTGGTTTTTGGAATCTATGCGGTGCCAAAAATTGTAGCTCGATTCGAAAACCATGATATCGTCAAAGGTGACAGATTGAATGCGGTTGCTAACGGAAATACAACCAATCCAAATTTAGTGGTAATGGGCAATGCACCAAAATTTGAATTGACAGATCAAAATAATAGTGCCATATCGAACGAAACCTACAAAGACAAAGTGTTTGTGTTAGAATTTTTCTTTTCAACATGTGCCAGTATTTGCCCAATTATGAATACCAACCTTAAAAAAATTCAAGATTCATTTTACGGAAATAAAAACTTTGGCATCGCATCTATTACAATTGATCCAGAAAAAGACACCCCTGATAACTTAAAAAGACATGCCGAAACATTAGGAATAAAATCACAAAATTGGCATTTTTTAACGGGAAAGAAAGAATATATTTATGATTTAGCCAACAAAGGTTTCAATCTTTATGCGGGTCAAAATGATAAATTTGAAGGCGGTTTTGAACATTCTGGTCTATTAGCTTTAATCGATAAAAACGGCAAGATTCGTTGCCGAAAAGATGAATTTGGAAACCCGATTATGTATTACGACGGATTGGAAGAAGCAGGTATCAAAGCATTAAAAGAGGATATTAAAATTTTATTAGAAGAATAATGGAACATAAATCTATTGAAAAAAAATACAACGTTTGGATTATCATTTTATCTATTGCAATTCCGGTTGTTGTGGCTATTTTATTCGGAATTAAACTAAAAGATCTTGGTTATGATGTAGCACCATTGTCGTTTTTGCCGCCTATTTATGCGACAATAAACGGAATCACTGCTTTGTTATTAATCAGCGCCGTTTTGTCTATTAAAAATGGCAAACGAAAATTACACGAGTACTTAATGAAAACGGCTATTGCTTGTTCTGTTGCTTTTCTTGCAATGTATGTTGCTTATCACATGACAGCCGAATCGGCAAAATTTGGTGACGCAAACTTTGACGGGCAAGTAGATTTGGCAGAACAAACAAGTCTTGGAATCATCAGATATATCTATTATTTCATACTCATTACACACATCATTTTATCGGTGATTGTCATCCCGTTTGTGCTCTTGACTTATGTTCGCGCAATATCTCAAAGTTTCGAAAGACATAAAAAAATCGCACGCATTACGTTTCCGATTTGGTTGTATGTTGCCGTGACAGGTGTTATTGTATATTTGATGATTGCTCCTTATTATGCTAATTAAATCAACAAATCAAGCGCCAAGTAACAAAAATTTGAAGAATATAATTTTCTTTCTGTTTTGCTCTTTAATATTCGGATTTTCATCTAACGCCCAATGCGCAATGTGTCGTGCCGTTCTCGAAAATGAAGAAGGTGGTGTGAAAGCCGAAGCAGTTAATGATGGTATCGTTTATCTTATGGCATTTCCATATCTATTGGTGGGCATTTTGGGTTATATCATCTACAAATCCCGACAAAAGAAAAAAATAAAGGCGTAAAGTTTTTGCTACAGCATCACTTGTTCAAAGATAAAGATTTTCAATACTATGAATGGACTTTCAGCAAAAATCGTAGTATCTTTGTGGGGCTTAAAAAAAGAGAAAAAGTAAATGGTATTGATCTTTATTAAGACAAAAATATATGAAACTAGACAGAAAAGAAATCCTCAAAGCATTAGAAACAATCACAATAGCTGGCGAAGGTAAAAACATGGTCGAAAGTGGTGCCGTTACCAATGTTTTGACTTTTGGTGACGAAGTAATCGTCGATTTGGTCATTGCAACGCCTGCCATGCACATCAAGAAAAGAGCTGAAGATGATATCAAAAAGACAATCCACGAGTTGATTTCGCCAGACGCAAAGGTCAAAGTCAACATAAAAATAGAAGTTCCAGAAAAGAATGAAATTAAAGGAAAATCAATTCCGGGAATTCAAAATATTATCGCAGTAGCTTCTGGTAAAGGAGGTGTCGGTAAATCAACGGTAACTGCAAATTTAGCAGTAACACTTGCCAGAATGGGTTTTTCAGTAGGCGTATTAGATGCCGATATTTATGGACCATCCATGCCCATTATGTTTGATGTTGAATCTGAAAAACCAATATCAGTAACAGTTGACGGGAAATCAAAAATGAAACCCATCGAAAGTTATGGCGTAAAAATGCTCTCCATAGGATTTTTTACAGCACCAAGTCAAGCCGTAATTTGGCGTGGACCGATGGCTTCAAAAGCTTTGAATCAAATGATTTTTGATGCTGATTGGGGGACACTCGACTTTATGCTTATCGACTTGCCTCCAGGAACCGGAGATATTCATTTGTCTATCATGCAATCATTACCAATAACCGGTGCCGTAGTTGTAAGTACGCCTCAAACAGTTGCTTTAGCAGATGCAAAAAAAGGTGTTTCCATGTTTATGTCAGAAAGTATCAATGTTCCAGTTCTCGGAATTATCGAAAACATGGCCTATTTTACGCCAGAAGAACTACCAAACAACAAGTATTATATTTTCGGAAAAGAAGGCGCAAAAAACCTTGCCGACGATTTGAATGTTCCATTTTTAGGCGAAGTACCTTTGGTACAATCCATTCGTGAGGCAGGAGATTACGGCCGTCCAGCAGCATTACAAACAGCATCAGTAATCGAAACAATTTTTGAAGAATTGACGCGAAATGTGGTGCAAGAGGTTGTCAGTCGAAATCAAAATCTACCAGCAACAGAAGCTGTCAAAATAACAACAATGGCTGGTTGTTCGGCTGTTAAAGGCAAATAAATATAAGCTGTGAGGTTGGAATTCAATTTTTAAATTGACACATTTAAATTATGACATCAGAAGAATTAACTAACAATGTTCAAAAAGCCCTCGAAGAAATTCGGCCTTTTTTGAATTCGGATGGCGGTGATATCACTTTGATTTCGATTGAAGATGAAAAACATGTTACCGTTAGACTCGAAGGTGCTTGCATTTCTTGTAGTGTAAACCAAATGACACTCAAAGCAGGTGTCGAAACAACAATCAAAAAGTTTGCTCCACAAATCGAAACGGTAGTGAATATTTTATAAAAATGATTACAACTGACTTACTTATAATTGGCGCAGGACCTACGGGACTGTTTGCTGTGTTTGAAGCTGGATTGCTAAAAATCCGTTGTCATATTATCGATGCATTGCCGCAGGCGGGCGGACAATTATCAGAGTTGTATCCCAAAAAACCTATTTTTGATATTCCAGGTTTTCCTGAAGTATTGGCTGGTGATTTGGTTTCCAATTTGATGGAACAAATCAAGCAATTTCAGCCGGGTTTTACTCTTGGGGAACGTGCCGAAACCATCGAAAAAATAGATGATGGAACTTTTATTGTTACCACACACAAAGGAACAAAACACCATGCGCAAGCCGTTGCCATTGCTGGCGGATTGGGAAGTTTTGAACCTAGAAAACCATTAATCGATGATATTGAATTTTATGAAGACAAAGGGGTTAATTATTTTATTAAAAATCCAGAGCAATTCAGAAACAAGCGTGTTGTAATTGCCGGTGGCGGTGACTCTGCTTTGGATTGGAGTATTTTTCTTTCCAATATCGCCTCAGAAGTAACTTTGATTCATAGACGGAATGAATTCCGTGGCGCTTTAGATTCAGTTGATAAAGTGCAAGAATTAAAAAATGAAGGTAAAATAAAACTCATAACGCCTGCCGAAGTCATCGGCCTCAACGGAGCAGAGCATCTTGAGTCCATTGATATTGATGAAAATGGCGCACATCGAAAAATTGAAACTGACTATTTTATTCCGCTTTTTGGATTGTCACCCAAGCTTGGTCCCATTGGTAATTGGGGATTAGCAATAGAAAAGAACGCTATAAAAGTGGACAATGCGTTAGATTATCAAACCAATATTCCAGGAATTTATGCCATTGGGGATGTAAATACCTATCCGGGAAAACTCAAGTTGATTTTGTGTGGCTTTCACGAAGCTACGTTGATGTGTCAAAGTGTTTACCAAAAGATGCATCCAGGAAAAAAATATGTAATGAAATATACGACTGTTTCTGGAGTTGACGGTTTTGATGGAACCCGTAAGGAAGCAGAAAAAGCAGTAGTAAAAGCGATAGATTAATGTCTGATATTACCATACAAATCACTGACCGCAACGGGCAAAATCATGAAGTTCAAGCGCCCACTGATATGAACATGAATGTTATGGAGTTGATTCGCATGCACGAATTGGCGGCCGAAGGCACTGTCGGAATTTGTGGCGGAATGGCAATGTGTGCTTCTTGTCAATGTTATGTTTTGAATGATGTTCCATTACCCGAAAAAAGTGACGATGAATCCGCAATGTTGTCAGAAGCTTTTAATGTAAAAGAAAACAGCCGTTTGGGTTGTCAGATTGTAATAACCGAAGCAATAGATGGTTTGGCATTGGAATTAGCGCAAGAATAATTCAATCCTCTAAAATAAGCTTCGCTTGAGGCAAAATCCTTTCAACAAATTTAGCATAAGCCAACTCCGAAGGATGCAATCCATCCGAAGCTACCAAATCTGTATTCTGAATTCCCTCTCGTGTAATATCAGTTATATTAACAAAAGCAACGCCGTTTTGTTGACAATGATTTGCGGCAAAAGCGTTATATTGATCAATTTCAGTTGATATTATTCCTGGATTATTTCCACTTTGACCAAAAGGCGAAAAGGCATAATCCGGAATCGAAACCACTATTACTCTATTTTTATTGCCTTTTGCCAAAAAAATTGCGCTGTTCAGCAATTCAGGAAATTGTTGCTCATATACTGCAAAAGGTTGGTTTTGGTATTGGTTGTTTACGCCAATCAGTAAAGTAACCAAATCCTGGTCATTAGATGGATTTTCGACTACAATTTCATTTATTAATGTTGCCGTAGTCCAGCCAGTTTGCGCAATAATTTTTAAAGTAACGTTTGCATTCAATGTTATTTCCAGTTGCCGTTTCAATTGTTCTGGAAACCTGCAAGTTTCGCAAACACTTTGGCCAATAGTATAACTATCTCCTAGCGCCAAATAGCGAATGTTTTGGTTGTTTTCTGTTGGAACAAGAACTGAGTTGTCGTTGTTTGAACAACTAACAAAAAACGTCAAAAACAAAATCCAAAATAAATGACAATATAAGCTCATATCAAGTAACTTGAATTTTTGAATGTTAACTATAATTCAATATGGAGGCGCGAATTATTGTTTTACAGATAGTTAATTGTCTCCTAAACTAGCCCAAGTTAAGCGATTACTTCTTTTAGTGTAATCTTTTCTTCGATGGCATTCCACAACCCGATTCTTTTTTCCAAAGCCAATATAGCAATTTCATTGGCTTCTTTCCATTTTATCTCATCGTTACCACACAATTCAGCTACCATTTGCAGCGCTTTTGGACCATGATCGTCTGCATCAAGTGCGATATGTCTTTCAAAATAATAAACCAATTGGTTTAGGTCGGTTGCTGGGAAGTTTTTTTGAAAATTTTTCAAAATTGCGGTAAACATATCTGGAATCAAATCTTCTCTTCCAAACGTAAATGCAGCAGCAATTTCATGGGGTTTTCCTTCTTCAATAACGCGAAAAGTAAAATCTAGAAAAGCTTTTATGTTAGGATGTAAATCACTTTTTTTTATCGACACAAAAATATTTTGTGTAGAAGTGACATTTTCTAAAAAAGATTCGATTTGAAAAGTAGAAGCGTCACAGGCTTTCATTGCATTAAGATACATTTCAAAATGACTCAATCGTTCCCCGTTCCAAGCAAGATCACTTTCTTCTGCCAAAACAATTTCGTTAATCAAATAACGTGTTGCAGGATTTTTAGTTGCAAACCAAGGTGTTGTCGTACAAGTCAAGTTCGCTTGTAATGCTTTTAATAACGACATGAAATCCCAAACAGCATATACATGACTTTCTAAAAAACAAAGAAGATCTTCTGGTGTTTGAATTTTTTGATACAAAGGGTGTTGTAACAGTATTGCTTTTTGAGGTTGGATACTGTAGTTTATGCTTTCAATTGACATGACTTTTTTTATTGTAAATGTAAAAAAAGCTTCTCTGCGAGAAGAAACTTTTTAAGAATTTATAAAATATTTAATAGTTGTTTCATGCTATTTGAAAGCAGGAATACCAGTAATATCCATTCCAGTAATCAATAAATGAATATCGTGTGTACCTTCATAAGTTATCACCGATTCTAAATTCATCATGTGTCGCATAATCGAATATTCTCCAGTAATCCCCATTCCTCCTAAAATCTGACGTGCTTCTCGGGCAATATTAACTGCCATATCCACATTGTTTCTTTTCGCCATGGAAATTTGTGCGGTAGTGGCTTTGCCTTCGTTTCGCAATACGCCCAAACGCCAAGTTAGCAATTGTGCTTTGGTGATTTCGGTAATCATCTCGGCCAATTTTTTTTGTTGTAATTGAGTTCCGGCAATAGGTTTGTCAAACTGAATCCGTTCTTTAGCATAACGCAAAGCCGTGTCATAACAATCCATCGCTGCGCCAATGGCACCCCAAGCGATGCCGTAACGAGCCGAGTCAAGACAACCAAGTGGTGCGCCCAATCCAGATTTGTTAGGCAATAAATTTTCTTTTGGGACTTTGACGTTATCAAAAATCAATTCGCCTGTTGCTGAGGCACGAAGCGACCATTTGTTATGTGTTTCTGGAGTTGTAAAACCCTCCATGCCGCGTTCTACGATAAGTCCGTGAATTCTTCCCTCTTCATTTTTTGCCCAAACTATAGCAATATCTGCGAATGGAGCGTTTGATATCCACATTTTTGCACCATTCAAAAGGTAATGGTCGCCCATATCTTTGAAGTTGGTAATCATACTTCCAGGATCAGAACCATAATTAGGTTCGGTCAATCCGAAGCAGCCCATAAATTCGCCAGAAGCCAATTTGGGTAAGTATTTTTTGCGTTGTGCTTCGTCACCATATTTGTAAATCGGGTACATTACTAAAGAAGATTGAACAGAAGCGGTTGATCGCACACCAGAGTCTCCTCTTTCGATTTCTTGCATAATCAAACCATAAGAAATTTGATCCAAACCTGCACCACCATACTCTTCCGGAATGTAGGGGCCAAATGCGCCAATATCGGCCAACCCTTTGATAATTTGGGTTGGAAATTCCGCTCTTTGAGCATAGTCTTCTATGATGGGCGATACGTCGCGTTTTACCCACTCGCGAGCAGCATCGCGTACCATTTTGTGTTCGTCTGATAATAATTCGTCAAGGTTGTAATAATCAGGTGCTTGAAAAAGATCTGGTTTCATATAAGTATATAATGTATGATGTGAATTATAAATTGAAAACTAAGAACGATTGGTTTTTATTACGAATAACTTTTGCAAATTTACATAAAGAAATTTAACATTACATTGAACGAATGTTATAATTTATGTGAATTTGATAAAATTATCACTCAATTAGAACTTATAAATACGAATTCAAAACCTTTTTACATCTTCAAATAAAAATCTTTCGTTAATTCGATATAAGCGTCAGTATATTCATGTCTGTTAATTTCGATAACCAATTCATCTGAAGTCAAAGTTGTCAGCTCGAATCGCTTAAAAGCCATTAAACTTCTTACAATTGGTGTATTGTGCGCGCCTTTTACACGCGTTATTTTTATCGGAAAAAGTTCCATCTTAGCGCATAAATCCATGAACCGCTCTTCTTCTTTAAACGGAATAATGACTGCAAAAATCCCGTTTTCCGACAATAACAAATCGACGGCTGCTACCAAATCTTCAAACGGCATGGCATCTTGAAAACGTGCCAAATCCCTATGTGTATCATTTGTTTTATAATCTTCAACATAAAATGGCGGATTGGAAACAATTAAGTCATACTCGTCCTCGGGATCGTCCACAAACTCATCTAAGCCAGCATGAAAACAAAACAGTCTGTCGCTCCAAGGTGAATTTTCAAAATTGTCAACAGCCTGTTCATAAGCGTTTTCTTCAATTTCTAAAGCGTCTATTTGTTGTGCCTCGGTTCTTTGCGCCAACATTAAAGCAATGATTCCAGTGCCTGTTCCGATATCTAAAATCGAGTTTGGACGGTTATTAATAGGGCACCAAGCGCCTAGCAAAACACCATCAGTACCAATTTTCATCGCTGTTTTGTCCTGATTTACCGAAAATTTTTTGAAAGCAAACATGGGCTGATTTTAAATTAAATAGCAAATTTTTTTTATCAGTTGTAAAAACACTATTCTATCAAGTCCTTTGAAACACTATTTTGTGCCAAAGTATTTTCAAAAGTTACTAATGAAATCGAATTCTCAATAGCATAATCGCCAATTTTTGTCCTTCGTAAAACGGTCAAATGCGCACCTGAAGTCAGGGCTTTTCCGAAATCAAATGCCAACGACCGAATATAAGTACCTTTGCTACAAACGATTCTAAAATCGATTTCGGGCAAAGCAATTCGTGTAATTTCAAACTCATGAACCGTTGTTTTTCTGAATGCAATTTCAACTATATCTCCTGCTCGGGCGTGTTCGTACAAGCGAATGCCATCTTTTTTAATGGCAGAAAAAATGGGTGGTTTTTGGTCAATTTCGCCAATAAATTGTTGGGTAGTTTTTTGAATTAAATCTGAATCTATATGCGAAGTCGGATAAGTTTGATCAATTTCGGTTTCCAAATCATAAGATGGTGTGGTTGCGCCTATAAAAAAAGTGCCTGTGTATGCTTTGGCTTGGCCTTGTAGTTCTGCAATGCGCTTGGTAAACTTACCGGTACAAACCAACAATAAGCCACTCGCCAAAGGATCTAGCGTACCTGCGTGACCAATTTTTATTTTTTTTAAATCTAAATGTCGTTTCAACAGCCATTTCATTTTATTGACCGCTTGAAATGAAGTCCAATGCAAAGGTTTGTCAATCAAAATCACTTGTCCGTTTTGAACTTCGTCGGCTGTCATTATAGTATCGTCAATGGATGGATAAAAAAATGAATGAGCAAGAGCGCAATACCTGCAATTATTCGGTAATAACCAAAAACTTTAAAACCATTTTTGCTCAAAAATCCGATAAACGTTTTTATTGCTAAAAGCGCTACTACAAAACCAACGACATTGCCAATTATCAATAAGTTGACTTGCTCGTCGCTCAATACAAAACCGGCTTTGTAATAATCGTAGCATTTTTTTACTGTAGCACCAAGCATGGTCGGAACGGCTAAAAAAAAGGAGAATTCGGCAGCACTTGTTCGTGATAATTTTTGTGACATTCCACCAACAATACTGGCGCCGCTTCTGGAAACACCTGGAATCATTGCCAAACATTGGAACAATCCGATTTTGAAAGCTGTTAAGTAGGTAACTTCGGTGGCTTCGCTACCTTTGAACCAAGCGTCGACTTTTAACAAAATTAGACCACCAATAACGAGCGAAATGGCTACTGTTATTGGATTTTCTAGCAAACCATCGATTAAATCACTCAAGAGCAATCCCAAAACGACGGCTGGAACAAAAGCAACTAATAATTTAAGATAGAAATCAATACTTTGAAAAAATCTTTTGAAATACAAAACCACTACCGAAAGTATGGCGCCAAGTTGGATTACAATAGTAAATAATTTGGTAAAATCTTCTTGTGCGATACCAAAAAAGGACGAAGCAATAATCATGTGTCCAGTAGAAGAAACAGGCAAAAACTCGGTTAAACCTTCAATAATTGCAAGAACAATGGCTTGTATATAATTCATAAATTGAAAAGGTGGTTAGGTTCAATTGGGTAATGTGTCAATTAGATAATTAGAATAAAAAAATGCGATTACTTAAACCTATAAATTCAATAATTATCTAATTGATTTCATTATCCCATTATCTAATTAATTATTTTTTAGCTTTTTTTAAAATCGAATAAACGGTAATTCCAAAACCAATCAAAACCAATGTTGGAGCCAACCGAATTCTTCTGAAATTGAACACCGCATTGCTAAACACTTTTGGGTCGTCGCTACCACCACCAGCCATTAAAATAAATCCCAAAGCAATAACGCCAATGCCGATTAATAAAATCTTGTAATTGACTTTTTCAAAAAGAAATTCTTGTTGTTTGTTTTCCATTTTTTTATTTTTTAAACTAATTATTCCTAAAAGTTAGCGTTAGTATAAATCATCCGTTCTCAAATTCAAGAACCGCTGAGTGGCAAAAAACGTACTAATCCAAGTAATCAAAATTCCCAAAACAATGACGCCAAACAAGACTAAACCAATCATTACTGGCGCTTCCATAATTCCCAAATCAGGAAAATTCGTATCAATATAAACCAACACGCCAATTAAAGCCAACACTGCCAAAACCGAACCAATTATACCCAATTTAACACTACGCCAAATAAACGGTTTTCTAATAAACGATTTTGTTGCACCCACCATTTGCATTGTTTTTATGATAAATCGGTTAGAATATATAGACAATCGCATCGAACTGTTGATCAGCAAAACCGCTACCAACGCCAAAAATCCGCTGATAATCAAAATCCATAGGCTCACTTTTTGTATGTTATCATTAACCAAATTGACCAATTGCTTGTCATAAACAATGTCTGAAACCATTTCGTTTTTTCGTAAACGATCTTCAATTTTAGCAATGCTATCGTTAACAATATAGTCGGCTTTCAAATTAATATCAAACGAATTTTGCAATGGGTTTGCGCCCAAAAAGGTCATAAAATCTTCTCCAATTACATCCGTGTGCATTTTTGCTGCTGCTTCTTTAGTAACATAAACGCTCTTTTTCACAAAACGTGCCGCAGTTAATTCGGCTTTAAAAGCATTAATCACACTATCGTTAGCTTCATTTTTAAAGAAAACAGTCATTGCAATCTCCTCTTTAAAATCGTCAGAAAGTTTTTTCGAATTCAAGACAAACAAACCCAAAATTCCCAATAAAAAAAGTACTAGAAAAACACTCAAGACCACCGAAAAATAGGAAGTCAGCAAGCGGCGTTTCTGAAATTTATCGAAAGAAGAACTCATAGTTACTATAATTATTCGGTAAAAATAACAAAGAATTTGTTTAATCATAGTTTATAACGCTCAAAGTTTTGACTTTCGTACAATAAATGTAAATTTGCTGTCGCGAATCGATTTTTTTCGTATAAGTTTGTTTTTGTAGCAGTAATTTATTGCTTTTAACAACATTTTGTCCCGCTTTGCGCTACAATCTTTTTGTTTTTTTAAGCAAAAACAAAAAGGATTTCCGCTGCAATCGGGGCTAGACGATAACATCTTTTTGTGTTATAAACCATAATAAAAAAGTTTTCAGTGTCCAACACCGAACACCAAACATTCTGAACCTAGAACCCAAATGAAATACAATCCAAACGAAATCGAAGCCAAATGGCAACACTATTGGGCCGAAAACCAAACTTTTGCTGCCTCCAACACTTCTGAAAAACCAAAATATTATGTTTTGGATATGTTTCCATATCCTTCAGGTGCTGGTTTGCACGTGGGGCATCCTTTGGGTTATATCGCTTCTGATATTTATGCTCGATACAAACGCCACAAAGGGTTCAATGTTTTGCACCCACAAGGTTATGATAGTTTTGGACTTCCTGCCGAGCAATATGCCATACAAACCGGTCAGCATCCTGATAAAACTACTAAAGAAAACATTGCGCGCTACCGAGAACAACTCGATAAAATTGGTTTTTCGTTCGATTGGAGTCGCGAAGTACGTACATCAAACGCCGATTATTACAAGTGGACACAGTGGATTTTTATCCAACTGTTTGACTCTTGGTATTGCAAAAAGGAAGGACAAGCTTTTCCTGTATCCGATTTGGTCAAAGTATTTGAAGAGCAAGGCAATGCGATGGTCGAAGTGGCTTGCGATGACGATGTTGCTGTTTTTACGGCGGCAGAATGGAACAGTTATTCGTCTGAAGAACAACAAAAAATACTTTTAAAATACAGATTGACTTATCTCGCCGAAACCGAAGTCAATTGGTGTCCCGGGTTGGGCACCGTTTTGGCCAACGACGAAATTGTCAATGGCGTTTCTGAACGTGGCGGTTATCCTGTAATCCGTAAAAAAATGACCCAATGGAGCATGCGCATTTCTGCCTATGCTGAGCGTTTGCTTACCGACTTAAAAACCATCGATTGGACACAATCACTCAAAGACGCGCAAGAAAATTGGATCGGAAAATCGGTTGGTGCTTTGGTTACTTTCAAAGTCAAAGACGCCGAAGCAGAAGAAGATATTCTCGATTTTATACTATCTGGTGATGATACCAATGGCCATAAAATCACAGTTTTTACAACACGTCCCGACACTATTTTTGGCGCCACATTTATGACTTTGGCACCCGAGCATGATTTGGTTGCTAAGATTACCACGTCTGAGCAAAAAGCAGCTGTCGATGCCTATATACAAGCCACAGCAAAGCGCAGCGAGCGCGAGCGGATGGCCGATGTAAAAACCATTTCGGGCGTTTTCACAGGTGCCTTTGCCGAACATCCTTTTACCAAAGAACCGATTCCGGTGTGGATTGGCGATTATGTTTTGGCCGGTTACGGTACCGGTGCCGTAATGGCAGTGCCTTGTGGCGACGAACGCGATTATGCTTTCGCGAACCACTTTAAAGGACAAAAAGGCATGCCTAACATAAAAAATATTTTCGCCAATGTCGATATTTCAGAGCAGGCTTATGGGTCAAAAGACAACGTAGTCCTTACCAATTCTGACTTCCTTGACGGAATGAACTACAAAGAAGCTACAGCAGCGGTCATCGATTCACTCGAAAAATTGGAACAAGGCGCAGGCAAAACAAATTACCGTTTACGCGATGCCGTTTTTTCGCGACAACGCTATTGGGGTGAGCCGTTTCCGGTGTATTATGTTAACGGATTTCCACAAATGATCGATGTGCAGTACTTACCAATTCGCCTTCCCGAAGTCGAAAAATATTTGCCTACCGAAGACGGACAACCACCTTTGGGCAATGCGACGGAATGGGCTTGGGATAGTGTCCAATGTAAAGTAGTTAATAATCAATTGATTAATGACGTGACTGTTTTTCCTTTAGAGTTGAACACCATGCCAGGCTGGGCAGGGAGCTCTTGGTATTGGTTGCGTTATATGGACGCGCACAACGAAAATGAATTTGTATCAAAAGAAAACGAAGCCTATTGGCAGAATGTCGATTTGTATATTGGCGGTAGCGAGCATGCTACAGGCCATTTGTTGTATGCCCGTTTTTGGAACAAGTTTCTAAAAGACCGTGGTTTTGTTTCACAAGACGAACCTTTCAAAAAACTGATCAATCAGGGAATGATTTTGGGGATGAGTGCGTTGGTTTATAGAATTTCAGGAACCAACAAATATGTTTCTAAAAATCTTAAAAATGAATATGAAACAGAAGTTCTTCATATAGATGTAAGTCTTGTGAATGCTTCTAATGAAGTTGATTTAGAGAAATTAAGAGAATGGCAACCTCAATTTAAGGATGCTGAATTTATTTCTGACAAGGGAAAGTTTTACGTTGGTCGTGAAGTAGAAAAAATGTCAAAACGATGGTATAATGTAGTTAACCCAGACAACATTTGTGAAGAATACGGAGCCGATACCTTACGTTTGTACGAAATGTTTTTGGGGCCGTTGGAACAAGCTAAACCCTGGAACACTGCAGGAATTTCGGGCGTTTTTGGTTTTCTAAAAAAATTATGGAAACTCTATTTTGACGAAAGTGGGTTGATTGTCAATGCCAGTCCAGCCAGCCCAGAAGCATTAAAAATCTTGCACAAAACCATCAAAAAAGTCCATGAAGACATCGAAGGTTTTTCGTTCAACACCTCGGTTAGCCAATTTATGATTGCAGTCAACGAACTCACTGCGCTAAAATGTCATGAACGTTCGGTTTTAGAGCCGTTAGTGATTTTGATTTCGCCTTATGCGCCTCACATCGCCGAAGAACTATGGGAAAAACTCGGTCACCAACAAAGCATTTCCGAAGCGCCATTTCCAAAATTCAATCCCGATCATTTGGTCGAAAGCAGCAAAGAATATCCGGTGTCTTTCAACGGAAAAATGCGTTTTACAATCGAGCTTCCTTTAAATTTAACAGTGCCAGAAATTCAGGAAATCATCATGAACGATGCGCGTACAATCAAACAACTCGAAGGCAGAACGCCCAACAAAGTCATTATTGTACCCGGAAAAGTAATTAATCTAGTAGGATAAAAAACGTTGATCACTTTTTTTGTCTTTCCGGACAATTTCATAAAGGCGCAATAGAGGTAATCAAATCAGTATTATAGTTTAAAAAAAGGACCAACGCATTAAAAAATACCTGAATATGCAGATTCGTGAAAGTTCATTTTTAACGCATCGTAGGCAATAAATTTTCAAAAATTGGTGAATTCGTGGCAAATATTTTTATAACTTCAAAACACAATGCGGAATAAAAGTGAGGTATTAAATATTACAAGTGTCGAAATTTTTTTCTAATCTTCGTTAAAACGTTTCATTCGTTGGCCAAATGTGTCAAAATGGCATTTTCTTATTTTGGCTTATAATTTGTTATATCTGAATCAATAAAAAATAATAAAAAAAATGGACATTACTTATATCATTATCATTGCGGCGATTGCTTTGTTAAGTTGGGCTGTAAGCGCCAAACTAAAAAGCAAATTTGAAACCTATTCTAAAGTCGGTTTGCGCAACGGCATGTCGGGTGCCGAAATAGCCGAAAAAATGCTTTCTGATCACGGAATTCGAGACGTAAGAGTGATTTCGACACCAGGAAGATTGACCGATCACTACAATCCAGCAGACAAAACGGTCAACTTGAGTGAGGCAGTTTATAACGAACGTAATGCAGCAGCCGCCGCCGTAGCGGCACACGAATGTGGTCATGCAGTACAACATGCTACCGCTTATCAATGGCTAACGATGCGTTCGACTTTGGTACCTGTTGTAAATATTGCTTCGGGAGCATCACAATGGTTGGTCATTGGCGGTTTGATTTTGGGCGCTGCTTCGGGTGTTGGTGGCGGTTATTATATTGCCATTGCGGGATTGGGTTTAATGGCATTGGCAACAGCCTTTAGTTTTATTACACTTCCAGTAGAATATGACGCCAGTAACCGTGCATTGGCTTGGTTGAAAAACAAAAACATGTTGAGCCAACAAGAATATGCAGGCGCCGAAGATGCCTTGAAATGGGCAGCAAGAACTTATTTGGTAGCTGCAATCGGTGCTTTAGCATCACTTTTATATTGGGCATTCAGGGTTTTTGGTGGTTCCAGAGATTAAGTAAAATATCACGTCAAATACAATCCGTTTCGAAAGAGACGGATTTTTTGTTCCCAAAACCCAAAACCGAAACCCAGCACCTACAACTGAATTTGCCTTTCTATCTGTTGGTCTAATGAAATAAAGGTTTCTGTTCTTGAAACGCCTTCAATGGCTTGAATTTTTGTATTGAGCAGTTGCATCAAATGGGCGTTGTCACGACAAATAATCTTTATTAATATGGACCAATTGCCGGTAGTATAATGGCACTCTAAAACTTCCGGAATTTTTTTGAGTTCTTTTACTGTTTCTAAATTCTTAGCAGCTTTTTCAAGATAAATGCCCACAAATGCCATGGTGCTGTAGCCTAAAACTTTATTAGACACTGTGAATTTAGAACCCGAAATTACACCCGATTGATCTAACTTTCGCAAACGTTGGTGAATTGCTGCACCCGAAATACCTATTTTATTAGCAATTTGTAAGATGGGTTTGCGCGCATCATCCATAAGGCTGCGCAGTATTTCTTTGTCGATGCCGTCGATTTCTATTTGCAAGGAATTTGTTTTCATAGCCATCAAATTTTAACCAAAAGTAATTAATTTGTTTTGATTTTAAAATGGTCAAGCAGAAAATGCGATAATTAGAAACTTCCATGTTTTCAAACTAAACCTTATCAGGATTGTAACCCGTATAAGGCATTTCTTTTTCATAAAAAACAACACCATAATCTTCGAGTTCTTTCAAAATTGGAAGATAAACCTCTTTATTTATAGGTAATTGCACGCCTGGCGTGGTAATATTTCCATTAAGTATTTGCAAGGTCGCCATAGCAACCGGAAGGCCAACGGTTTTTGCCATCGCGGTATAGGTTTGGTCTTCGCCAATGCAAACCATTTTTGCATCGATTTGTTTTTGTTCGCCATTGATTTCGTAGCCAAATTTATGGTACATCACAATCATGTCTTTGTCATCGGGCTGCAGTGTCCAATTGTCGGTAAGAATTTTTTCGAGAATTTGTGCAGGAGTGGCATTTTTGAGTCCGACATTTTTTCTTGCATTAAAAATATCGAGCTCCAAAAGTTTGTCCCACATGATGTCATCTTGCTCAATGCCAAGTGCCAAGCGCAATTTTATTTCAACAGAATCCGTTGGATGGTAGGGCAAAAAAAGATTGGTAAAATCGCGGTAACTGATTGTATCCGAATTGTCAATTATATAAGTATCATCAGTCATACCGAGTTGTACAAACATATTCCATGCCCGTGAATAACCTACGCGACGGATGGTACCACGGTACAATGTCAATACATCATCTAAACCATAAACACTTCTGTATTTTAGTGAATCGCGGTTGGCATACCCTTCAAATCTGCCATACCCTTCGACTTCTAAAAACTCAGTACGTCGGAACAATTTGTGATACGGAATGTATTTGTAAGTGCCTTCTTGAATGAATTTTGCTGCGCCGCCTTGTCCTGCCAAAACTACATTGCGTGGCGCCCAAGTGAATTTATAATTCCATAAGTTATTATCAGATTCAGGAGCAACCAACCCGCCACAAAATGATTCGAACAGAATCATTTTTCCGCCTTTTTCGCGAATGGCATCAATGACTTTCATGGCGCTCATGTGGTCGATGCCAGGGTCAAGTCCGATTTCGTTCATAAAAACGAGATTGTTTGCTTTTGCTGCAGCATCAAGTCCTTGCATCGCTTCGCTAATGTAGGAAGCCGTGACGAGGTGTTTTTTAAAAGTAATACAATCTTTAGCGACTTCAAAATGCAAATGGGCTGGTAACATCGAGATGACAATATTGGCTTTTTGAATTTCTGCTTTGCGTTGTTTTTCATCAAAAATATCAAAAACAATCGCCGTTGCATTAGGGTGATTATTGGTTTTTCTTTCGGCCAATTCAACCGACAAATCACCAATGGTCAAGTGCAGGTTTTCTTGTACTGATTTGCTTAAAAGGTATTTAATCAATGAAGAGGCAGAGCGTCCAGCTCCAATAATCAGTATATGTCTCATTTTGGTTTTTTGTAAAAATATGCCACAAAAGTAATGAAATGTTATATTTTTTTCTGAAAATATTTTTATCGAATAAAATCAAACTCCTTTCGTTACTTTTGTGAAAAAAAATAAATTATGGAAAAGAAAATTATACTTACCGCTGTTCTTTTCGGTTTTTTTGCCATTGTTTTAGGAGCTTTTGGCGCACATGCTTTAAAAAAAGTACTTAATGAAGCCCAACTTTCTTCGTTTGAAATAGGTGTAAAATATTTGATGTACCATGCTTTGTTTTTATTGTATTTAGGCACTACACAACTGCTAATACCAGAGCAAAAAACGCCAATTTATTATCTGACTTTATTTGGAACGATTTTATTCTCGGGATCAATTTTTTTATTGACCACAAGTACTGCTACAGGATTAAATTTTAAATTTCTTGGACCAATAACTCCAATTGGAGGATTGTTATTATTAGGGGCTTGGTTTTGGTTATTTGTCAATATTTTAAAAAAATAATCATAATTTTTTGAATTTACTACAACGTTGTAAATTTTAATTTTTACTTTTGCACTTTGAAAATATCAACTCAACATCAAAATTTATGGATAATAATGCTTTAAGTACGAAATCGATTTCGTTGGTGGATTTGGGAATAAAAAATGCTACGGTTCATTACCAACTATCACCAGATGAATTGCATGACATTACGATTCAAACAGGACAAGGAATTGACGCTTCGACAGGTGCTTTGGCAATCAATACTGGCGAATTTACAGGACGTTCTCCTTTAGATCGTTTTATTGTTAAAGATGCAATTACCGACGAACAAGTTTGGTGGGGAAAAGTGAACATTCCTTTTTCAACAGAAAATTTCGACAAGCTTTATGATAAAGTGGTAGATTATCTCTCCAACAAAGCTGTTTTTGTAAGAGAAAGTTATGTGTGTGCCGATAATAATTATCGTTTGAATCTTAGGGTAATTACCGAAACCGCTTGGTCTAATCTATTTTGTTACAATATGTTTTTGCGACCAGAAGCCCACGAACTGGATAATTTTATGCCCGATTGGCATGTGATTTGTGCGCCAGGTTTTAAAGCCAATCCCGAAACTGATGGTACAAGACAACCTAATTTTGCGATTTTAGATTTTACACGAAAGATTGCTTTAATTGGCGGAACCGGATATACAGGCGAGATGAAAAAGGGAATTTTTTCTGCATTGAATTTCATCCTACCTGTTGATAAAAACGCTTTGCCAATGCATTGTAGTGCTAATGTTGGTGAAGATGGTGACACTGCCATATTCTTCGGACTATCTGGGACAGGAAAAACAACTTTATCTGCCGATCCTAAAAGAAAATTAATTGGCGATGATGAACATGGATGGACAAGTGAAAATACTGTTTTTAATTTTGAAGGTGGGTGCTATGCGAAAGTAATTAATCTTACCGAAGAAAATGAGCCTGACATCTTTAGAGCGATAAAAAAAGGCGCGATTCTTGAAAATATAGTCTTTAAAAAAGGCACTAATGAGGTTGATTATGATGATGTTTCTATTACTCCGAATACTAGAGTAAGTTATCCAATTTATCATATTGATAATATTCAGCCGAGATCAATAGGCAATAATCCAAAAAATATATTTTTCCTTACAGCAGATTCATTTGGAATTTTACCTCCAATTTCGAAACTTACACCTGGGCAAGCCGCTTATCATTTCATTTCAGGTTATACAGCAAAAGTCGCTGGAACAGAAGCGGGTGTTACTGAGCCACAACCCAATTTTTCTGCATGTTTTGGCGCGCCATTTATGCCTTTACATCCAACGCGATACGCCGAAATGTTGAGCAAAAAAATGAAAGACGCCAATGTAAAAGTTTGGTTAATCAACACCGGATGGACCGGTGGTCCTTATGGCATTGGAAGTCGAATGAAATTAAAATACACACGCGAAATGATTACCGCAGCACTCAACGGAGAGTTGGATAATGTAGCTTATGTAGATCATAAAGTCTTTGGTATTGCCAAACCGCAATTTTGTCCGAATGTACCAACCGAGATTTTAAATCCAAGAAATACTTGGGCTGACAAAGATTTATACGATGTTAAAGCAGTCGAATTGGCACAAAAATTCAAAGCCAATTTCGAACAATTTGCACAATTTGCCAATGCCGAAATTATGGCTGGTGGTCCTTTAGTGTAAAACTGTTATTGTTTCAAATAAAAAGTGCCGCGTTACTGATAACGCGGCACTTTTTTATATAGTAATTTGCAGTTTTATTTTTCTTTGGTTTCCTTGTTGGCTTTTGCGATATATTTTTCTAATGCCATTGTCATTGAGGGTGCTTCAGGCGATGGCGCCATAATGTCAACACGCAATCCGTGGTCCAAGGCCTCTTTTTGTGTTGTACTTCCAAAAACGGCAATTCGGGTATTGTTTTGTTCGAAATCCGGGAAATTCATAAACAATGATTTGATTCCAGTTGGACTAAAAAAAGCCAAAACATCATAATAAACATCCGCCAAATCCGACAAATCACTCATTACAGTTTTATAAAAAGTTGCTTGTGTCCAATCGACTTTCAAATTGTTAAGCGTTTGTGGCGCATCGGCGTTAAGTTGGTCAGAGGCGGGCAACAAAAACTTCTCTTCTTTGTATTTTTTAATCAATGGCGACATGTCGATAAAATCTTTTTGTCCGACATAAATCTTGCGTTTTCTGTACACTACATATTTTTGAAGATAAAACGCAATCGCTTCTGATTGGCAAAAATACTTCAATGCTTCTGGGATTTTGTAGCGCATCTCTTCCGCCACTCTAAAAAAATGATCCACTGAATTTTTACTTGTTAAAATAATCGCGGTATAGTTGTTGAGATCAATTTTTTGAAGTCTAACATCTTTCGCATTAACACCTTCAACGTGTATAAAAGGTCTGAAATCAATTTTTACTTTATGCTTCTGTTGAAGTTCAAAGTAAGGTGAATTTTCTACTTTAGGCTCAGGTTGTGACACCAAAATTGTTTTCACTTTCATAATTGCTATTTTCTAAATGCTAACTTCTTGTAAACCAATAATACAAAAAATAGTAAGGTGCTATTTCAAGTGCGCAAAGATACAAAATAAAATAAAACAACTTGCCGAATATTAAATTTTGATATATTTTTAAAGAATTGAGGTATGTTAACAGATTTATTATTAAAATCGCAGCAATTATAAAATAAATTGCCGTTATCGGAATAAAATCGTTGTAAAACATTATTATGTTGACTGGCAAAAGCAACAAACCCAAATACGTGCGATAGCTAACTTTTTGTAAATTGAATTGTTCTAATGTTTCCTCAATGTTAAATGAAGTAGCAATGATCTTTTCGACCAAATATTTTGATAAAATAAAAACTCCCAATAATGTGACGATTTGGATGTACATCAGCCAATCACTTTTTGAAACATAGCCAAAATAATGAAGAAGTAATTGTATAAAAAAAGCCAATGAAATTAATTGAACTAAAAACAAAGCAATTGTAAACCAACTCATTAAATTAGAGCTGTCTTTGTATATCTTAATGTACTTATCGGAGTAAATCAGTTTTAAAAAATCGCCGAAGCGATTCTCAAAAACCGACTTGATAATTGCAATTAAAACAAAACAAATCACAAACAAAACCGTTGCCCAATCTTTGTTTTCTATAATGCGTTCTTGAAATGAAATTTCCATTATCATTGCGCAAAATTACTAATTTTTTATTTGTTTGATTTATTATATATTAATTAAGATTCGGCAATCATAAAAAGTTTATTTTTGCCAAGAAATAAAAAATGTATGAACGACGGTATTGTTATAATTCCAACCTATAACGAAATTGAAAATATCGAAACCATTATTAGAACGGTGTTATCGCTACACAAGCCGTTTCACATTCTCATTGTCGACGACAATTCTCCTGATAAAACAGCGGCAAAAGTGGTCCAACTCCAAAACGAGTTTCCAAACCAACTTTTTTTAGAATCAAGAGATAAAAAATCAGGCCTAGGAACCGCCTACGTTCATGGTTTTAGATGGGCGTTGGCCAATAAGTACAATTATATTTTTGAAATGGATGCCGATTTTTCACACAATCCCAATGATTTAGAAAAGTTGTACGATTGTTGTCATTTTGGTCACGCCGATGTAGCCATTGGTTCCCGTTATGTAACTGGAGTAAACGTTGTAAACTGGCCTTTAAGTCGTGTTTTATTGTCTTATCTTGCTTCAGTTTATGTGCGAATGATTACCGGAATGAAAATTCATGATGCGACTGCAGGTTTCATGTGTTATAAAAAAGAAGTTTTAGAAAGCATTAATTTGGATAAAATAAAGTTCATCGGTTATGCGTTTCAGATTGAAATGAAGTACAGAACTTATGCCAAAAATTTCAATATTGTCGAAGTGCCAATCATTTTTACAGATCGTGCAAAAGGACAGTCAAAAATGAGCAGCTCCATAATTAAAGAAGCGGTATTTGGAGTGATTTCGTTACGAATAAAAAAGTTTTTTAATAGATTATAAGCAAAAGAGTGCATGAAAAGGATTTTGATCAAGAATGCCAAAATTGTCAACGAAGGGGTCATTTTTGAAGGTGACGTTTTAATAGAAGATCAATTTATTGTTGAAATCGCCGAAAGTATTAGTGCAAAATCGGGTGCAACAACAATCATCAATGCCGATGGCAATTATCTCATCCCTGGCGCAATTGATGACCAAGTGCACTTTAGAGAACCCGGATTGACACACAAAGGCGACATTGCCTCCGAATCAAGAGCGGCCGTTGCTGGCGGAATAACTTCTTTTATTGAGCAACCCAATACAATTCCAAATGCGGTCACTCAAGAGTTATTAGAACAAAAATACCAAATTGCTGCCGAAAAATCCTACGCTAACTATTCGTTTATGATGGGTGGAACCAACAACAATTTGGAGGAGATTTTAAAAACAAATCCCAAAAATGTTGCTGGAATAAAATTATTTTTAGGTTCTTCAACTGGTAATATGTTGGTTGATGATGAAGCCGTTTTAGAAAAAATATTTTCGAGTACGCCGATGCTTATCGCAGTGCATTGTGAAGACGAAGCCTCCATCAAGAGCAATCTCGAAAAATACAAGCAAGAATACGGCGATGCCATTCCGGTAACCAAACACCATTTGATTCGCAGTGAAGAAGCCTGTTATATTTCGTCTTCAAAAGCGATTGCGTTGGCAAAAAAGACTGGGGCAAGGTTGCATGTTTTTCACCTCTCGACAGCCAAGGAAATGGAATTATTTACTAATAAAATTCCGTTAGAAGACAAAAAAATTACTGCCGAAGTTTGCATCCATCACTTGTGGTTTACCAATGATGATTATGCTACAAAAGGCAATTTGATTAAATGGAATCCAGCGGTAAAAACCGAAAATGACCGCAAAGTTTTGTGGGAAGCCTTGCTCGATGACCGCATCGATGTTATTGCCACCGATCATGCGCCTCATACTTTAGAAGAAAAACAACAATCTTATCTGAACGCACCTTCGGGAGGACCATTGGTGCAACATGCCGTTGTAGCCATGTTTGAAGGGTACCATCAAGGTAAAATTTCGATAGAAAAAATTGTCGAAAAAATGGCACACAATCCAGCCAAGATTTTTAAAATAGAAAAGAGAGGTTTTATTAAAGTGGGCTATTATGCCGATTTGGTTATCATCAATACCGGTTTGCCATGGAGTGTTAAAAAAGAAAATATTCTAGCCAAATGTGGTTGGTCGCCTTTTGAAGGTTTTAGTTTTAAATCAAGAATTACGCATACCTTTGTTAACGGACAATTGGTTTATAATAACTTTAAGGTCAAAGACATACAATGCGGAGAACGTTTGTTGTTTGACCGATAAAAATAAAATAATGAAGTACTTTATCTTGTTTTTTTTGACCATAACGCTTTTTGCAGCTTGTAACCAATCGGTGGTTCAAAAGCCCGATAATCTTATTGAAGAAGATAAAATGGTCGATATTATCTACGACTTTGCTTTACTTGAAGCAATAAAATCCTCCAATCCTCAATCTTTAGTACACAGAAAAATCAATCAGGCGACTTACATTTATAAAAGACATAAAATTGACAGCCTTCAGTTTGATCAAAGTGACCGTTATTATGCATCCGACATCAACAATTATTCAAAAATGTACGAAAGAGTCGGCAAGCGAATAGAAAATAACAAAACAGTAATTGATTCAATAGCACAATTAAAAAACAAAATGCTTAATAAGTTGCCTTCGAAAAAATAAGCAATCATTCAGGATTGCCTTTTTTGAAATGAACAGCCGTGTTTTTTATTACTTCATCAATCGGAAGAAAGTCAAAACCAACCAAGTTTTTTATTTTCTCATTGGCATATAAATCTGTAGCATGCATTGATTTTGACATCGCTTTGGTAATTTTTGACTTCATGAAAAACAAATGCGAAACCAACCAATCGCAACGCCAAGCCATTTCGGTCATCCAGCGCTTAGCATAGACGGAAGGTGCTTTTTTGTTTAAGTTTTGGGCAATTGTTTTTAGCACTGTTTCAAACGAAACGTTTTCGCTCACCAAAGTAAACCGTTCTCCTTCAACGCTACTTTTCATCAAATCAAACATAATTTTTACGACATCGTCAACGCCAACAAAACCTGTCGTTCCTTTGGTATAAAATGAAAAACCTTTGTCCATATTCGAAAAAAACAAACCACTTCCATCATTAAAAAAACCTGGCCCCAAAACCACTCCCGGATTGACAATAATAATCGACAACCCTTCTTGTTGACCCCGCCAAACTTCTATTTCGGCACCATATTTTGAAATAGCATAATCATTATGAGCATTTTCTGGATTCCATTCGCTGTCTTCAGTGATGTACTTTTCGTTGGGCAAAACATCGCCTAAAGCCGCAATTGAACTCACATAACAAAATTTTTCAATATTATTGGCTAAAGAAAAATTAATCATATTGGCAGTGCCTTCAATATTGATTTTCCGCAATTTGTTTTCATCTTTTGGATCAAACGAAACCAAAGCAGCGCAATGGTAAACATATTGAACCTCTTGAAAGGCGACTGTCAGTGACGGAATATCGGTAATGTCAGCTTCGACCCATTCGATTTTTTCGAACAAACTTGCTTCTTCATAAAGTAAAAACAGTTTTTTAGTTTTGTTTATTGCTTCACGATTGCGATAAATGGCACGCACATTGTCTCCGTTTTTCAACAAATGAAGCAGCAAATGTGCGCCAATAAATCCAGTTCCGCCAGTGACTAATACCATATTGCGAATTTACAAATTACAACTTACAAATTCACGTATTTTCACATTTTCAAATTGCCGAATTAAAGTTATCTTTGACCAAATTTATTTTTTACGATGGAAAATCTAGTAGCAGCATTGCAATGGCGTGGCTTGGTTCACGATATCATGCCAGGAACCGAAGAGCAACTTTTAAAAGAAATGACAACGACGTATATAGGGTTTGATCCGACTTCAGATTCGTTGCATATTGGTAGCTTGGTTCCGATTATTTTGTTGGTACATTTAGAAAAATTTGGTCATAAACCCATTGCGCTCGTTGGTGGTGCAACCGGAATGATTGGCGATCCTTCTGGAAAGTCAGACGAAAGAAATTTGTTAGACGAAGCGACTTTGAATCATAATGTTGCTGGAATAAAACGCGTTTTGTCTCGGTTTTTGGATTTTAATTCAACGGCTAAAAACGCACCGATTTTGGTTAACAATTATGATTGGATGAAAACTTTTACGTTTATCGATTTTGCTCGTGAGGTAGGAAAACGCATCACGGTCAATTATATGATGGCCAAAGATTCGGTTAAAAAACGTTTGGAAGGCGAGGGCGAAGGGATGTCGTTTACCGAATTTACCTACCAATTGATACAAGGCTACGATTTTTATCATTTGCACAAACATTACAATTGTGTTTTGCAAATGGGTGGTTCCGACCAATGGGGCAATATTACTACGGGAACCGAATTGGTGCGCCGAATGAATACCAATACCAATGAAGTGGCGAAAGCATATGCCATGACTTGCCCGTTGATTACCAAAGCCGACGGTTCCAAGTTTGGAAAAAGTGAAAGTGGTAATATTTGGCTTGACGCCGATAAAACTTCGGTGTATCAATTTTATCAATTTTGGTTGAATACGACCGATGTGGATGCCGAAAAATACATCAAAATTTTTACTTTTTTAGAAGAAGACACCATTAATACTTTAATTGAAACGCACAAAACCGAGCCGCATTTGCGATTATTGCAGCGCAAATTGGCCGACGAAGTAACTGTTTTTGTGCACTCGGAAGCCGAATTGGAAAAAGCGATTAAAGCATCGGCGATTTTGTTCGGAAATGCCACTTCCGAAGATTTGAAAGCGTTAGATACTGCTACTTTTCTGGCGGTTTTTGACGGTGTTCCACAAGCTGAAATGCCGCGAAGTGTTATCGAAAACGGAATCGATATTGTCGCTGTTTTGAACGAAAAAACAGGATTTTTAAAGTCGAATGGCGAAGCACGACGCGCTTTGTCAGAAAATTCGATTGCGGTAAACAAAGAAAAAGTAACCGAAACTTTTGTGCTTACAGCCAAAGATTTGATTAATAACGAGTTTGTGTTGTTGCAACGCGGTAAGAAAAATTATTTTGTGATTCGTATTGTTTAACTTGCTTGAGAAGAGAATTATGAATCCCAATCGTTCGGTTGGGATTTTTTGAATTATTACAAAACCATCAAATTGCAACCACGAACATCCGAATGGTCAAAACGACCGAGTACTTCAAACGTATTGTTGTCGTATTTTTTGCCCAAATCTTGCGTGGCGATAAAAGAACAGGAGTTGAGGTTTGCCAAATCAATCACATTGATGCCACCCGTTTTTCCGTTTTCGATATAAGTCAGCGCGTCTTCGGTATCGCGAATCATTACTTGCATCCACGGCGGGCATTCAAAAATACCGTTGCCTAGCGAATAGGCCTGCGAAAGCAATTCGGTCATGCCATATTCAGAATGAATCGCATTGACGCCAAAACCTTCGCAAAGTTGTTGGTGCAGTTCTTCGCGAATCATTTCGCGGCGGCGGCCTTTCATTCCACCCGTTTCCATGATAATCGTGTTTTTGAGTTGGAATTGGTGTTTTTCAATCAAATCCAACAAGGCAAAAGTGACGCCAATCAATAGCACATTTTGGTTTTGATTTTCTAAAGTCACTAACTTTTCAATCAATGCGTCATGATTGTACAAATAAAAACCGCTATCCGCATTTTTGGATAACGCAATCAAATCTTCGACCATATAAATCAGCGATGCGCCTTGGCGTTCTGAATAGGAGGGCAGCAATGCCAAAACTACATAATCTTCGATATTGCCATAAAACTGTGAAAACGCTTTTTGGTAACTTTTCTCATACAAATTTACATCGGTAACATGGTGCTTGCTGGTAATTACCCCTGTCGTACCGCTACTGCTGAAAACAATTTCAACGGGATTTTGGTTTGCAATTACGGTATGGCTTTTAAAAAATTGTATCGGCAAAAACGGAATCGCGCTAATGGATTTGACGTTTTGTTTTTCGACTTTCAACAATTCGCAAAAGGCGCGATAGACTTGATTGTGCTCGTATTGAAAACGAAACACCTGAAGCGCTATTTTTTCAAATTGCTTTTGGTTGGCGATGGCGAATAGGTCAGCTGTTGGATACAATTTTTTTTTGCAAAGATAATCGAATAGCGTTATAATTATTATTTGGTTTAATGTCTTAGAAAAAAAACGCCAACTTTTTTATAGGTGTTTTAGACTACTTATACAACAATCTATGGGCTTTAAAGCGTTCTTATGTTGCTATATTATTGATAATTTAAGTTAGAAATTTTCTTTTAAGATATGCAATTATTGTCACATTCCGTCAGTGTTCTATTCGCTTCCGCATTTGTTTTAATCCTTTCCGCCGCCGGAAGCTTGCAAAACAGCCGCAGTAAACGGTAGAACGATACCGGAAAAAGGTAGAACACATGAGGTAGCTAGCAAAAAGGTAACGGAAAACTGCAAAACAAACGCGGAACAATTTGCGATTACGACGGAAGATTACAAAACAAAAGCAAAAGGACTTGCATTTATTGATAACAAACAAAACTTAAATGAAATTCGTTGCGTATTGATCAAAGAACGCTTGAAAATACAATCTTGTCCAAAAAAACCGTATCGGATAGTGTAATGCAATTGTTGTTGTAAGCTTATAATTGATTAATTCGAAATCGCGTTGGTACAAAAAAAAGCATCCCGTTAAGGATGCTTAAATATTTTATTTTAAATCAATTATCTGATAACCAATTTTCTTGTTGCAGTATTACCTTCTTCGGTGATTTTTACGATGTAAACACCACTTT
>CANKZI010000023.1 GCA_947488595.1 Flavobacteriaceae bacterium
TTCAATAAAACACTGGATTTTCCTGAATTTGACTTTTCGGATGTGAAGGGTCAAGAAAGTATCAAACGTTGTATGGAAATTGCAGCTGCTGGCGGTCATAACATCATTTTGATTGGTCCACCAGGCGCAGGAAAAACCATGTTGGCCAAACGATTGCCGAGCATTTTGCCACCAATGACTTTGCGTGAAGCACTCGAAACTACTAAAATTCACAGTGTAGCCGGAAAATTGAAAGAGGTAGGATTAATGAACCAAAGACCTTTTAGAAGTCCACACCACACCATTTCAAATGTCGCCTTAGTTGGTGGCGGCAGTTATCCGCAACCTGGCGAAATTAGTATGGCGCACAATGGCGTTTTGTTTTTAGACGAACTGCCGGAGTTCAAACGTGAGGTACTCGAGGTCATGCGGCAACCTTTGGAAGACCGAGAAGTTACAATTTCAAGAGCAAAATTTACGGTTACTTACCCGTCATCTTTTATGTTAGTGGCGAGTATGAACCCAAGTCCGAGTGGTTTTTTTAACGATCCTGATTCACCATCTACCTCTTCGCCACATGAAATGCAACGGTATTTGAGCAAAATTTCAGGACCGCTTTTGGACCGAATAGACATTCATATCGAAGTTACACCTGTTCCTTTTGAAAAATTATCCGACAATAGGAAGGCCGAAAGCAGTATTGCGATTCGGGAACGGGTTACCAAAGCAAGAAATATTCAGTCAGAACGTTTTTCTGTATTGCAACACGTGCATTATAATGCCCAAATGAGCACCAAATTAATACGAGAATATTGTCAATTGGATGCTACTTCATTGCAATTATTAAAAACGGCTATGGAACGACTGAACCTTTCGGCTCGGGCTTATGACCGCATTTTGAAAGTTGCCCGCACCATTGCCGATTTGGAAGATTCTGAAAATGTTGTGGCTTCGCATATTGCCGAAGCGATTCAGTACCGAAGTTTGGATCGCGATGGTTGGTTGGGCTGAAATTACATTTTTAGTTAAATTTTAAGTGTAAAAAATAAGCACGAACTAGCACTCATTTAATCAAATGCTATAATTCGTGCTGACTACAATGTTTAATGGTCCTTTAAATTTTAAAAACAGTCATCAAACCGTAAATCCATTGGGCAAAACTGCTCCTTTTTTTACTACAATTATGCCATCTTTTACCGTATAAAGTGGCGTGTTGCAGTCTTCAAGGTGATTGCCTCCAATTAATTTTACATTATTGCCAATGCGACAGTTTTTATCAACAATGGTATTGTTGATTTCGCACCCTTCGCCTATACCAATATTCATGATATTATTGGTACTGTTGTGACTGATTTCTTCTAGATTTTGATAAAAATCGTTACCCATAAGATACGAATTGGAAACGCTACATCCTTTGCCAATTCGACTTCGGATTCCAATTACCGAGTGATAAATTGTTGCGCCATTGATAATACAACCTTCCGCAATTACTGATTTGTCAATTGAAGTAGTGCCGGTAATTTTTGAAGGAGGCAAAACCCTTGCACGTGTGTAAATTTTACTCGAATTATCAAAAAGGTTGAATTTGGGAATCTCATCGGTCAAGCCCAAATTGGCTTCAAAAAACGATTCAATATTTCCAATGTCGGTCCAATAACCTTCATATTGATAGCTTAATATTTTTTGTTTTCCGATGGCTTGCGGAATAATTTCTTTTCCAAAATCTTTGGTTTCTTGATTGGACATTAATTCGACCAATAAATCCCTATTAAAAATATAAATCCCCATCGAAGCCAAATAATGTTTGCCTTCTGCTTGCATTTCTTCACTAACTTCCGAAGTCCATTCGGGCAATAGTTCGGCTTTGGGTTTTTCGATAAAAGAAGTAATAAAATTATCCGAATCGGTTTTCAGAATTCCGAATTCAGGCGCCTCCTTAGCATTTACTGGCAAAGTAGCAATCGAAATCGTTGCGCCACTTTGATGGTGTGCTTGAATCATTTCGTTAAAATCCATTTGATACAACTGATCTCCTGATAAAATCAAGGCGTAATCAAAATTATGGTTCATAAAATGCTGCATACATTGGCGCACCGCATCGGCTGTTCCTTGAAACCAAGTTGGATTTTCAGGTGTTTGCTCGGCAGCCAAAATATCAACAAAAGCAGTACTAAAATGACTAAAATGATAGGTGTTTTTGATGTGTTGGTTTAACGAAGCAGAGTTGAATTGCGTTAAAACAAACATTCTTTTAATATCAGAATTGATACAATTGGAAATCGGAATGTCAACCAAACGGTATTTTCCTGCAATTGGAACAGCAGGTTTGGAACGACTTTCTGTAAGTGGCGCTAATCTTGATCCTTGTCCGCCACCCAAGATAATGGCTAAAGTGCTCTTGTTCATGTTTTTAGTTTTTTAAAGATTGGTAAACATTGCAATATTCGGTAGCGACTTTGTCCCAAGAATGGTCAATTTTCATCGCTGTTTTTCTGACTTCGTCAAATTTTTTGTTATCATTGAACAAATCAATTGCGCGGGTTATCGAGTAATTTACATCAAAAATACTGGCGTTATCGTGACAAATTCCGAATCCGCCATCGCCAATATCCAAAACGGTATCCCGCAAACCGCCAGTTCTTCTTACAATCGGAATCGTGCCGTAACGCATGGCATACATTTGGTTCAATCCGCAAGGCTCTACCCGCGATGGCATCAATAAAAAATCGGCTCCAGCATAAATAATATGTGCTAGTTTTTCGTTGTAGCCTATGTAGACATTATAATTTCCACCGTAAAAATGTTGCAAACTTGTAAGTCCGCTTTCAACATTGGTATCTCCAGAACCCAAAATTAGAATATTAATTTCGGATGGATTTTGATACAAGGCTGTGCTACAAATTTCAGGAAGCAAGTCGGCTCCTTTTTCGCCAACCAAACGACCAATAAACGTAAACAACGGCTTATTAATATCAAGACCAAACTGTTCGCACAAATAGGCCTTATTTTTATTTTTGCCTTTTTTAAAATCTTTATCCGAAAAATGATGAATGAGCATTGGATCGGTTTTGGCATTCCATATTTCGGTATCAATTCCGTTTAAAATTCCCAATGATTTTGTGCGTTCGTAACGCAATAGGTTTTCTAAACCATTCGCATTATTGCTAATTTCGTCAAGATAACTCGGAGAAACCGTAGTGATTTTCCATGCACATTTTATTGCCGAAGCCAACGGATTGATTGTTCCTCCCCATTCTAAAAAACCAATCTTTGATGGATGAAAATCGGGAACATAATTCAATTTATCAAACCCAAACCGACCTTGGTATTGCCCGTTGTGAATGGTTAAAACGGTTGGTATGGATTTTAGTTGTTGGTAATTGTAAGCATTTTGCACCATAAACGGAATCAAGCCAGTATGATGGTCATGGCAATGCAAAATATCGGGATATTGATTGGTTTCGGTAAGCCAATTTAAAAAAGCAATTTGAAAAGCCATAAAGCGTTCGCTATCATCTTCATACGAATAAACGTTTGGACGATCAAACAATTCTGGTATAGCAATCAAATACAATTCGAAACCCAATTGGTTGTTTTTTTCTTTTAAAACCGAATATGAAAACTGAAAATCACCTAATTTTAATTGTCCTTGGTGCACCGTATCGAAGGTATTTTCGTTGGTAAATTTATTGTCATAACCAGGCACAACTACTTTTGCATAATGACCTAATTGATTTTGGTATTTTGGCAATGCGCCAACAACGTCGGCCAATCCGCCAACTTTGGCAACCGGGTAGCATTCGGCACTAATATGATAAATTTCCATAATTTTTAGTTTTTTAAGTCAGTTATTTCCACTTGATGTTGCAACCCAAACTTGGTTTTTGAGGCGATGCTAAACTTCGGTTATAAATCACTGCGTCAATCGCATTTCTTAAATCGCTTCCGCTTAAAGGAATGCCATTTCCAGGACGCGAATCGTCTAATTGTCCGCGATAAAACAATTTATTTTGTGCATCAAACAGAAAAAAATCGGGCGTGCAAGCGGCATCAAAAGCTTTTGCGACATCTTGGCTTTGATCGTATAAATAAGGAAAATCAATTTTGTGTTTGAAAGCGAATTCGGTCATTAATTCGGGCGCATCTTGCGGATATTGAATCACATCATTACTAGAAATTGCGATTATTCCCAAACCTTGAACGCGATAATCGTTGGCTATCATAACTATTTCTTCGATTACATGAAGTACAAAAGGGCAGTGGTTGCAAAGGAACATTACTAAGGTGCCTTTGCTTCCTTTTAATATTTCAAACGAATAATTGTAGTTAGAATTCGTATCTTTTAAGTCAAATTCTGGAGCCAAAGTGCCTATTGGAGGCATGGCAGAAACAGTTTGAGCCATTTTGTGTGAATTACTTTTCTACCAAATTACGATAAAAATCAATTCGAAAAATGAAATTATAATTTTTTAAACCTTTTTTTTAAAGAGGAACATGCAAATACTATTTTTATTATGATTGCTTACAGGTTTTAGCAATACTATTTTTTTAATTTTATGAATGAATAAACTCAATCATATCCTGATTGAGTTTTTCTTTGTGTGTAAAAAATAAACCATGTGGCGCACCTTCATATATAATTAATCGGCTATTCGGAATCAAAGCAGCCGCTTTTTTTGACGAAATGGCAATCGGAACCGTTGTGTCTTCATCACCGTGAATAATTAATGTTGGTACATTTACAGTGGTCATTTCTTCGCGAAAATCGGTTGTCGAAAACGCTTTTGCGCAAGCCAGTGTTGCATGTGGCGAGGCCATAGAAGCCAGCATTTTGTAATTGTCTAATAGCGAAGAACTGATTGGATTATTTAAAAAATTTACACCAAAAAAATCTTTACCAAAACCATCTAAAAAATCAAGTCGGTCATCTTTAATTTTGGCTTCGGTTGCATCAAATTTTTCTTTTGGAGTACCTTCGGGGTTGTCTTCGGTTTTTAATAAGAAGGGCGTAACTGATGAAACCAAGATGGCTTTTGAAACCCCTTTTCCGCCATAACGGCTAAAGTAACACACTACTTCGCCACCACCCATCGAAAATCCAACCAGTGTGATATCGGACAATTGCAATGCGTCGATTATGGTTTTTAGATCATCGGTCATCGTGTCATAATCATAGCCGTTCCATGGTTGCGATGATTTTCCGAAACCTCGTCGGTCATAAGCAATCACACGACAGTTGTTGTTAACGAGCGCTTCAATTTGGTACTCCCACATTTCGTTCGACAAAGGCCAACCGTGAATTAAAATAACAGGTTTGCCATTACCATAATCTCGAATTCTCAAATTCACATTGGGTTCGGTTGTGATGTATTCATTTTTAGCAGTGCCGTTTTGTGCTACAAACTCTTTAGAGGATGAAGGCGTTGTGTTGTTGTTTTTCATGTCTTTTTTTGCAGTATTTTGGTTTCTTTAACGACAAACAAAATTTATATTTGTTAAAAAAAGTGCACTTCAAAATTGATGTTTTTATCAAAAAATTATTTACAGTATTAAGTAGAAATATTACATAATTATGAGTAAAATGGAATTAAATTGGGAAACATTCGAAAAAGTAAAAATGTGTGTCGGGACAATAATCGAGGTCAATGATTTTCTTAAAGCCAGAAAACCCGCTTATCAGTTGACAATTGATTTTGGAGAAACCATTGGCGTATTAAAATCGTCGGCACAAATTACACAACGATATAAAAAAGAAGATTTAATGCACAAACAAATTGTAGCAGTGGTCAATTTTCCAAAAAAGCAAATTGGCACTTTCATGAGCGAATGTTTGGTACTTGGCGCGGTAGGCGCGGAGGGTGATGTAGTTTTATTGACTACAGATTCAAAAGTGGAAAACGGATTGCAAATAGGTTAATTTAGACTTCAAAGGAATTGGTTTTTTTGGCTTCCATAATTTCAAATTGGTTGTGAATCCAAAGTATAAAAACACCAAACAAAACCGCAATAACAATTAAAATGGTGTTCAATATTCCTTCAGTGCCAAATGAAAGTTTGATGATAATGGTAGAAATCATAAAGCCCGAATTGCGAATCACTTTACTGAATTTATCGGTAATAAAAAAGGAGAATAAAAGCAACAAAACTTCTACTAAAATTAAGATTGTAAAAAATTCGTCGAAAAATATTTTGTTAATGTCTTTAATGTTTTTTACCATTTCAGAAATAGAAAAAAAGCTTTCGAAAATCCAATTTCCCAAACTGTATAATGAAAGAACAAAAAATATTGGAATCAAAATTACCGCAAAAATATTTTTCAGTTTTATAAATTGGGTTACTTCTAATGATTTTTGTATGACTGCTTTACTAATTTCGTTGGTGCGATTCAACTTATAAAATACATATATAAAATAAAATAAAATGAGCGTCGCAAATAAATCGAAAGCAAGGAGTTGGTTTCCTTTTATTGCAAACCAATCTTCGGTTAGTTTTAAATTAGCAAGATCTTTAAAAATGCGACGAATTACAATCAAAGTTATAATTTCGTATTGTTTACCTATATATACTGTAGTCGATTTTGGCAAATAGTAAACCAAAAGATAAACTTCATAAATTAATATAAAGGAGAACGGCGTATAAATTGCTGCAATGGGATTGCTTAATAATTTTGAGGTAGTTTTAAAATGAATAATATCAAAATCAACCAAGGCAATCAGCACCAAATGAAGTAGAAAACTAATTATGGCTATGGAAACAAAAAAAATTTCGCAATTTTTTTTTGTTTTTTCGGATAACAATTTTGAATAAAAGGAAGTAAAAACAGCATTGCTATCCATTATGATAAATATTTTTACTAAATATATAAAAAAAGTTCAAAAGCAGTATGGCTTTTGAACTTTTTAACTTTCGTTCATGATGAAGTTACTTCAACTTTTTTGATTAAAGCGAAAAAATCTATGCGACTTTATGCTAAATATCATCAAATTCAATATCGGTAAAACTCTTGTCAATATTTGATGTTGTTGTTTCCGATTGCTCACTTTGGTATTCTTTTTTGAAATCTTTTTGGTGTCTTTCAGAAATAACTTCTTCGCCTTTATGGTTTAAAACATAAGATGTCATTTCTTCTAAAATTTCAGAAAAGGCAGCAAAATCTTCTTTATACAAATAAATTTTATGTTTTTTGAAGTGAAAAGAACCGTCTTCTTCAGTGAATTTTTTGCTTTCTGTAATCGTAATATAATAATCGTCGGCTTTGGTGGCGCGTACATCAAAGAAATAAGTTCTTCGTCCAGCTCTTAAAACTTTTGAAAAAATTTCTTCCTTTTCTAACATTTCATTTTCTCTCATAATCCTTCGGTCAATTTGTTTTGCTTTTAAAGTAGTATTCAAAAATGAGAAAAAAAACTCAAATGACCAACGATTTATGACAATTCTTTTTCCGAAAGTTGCTTTAAATACAATTCTTTATAATAACCTTCTTGGTTTAATAATTGATTATGAGAACCTTGTTGAATGATTTTTCCCTCATCGAGAATGATTATATTATCTGCATTTTTTGCCGATGAAACCCTGTGACTTACCAAAAGTGTAGTTTTATCTTTGCAAAATTCGAGTAAATTATTCAAAATTGCTTCTTCGGTTTCAGTATCAACAGCCGAAAGGCAATCGTCAAGCAATAAAATTTCAGGATCTTTGATAAAAGCCCGTGCAATCGAAACCCGCTGTTTTTGGCCGCCCGAAAGTGTAATGCCGCGTTCGCCTAAAACTGTTTCGTATTGCAAATTAAAATTGATGATATTGTCATGTACCACAGCTTTTTTTGCGGCATTAATTACTTCATCCTCATTGGCGTCTTCTTTTCCAAACTTGATGTTGTTTTTTATGGTGTCCGAAAACAAAAAGGCATCCTGCGGCACAAATCCAATAGATTTTCTTAAATCATATAAATTGACTTTAGTGATTGGTGTTCCATCAATCTTTATAGTACCGCTACTTGTATCGTACATCCTACTTATTAATGATAAAATTGTCGATTTTCCGGAGCCTGTTTTTCCGAGGATGGCCAATGTCTGCCCCTTTTTTACCGAAAAATTCACCTCTTTTAACGCATCGATATTGGTATCTTCATAAGTGAAATTTACATTTTCAAAAACAATATCACCATGAATAATGGATTGATTCGGATTGTTATTGCTTATTTCGGGTTCGATTTTTAAAAATTCATTGATGCGTTTTTGCGATGCTTCGGCTTCTTGCACCATCGACGAAACCCAACCCAAAGAGGCGACAGGCCAAGTAAGCATATTGACATACAAAATAAATTCGGCTATCGTTCCAATATTATTGATGCCGTTAGTGCCTTCGATATACATGATTCCGCCAAAATAAATTACAACCAAATTACTCACTCCGATTAGCGCCAGCATTAACGGACCAAAAAGCGAATTTACTCTTGCCAAACTCATGGCTTTTTCTTTACTTTCTTGAGACAATTCAGTTATATTTTCTTGCTGTTGTTTTTCAAGCGAGTAGGCTTTTATGACCCGAAGTCCCGAAAAAATTTCTTGCGAAAAACTAGATAATTTGGATAAATTTTGTTGAAAAGCAGTACTTCTTTTGTTGATTTCTGAGCTCAATTTGAAAATCGTGTACGATAAAATAGGTAAGGGCAACAAGGTATAAAGTGTTAATCTTGGCGAAACATTATACATATAAACAATTACAATAGTGAAACGAATAATGGTATTTATGGAATACATTACTGCAGGTCCTATATACATGCGCACTTTTCCAATATCTTCGCTAATGCGGTTCATCAAATCGCCGGTGCGGTTTTGTTTGTAAAAATGTTGGGTTAGGTTTTCATATTGTATAAAAACTTCATTTTTTAAATCAAATTCCACATAACGCGACATTACAATTAACGTTTGTCGCATTAAAAAAGTCAAAACGCCTGCAATTAATGTGGTTGCAATAATTAACAATATGTTGTGCAGTAACTCCGTTTTTACAAAACTAGTATCAACGTTTGAAGTGCTTTTCATGTATGCTTCAATCGCTTTAAAAGATTTGCTGATTAATTTTGGTGTAAAAAGCGAAAATACTTGGGCAATAATGGTAGTAATTATTCCAAATAAAAAACGGTACTTGTATTTGATGAAATATTTATTCAAATATTGTAATTCTCTCATTATTTTGGGATAATTGATTTTTTTTTTATTTTGATAGTGTTAAAGGAATGCGATTTGTATTTTTTTAAAACTAGGTCAAAAAAACTATTTCATTAACAAATTGCTAAAAAAATAGTTATTTATTGCAATGTTTTGATTTAAATCTTAATTTTGCGCTGTCTTTTTAACAAAGTCATAATTCATTTAAAAAGTACTTACCATGATAACAGAAGTAATCCATTCGAGTGAACTTTACAAAATCGATCCAGTTTTTGGTCAATTATCATTTGATAATCATGAACAAATCGTTTTTTGCAATGACAAAGATACAGGTTTAAAAGCAATTATTGGAATCCATAACACAGTTTTGGGACCTGCTTTAGGTGGTACACGAATTTGGAAATACAATAACGAATGGGAAGCTTTGAATGATGTTTTGAGACTTTCACGCGGAATGACTTACAAATCAGCGATAACTGGTTTGAATTTAGGTGGCGGAAAAGCAGTTATTATTGGCGATGCTAAAATTGATAAAACACCTGAAATGATCCGGAAATTTGGCGAATACGTCAATTCGCTCTCCGGAAAATACATTACTGCCGAAGATGTAGGTTCTACCACCCAAGATATGGATATAATTCGCGAAGTAACACCTTTTGTAACGGGCGTTTCTCAAAGCAAAGGTGGTTCTGGAAATCCTTCTCCAGTAACAGCTTACGGCGTTTATATGGGAATGAAAGCTGCTGCAAAATACCAATTTGGCAATGATAATCTTGGCGGAAAGAAAATTTTGGTGCAAGGCATTGGTCATGTTGGAGAAACTTTAGTCGATTATTTGACAAAAGAAGGTGCATTGGTGCAAATTACCGACATCAACGAAGCAAGATTGACTGAAATTAGTCAAAAATATGGAGCAACGGTTTTTACCGGCCCCGATTTGTATGCTGCCGATGTTGATATATATGCTCCTTGTGCCCTTGGAGCAACGATTAATGATGAAACAATCAATAAATTAAAAGCAAAAGTAATTGCAGGTGCGGCCAACAACCAATTGGCCAATGATAGCATTCACGGACAGATTTTGAAAGATAAAGGTATTTCGTATGCACCAGATTTCTTGATAAATGCAGGTGGAATTATCAATGTATATGGAGAGATTGTAGGTTACGGTGCTGATGAAGCCATGAGAAGAACAGAGAACATTTATAACACAACACTAGAAATTTTTGGTTTTGCCGAACAAAATGGGATTACCACCCAACAAGCAGCGATGTCAATTGCACAAAATCGAATAGCTGCCAGAAAAAAAGAAAACGCAACTAAATAAGGGCATTTTCAAAAATAGTATTATTTTTGCGGAGCGAAAGAATTTCTTTCGCTCCTTAAATTTTATAAAAAGTTCTTATCAGTGTTAAACAGAAGACATATTCGAGTTAAAGTGATGCAATCTATTTATGCCATGCATCAAAACCATTCAGACCAGATTGAGAGTCAAGAAAAGTTCCTCTATAATAGCATTGATAATATCCAAGATTTGTATCTTATTATGATTTCATCTTTGATAGAAATTCAGAAAAGAGAAAACATTTTCTTAAACATTTCGAGTCAAAAACATTTGGCTACTCCCGAAGAACGCAATCCCAACAAAAAATTTGTCAATAATATTATTTTGCAGCGATTGGCTGAAAGCAACAGTTTATCAATTGCTTTAGAAAGCAGAAAAATCAATAATTGGGATTTGAATGACGATTACATTCAGATTTTACTTTCTGCCATGAAAGAAACCAAATTGTATGATGACTACATGCAAAACAACAAAAACACATTTGAAGAAGACAAAGCATTTGTTATTGCTGTTTTTATGGAAATCATTACGCCAAACGAAAAGCTTTATGACTATCTCGAAGACCATAAACTTACTTGGATAGATGATATTCCGTTAGTAAATACACAAATTATCAAAGAGTTGAAAGCAATAAAAGCCAATGCTCAAGACGATTTTCGGATATCAAAGTTGTACAAAGATACCGAAGACAAAGAGTTTGCTTCCAATCTTTTTAGAAAAACGGTGCTCAATGAAGCCGAATTTGCTAAAGAATATGTCGATAAAACGCCGAATTGGGATACCGAGAGAATCGCCGAATTGGATACCATAGTAATTAAAATGGCGATTTGCGAATTTCTCAAATTTCCTTCTATTCCAATAAAAGTGACCATCAACGAATATTTAGAAGTAGTCAAAGAATATTCGACACCAAAAAGCAGTATTTTTATCAATGGAATTTTAGATAATTTGGTCAAAGAATTCCAAGCAAACAACAAGTTAAGTAAAGTAGGAAGAGGTTTAATGTAAAAAAAAAAATGATGATTAAAAAAGCCATAAGCCTATTGGCAATTACAGTCTTGATATGCAATGTGTCGTGTAAAAAAGCAAACGACGGTTTTCCAACGATGAAATTCGCAAAAGCAGAACATGATTTTGGAACCATTAAAGAAGGCGATAAAGTAGCAACAGTTTTCGAGTTTACCAATGCCGGTGATAGCGACTTGTTAATTACAAAAGCCGTTGGTTCTTGCGGTTGTACGGTGCCAGAGTATCCTAAAACACCAATCAAACCTGGTGAAAGCGGAAAAATGAAAGTATCTTTTAATTCCCATAATAAAACAGGAAAACAAACCAAATCGGTGATTATTACTGCCAATACCAAATCAGGTACCGAAAAACTAACTATTAAAGCCGATATAACTCCAGATCCAAACAAAAAAGAGCCAACCGCTCCATTCCAACAAATCATACAAAAACCAAAAAAATAATGGAACAATTAATGAACATTTTGCCTTATGTGGCTATGATTGCCGTTTTTTACTTTTTAATGATCAGACCGCAACAAAAAAGAGCCAAAACCGAAAGAACGTTTGAAAGTAATTTAAAAGTAGGAGATAAAATTGTTACCAAAAGCGGTATTCATGGAAAAATTTCCGAGTTGTCTGAAACTACAATTGTAATCGAAACCATGTCGGGAAAATTAAAAATGGAGCGTTCTGCCATTTCGATGGAAATGAGCGCGAAATTGAATACAGTAGCTGTAAAAAAATAATACGTTTTAAATAGCCTTTTACAAATAACCCATTCGCTGTTTTCAATCTTTGAAACATTGCGAATGGGTTTTTGATTGTCTAAAACCAAAGCAAACGCAGTGCTAAAAATAGCAAAAGACTGCATCGCCAATCAACTTTTTAGGATCGGTTCATCGATTTTTTTTAAATAAAACCGGATTTTTTTTAAAAAATCTGCGAATCAGTGGTGAAAAATGTATATCTAGGTAACGATAAAAATACCTTAATCCTTCAATCATTGAATCAAATTTACTATATTCGCACGCAATTTAACTACAACTACAAATTGCAATGATCGCACACAACTCAAAGATTATCGGAGAAGGTTTAACTTACGATGACGTACTTTTAGTTCCCAATTATTCCAATGTTTTGCCGCGCGAAGTGAGCATACAATCCAAATTTTCTAGAAACATCACACTCAATGTTCCGATTGTTTCGGCTGCTATGGATACGGTTACCGAAAGTGCTATGGCCATTGCAATGGCGCAAGAAGGTGGCATTGGCGTTTTGCACAAAAACATGACGATTGAGCAACAAGCTGCCAAAGTACGCAAGGTCAAACGCGCGGAGAGTGGAATGATTATCGACCCAGTTACCTTACCAATGAATTCAACTGTTGCAGATGCAAAAGCAGCGATGAAAGAATTTGGTATTGGCGGCATTCCGATAGTTGATGAACACCAAACTTTGAAAGGAGTCGTGACCAATCGTGATTTGCGTTTCGAAAAAAACAATACACGTCCGATTGTCGAAGTAATGACAAGCCAAAATTTGGTTACGGTAGCTGAAGGTACTTCGTTAGAGCAAGCCGAAGTGGTTTTACAAGGACATAAAATAGAAAAATTACCTGTTGTCAATGCCGACTACAAATTGGTTGGATTGATTACTTTTAGAGATATTACCAAGTTGACGCAAAAACCAATTGCCAACAAAGATATTTTTGGACGTTTGCGCGTGGCAGCGGCCATTGGTGTTACCGCTGACGCTGTAAAAAGAGCCGAAGCTTTGGTCAATGCTGGTGTAGATGCAATTATTATTGATACCGCTCACGGGCATACCGAAGGCGTTGTGAATGTCTTGAAAGAAGTCAAATCTAAATTTCCTCAAATTGATGTGATTGTAGGCAATATTGCTACTCCCGAGGCTGCATTGTATTTGGTTGAAAACGGTGCCGATGGCGTAAAAGTCGGAATTGGTCCCGGTTCTATTTGCACCACACGTATTGTTGCTGGTGTTGGATTTCCGCAATTTTCCGCGATTTTAGAAGTTGCTGCGGCGATAAAAGGAACAGGAGTACCTGTAATTGCCGATGGCGGTATTCGCTATACAGGCGATATTCCAAAAGCAATTGCCGCTGGTGCAGATTGTGTGATGATGGGTTCATTATTGGCTGGAACCAAAGAGTCTCCCGGTGAAACCATTATTTTTGAAGGTAGAAAATTCAAGTCTTATAGAGGAATGGGATCTGTCGAAGCCATGCAAGAAGGTTCTAAAGACCGCTATTTTCAGGATGTCGAAGACGATATAAAAAAGTTGGTGCCCGAAGGTATTGTTGGTCGTGTGCCTTACAAAGGCGAGTTGAACGAAAGCATGCAACAATTTATTGGTGGACTAAGAGCAGGAATGGGATATTGTGGATCAAAAGACATTCCGACGCTTCAGGCAACGGGTCGATTTGTGCGAATTACAAGCAGTGGTATTACCGAAAGTCATCCACATAATGTTACGATTACCAAAGAAGCGCCAAATTATTCAAGGTAGTGCAATAGGATTTAGATAAAAGGCATAATGTAAATATTCTAATGTTTGCTACCAAAACCCAAAACCCTCCCGATAGCTATTGTCACGAAATCCAGTTTCTGTAAATCTTACTTCCGAACCAAATTGGACAGCAATTTTTTACTGCCAACAACCCATAAAATATCATCTTTTTCGAGGATAATATGTGATTCGGGATTAAGAATGCGTTGGCCACGTCTTTCAATGCCAACTACCAAACCATTGGTTTTCTCGCGCAATTGCGATTCACGAATGCTTTTTCCGATAAGTTGCTCATTGTTTATTTCCAATTGTTGCAAAACAATATCGGTTTCTATTGCTGATGGTGGCACTTCTATTTCGTGCTGGTCAAGGTATTTTTTAAAAGCTTCCACTTGAGCATCATTTCCGATTACACACACTTCATCTCCAGGAAACAAGCGTTCATTTCGACTAGGAATATTCACAGTGATTTCGCCTCTTTTTATAAAAGCAATATTGATACCCATTTGTTCTCGAATTCCCAATTCTTCTAATGTCTTCCCAGCAATATTCGATTCTTTAGCAATATCAAAAAGTGTCATATGTCCGTCCCAAGGTGTCAAATCGCTACGGCTCCTTTTGTTTTTAATTATTTCGCGAGCGTTGAGGTTTTTCAAAAAATGGTTTTCAATTTTATGGTATTGTGCATTGAGTTTTTTCGGAAACACCGCATACAAAATAACGGCAACGACAAAAGTGATAAAAGCCACTTCGGGTGAGAAAAAATTGTCCAATAAAAAACCAAGATAAATCAGCGTAAGCACAAATCGAAACAATACCATCATCACAATTGGACCGCGGTACCTGCGTTCTTCCATTAAAATCTGCACTTCTTTTACTGCTACGCGTCTTAATGATAAAGCCCATAAAAAAGGAGAAATCACAAATAAGGTGCCTAACGCCGCCAATACATTTCCAAATTGCGAGCATTTGGTTAAAGGAAGCACAAATTTGGCTGACAATAATATCACCGCAACAATAATTACCGAGTGAATCATTACTTGTGTCAAATAGGCTTTTAAAACAATTTGCCAATTTGTAGCTGAACGTATCGCTTGTGCATTGGCGCTGTAACGTTCGATTCTTTTAGTCCATTTGCGCGGTAATTTTCTGCTCAAATATTCAGAAAATGGCGTTGCCCATTTGACCATGAAAGGCGTTGTAAACGTGGTTAGTGCCGAAACCGCAACGACTATTGGATACAAAAAAGAACTGGTTACGTTTAACGTCATACCGAGTGTAGCAATAATAAACGAAAATTCTCCGATTTGAGACAAACTCATTCCGGTTTGTACGGATTGTTTTAAGGGTTGTCCCGAAAGCAATGCCCCAATAGTTGAACTAAACGATTGTCCAAAAACAGTGACAAAAGTCAAAATCATCACTGGAATTGCGTGTTCATAAAGTGTTTCGGGATTGATAAGCATGCCGACAGAAACAAAAAATACGGCACCAAACAAATCTTTTACAGGCTTGACCAAATGTTCAATATGTTCTGCTTGGGTAGTTTCGGCAATAATTGAACCCATAATAAAGGCACCAAGTGCTGGCGAAAATCCTACATTGGCTGCCAGAATGACCATAACCAAACACAAAGCAATCGAAATAATTAGCATCATTTCGTCGGTCAATAGACTTTTGGCTCTTTTGAGTAAAGTCGGAATAAAAAAGATACCTCCGACAAACCAAATCGTCAAAAAGAATAGTAGTTTTAATACAGATAAAAGCAATGCTACCCCTGAAAATTGTCGGCTTACAGCAATAGTCGAGAGCAAAACCATCATTACAATAGCGACCAAATCTTGAACAATCAAAGAGCCGATTACATTTCCAGCAAATTTTTGTGCTTTTACACCCAATTCGTCAAAGGTTTTCAGAATAATAGTAGTTGACGAAACCGACAAAATCACGCCCAAGAAAATACTGTCCATGGATTGCCAACCCATCCATTTTCCGACGGTATATCCAATTACAATCATGCTAATGATTTGGGTGATGGCTGTAATCGACGCGGTGCCACCGACTTTCATTAGCTTTTTGAAACTGAATTCCAATCCGAGGCTGAATAACAAAAAGATAACGCCAATTTCAGCCCAGACTTCAACGCTTTTGATGTCTTTTACCGACGGAAAAAAATCAAAATGATTGCCTGCCAAAAATCCAGCGATGAGGTACCCCAAAACCAACGGTTGCTTTATTTTTTTAAACAACAAAACGGCCACGCCGGCAGTCATTAAAATCAATCCCAAATCGCTTATCAAAGGATCTAAATGCGTTGTGGCTTGCGCTATGGTGGCAATTGTTAGCATGTTTAGTTTTTTCTATCCGACGTAAGGTATAAAAAAAACTTCACTTTAAAAAGCGGCTGAATTTTAGGATTGTTGAATTGCTTATAAAAAAGTATTCAAGTTTTTTTAAGTACTTTTCGCATTTACCCCACTAAATCAAATCCCCAAATAATTACTTGGCGTAATCTGCATTAATTCGGATTTAATTGCCTCCGAAACAGCCAACATTTGTATGAAATTATGAATTTCATTTTTATCAATGGCTTTATTGGTTCTCGTCAATCCTTTTAGGGCTTCATACGGATTTGGATAACCTTCGCGACGTAAAATCGTTTGAATTGCTTCGGCAACAACAGCCCAGTTTTTCTCGAGATCCTCGGCAAATTTGGCTTCATTCAAAACCAATTTATTGAGTCCTTTAAGTGTGGCTTCAAAGGCAATTAAGGTGTGTCCAAACGGAACACCGATGTTTCTTAAAACCGTGCTATCGGTCAAATCGCGTTGCAATCGCGATAATGGTAGTTTGGCTGATAAATGTTCGAAAATGGCATTGGCAATGCCTAAATTGCCTTCAGAGTTTTCGAAATCGATTGGATTCACTTTGTGTGGCATGGCCGAAGAACCGATTTCGCCTGCCTTGATTTTTTGCTTAAAATAATCCATAGAAACATAAGTCCAAATGTCCCTATCCAAATCAATTACAATGGTATTTATTCTTTTTAACGCATCAAAAAACGCTGCAAAATGGTCATAATGTTCAATTTGTGTGGTCGGAAAAGAATGATGCAAACCCAAATTATTTTCTACAAAATCACGACCAAATTCCCTCCAATCAATAGTCGAATAGGCCACATGATGCGCATTGAAATTGCCCGTTGCACCACCAAATTTAGCCGCAAACGGAATGTTGAATAACAAACGCATTTGTTCTTCCAAGCGTTCCACAAAAACACCAATTTCTTTTCCCAAACGGGTAGGTGAAGCGGGCTGTCCGTGGGTTCTGGCGAGCATCGGAATCGCATCCCAAGCCACGCTCAACTCTTTGAGTTTGGCGATTAATCCGATAAGCGATTTGAGGTAAACCTCTTGAAATGCTTCTTTTGTCGAGAGCGGAATGGCAGTATTGTTGATGTCTTGCGAAGTCAAACCAAAATGAATAAACTCTTTATAAGGTAACAAATCCAGTTTCTCAAATTGTACTTTGATAAAATATTCAACGGCTTTAACGTCGTGATTGGTCGTTTTTTCGGTTTCTTTTATCCATAGCGCGTCTTCGGTAGTAAAATTTTTATAAATGGCACGCAAACTTTCAAACACCTCGGGATTGATATTTTGCAGCTGTGGCAACGGAATTTCGCAGAGTGCAATAAAGTATTCCACTTCAACCAAAACGCGGTACTTGATCAATGCGGCTTCCGAAAAATAGTTAGAAAGTAAAATGGTTTTGCTTCGGTACCTTCCGTCAATAGGTGAAACGGCGTTCAATTCGGTTAAAAGTGTCATCGTTGTGTGTTTTTTGCGAAGGCACAAATATAAGTCTTTAACGTCAAATTCCGAAAAAGAATAAGGGTTTTAAATCAAAACACAAATGGTAAGCTTGTTCTGTTTTAGAAGCCAATTGCTTCGGCAGTTCGCTTTTTCAAAGCTCGGGTCAGCTATACTTCCAATCTTATTGGGTTTGCCAAAAGAGGCGTGCCCAAAAAGGACTTCCCCTCCCATCTGGGCTACGGCAGTATTGCATTCCAGAAACTGCGGTCTAAAGTTAACACGAAATAGATGTAAGAACCGTTCAGTCAATCGCTAATCTGCATTAACAATTGCTGTTGAAGCTAAAAAAAAAACATTAAAAAAAACTTACTAAAATACTGATTAACAGTACTTTTTTGCTTTTTATTAAGTAGTTGAATGGAATGGTTTTCAAAAATAAGCTGCATGTCAGAAGTTGCGTGAGCAATAAAGATTTGGTTGTAGCATAAAATACTAACTTTACGCTTTCTAACCATCAATAAGTACAAAAATGCAACTCGTATTCGCTTCAAACAACAAAAATAAAATTATAGAGCTTCAAAGTATGCTGCCCAATACCATTACTATTTTAAGCCTTGCCGACATCGGTTGCTTTGAAGAAATTGAGGAAACTGCTACTACAATTGAAGGCAATGCGATTTTAAAAGCCAATTATATAACCGAAAAATACGGATACAATTGTTTTGCCGATGATACCGGTTTGGAAGTTTACGCTTTAAACGGTGAGCCCGGAGTTTATTCGGCACGCTACGCCGGCGAACAAAAAAATGCAGAAGACAATATGGAGAAATTATTATTGGCATTGGCGCATCAACCCAACAGGAATGCGCAATTTAAAACAGTAATGACACTGAATTTAAATGGCAAACAACACCTTTTTACCGGAATTGTGCAGGGCGAAATTACACATGAAAAAAGCGGAAGCGGCGGTTTTGGCTATGATCCCATTTTTAAACCAAAAGGGTATGAAATGACATTTGCTTCGCTATCAATGGCGGTTAAAAATGAAATCAGTCATCGGGCTTTGGCTACCAAAGATTTAATCGCTTTTTTAAATTTGCAATAATTTTATTGTGCTACAAAATTGAGTTAAAGTTCATCGAGTAGCTTGCTGAAATTCAATTACAAAGCTATAAATCAACTTTTAATTATTTTTTAAATAAATTTACAGTCGAATTTAAACAGAAAATTATGAGAAACTATTTTTCCCTCCTTTTCCTCCTTTTTGCAATTACAAGCATTCAGGGACAAGTTCAGACAACTTACCTATGGCATTTGCACCAGCCTACCTATTGGGGAGATGTAAGTGTTTCAAATCCATTTCGCTCACAACTATTAAAAGAAAGCCAACAATTAAAATTTTCTGGGCAAAATACGTATGCTGATGGTTTGGCACATCCTTTAAATAATTTGGAAGAAATTTTTAGTTTAGCGGATCGCGTCCAAGCTTACCAATACAAGCCCAAAAATGCAATCAGTTCCATCATGAATTATCCAAAAGCAGGCGCACAGATAACTTACGGCGGATCACTTATCGAAAGTATCAATAGTCTCGCGCCAACTGGGCAATGGGGCTATCAGAATAATTGGCAAAACAATATTATTACAGCAAAAAATTGGTTGACCAGCGGCGGTAAAACCCGAATGGATGTGGTCAATTTTACGATGCACCATACACTTTCTCCTTTGGTTAGCGATGAAGTGCTAAAAAAAGAAATCCAAGCGTTTAAATTTTATGCCGCACAAACATTTGGAAGTCAAACATCAAAAGGCTATTGGCCCGCAGAATGTTCCTTTTCAGAACGTATCATTAAAACATTGGTCGAAGAAGGTATCGAATGGTCGGTGGTAGCGAACAGTCACTTGGCAAGAACGCTTTCGGATTATCCACTCGTTTTCGGGACAAATGGCTGCAATATCGATCCGCCCAATAAAGCAGATAAAGTAGAAGCAATTGGCAATAATTGGCACAATGGTCAAATTGACGGTCGTGGCGGCCAGTTTGCGGCTCCTTACTGTTTTACACCACATAAAGCAAAATATATCGACCCGAGTTCGGGTACCGCCTATATGATTGATATCGTGCCCATGGCTGACTTAGACAGCTACCGCGATGGATATTCGCAGCAAGGTATCGGAAACCTACAAAATAATATTGCTCCTTATGCAATCGCAGGTCGCCCTTCTTTAGTTTTACTCGCACACGACGGCGACAATGCATGGGGCGGTGGATCTTCGTATTATGATGAAGCGGTGCCAGGATTTACTAATGCCGCTGCTGGTGCCGGATATATGCCAACCACTATTCAACAGTATTTAACTGATTACCCAGTACCTGCTTCCGACGTTGTGCATATTGAAGATGGTTCTTGGTTTAATGCCGCCAACGATTGGGGTTCGCCGCAATTTATCAATTGGTTATGGCCATTTTATACTACTCCTGACTACGAATTTAATCCAAACGGATGGACCGAAGACGTTCGCAATCAAGCAGTGATGATTGCCGCAGAAAATCACTGTATCATGGCAGAACAATTGGAAGGAACTGTGCAAATTTCTGACATCGTAAATCCAACCGCAACCGCCTCTCCAGCCGAAAAGGCATGGCATTTTCTGATGCCAGGTTTAGATAGCGGAAATGCCTACTATGGCGATGCGATTGATTTGGAAATAAAAGCGACAATTGCTGCCAATAACGCGGTCACTTTTGCGCAGCCAACTTTAAGCGCAAATCCAACCACCGACACAACAAAACCTTCTGTATTTATTCCGCAACGATTTCCATACAATCCGGGAGAAATTGGTTTCGGACCAAATTATGGCTACCAACAACACCTTAATTCGGCTGATTTTACCGTTTGGACCTTGGCTTACGATGTCAATGAAATTGAAAGCGCAGTACTTAAATACAGAATCGATTTGGATGGCGTCAATTCCGCAAACAGTAGCCACAATGAAACCTATATTGGAGGAAATGAAGTCAACGACTGGCAATCATTACCAATGCAAGAACGTATTTTTCCTAAGGAAAATGTGACCAATAACCCAAATATTAGTTTTTTTGTACTTCCAACAAAAATTGCTAATCAGTACTCAGCAAAAATTACCGGAATATCTCAAAAGTTAGTTGATTATTATGTAGAAGTTACCGACACTTACGGCAACATTACAAAAACAGCCATCCAACATACTTGGGTTGGACCCAATTTAAACATCAATCCCGATGTGGCGTTTACACCGGTAAATAATTATTCTACAACACCAATGACGGTTACGATTACTGCAACAGATAGCACGGATCCAAATCCGACTTTATATTACACATTGGACGGCAGCACACCCACTTTGGAATCAGTATCGGCGGTTGGTTCGGTGAATATTCCGATTACACAAACCACGACTTTTACTGCTTTTGCGCAAGATGCCGATGGCAATAACTCCGATGTGGTAACAAGAACCTATTATATCGGAGCTATTCCAAGTTTTAAAGTGTATGTGAAACCACCAACTTCATGGACCACCGTAAAAATACACCATTGGGACGCAACGCCAGCGGGCAATTTAGCAGCTACTGTTTGGCCTGGAGCAAACATGACAGCCGAATGCGACGGTTGGTTTAGCTTCGTTTTCACTGGAATTACGGGTACAAATTTAATTTTTAATAATGGTTCAGGTGGTGCCGGAAATCAAACGGCAGATTTATATATAACAGCAAATGCATCCTCAAATGGTTACAATGTTGCCACCGCAAGTTGGGGAACGCCTACTTTAAATCCGTTTCAACCTTGCTTGACCATCACTCCAATTGGTGGCAATTTCGTTACCGGAAACACGGTAAATGTGACGTTAACAGCTTCCGACGCCGATTCTCAAAATCCGACTATTTATTACACTACCGATGGTTCAATCCCAACCACTAGTTCAGCTTCAGCTGTGAATCAGGTTATTTTACCGATTACAACGACCACCACTGTGAAGGCCATTGCTTACGATGCGTTTTCAAATTTTTCTGAGGTCAAAACAGAAACCTATACTTTCAATTCAACCAATTCTTTTACCGTTTATTTCAAACCACCCTCAGGTTGGCCTGTTCCGAAAATTTATTATTGGAATGCATTGCCAGCAGGGAGTTTATCTAATGCTGCATGGCCTGGCACAAATATGGTGGTTTATGGTGGCGGTTGGTACCAACATACTTTTACTGGTGTAACTTCAATTAATGTGATTTTTAATAATGGTAATAGTGGCGTTGGCACCAATCAAACCGCCGATCTTACTGGTATTACCGCCGATTTTTGGTATGATTGGACACTAGGCGAAGTACTGTCGAATCCTGAAATAGCTAATTTACAAAATCAATATGTGTTGTTTCCGAATCCGACTGCTGATTTAATTAAAATAGCATCAAAGGATAAAGTTATGGAAGTTGGAATTTATGACAGCAAAGGAAGTATGGTGGGTCACAATAAAATCATTAACCAACAAATAGACATGCGTTTATTTGCTTCAGGAATTTATATTCTAAAACTTATTACGGAAGAAAAGAAAGTGATATTCAAACAAGTCATAAAAAAATAAGGTGCTAGATTTTTAACATCGTAATGTTATGCTAGTCAATGAAAAAGTTCGGCGGTTCGTTGGGACAAATTGTGACAGAAATTATCGCAATAAACCCATCTAAATTCGCAATTCAAGTCTTTACTTGCGCTGAATTTGTAAGGGAAACCAGTATTTTTTTTATCGGAATCCTAAAAGGAAAAATTAACAAAGGCGTATAGATTTTCGTTCTCATAGATTTCAGGATGTCGCAAGATATTCCCGATTCCTTAGGCAGTCGATACGCTCGGGTGAACCAATACGCATGCTGTTGCTAGATGCGATGCAAAGGCTACCGCTAATAGCGGGAGGTGTAGCAATGGTGTATGAAAATAGTAGTGCTTCGGCAAAAAAGCATTCGAAAAAAAATAAAATTATTGTTTAAATGTCTAAAATCACAGTTGTAAAAGTTAATCAGAAGTGTAAAAACGCGATTCTAAATTCTATCTTTCTGATAATCAATAATTAATAAATTACTATTTCTGCTGCGCGTATTAGTTATTAACAAATATTAGCTGTACTTTTGCACCAAATTTTAAAAGTATATATGAACAAATTTGAACAATTAGGATTGAGTGAATCGCTACAGCGTGCGATTATCGATCTAGGATTTGAAAATCCGACCGAAGTACAAGAAAAAGCGATTCCCCTATTATTGGAAAAAGACACAGATTTAGTTGCGTTGGCTCAGACAGGGACAGGGAAAACGGCAGCATTTGGTTTTCCGCTTATTCAAAAAATTGATGCCAACAATAGAAATACACAAGCATTAATTTTATCACCGACACGCGAACTTTGTTTGCAAATTACGAATGAAATAAAAAATTATTCGAAGTACGAAAAAGGCATTAATGTGGTTGCTGTTTATGGTGGCGCAAGCATTACCGATCAGGCGAGAGACATTAAAAGAGGGGCGCAAATTATAGTTGCAACTCCTGGAAGAATGCAAGACATGATCAACAGAGGCTTGGTTAACATTACACAAATTAATTTTTGTATTCTTGACGAAGCAGATGAAATGTTGAATATGGGCTTTTATGAAGACATTGTTAACATCCTTTCGACTACGCCAGACGACAAAAACACTTGGTTGTTTTCGGCTACCATGCCTGCTGAAGTAGCGCGTATCGCCAAACAATTCATGCACAATCCAGAAGAGATTACCGTTGGAGCCAAAAACTCTGGTTCAGCAACTGTTTCGCATGAATTTTATTTGGTAAATGCACGTGATCGTTACGAAGCTTTAAAGAGACTTGCCGATGCCAATCCAGACATTTTTTCGGTTGTTTTTTGTAGAACCAAAAGGGACACACAAGCGGTTGCCGAAAAGTTAATCGAAGATGGTTACAGCGCAGCAGCTTTGCACGGCGATTTGTCGCAAGCACAAAGAGATTCGGTAATGAAATCTTTCCGTGGCCGTCAAATTCAGATGCTTGTGGCTACCGATGTTGCGGCACGTGGCATTGACGTTGATAATATCACACACGTAGTAAATTATCAATTGCCTGACGAAATTGAAACCTACAACCACCGTTCAGGCCGCACAGGTCGTGCAGGAAAATTAGGAACTTCGATTGTTATTGTAACCAAAAGCGAATTGCGTAAGATATCGTCTATCGAAAGAATCATCAAGCAGAAGTTTGAAGAAAAAACGATTCCGAGTGGAATTGAAATCTGCGAAATTCAATTGTTGCATTTGGCGACCAAAATAAAGGATACCGAAGTAGATCACGAGATTGACAATTATCTTCCGGCAATTAACAATGTATTGGAAGGTTTGTCCAAAGAAGAATTGATTAAAAAAATGGTATCGGTTGAGTTCAACCGTTTTATCAATTATTACAAAAAAACAAGAGATCTTTCTTCGCAATCAGGTGGCGAAAGACGCGAAAGTAGCGACCGTGAGCCAAGAGAGAACAATGGTGGTGCTGTTCGTTATTTTGTGAATATTGGTTCTCGAGACAATTTTGATTGGATGCAATTGAAAGATTTCTTGAAAGAAACTTTGGATTTAGGTCGTGATGATGTGTATAAAGTAGATGTAAAAGAAGGTTTTTCTTTCTTCAACACCGATCCAGAACACACCGATAAAGTGATGGAAATTTTGAATAACGTGCAATTGGAAGGCCGACGTATCAACGTCGAAATTTCTAAAAACGACGGTGGCGGACGACGTGATCACAACGGAAGAAATTCGGGTGGTGGTTTTGGAGGTGGCCGTAGCGCTGCGCCAAGACGCGAAGGTAATTTTGCTCCGCGCCGCGAAGGTGGTTTTAGAAGCGATCGTTCTAGTGCGCCAAGAGAAGGTGGATTTAGAAGCAGAGCGCCTAGAGAAGGTGGTTTTGAAAGAGCGCCAAGACGTTCAGAAAGCTTTGGCGAAGCCGCAAGACCAAAACGTCCGAGAAAAAGCTAAAGTATTTTAGTTAATTTTCTTATAATTTACATACAGACTGCGAAATATCTTGAGAGTTTTAGTACTTTTAAACCTTCTAAATAGGTTATGAGATATTTTGCAGTTTTTTTATTTTTTTTATTTACACCACTACTTTTTTCACAAGAAACGGCAGCGACATCCATCGTTACCGGAACTATTATCAATGATTTTTCGAAAGTGCCGATGGGCAATGTAAATATCATTAATGTCAACCAAGTCAAAGGAACAATTAGCGATCAAAAAGGTTATTTTGAAATTGCTGCAAATATCAATGACACGCTGCATCTTTCGTTTCTTGGATTCAAATCATTGCGTATCAGAGTGACCAATGACTGGGTCAAAAATAAAACTACTCAAATTACACTTACCGAAAAAGCCTAGGCTTTGGAAGAGGTAATTGTCAGGCCTTTTGATTTGACGGGTAATCTGGAAATCGAGGCCAAACTGGTTCCGACTGTCGAAAACTACCGTTATAGTATTAATGGACTTTCGTCTGGTTATGAAGCTGGAGAAACATCGCCTAACGCATTTGGTAGGGTTTTGGGTTCGATATTCAATCCGGCCGATATGTTGTATAATTTCTTCGGAAAAAAACCAAGAGAACTCAAAAGACTCAAGGAAATGAAGAAAGACGATACCGTTCGCAACCTATTAGAATCGAAATTTGACCGCGAAACCATTGCGGTGTTGTTAGGTGTTACCAAAAAAGAAATTGCCGAAATACTGGAGCGTTGCAATTATTCTGAGTCATTTGTAAAATCAGCCAATGATTTGCAAATTATGGATGCCATCAGTGCATGTTATGAGGAATATAAGATTTTGAAAAAGAAATAAAGCGAAGTGAAAGGCAACGCAACGCTAAAATTTGAATTTTCCTCTGATAATAGATCTTTAAAGTAATATAAGAAACAATAAATTTGCGTAGACTTCTAATCATATTAATAACACTTTTTTTAACCAGTTGTGCATCACTAGAAAAAAATAAATTTTCGGAAAACAATATTTCGAAAGAAGATAAATCAATTATTAATGGTACCTATAAAAATATTCCAGACACCGGTGGTGGTGGATTTTATGTTAGAAATTTGGTTGATATATTTGAACGCAACCGAAATATGTTCAAATTCAATAATAGGAAATACGAAAATAAAAATCTAAAATTTAAATTGCACCTTATTTCATCAAATAAAATAAATGTAAAAATATTTGATGAAAACACACTTCTCTTTGATGAAAATTTAAAAATCAATATAAAAAATGATGGCTTCATCTATTTGAAAGAAAAAAGATTTATGTTAGACGGAATTCCATTTTTATTTGGAGGATGGAATATTCAAAAGTCGAGATTTGCAATTGATAAAGACAACAATTTATACATACAATCAAATTACTTCTTCTTAAACGGATTTCTTATTGTTTTTAGTGATTGGAAAACTTTAAAATATGAAATGACATTCAAAAAAGAATGAACCACCGCCAACAGTAGTTAATCGCCGTTTCGGATTTTTTGGTAAAGCGTTCGTTTATTTTTTATAGTTTCATTTTTGGGAACAGAAAATTCACTGTTTTAAACTCAGCAACTGACGAGTAGTGTTGCAACGTTAAAAAACAGCACCGATTGACATCGCCTCATCATTTTTTGGGTGCAGGTCAAAGACTACTGCAGCTTAATTGAAGCTGACTTAATTTTTTTTTAATCTGTGAAATGGGTGGCGCAACTTTTTTATAATAACGATGAAGAATTTAATATCGGGACAATATTTCTTTCGAGTTACTTATTAGAAAAAAAATAGTACTTTTAAAAGAAAATTCAACAATGAAAAACCTATTACGCTTTCCTTTATTCTTTCTTGTTGCATTATTGCTTAGCAGTTGCTGGGGAATCCCAAACGACGAAGATGTACCAACAGAAAATTATGAACCCGTTTTAATGACGAGAACTGAATTTGAAAATGCTGTTAAAGCGCTTGCTCCAAAGGAAATTGTCAAATCGGGAAAAATTTACATCAAAGATAATTTGATGTTCATCAACGATGTCAATAAAGGATTTCATGTTTACAATTATTCAAATCCACAAAATCCAATCAAAATTAGTTTTATCCAAATACCTGGCGCGACCGATTTGGCTTTAAGAAACAACATCATTTATATCAATCAAGCGGTTGATTTGGTTACATTAGAATACAATCCTGTAGGTAATCTGATCAATGTTACAAAAAGAATTAAAGAGGTGTTTCCACAAAAAATTGCTCCCGATGGTTTTTCTAGCCAAAATGGGAGCAACAAAATTGTTATTGACTGGATTCCAAAAAACTAAAAAAAAACATGAAATATATAAAATTACTTATTGTACTATTGTTGGTTATCAGTTGTTCGAACGACGGTGATACCACAATTTCAAACGGCGATGGAACAGGAGGATCATTAGCGATTTTTGCATTAAAAGGCAATTATTTGTACACCGTTGACCAAAACAACCTTAACATTTTTGCAATAAGCGATACAGCACAACCCACCTTTGTCAATTCGGTTAATGTGGGTTTCGATATAGAAACGTTGTTTTCGTTTGATGCGCATCTTTATATTGGTTCGCGAAACGGAATGTTTATTTATGACGTAGTGAATCCCGAAAACCCAGCGCTACTATCTTCAGTGCAACATTTTAGATCTTGTGATCCAGTCGTGGCCAATGCGACGCACTCGTTTGTTACTTTGCATAGCAATACGGATTGTGGTAGCGGAATCAATGTGTTACAAGTTTATGATACTGCCGATTTAAGCAATCCATTGCTCATCCATCAGCGCACTTTGTTTTCGCCAAAAGGACTTGGATTGTACCACAATTATCTCATTCTTTGTGACGATGAAATAAAAATATTTGATATCGTTAATCCGGCTGAACCGGTGCTGGTAAAAGCAATTCCGAAAAACTGTTTTGATGTAATTATTAAGGACAATGATTTGTATGCGATTGGCGAAAGTGGATTGTACCGTTACACTTTAGACAACGATAACATCACCAATGTAGTATTGCAAAGCGAAATTACGTTTTAACGAATGATTTGCTTTTAGACTTCAAAACGATATTTAAGAAAGTCTGTAGCTAAAATTTTTGTTTGATAACAAAGTGTTCCATCGCGGTTGGTTGCATTATAAAACCATTTGAGTTGCTCTTATTTTTGATTCCGAAACCCTCTCAATAGCTATCGAAATTAAACGCCTTCAAAATACCGCGCTTCAATTCGCTCAATATCTTTAATGGAATTTCGTGCCCAATCCAGTCTCTTCTCCAACATTTCCGAAGGTGATAGTTGCCAATTTATATCCGATTTTCGTAGTCTTTCCATAATATTTTGAATGATAATCGCAGCCGAAACCGACAAATTCAAACTTTCTGTAAATCCGACCATCGGTATTTTTAAAAAACCATCTGCTGTCGACAAAACTTCTTGCGAAAGTCCGTTCTTTTCCGTGCCAAAAAACAAAGCGCTTGGTTTTGAAATGTCAAAATCATCCAGCAAACAATCATTGTCATGTGGCGTCGTTGCAATAATTTGGTAGCCTTTTGCCTTAACATTTTGCAAGCAGTCCGAAATGCTTTCGAACCGATAAACATCAACCCACTTTTGCGCGCCCATAGCGATTTCTTTGTCAATGCTTTTACCGTATTTTTCTTCAACAACATGCAATTCTTGAATGCCAAAAACCTCGCAACTTCGCATCACCGCACTGGTATTGTGCAACTGAAAAACATCTTCAATCGCGACCGTAAAATGATTGGTTCTGTTTTGTAAAACTTTCAAAAATTTCTCTTTTCGGCTTTCGGTAAGTATGTTTTCTAAAAAAGAAAGGTATTCTAAATCGACCATTGTTTGTTATTATTTCGGCAAAAATACTAACTATTTTAAATGTGAATTCACTATTTTTATTTTTTTGAAATTCAAATTTGAAAACACCAGATATGAAAAAGAAATTAGTGGTTTTAACAGGAGCTGGGATTTCGGCCGAAAGTGGTATAAAAACCTTCCGCGATAGCGATGGCCTTTGGGAAGGTCACAATGTAGTCGATGTTGCAACACCCGAAGGTTGGAACAAAAATCAAGCGCTGGTGTTGGATTTTTATAACCAAAGACGACAGCAATTGCATCAAGTAAAACCCAATTCGGGACATTTGATTTTGGCCGAATTAGAAGCCGATTTCGAGGTGCAAATCATTACACAAAACGTCGATAATCTGCACGAAAAAGCTGGAAGTTCCAACGTTTTGCATTTGCACGGCGAATTGTTAAAAGTGCGCAGTACCAAAAATGCAGACTGTATTTTGGATTGGTCAACCGATTTGAATTCGGGCGATTGTGATCCCAATGGTCATCAATTGCGGCCACACATCGTCTGGTTTGGCGAGGCAGTTCCAGCGTTGGAACAGGCAGTTCAAATGGTGCAAGAAGCGGCAATTCTGATTGTTATCGGCACTTCGTTACAGGTGTATCCCGCGGCTGGATTGCTGCATTTTGCCAATCCCGCGGTGCCCATTTATTATATCGATCCCAATCCTGCAACCATTCACGATTTACCCAACGAACTCAAAGTGATTGCCACAACGGGCTCAAAAGGCATGAAAATAGTTCAAAAAGAACTGATGAAAATGCGTTAGTTTTTTTGGAGCATGACCCTTCACTTTACAATGGCAGTTGTCCCGCTTTCCGCGACAATCTTTTGTCCCGCTAAAGTCGCGACCCAAAAGGATTGCTGCTGCAATCGGGGCTAGTTGAGTGCGTTATATAATTCATAGTCACATGTATTTAAAACAATACAGAGTTTTGGCGTTGAAAAAATTGGATAGAGCAATCATAATCCAATCAATTATAAATTTTAGTTTAAGGAAAAATATTAAAATCATGATAAATTTTTATGGTTTTGGTGTATATTTACACCACTAAATATTTATTATCATGTCAAGACAAAGTATCACCTTAGCCAATCAAAATGACGAATGGTTAAAACAGCAAGTAGCTAACGAAGAATTTACAAGCAAAAGTGAAGCGGTAAATTATTTAATAAAGAAAGCGCGAGAAAGTGACGAGTATGTTAATTTTGTTCGAATGAAATTGGATATCGCAGAAAAAAGTGGGTTCAGCACTAAAACTAAAGAGGAATTATTAGTAGAGATTAAGAAAAAACTAAATGTTTAGATATAAACTTAATATTCAAGCAGAGGAAGATTTGACCCGAATCTTTGAATATGGAATGGGTCATTTTGGCATCCTACAAGCTAATAAATATTATGATATGCTTTTTGAAAATTTTTCAAAAATTGCATCAAACCCATTCCTATTTCCAGAAGCTAGTCGTTTTCGTCAAGGTTATAGGTATTGTGTTTGTGGTGTCGACACCATTTTTTATAAGATCAATGACGATGAAATAGAAATAATGGCCATCATTGGTAGGCAAGATTTTTAATGATTCCTTTATTATACCTTTTTTTGTCTAATATACTAAATACCAGCAAACTATTAAAATAACTGCTACGAATTGTATCGCGTGAAGTCGAGACGAATCCTAAAACTCACAACCTTATAATTTGATAAAAATCGAATATGCACAAATAAATGCAAAATCTATCCCTAAGTTTCAGAACTAAAATTGAAATTAAATTATCTTTGCCAACCCGAACCATCGGGCGAAAAATGCAAATATGAAGTTTGATTTATTAAAAAAAGATCCGCAATCCAAAGCCAGAGCAGGAACCATTACTACCGATCATGGCACGATTGAAACACCAATATTTATGCCCGTAGGTACCGTAGCTTCTGTAAAAGGGGTGCACCAAAGGGAATTGAAACAAGACATTAATCCCGATATTATTCTGGGCAACACCTACCATCTTTATCTTCGTCCGCAAATGGATATTCTAGAAAAAGCAGGTGGTTTGCATCAATTTATGAATTGGGATCGCAATATTTTGACCGATTCGGGCGGTTACCAAGTGTATTCGCTATCTGCCAACCGCAAAATTAAAGAAGAAGGGGTGAAGTTCAAATCGCATATCGATGGATCGTACCACTTTTTTACACCCGAAAATGTAATGGAAATCCAGCGCACGATTGGCGCCGATATTATTATGGCGTTTGACGAATGTACGCCTTATCCTTGCGATTATCGCTATGCCCAACGTTCCATGCACATGACACACCGTTGGCTAGATCGCTGTATCAACCATTTAACAAAATTGCCATTTAAGTACGGATACGAACAAACTTTTTTTCCGATTATTCAAGGCAGTACTTACAAAGATTTGCGCCGGCAATCGGCAGAATATATTGCCAATTCGGGTCAGCAAGGCAATGCCATTGGGGGTTTATCTGTAGGAGAGCCTGCCGAAGAAATGTATGCCATGACCGAAGTGGTATGCGAAATACTACCCGAAGACAAACCGCGTTATCTAATGGGTGTGGGAACTCCAATTAACATTCTCGAAAATATAGCACTCGGAATAGATATGTTTGATTGCGTGATGCCGACCCGAAATGCCAGAAACGGAATGCTCTTTACCGCCAATGGAACTATTAATATTAAAAATAAAAAATGGGAAGCTGATTTTTCGCCTGTTGACGAAATGGGCATTACCTTTGTCGATACCGAATATACAAAAGCCTACCTGCGTCACCTTTTTGCCGCTAATGAATACCTTGGAAAACAAATTGCAACCATACACAACCTTGGTTTTTATATGTGGTTGGTTCGTGAGGCGAGAAAGCATATATTAGTCGGCGATTTCCGCGAATGGAAAGAAATGATGGTCAAGAACATGAGCCAACGATTATAGTTGACAGTTGCTGGTTGTTGGCGAACCCAACATCCTCCCGATAGCTATCAGGAACTAACACCCAACGCCCAACACCTATGAACATAATAGACAAATACATTCTCAAAAGATACCTTGCCACTTTCGTGGTGATGTTATTGCTTTTTATTCCAATCGGAATTGTCATAGACGTTTCTGAAAAAGTGAATAGAATGATACAAAACAAAGTGCCTTTTGGAAGAATTGCTGTTTATTATTTTGATTTTACCATCTATTTTGCCAATTTATTGTTTCCTATATTTTTATTTTTATCGGTAATTTGGTTCACGTCTAAACTGGCCAATAACACCGAAATTATTGCTATTTTAAGTTCAGGAATATCATTTTCTCGCTTCTTACGCCCCTATATTATCGGCGCAAGCATTGTTTCGGTTTTTGCATTGCTGATGGGTTTTTTTATTGTTCCAAAATCAAGCGAAGGCTTTAATAATTTCCGTTACAATTACCTCAAAGGCAACGGAAAAAGTGAAATGCGTGACAATTCGGATGTTTTTCGCCAAATTAATGACCTCGAGTTCATTCATGTTGGCACATTTAATCAAGTCTCTGGTATGGCTTTCAATTTTACACTTGAAAAATTCAATAAAAAAGACCAATTGATTTTCAAAATCAATGCCGATCGCATCAAATGGAATCCCAAAACTAAAAATTATACCCTGTTTGGTTACCAAAAAAGAACCATTGGCGTTTTGTGTGACAAAATAGAAAGTCTGCCCAAAAAAGATACAGTATTTACTTTTGATCTCGAAGATTTGACGCCCACTGTTTATGTTGCCGAAACATTAAGTTTGGGCGAACTCAACAAATTCATCGATAAAGAAAGAAGCCGAGGCTCTTCTAATATCAATACGTATTTGGTGGTATTATACAAAAAATACAGTATTCCGGTTTCTGCTTTTATATTGACTATTATTGCTGTCGCAGTATCATCAATGAAGCGGCGTGGCGGAATGGGAATCAATCTTGCCATCGGAATAGGTTTGGCATTTACCTATGTTTTCTTCGACAAAATTTTTGGTGTTTTAGCCGAAAAGTCAAGTATTCCGCCTTTAATTGCTGTCTGGATTCCAAATATCGTCTTCGGAATTTTAGCCATTTATCTCTTGCGCAATGCCAAACGTTAATATCAAAAGTTACCTTAATCTGCACCTGATTGTTTTTATTTGGGGATTTACAGCCGTTTTGGGTGAATTGATTTCGATACGCGAAACCGCTTTGGTTTGGTACCGAATGGGACTTGCAGGTTTGTTTATTTTATTGTACCTCATTGCGACCAAAAAATCTTTTTTATTGCCCATAAAAGCTTTTATCAGTTTGGTCTTTGTCGGACTGTTGATTGCCATCCACTGGATATTTTTTTTCAAAGCCATTAATATTTCTAATGTTTCCATCACACTCGCTATGTTTTCTATGGGTGCTTTCTTTGCGGCAATTTTAGAACCGCTTTTTTACAAAAGAAAAATGTTATGGTATGAAGTGGTATTTGGACTCATCATTATTGCTGGATTATTTTTAATCATGCAGGTCGAAATCAAGTATTTGAATGGTATTTTATGCGCCCTTTTTTCGGTATTCGTAGGTATTTTGTTCACACTTTTTAATGGCAAGCTCATACAAAAACACGATGCCACCGTCATTACACTCTATGAGTTTTTTGCTGGATTTATTTTCGTTTCCTTTTACCTCTTGTACGAAGGCAAATTCACAACGCAATTTTTTGTTTTATCCACTAACGACTGGCTACTTTTACTATTACTTTCATCCGTTTGTACGGCTTACGCTTTTACGGCATCGGTCAACGTAATGAAAAAATTATCGCCCTACACCGTAATGCTCACCACCAACTTAGAGCCCGTTTATGGTATATTTTTGGCGTACTTTATCATCGGAGCATCCGAAAAAATGAGCGTTACATTTTACATTGGTGCAGCAATTATTTTGGCAACCGTGTTACTCAATGGCGTGATTAAGCAATATCAGAAGTAGTTTGTTTTGATGCAAATTGATAAGTATTTAGTTGTTATGCTGTTGCCTTGATTTAATCGTTCAAATTTGAAATTTTTAAAATTTTCAATCTTTCAATAATAAATTTAAAACTATCTTTGTAGTCCGAACAAAAACTAAAATAGAACAAACAGTATGGAATATTTAGATTTTGAACTTCCAATAAAAGAGTTAGAAGATCAGTTAGACAAATGCCAAATTATTGGTCAAGAATCCAATGTTGACGTAACCAACACTTGCAAACAAATCGAGAAAAAGTTAGAAGAAACCAAACGCAAAATATACAAGAACCTAACCGCTTGGCAGCGTGTACAGCTCTCAAGACACCCGAGTCGTCCTTATACGATGGATCACGTTCGAGCACTTTGTGGCGATACGTGGTTGGAACTTTTTGGCGACCGTGGCTTCAAAGATGACAAAGCCATGATTGGCGGATTAGGAAAAATAGGAGGACAGTCTTTTATGATTGTAGGACAACAAAAAGGATTTAACACCAAAACGCGGCAGTTTCGCAATTTTGGAATGGCGAATCCAGAAGGTTATCGAAAAGCGTTGCGTTTGATGAAAATGGCAGAAAAATTTGGCATTCCAGTGCTTACATTGATTGACACACCTGGTGCTTACCCTGGACTAGAAGCCGAAGAGCGCGGACAAGGGGAAGCAATCGCTAGAAATATTTTTGAAATGATCCGACTCAAGACACCAATTATTTCGGTAATTGTTGGCGAAGGTGCTTCAGGTGGCGCTCTCGGAATTGGAGTAGGAGATCGTGTACTCATGATGGAAAACACTTGGTATTCGGTAATTTCTCCAGAATCGTGTTCTTCCATTTTATGGAAAAGCTGGGATTATAAAGAACAAGCGGCCGAAGCGCTAAAATTGACTTCAACCGATATGAAAAAACAAAAATTGGTCGATGATGTGATTCCAGAACCACTTGGCGGCGCCCATTATGACAGGGAAACCACCTTTAAAACAGTGGAACAATACATCACAAAAGCCTACGGGGAATTGAAAGACTTATCAACATCGGTATTGGTAGCCCGACGAATGGACAAATACAGTAAGATGGGCGAGTTTAAAGAATAAATTTCCTACAAATTGATACGAATCCGAAGCCCAATGGTTTCGGATTTTTTTTTGGTTATAAACAAAAATCAGTTAGTTATCAACACCTATTATTTAAAACTCTGTAGTACAAATTTTTTATTTTTGGTTACATTCGCATTATGGAAAATTTCAGGAACATCAACCCAATTAAGGTAGATAAAACTACGATTATTAATCTAGAAAAAGGTAAGCTTCCGCCGCAAGCAATCGAACTTGAGGAGGCTGTTTTGGGTGCCATGATGATCGACAAAAAAGGTGTTGACGAAGTGATTGATATCCTACAACCCGATGCCTTTTACAAAGATGCACACAAATATATTTTTGAAGCAATTGTACAGTTATTCACAGATACCCAACCTATTGACTTATTAACAGTTTCGGCCCAATTAAAAAAGAATGCCAAGTTAGAAATTGCAGGTGGCGATTTTTTTCTGATCCAGCTTACACAAAAAATCTCATCATCGGCACATATTGAGTTCCATTCGAGAATTATACTGCAAAAATTCATACAACGCAGCCTGATAAAAATCTCAAGCGAAATCATCGAAGAGTCTTATGACGAAACGACCGATGTTTTTGATTTATTAGACAAAGCCGAATCCCGATTGTATGAAGTTACACAAGGCAATATCAAACGAAGTTCTGAAACTGCACAAAGCTTGGTCATTCAAGCCAAAAAACGCATCGAAGAAATTGCAGGAAAAGAAGGTTTAAGCGGTATCGCTACCGGTTTTGAAAAATTAGATAAAATTACGTCAGGTTGGCAACCCAGCGATTTGATTATTATTGCAGCCAGACCAGGTATGGGTAAAACTGCTTTTGTACTTTCTATGGCGAGGAATATCGCTATAGATTTTGGTCATCCTGTCGCGTTATTTTCGTTAGAAATGTCTTCTGTTCAGTTGATTACACGTTTAATTTCGTCGGAAACAGGTTTGTCATCTGAAAAGTTAAGAACCGGAAAACTCGAAAAGCACGAATGGGAGCAGTTGAGTATTAAGGTAAAAAACCTCGAAAAGGCGCCACTTTTTATCGATGACACGCCTTCACTTTCTATCTTTGATTTGCGTGCAAAAGCCAGACGTTTGTCGTCGCAACACGGCATCAAGTTGATTATCGTTGATTATTTACAATTGATGACTGCTGGCGGAAGCAACGGAAAAGGCGGTGGCAACAGAGAGCAGGAAATTTCAACCATTTCGCGAAATCTCAAAGCATTGGCCAAAGAGTTAGGTGTTCCTGTTATTGCACTTTCTCAATTGTCGCGTGCTGTCGAAACCCGTGGTTCAAGCAAAAGACCTTTGCTGTCTGACTTGCGCGAATCGGGTGCGATTGAACAAGATGCCGATATCGTTTCGTTTATTTACCGACCAGAATATTATAAAATTGACGAATGGGATGACGACGAACATTCGCCTACCGAAGGCCAAGCAGAGTTTATTATCGCCAAACACCGAAATGGATCACTCGAAAATATAAGATTAAAGTTTATTGGAAATCTTGGTAAGTTTGATAATTTAGAAGATTATGGTGGCAGTTACGACGATTTACCATCAAAAATGAACCACGACGACAATCCGTTTCAAACCAAAAATCTCCCGACCGCCAATGAAGCTTTTGGCAGCAGTTCGAGTCGTTTTGATGACGATAGTGATGTGCCGTTTTAATACTAGTTTGAACTAGTAATAATTATCAGTTTCTTCCAACAAAAAAACCTCTCGTTCCAAAAATTGGGCGGGAGGTTTTTTACGTTTGCAGCTTATTGTTGTAATTTATGGCCAAACTTTCTATTTATTTGATAGTTTGTGCCGTCACATTGATTCTGAAGATTCAAAAATATTAGGTTTTTTGTTTCTTTTTTCTCGCTGCTGGAAACAAAACATTATTTAAAATCAATCGGTAACCCGGAGAAGTCGGATGCAAATCTAAAACCGTTGGTGGATCGCCGACCTGGTGTCTAAAATCTTCGGGATCATGACCTCCAAAAAACGTGAACATGCCTTTGCCTTTTTCGCCATGAATGTACCGCGCTTCGCCGTTGAGTTGGCATTCGCCCATCACCAATACATTTGTTTTTACTAACTCTCGGTCAAAAGCCGTAGTTTGTCCCATGAACCCTTTTACCAATTGGGTGTGATTTTGACAAAGCATACTCGGAATAGGATCCCATTTTGCCGAAAATTCCATTAAAGTGAAATAATCTTTTTCCATCGGAATATTGGCGCGTTTTTGCGTCATATCGATATCCGAAAATTCATAAACATTTGGATTTCTTTCTAAAAAATAATCTTTAAAAGCAAAAGATTGACTATAATCTATTTTTGATTGGTAGTTGGCTTCGCTTGCATCGCCGTCAAACATGGGTTCACAAATATCAATACCCTCGGCCGCCAACGCAATATCAAAACTGTCGGTTGCAGAGCACATCGCAAACATAAAGCCGCCGCCAATTACAAAATCGCGAATCTTTTTTGCTACGGCCAGTTTTTCTTCTGCAACTTTAGCGTAACCAAGTTTTGTAGCCAAAGTTTCAGCATCCTTTTTTTGTTCGATATACCAAGGAGTATTTTTGTAATTGGCATAAAATTTTCCGTATTGACCTGTAAAATCTTCATGGTGCAAATGCAGCCAATCGTATAATAAAAGTCCATCAGATAAAACTTCTTCATCATAAATTGGCGTAAACGGAATCTCGGCATACGTTAAAACCAAAGTTACGGCATCGTCCCAAGGTTGTTTTCCTTTTGGGGTGTAGACTGCAATTTTGGGTGCTTTTTCGAGTATAACGGTTTCCATGTTTTGCGACGGACTGGCAATTTCTTCGAGAATCTGATTGGCTTCGGCATCAGAAAGAATTTCGAAACTCACTCCGCGAATTTGACACTCTTTTCTGATTTCGGGCGCATCGGGCAATAAAAATGAGCCACCGCGATAATTGAGCAGCCAACTCGCTTTGTATTGTTTGTCGAGACACCAAAACGTAATGCCGTACGCTTTCAAATGGTTTTGCTGCGAAGTTTCATCCATAGGCAACAAAACAAACGAAGCTTTGGCAGAAAACGCCGTCAAAAAAAGAACAAGAAAGTAAAACAAACGCATTTTGATAATCATTTTTAAGATACTAGAATAGGACCGAAAGATATAGTATTTTATTGTTAAGTTCAAATACAATTTTTAGGAATAGCCGCTCCTAATTTCAATGCAGGAAGCATGATTGTTTATAAAAATAAAATTTTGTCGCAACTTCATTTTGTGTCAACAAATAACTTCAATCTTAAAAATTTTGTCATTAGCGGTGCCGCTGCATGATTTTCGTCAAAGAAAATATGAAACGTTTTTGGCTAGCCATTGCTTATCAATTGGATGGTTTTGCGGCGGTTATAAAAGTTCTATTTTTGAACATAATTAAACAACAAACGGTATTTACTTTCCAATACAATCAACAATTTACTTTGGGCTTACAGTTGAATTTTAAATAATTGCAACTCAAAAATCAATACTGTATATTTGTCAAAATTTAGTAAAATAATTAATTATATACCCTAATAAAATGATGAAAAAAATACTTTTTTCGATTGTATTATTGTTCACTGCCAACAGCATTTTTGCTCAAATCAGCAGTTTCCCTGCGGCTGAAGGTTTTGATGCCACTTTTACCGAAGGAACCGATGTCGCATTCATTCCCAATTGGTCTGCAAACACCGTTGCCGCTACCAATAGGATTTTTAGAGATGAGGTAGATTTTAATTCGGCACCATCAGCAATGAGCGTTATTCCAACAAGTGCATTCACTGCCGATGTTCGAGTTGCCCTCAATTTGTCTGCCTATCAATCTGTTGGAATTAGTTTTTTAGCAAAATCAATGCTTAATGGCGCGGGAACTAGAGATGTAGTTTTAAATATGCAAACTTCAATAGATGGCGGTATAACATGGATTGGTAACCAAAATATTGCTTCTTTGCCCAACGAAAATCAAACAGCATTCACGAGTTTTAGTTACATTTTGCCTTCAGAAGCCAATAATCAAAGCAATGTTCTTGTTAGATTTCTCGTTTCAAGAAGTACAGCAGGTGTTGCATCAGCTGCCAAATTAGTAATTGATGATGTAGTTATAGCGGTAGATACGACACCTGCCGTTTTGATAGATCAGAACGCTTTTGTTTTCAGTCAAGTTGTTGGATTGCCATCACCAAGTCAGGTAATCAATGTTTCGGGAATTAATTTGATTGGAGACCTCAATATCACCGCTTCGACTGATTTTGAGATTTCATTGTCACCAATTTCAGGTTATACCAACAGTTTGGTTGTAACACCAATTGCTGGTGCTGTCGCCACCACGGGAATTTTTGTAAGAATGAATAAACCAACAGTCGGCACTTCAACAGGAACGTTAACGATTGCAACACCAAGTGTAGTCAATACTGTTGCAACGCTTTCTGGTGAAAATTTTGGCGTAACGGTAACAAATCCAATACCTTATACCGTTTTAAATTTAGACAATCACACTTTTTTGTCACAATGGGACGCTGCAACAACGGCAGGAAGCTTTCCTGATAACATGGTTTTTTGGACACACAATACGCCAAATCCCGATTTGAATACGCCCTACATCGAAGATTGGAATTGTTTGTACAATTTGACAAACAGAGCGCGATTTGTTGGCGAGGGAGATAACGGCATTGGATTTATAAATACTGGAAATTCCCAATTCACAGGCGTTTGTGACGGCACCGATCCAACCCAAAATACAGGAGATCTCATTGGTAATGGTAAAGCGGGAGCAGTCGTTTTGAGTTTGGATACTTCGTTAGGAAATTCTTTAGGCATTCGTTGGACAGCAAGAACAATTTTAAAAAATGTTCGCGTTTATGGGTTAAGAATGCAGTATAGAGTAGGGGATAGCAATGGAAATCCAAATGCAGGTTGGTCAGAATTTCCAACAACGCAGGAATACATCAGCGGCGAAGACAACACATTTGAAGATAAAATAACCAATTTACCGGCGGATTGTTTGGGTCAACCTTTGGTTCAAATCAGATGGGTGTATTATTATATTAGTGGGACTGGGGCGCGTCCAAAAATGGCATTGGATGAAGTTAGTGTGTACGATTTGCTTTTAGGAAATCCAGAATTTAATACGAATACAGATTTTGGTTTTTACCCGAATCCTGTGAACGGCAATAGTATTTATTTTAATGTGCCTGCTGATGTTGTAGTTTCTGATGCAACCGGAAAACAAGTCATTAGTGCAAAAAACGTTACCCAATTGGATGTAACAAACTTACTTTCTGGTATTTACTTTATCAAAAATCAAGATGGGAAAGTATTGAAAATGATCAAATAATTGGCTAAAAAATAGTTGTAAAACGCCTTGAGATAGCCATTTCAAGGCGTTTTTGTATTTGTCAGAACATATTGAGTTCATTTCATAGCGGTTGAAAACCATTTTGAAGTGATAGAAAATTAATTTTGACCACAAAAAAATATTTATTAACAAAAATATTTTAAGCAAACGAATAGCTGTTTTGATAAAATTGTTATAAATATTGGTTTCGGAAGGAACTAAATTCGATTTTAATATTTATTTTTTATTATCCTTAACAATATGGTAACAACTTTTTTACGACTTTACCCTCATTATGTTTTAATTTTGCGGAGTTATTTTAAATCTAATATTTAATAAATACGCTATGAAAACTAAAATTACTAGCAAATTATTGGCCACTGAACGATTGATAATTAAATTGAGAGACCTACTGTTGCCAATTTTATTATTGGTTGCAGGGAATGTTGTAGGACAGACGACTATTGCTAAACAAGATTTTGAAGCAACTCCTGGTGCGCCTACAATGACTTTTTCAACTTCTGATGTTGGTTCAGTCGGCACAAGTTCAGGTTTTAGTTCAGGAGTTTCGGGAGCTTCCGGAACAAACTCTCCTTCTGGTGTAAATTTATTTTCTGAGGGAGCAAGAGGATATAGAATTCAAGGTCCCGATACTGGGTCTGCTACTGTTAGCAGAACATTTACATTTTCATCTGTTAATACTACTGGATATACAGGTATTCAATTTAGCATGAGAATGGCAGGAATGTCGCTTGGTTCTAGTGGAAATGGCATGGATACTACAGTTGATGAAATTTTAATTGAGGTGAGCCCTGATAATGGTACTACTTGGTACCAACAGGCAAAAGTAAATTCATCGGTTGGAAATGTTCGTTGGTATTTTGGAGCTACAGGTAGTGGTTCAAGAGATTATGCTGCAACCAACGCTTTTAATACATATTCAACTACTGCGAACGTTGTAACAGGAAGTGCAACAACCGCAATAACTACGGCTACCATAACAAACTTACCTGCTGTTGCCAATTTAAGAGTCAGAGTAACTGCTCAAGTAAATTCAGTAAATGAATCTTGGATTATTGATGATATTAAGATTACAGGAACCGTTGCTGCAACCCCAGTAATTTCAACAACTGGAACTTTATCTGCAGTGAATACAACTTATGGAACAGCTTCTGCTGCACCAAGTACTTTTTCCGTTTCAGGAACAGATATATCTGGTGGCATTTTAGTAACCCCACCAGCTGGTTATCAAGTTTCTTTGGCTTCTGGCTCAGGTTATGCTTCAACGGTAACCGTAACTGGTTCTGGAACAATTGCTTCAACACCAATTTATGTTAGATTATCTTCAACCGCTACTGTGGCAGGTTCGCCTTTCAGTGGTAATATTGTTTTAAGTTCAGGGTCAACATCAGTTAATTTCGCTACAGCGGCTAGTACAGTTGCGCCATTAGCGTTGACTATTACTGGAATTGCTGCCAACAACAAACTTTTTGACGGAAACACCAGTGCAACGTTAAGTGGTACTGCTGCTTTGTTTGGAGTGGTGAATAGCGATGTGGTTACTTTGGATGGTACGCCAATAGCAACTTTTGCTTCTAGTGCTCCAGCAATTGGAATTGCTGTTTCGGTAACTGGTTATTCTATTATTGGTGCTGGATCTGGCAATTATTCTTTAACACAACCTTCTTTAACTGCAGACATAACAAGTTCTCCTTCTCCTTCAATTACTAGTGCATTAACTGCATCAGCAATTTATGGAACAGCGGCTTCAACTTATACTATTACGGCTTCAGAAGGGCCAACATCTTATAATGCTACCGGATTGCCTGAAGGTTTAACTGTAAATACTGCTAATGGAGCAATTACAGGAACGCCTACAGTAACTGGTGTATTTAATGCGACTATTTCTGCTACCAATGGTGGCGGAACAGGAAGTGCTACTTTAGTATATACC
>CANKZI010000024.1 GCA_947488595.1 Flavobacteriaceae bacterium
GTTGTTAAAAAATAGTTTTTTTATTCGATTTGATGAGAATCGAAACAAAAAGAATAAATTATATGAGGAGTAGATTAAGTAAATAGGACCTCTTATAATGGTGTTTGTAACGCTATGATATAACCAACTAATGTTGGTTTTTGCCAAGTTACCAGGATTTTCAATAATTAATTGTGCAGTTCTAAGTTTGGTGTCAAAATCTATAAAATAATAAGGCAATATTGAAATTAAACTTATTGCAAAAGGTAAAAAATGTAAGCAATCTGATTTAAGTAATTTAGTTGTATTTGTTAATCCATTTCTAGTATAAAAAAATAAGAATGGACCCACCAAAAAGTACAATGGTATGGTATGTCCATACAGAATGGCTATCCAAAAAAGATTAGCACTATGAAGAAAAAAAATATTCTGTAAAGCGTTTCCGAAAAGAAATAATAAAGCAACAAAAAGAAAAATTGAATTTTTGTTTTTTGAAAAATTGTTTAATAATAGAACAACCGATAAAATTAATCCGAAAAAAGGTATAAATATTAGCAATTGCTTTAAGTTTATTTATTCAAAGTTAACAAATTGTTGAATAGCAGCATAAAAAAAATACAGATAATAGTTCAGAAAATAAAAATTGAACTAAAAAATCAAATTATTGTATTAACGCTCAATTTTAAATTATTCAGTGTAATACTAGATTTATATTGTTGTTTTTGAAAAAAAAATTAAAGAATATTCTAAAAGAAAAATATTTCAGTACCAAAAATTAAAAATTGAACTAAAAACCAACCATAATTTTTCTTCTTCGAAAATTCAATCGATAAATTTGACCTCCCGGAAAAATATAGTGTATTGTAAGATTTAATGTTGCTGTTAGAAAAAAGATTAATCATCACAATAAGCAATAAATCTAGAATCGTATTTTGATTTTATATGATATTGATGAAAAAAAATCAATATAAAAATGCGAAAGGATGGTAAACATTTTAAAATATTGTGTAAATGAAAAAAAATATCAATAATTTTTAGTAGTGATATTATTCATTGTGATGCTATGCCAGAGGCAATCTTGGCCGGTTTTTTAGTAGTTAATTTTGATTTTGAAACTTTAAGATTTACTGCCAGGTGCTTTGGCGAAAGTCTGTCGTTAAAGATAAAAACTACCGAAGATGATCAAGAAATAATAGAAAACTTTTTAAATAATAAATTTCATAGCGCCGCAATAAAAGAACCGACACCGGAGGTTATTAATAGCAGAATATAATAATTTGTATCAATGGATTGTATTTTTAAAAACAATTTTGGAAAACTTTATCAGAGTACATTTATTTTACAAATAAATGACAAGAAAAGAGCTATTGACATTGAAAATTTAGTTAGAATTCAATTTGTAAAACGACAAAAATTGCATATCAATTATTTAGCTTTAGTACTTTCAATTTACTTATGTTACCTTTTATTTACCGATACATTTTCAAATACTGTTCAAATGGTTGTTTCGTTCGTCGCCTTTCTCCTTTTAATCGCAAGTTATTTTTTTAAATCGTATCAATGTCGATTTGTTTTAGTTAAGAAGTATTGTTTCACAGAAATGACTGTGAGCAGAAATTTTAGAAAAGACGCTGAGGAATTAGCGGATCAAATCAATAAAATTTTAATAAAATAGTTCAGTAAAGATTTTTGTTTTGCTATTTCATGTCGTTAAATTACTTATATTTTTTTTAAGTAATGTTTGAATTACTTTGTATGATTAGGGGGCTTATTTAAAGTCAAACAAGACGACATGATTTAGTTTTTTTTGTTAGTTTAGTATTCGCTTCAGTAGGCGTTATATTATATTACTGCACAAATCCTTTTGTGTGGTTTTTTAAACTAAAACAGTACACTTTATCATTATTCAAAAAAAAACACCAACTTTTCAATTGGTGTTTTTTTATAATCCCTAAAAACATGCCTTTAAACCGTTTCAGCCTCGCCACTTTCGGTGTTATAAATGAGATAGTCGTTGTATTTGGCTACATCATTGGTTTCCCAAATGTTGCGTCCCGCGTTGGTAAAGTTGACCAAGGAGGTATAAATGGCTTTGCCCGCTTCGACACGGTCTTCTTGAATGATGTCGCGGTCGGCAATTTTAATTTTTTGGTCAATAATCAAAGTTTCCAACTGATTGGCTAAAGTAATTAATGCCGTTAGCATGGCAGCAGTCAAACCATTGGCTGTTAGTTCGGTTAACCAAATTGTGCCGACCCGAACCAACGTTGTGGCTGGTACCAACAATTCAGAATCGGATTGTTGCGATAGGGTTTTTGTGCCAAATTTCTCATGTTTAGCACTGCTGGTGTCATATTTCAGTTATGATTTTGACATTATGCTTCTTATGGCTGTCCAAACTTGCTCTGCTTTGGCGTTTTTGGCGTCGGTGTTTCCTGTTTAATCGGCTAGGGATTAGGTATTTGTATTAAAATTGGTCAACGTATTGATGCTCGTTTCCAAACCCTTGACCAAGGCAGCGGTGATACTAAAGGAGGTAAAGGCAGTTGCATGGCGTCGCATAAAAGCAATTTTCTCTTTATCCACTGTGATTAATTTGCCGTCCGAAAATTTGTACAATCGGACTACTTCAGCTTTTTTCAAAGTATTAAGCTTTTATGTTTGTAATCCAAAATTTAATTAAATAACAGTAACTTTTAACTTTTTATATAAAAATAATTTACATATTTTGCTTAAATGTTAAATAATAATGCTATAGATTATAAAAAAATTAGAATGCAATTGCAATTCCGTTCTAGAAATCAAAAGCAACAAAATAAGAGATGGAAACATTAAATTAGGCATTATTTTATTTTCCGACCTTTAATTTTATTGATCTGAGCTAATTTTTGTAGATTTTGAGGGTTTGGGTAGGTTTTTATAAAACTTTTTTAGCATTTCGGGGGTTTGAGTTCGTATTGTGGACAAGTATGTTAACCTTCTTTAAGAATTTTTAGATATATTTGAGCGGTAATAAATGAAAGAAATTTTTTTTAAGGTTTATTGCGGTTCTTTATTCGTTAGCTTCAATATTTCAGCAGGTTCAGACATTGAACACAATAAAAAATAATATACTTTTACCATGAACAACTTTTACAAAAGAATAATGAAAATCAATATATTTTTAAGTAGTCCAATTTCATTCATCATCATATTGATTGCTGGCCTGTCGTTTAGTTTAAATGCTCAAACAGTTTCGGTAACTTTTCAAGTAGACATGAGTGGATTAACAATTCATCCAGCTGGGGTTCATATCGCGGGCGATTTTCAGCAAGTAGCTGGTTTTCCTTCCAATTGGAATCCCGCAAGTACTCCGCTTCAAGATACAGATAACGACAACATTTTTTCGATTCAAGTCGATATTCCACCAGGTAATTACTCGTTTAAGTTTATCAATGGCAATCAATGGCCTCAGGCCGAAAATCCGCCGTCATCGTGTTCATTTACTAACAACAATAATCGCGCGGTTCAAGTAAGTAATGCTGATTTGATATTGCCTGGAGTTCCTTTCAATGCTTGCCTTCCGTCTGTGCGCTTCTCCATTAATTTTAATGGCATACCAGTTTCTCCCAATGGCGTTTTTGTAACTGGTGATTTTCAAATGGCTGCTGGTTTTTCGTCAAATTGGAATCCAACTCAAAATCAACTTTTTGATTATGATAACGATGGGCTTTACGAAACCGTCATAAGCATCCCATCTGGAGAATACCATTATCAGTTTTTAAACGGGGGCGATTTGAATGCCCCAGAACCAACAATCAATACTTGCATGACTGAAGCGGGCTACCGTAGTTTTACAATTACAAACAACCAAGAACTCAAATTGATGAATTGCTATGGTACTTGCGAGGTTTGTTTACCATCAGATACTGCAACCGGAGTTTCTGGTTGGTGGAACGATGTAGTATTTTATGAAGTCTTTGTGCGTAGTTTTTACGACCAAGTAGGAAATAATGGTATTGGCGATTTTCGTGGATTGATTGAAAAACTCGACTATTTGAACGATGGTGATCCGACCACCGACACCGATTTAGGGATTGGTGCAATTTGGTTAATGCCCATGATGGCTTCTCCCTCTTACCACGGATATGATGTTACTGATTATTATGCCACCGAACCCGATTATGGTAGTATGCAAGATTTTGAGGCATTGCTCGACGCCTGCCATGCACGTGGAATAAAAGTAATTATCGATCATGTCATGAATCATTCATCGTCGCAACATCCTTGGTTTCAGCAATCGATAGCCAACCAAAATAACAAGCGCGACTGGTACATTTGGAATAATACCAATCCAGGTTTTATGGGACCTTGGGGGCAAAATGTATGGCATAGCAACAGCAGTGGGTTTTATTATGGCTTGTTTTGGGGCGGAATGCCAGATTTAAACTATCAAAATCAAGAACTCAAAAACGAAATGATTGCCGCTTCAGAATTTTGGCTCAACAAAGGGGTAGATGGTTTTCGGCTTGATGCCATAAAATACCTAGTAGAGGATGGAACATTAATAGAAAATACGCCCGAAACCTTTAGCTTGCTTGAAGAATTCAATCAAATTTTTAAAACTGCCAATAATGAATCGTTCACCATTGGCGAAGTGTGGTCGAACACTCCGTCTGTCATTCCTTATGTAACGGGAAACAAACTAGATGCATGCTTTGATTTTGATCTTGCCGATCGAATTTTGAATGGCGTGAATAACCGAAATGCTGCTCTTATTAAAAATCATATCGAAACCATAGTGACCGCTTATCCTGGTCAACGATATGGGACATTTCTCACGAATCATGATATCAATCGAGTAATGGATTATTTTCAAAATGATGTAGAAAAAATGAAATCAGCATCTTCCATTTATCTGACTTTGCCGGGTATTCCATTTATTTATTATGGCGAAGAAATTGGTATGAGCGGTTCGGGTGTGGACGAAGAGAAACGTAAACCCATGCAATGGAACACCAATACGAATGCAGGTTTTTCAACTGCAAGCCCTTGGCGAACTGTTGGTTCGAATTATTTAAGTAACAACGTAAGTACACAATCGGCGCAGCCTAATTCGTTGCTTAATCATTACAAACGTTTAATCAAACTTCGAAACGAAAATCTAGCATTGAAACGTGGAAGACATGTTGCCGTAAGCTCATCTACCAATCAATGTTTGACTTATGCTCGCAGTTATGGTCAACAAGTTAATGTTATGGTTCACAATCTAGGAACGACACCCAGCACCCCGACTTTGGGTTTAATTTTAAGTTCATTACCTGCAGGGACGTACTTTGTAAACGATTTGTATAGTCAAATCAACGTGGGGCAAATCACAATCAATAGTGACGGTGGTTTTGAAAATTGGCAGGCTTCCAATCCTATTCCAGCCGGAAAAACATGGGTATTATCTTTTGATGATCAAGCACTTTCTATTGATTCGAACGAAACATTTGCAGAAGTACCTTTTTTATATCCTAATCCAACGAATGGATTATTGCGAATTTCTGGTCTGAATCTTTCTTCCAACGAGGCAATTCAAATTGAAATAATCGATGCATTGGGCCGCCAGCATTTAATGGGTCAATTAAACGATGAAAAAACAATCGATGTTTCATTCTTGAACTCTGGTTTATACTGGGTTCGAATCACTTCAGAAAATAATTGCATGGTATTGCCATTTTTGAAAAACTAGTTGGTGGCAATTTAGATTTACCCATAGACTAAATTGAAATATTGAAAAACTATAATTGTATATCAAAGTTTACGAGATGACTTTGATGCAGTGGGAATATAATATATTGATTAATAATTGTATTAAACCAAATGCTATCGCTAACAGTACCTAAAAGAAATTGGTTGTTCAGTAGTTATTTGATCCCGATAGCTATTGTGATTGTGCTTCGGCTCAAGTTTCCTTGCAGCAGCTGGTTTACAGGTCCGAAATTGCCAACTTTTTGTGTCTATAAAACGTAGCGCTGCCGCACGAAATTGGATTAAGTAAATCGTTTCGTGCCGTTTTTTAAACCAAAATTATATTCTATTCTAGTAAAAAAAAACACCAACTTTACAATTGGTGTTTTATAATTACAACTAATATCTGCTTACTCAACGCTAGCACTCTCGTTTCTAAAAACCAATTTCCCATCAAAGCTGTCAATCAAAATGATGCTTTCGGTGGCAATGGTACCTGAGAGAATGGCTTTAGACAATTCATTCAACACTTCCCTTTGGATCACCCGTTTTACTGGTCGTGCGCCAAATTGTGGGTCATAACCTTTTTGTGTCAAATACGCAATGGCCTCTGGTGTGGCGTCCATAGTGATGTTTTGTTGCGCCAACATTTTGGTCACCGATTTGAGTTGCAAGCCCACAATTTGCTTGATATTGTTAGTAGTCAATGGCGTAAACATCACAATCTCATCAATCCTATTAATGAATTCTGGTCGCACCGTTTGTTTCAATAAACCCAAAACCTCTACTTTGGCGGCTTCGGTGGCAGCTTCGACATTCCCTTTTAAATTTTCAAATTTATCCTGAATGATCTGGCTTCCCATATTAGAAGTCATGATGATAATCGTGTTTTTAAAATCGGCCAAACGTCCTTTGTTGTCGGTCAATCGGCCTTCGTCCAACACTTGCAACAAAATATTAAAAGTATCGGGATGCGCTTTTTCAATCTCGTCCAAAAGAATAACCGAATACGGTTTTCTGCGCACGGCTTCGGTCAGTTGTCCGCCTTCATCATAACCCACATAACCTGGAGGTGCGCCCACCAAACGGCTCACGCTATGGCGTTCTTGGTATTCACTCATGTCGATTCGGGTCATGGCATTTTCGTCGTCAAATAAATATTCCGCCAAGGCTTTCGCCAATTCGGTTTTTCCAACGCCTGTTGTTCCCAGAAACAGAAAGGTGCCTACAGGTTTTTTCATGTCTTGCAAACCGGCACGACTGCGTCGCACAGCATCGCTCACGGCTTCGATCGCTTCTTCTTGACCTACCACGCGACGGTGCAGTTCTTTTTCCAAATGCAGTAGTTTTTCTCTTTCGCCTTGCAACATTTTCATAACAGGAATACCGGTCCATTTGGCAACCACTTCGGCAATGTCTTCGCGGGTCACTTCTTCTTTGATGAGCGATGTACCCGACTGGTTGTCTTGCAACTGTTTTTGAAAAACCTCTAATCTTGCTTGTGCTTCTTTGATTTTGCCATAACGAATTTCGGCTACTTTACCATAATCGCCTTCGCGTTCGGCACGTTCGGCTTCGTATTTAAAATCTTCAATTTCGGTTTTTATGGCTTGGATGTTATCGACTACCTCTTTTTCCGATTTCCATTTGGCGTAAATTTCATTGCGGTCTTCTTTTAGATTTGCCAAATCCATTCCTAATATCTTAAGCTTGCTCACATCATTTTCTCTTTTGATGGCCTCGATTTCAATTTCGAGTTGCATTATTTTTCGATCCAAAACATCCAATTCCTCTGGTTTCGAATTGATTTCCATTCGAAGTTTTGAAGCGGCCTCGTCCATCAAATCGATGGCTTTGTCCGGCAGAAACCGATTGGTGATATAGCGTTGCGACAATTCTACCGCAGCAATAATTGCATCGTCTTTGATTTGCACTTTGTGGTGCGTTTCATATTTTTCTTTAATTCCACGTAAAATCGAAATGGCACTTTCGGTATCGGGTTCTTCAATAATAATTTTTTGAAAACGGCGTTCGAGCGCTTTGTCTTTTTCGAAGTATTTTTGGTATTCGTCTAAAGTGGTAGCACCAATAGCACGCAATTCGCCACGTGCCAAAGCAGGTTTTAGAATATTGGCGGCATCCATAGCGCCTTCGCCACCACCAGCACCAACCAAAGTGTGAATCTCGTCTATAAAAAGCACGATATCGCCATCAGCAGCGGTTACTTCTTTTACAACGGCTTTTAAACGTTCTTCAAACTCGCCTTTGTATTTTGCTCCCGCAATGAGCGCACCCATATCTAACGAAAAAACGATTTTGTCTTTGAGGTTATCTGGTACATCGCCATCTACAATTCGGTGCGCCAATCCTTCGGCAATGGCAGTTTTACCAACTCCAGGCTCGCCAACTAACATCGGATTATTTTTGGTTCTGCGCGTTAAGATTTGCAAGACGCGACGGATTTCCTCGTCACGACCAATTACAGGATCTAGTTTTCCGTTTTTGGCCAATTCGTTGAGGTTTTTGGCATATTTGTTCAATGCATTGTAATTTTCTTCGGCAGAAGCAGACGTTACATTTTCGCCTTTTCGGAGTTCGTCAATGGCGGCTTTCAAATCTTTTTCGGTTACGCCTTGGTCTTTTAAGATTTGTGCGACTTTGCTTTTGGAACCAAAAATTGCCAACAGCAAATGTTCGATTGAAACAAAATCATCATTCATTTTTTTGGCGATGATTTCCGCTTCATTGAGTGTTGTATTTGCGGTTCTTGAAACCATGATATCACCGCCTGAAACTTTTGGAAAAGCCTGAATCGTAGCATCCAGTATTTTTTCAAACAGGGGAAAATTGACGTTGAGTTTCTTCAAAATAAAAGGCAACACATTTTCATCGACTTCAAAAATGGCTTTAAAAATATGTTCGTTTTCAATTTGTTGTTGTCCAAAACTTTGCGCCAATTGCTGTGCTTGCTGAATGGCTTCTTGTGATTTGATGGTGAATTTATTGATGTTCATTGTATTTATTTTTTTAGGAAATGTTGTAACAGATTCCTTGTGGTATTTAATTACATTTGCAGCCAATCGTCAATTGTTGTTCCAATTCAAAATTACGGTCAAAATGACTGTATTGGTTGAAAATTTACCAAAGTATTAAGACAAAATGACTTAAAAAAAGACAAAATGGGTATTTTTAAAAATATATTCGGAAATGAAGACGACAAAAAGGCTTCTGATTCAAAAATAAATTGGGTGGTTTTGCAAGATTTGGGTCAATTGAATGAAATTATCACGCGTTCTGAAGAGCAACCAGTCGTGATTTTCAAACACAGCACGCGCTGTAGTGTGAGCAGAATGGCTTTGAAACAATTTGAAAACGAATTTGATTTGGAAGAAAAAGTGACGCCTTATTTTTTAGATTTGATTGCCTTTCGAGCAGTGTCGAACGAAATTGCTTCGCGTTTTGATGTGGTACACCAATCGCCGCAATTGTTATTAATCAGCAATGGAAAATGTGTTTATAATGTTTCGCATTCTGATATAGATGCGAGTGAATTAAAAAGTCAGGTTTAAAATAGCAAAAAAAATTTCATAAAAATACTAATGGAAAGCGCCGAAAAGCTTTGTTGCTTCATTATAAGCACTTTCAAAACTCATTGGACTTGTATTGGTGTTTTCTTTTTGAGTCGTAAAGTAAGACAATAATTTTTCGGTAGGCATATTTCCAGTCAAATCATCTTTTGCCATCGGGCATCCCCCAAAACCTTGGATCGCACCATCAAAACGACGGCAACCTGCTTGGTAAGCGGCGTCTATTTTCTCGAACCATTTGTCGGGCGTAGTATGCAAATGGGCACCCAATTCGATATTGGGGTATTTTGGAATTAAATTCGAAAATAAATATGCAATTACATCTGGAGTCGAGCTACCCACGGTATCAGAAAGTGAAAGGATCTTAACGCCTTTGTTACTGAGTTTTTCGGTCCATTCGCCCACTATTTCAACATTCCAAGGATCGCCATAAGGGTTTCCGAATCCCATCGAAAGGTACGCCACGACTTCTTTGTTGCTTTTGTAAGCAATCTCGAGAATTTCTTCCAAAGTAATTAATGATTCGGCTATGGTTTTATGAGTATTTCGCATTTGAAAATTTTCGGAAATCGAAAAAGGAAAACCTAAATACTGAATTTCGCTATGCTGTGACGCCAGAATTGCGCCTTGGGTATTGGCAATAATCGCCAATAATTTGCTTTTGGTTTGTGATAAATCGAGTTTCGAAAGTAATTCGGCGGTGTCTTGCATTTGCGGAATGGCTTTGGGCGAAACAAAACTTCCAAAATCCAAAGTATCAAAACCTACACGCAATAACGATTGAATATAAGCCACTTTTCGTTCCGTTGGAATAAATGTTTTTATGCCTTGCATGGCATCACGTGGACATTCGATGATTTTTATTGGTTGCATAGAAGCACAAAGATAATAAAGAATGGCGGTTTACGAAATCGATTTTGTTACAATTCGTTACCAGTAATTTTGCGAATTCAAAAAAATCAAATTTCTAATAGTTTTTTGTTAATGGCTTTTACCAACGCAGGTCCTTCATAAATAAAACCGGTATACAATTGAACTAAACTGGCACCAGCCTGTAGCTTTTCGATAGCATCTTCGGCAGAATGAATGCCACCAACTCCAATAATAGGAAATGCTTTATTGCTTTTTTCAGACAAAAACCGAATCACTTCAGTGGAACGATTGGTCAACGGTTTACCAGATAATCCGCCAGTTTCACCTTTATTTTCAGAGGACAAACCTTCGCGCGAAATGGTCGTATTGGTCGCAATTATGCCCGCGATTTTGGTTTCGTTTATAATGGCAATAATGTCTAAAAGCTGTTCATTGGTTAAATCTGGAGCAATTTTGAGCAAAATTGGTTTTGCTTTTTTGTGAAGTAGATTTTTATCTTGTAAGGTTTGTAACAATTTGGTTAGCGGTTCTTTTTCTTGCAATTCACGCAGATTGGGCGTGTTGGGCGAACTCACATTGACCACAAAATAATCTACATAATCAAACAAAGCGTCAAAACAAATTTCATAATCCTGAATGGCATTTTCGTTTGCCGTGATTTTGTTTTTACCGATATTTCCACCAATTAAAATGCCTTTATTTTTCTTTAATCTTGCCACGGCTTCCTGGACACCACCATTATTAAAACCCATACGGTTGATAATGGCCTTGTCTTTTTTAAGTCGAAACAATCGCTTTTTTGGATTTCCCTCTTGTGCAATCGGTGTTAATGTGCCAATTTCTATAAACCCAAAACCAAAATCCGACAACTCGTTGAATAACTTTGCATCCTTGTCAAAACCTGCGGCCAAACCAACAGGATTTTTGAATTTCAATCCAAAAACTTCGGTAACCAAACGCGGATCATTGACTTCGTAAAGCGATTTAAAAAGCAAGGAAAAACCTGGAATTTTTGATAAATTTCGAATCAATGAAAAAGTAAAATAATGCACTTTCTCTGGATCAAAAAGGAAAAGTAGGGGGCGAATTATTAATTTATACATATTGCAAAGTTATTAAATTATTAGAAGTTTTGACGGCATCTGAATTTGGAAATATGGGCGGTCGTTTAATTTTTTACTGTTTCAAATCAACTTTCTATCTAAATTCTTTATTTTTTCAATTAAAAGAGAAAGAGGTATTTGAAGAATTATTGGTTTTAAGCCAATCCAAAAGGCGGTTATCGGAAAACTTAACATTGCCGAATACTTTGAATTCGTATATTTGCTAACAATAAATTTACAATTAATTAAACTTTAAGATATACTATGCAACACATTATCAATCGTTTTATCAGTTATGTTACCATTGACACCGAATCAGATCCCAATTCAGATACTACACCAAGCACAAAAAAGCAATTGGTTTTGGCCAGTTTGTTGGTAAAGGAACTTAAAGCAATTGGAATGACCGAAGTGACAAAAGATCGAAAAGGTTACGTTATGGCTACTTTACCAAGCAATGTTGATTATGAAGTGCCGACTATTGGTTTTGTTTCGCATTATGATACAACACCAGATTTTACCGGTGCGAATGTAAAACCTCAAATTATTCAAAACTATGATGGAGGCGATATTCTATTAAATGAAGCACAAAATATTGTTTTATCACCTAATTATTTCAAAGATTTACTGCAATACAAAGGACAAACCTTAATTACAACCGACGGAACAACACTTTTAGGTGCCGATGACAAAGCAGGTTTGACCGAAATTGTAACTGCAATGGAATATCTTTTGCAACATCCCGAAATCAAACATGGAAAAATCAGAGTTGGTTTTACACCAGATGAAGAAATTGGTCGTGGTGCCGATTTATTTGATGTTAAAAAATTTGGTGCACAATGGGCATATACCATGGATGGAAGTCAAATTGGAGAATTGGAATATGAGAATTTTAATGCGGCTGGGGCCAAGATAACTTTCAAAGGAAAAAGCGTGCATCCGGGTTATGCCAAAGGAAAAATGATCAACTCAATGTTGCTTGCCAATGAATTTATATCCGAATTGCCAAAAAATGAAACGCCACAAGAAACCAAAGGATATGAAGGTTTTTTTCATATACACCACTTAAACGGCAGCATCGAATCGACCGTTTTGGAAATAATTATCAGAGACCACGACGCCAAAAAATTCAAGAAACGCAAAGAATTAATTCATGATCTTGCCAAAAAAATGAATAAAAAATGGGCAAAACAATTTGGTGAAGATATCGTAATTGCTGAGTTAAAAGACCAATATTATAACATGAAAGAGATGGTCGAGCCCGTGATGTTCATTGTTGATTTGGCCGAAAAAGCGATGAAAGACTTGGGAATCAAACCTTTAATTAAACCCATTCGCGGCGGAACTGATGGTTGCCGATTGTCTTATATGGGATTGCCTTGTCCTAATATCTTTGCGGGTGGACATAATTTTCACGGAAAATACGAATATGTTCCTGTCGAAAGTATGCAAAAAGCCATCGACGTTATTGTCCGAATTGCCGAATTGACTGCAACCACAGATTTTTCGCCAAAGCCAACAAAATCGATTAAAAAATTGCAAGAAAAAACCAAAGTAAAAACAAAGAAAAAGAAATAATAAATTTTCCGAATTGACCGTTCTTTTTTACAAATACAAATAATGCCTTCTGAATTTGGAGGCATTTTTTATATACAACAAACATTAGAACTGTTATTTCCGAATGCTATTTCTCGTGATAATGTCTTTTAGTTTGGCTTTCAAATCTTCGCCTGAATCATAAATCATTTGCTCATTGGTCGGAAACGGCACTGCTCTTCTATCAAAATACGACAAATATTCGCTATCACAAGCCCTTTTGTCACCTTTGTAAGTCGAATATATGTTTTCAAAAATAAACGCGCTCGATAGCGGAAATGTTTGTAACAATTGATTGGTTTTAAAATTAATGTAATCGACTTTTGCAGATACTTCCGTAGTTTTAAATTGTCGGAATTCATAAATTACAATTTTTACCATTTTCATATTATCAACCATGATTGTATTTCCCAAACTGTCTTTTACTTCGCGACCGCGATTGTCAAGTAGTTTTTTGATACCAATTTTCACTTCTTTTTCTTTGGTAAATTCCTTTTCTTTTATTTGCTCAGGCGAAATATTAATCTGACGAAAATTCACAATTACCCCAAAATCATAATCAATCCCTTTTTGTCTGTTGCTGTGGTAAATCGTCCATTTGTCATTCAGCCCATAAGTGCTAAAATCCAACAAATCATTTTCTAATCGAATCGGAATTACCATGTTAGTTTCGTTTTTTGTGTAAACGCTTACATAATCTGTGCCTTTGAACTGCGCTTCTTCAATCAATTTTTTCACATCTTTGTAATTCGGATTGATTTTATCCAAATACATCAAATCATCATAAGCCCGACGAAAATTGGCTTTATTGGCAGTTCCCAAAAGCGCTTGCGAATTGGAATGTAAATATTTCGAAAGTACATTTTTACTGTCTACAATTTCTTCCGAATAATCGTCAAACGGGAAATTAGCATTGCGTTTTTCTTTCAAAAGTTGCAACGGCAAAATCGGTTTTATTTTTTCTTGACGCGCATGCAAATTCTGGTAAGTAGTAAAAACACGTTCAAAATTGGAAGGATTGCCCTCTTTTACCAATAAATCAATTTGCATCAAATCGCGCGCCTTGGCTTTTGCGAAAGCTTCTTCAAGCAAATAAACATAATCTTGTTTTCTCTTCTTGTCTTTGTTATTTCGAAGTCCCGAAACCGCATTGTCAATTGCCGCATCATAGTCGCCCGAAGATACCAAACTTTCCGTTTGTTTGACACCGCACGAAGCCATCAAAATGAACAACGATAATAAAATAGTAATTTTCTTCATATTGTTTTGGTTTTAACAAATATATAATTTTTTGTAGAAGCAATTTCCCGCTTTACGCTGCAATCTTTTGTTTTTAAAGAAAAAAACAAAAGGATTTTCGCTGCTATCGGGGCTAGCATTTGCCGGTTATACAAAGACATTTCCAATAATATTGTCACAAAAAAACCTGACTATTAAAAGGTCAGGTTTAATTTGTTGTTTACTAAAGAATTAATGTTTTGAATTGCCACAAATTTTTCTACTCAATGCAAACAAAAAATCAAATAATTCCATAAAAATGTAAGCTATTCTCTAAAAAAAGTTGCTTTAATTCCTAACAAATGGTGGTAACAACTTACTCGAAACTTCACCAAAACCAATGCGCACATCACTATTCTGGCAAAATCCTTTCATTATTACGGTATCGCCATCATTGATAAATTTGCGTTCGCTTCCGTCATTTAAGGTTATTGGATTTTTTCCGCCCCAAGTCAATTCTAACATCGAGCCAAAACTATCTGGTGTTGGACCAGAAATCGTTCCAGAACCCATCATGTCACCCGAATTTACACGGCATCCGTTACTAGTGTGGTGCGCCAATTGTTGGCACATAGACCAATACATGTATTTGAAATTGGATTTAGAAATAACAGTTTCTATGCCATTTTCTGGACAAATAGCGACCTCCAAATTGATATCATAAGTATGTTTTCCTTTTTGTTGCAAATAGGGTAGTGGCGTCGGGTCTTGCTTTGGCCCTTTGGTTCTAAATGGTTCTAACGCGTCCATGGTTACGATCCAAGGCGAAATCGACGAAGCAAAATTCTTAGCTAAAAATGGCCCAAGTGGCACATACTCCCATTTCTGAATGTCACGTGCGCTCCAATCGTTCAATAAAACCATCCCAAAAATATAATCTTCGGCTTCATGAACCGGAATATTTTCGCCCATAATATTTGCATCCGTTGTGATGAATGCCGTTTCTAATTCAAAATCAATCAATCGCGACGGACCAAAAACGGGACTCGTTTCGCCATTAGGCAATGTCTGACCCATCGGTCGGTGCACCGGAATTCCCGAAGGCACTATGGTTGAACTGCGTCCATGATAACCTACCGGAATGTGCAACCAATTCGGTAAAAGCGCATTTTCGGGATCGCGAAACATTTTTCCGACATTGGTCGCATGCTCTTTACTCGAATAAAAATCGGTATAATCTCCAATCAACACAGGCAGTTGCATTTCTACATCTTCCATTTTAAACATAACAATATCTTTATGTTCTTGGTTGTCACGAAGTTTTGGATTTTTGGCATCAAACAATTCAGAGATGCGATTGCGAACCAAACGCCAAGTTTTTTTACCGTCAGAAATAAAATCATTTAGCGTGTCTTGCATGAACATATCGTCGGTCAATTCGATGCCTTCAAAATAATTCATTTGTTGCAAAGCACCTAAATCTATTGCAAAATCGCCAATTCGGGTTCCAATAGTTATCACATCATCTTTGCTCAAAAACACACCAAACGGAATGTTTTGTATCGGAAAATCACTGTCTTCCGAAACGGTTATCCAAGATTTACGATTCGGATTATTGGCTGTTATTGGCATATTGGAGTTGTTTTTTTGTTGAAAATTCAGTTATCAAATATATCATTATATGTCAATTTAACAAACCATTTTCGTAATTTTGAAAAGTTTTTAACGAAATATTATCAAATGCTACACGACGAACAAATTTTTGACCTTATTCTTGAAGAACAAGACAGACAAATTCACGGAATAGAACTAATTGCATCAGAGAACTTTGTGAGCGACCAAGTGATGGAAGCAGCAGGTTCTTGCTTGACAAATAAATATGCCGAAGGGTATCCTGGCAAACGCTATTATGGTGGTTGCGAAGTGGTAGATGTAGTTGAGCAAATTGCCATAGACCGTGCCAAAGCACTTTTTGGTGCCGAGTATGCCAATGTACAACCGCACTCAGGTTCGCAAGCCAATACCGCAGTTTATCACGCTTGTTTGAAACCAGGAGATAAAATATTGGGTTTTGATTTATCGCATGGCGGCCATTTGACACATGGCTCACCAGTCAATTTTTCTGGACGATTGTATACACCTTCATTTTATGGCGTTGAAAAAGAAACTGGACGATTTGATTATGATAAAATCCAAGCAATTGCTACCAAAGAACAACCAAAACTTATTATTGCAGGCGCTTCTGCGTATTGTCGTGATATGGATTTTAAACGTTTCCGCGAAATTGCTGATTCCGTTGGTGCTATTTTATTAGCTGATATTTCGCATCCTTCTGGATTAATTGCCAAAGGTTTATTAAATGATCCTGTTCCGCATTGTCATATCATCACCACGACAACCCACAAAACACTTCGCGGTCCTAGAGGCGGATTGATTTTGATGGGAAAAGATTTTGAAAATCCGTTTGGATTAACTACTCCAAAAGGCGAAATCAGAATGATGTCTTCTTTATTGGATTTGGCTGTATTTCCAGGTAATCAAGGCGGACCATTAATGCATATTATCGCCGCTAAAGCAGTAGCTTTTGGTGAAGCTTTGACCGACGAATTTTTTCATTATTCGATGCAAGTTCAAAAGAATGCCAAAGCCATGGCAGCCGCTTTTATGAGAAGAGACTACAACCTTATCTCTGGTGGTACCGACAATCACATGATGCTTATTGATTTGCGAAACAAAAACATTACCGGTAAAGAAGCCGAAAATGCCTTGGTGAAAGCTGAAATTACAGTCAATAAAAATATGGTACCTTTTGACGACAAATCGCCATTTATAACTTCTGGAATTCGTATCGGAACACCTGCAATAACAACACGTGGTTTGGTTGAATCGGATATGGAAATTATTGTAGACATGATTGATCGCGTTTTATCTGACCCTACTAATGAAGCAGTTATTGAGCAAGTCGCCGACGAAGTCAATGAAATGATGGGCGAAAGAGCGATGTTTGTTTTTTAATTAAGTTTCAGATTTAAAACTGGAAAACCTAAAATCTAACCCGATAGCTATTGGGACCAACACCACATAACAATGTCCGTACTCAGACTACAATTGCCAACCGACCCAAGATGGGTCAATATCGTCGAAAAAAATATCGAAGAAATCCTTACGGATCATGCTTGGTGTGAACAAAAAGCAGCGTCGAATGCGATTACAATTATTACCATCAATTCAGAATATCCGGATTTGGTTACCGATATGTTGGCGCTTGCAAAAGAAGAAATTGAGCATTTTGAAATGGTACACGAATTGATCAAAAAACGAGGCTACAAATTGGGTCGCGAACGCAAAGATGAATATGTTGGCGAATTAGCGCAATACATGAAAAAAAGCAATAACGGTAGTCGTGTTTCCGGATTTGTGGAGCGCATGTTATTCTCTGCCATGATTGAAGCCCGAAGCTGTGAGCGGTTCAAAGTCTTGTCGCAAAACATTCAAGACGAAGAATTGTCAAAATTTTATTGGGAATTAATGGAAAGTGAAGCAGGACATTATACTACTTTTATTACTTACGCGCGAAAATATGGTCACGGCATTGATGTTGAAAAACGTTGGCGCGAATGGCTAGATTTTGAAGCTGCTGTTATTGCCAATTACGGAAAAAGTGAAAGCATTCATGGATAGTATCGTAGTTGAAAGTTTAATAGTCCGAAAGTCAAAAGAAAAATACAATACTATTTTGATTTTATATCTTTGTAGCATTACAATACTTTAATATTTGTCAATTTTGTTTTCAAAATGATTGTAATTAAAACCGCTACGGCTAAAGATTTTCCTGTAATTCAGTCCATCGCTTATACTACTTGGCCAAAAACTTATGGGCAAATTTTATCAAAAGCGCAATTGGATTACATGTTAGACCGATTTTTTTCATTGGATAATTTGGCTTTGAATCTAAAAAATGACCATCAATTTTATGTCATTTATGAAGACGAAATGCCATTGGGTTTTATAGTAATTGAGCACAATCACAATGACGAATTTGTAACAAAGATTCACAAAATTTATATGCTTCCAAGCTATCAAGGCAAAGGAATTGGCAAATTGACTATCGATTTTATAATTGATATAGCCCTTAAAAACCAATCTCAAAAGCTACGATTGAATGTCAATAAATTCAATAAAGCCATTATTTTTTATCAAAAATTAGGTTTTGAAACCGTTGAAGCCATCGATATCGAAATCGGAAACGGCTATTTAATGGAAGATTTTGTGATGGAAAAAATACTTTAATTATTGCACAATAATGTCGTGCGTGAACAATAAACCCTTAAGATTTTCTAACGAAAAAATCGCTTTTTTAAGTTTAGTTTTTGAAGGATCAATGGTATAGTTATAGCTTGTTCTAAAATCACATTTGTTGGCAGTTGCTTTTTCAAATTCGCTTCGATACAAATCACATTGGTCAAAAACCACCGCCGTCAAATCGGTACTCATAAAGTCAATAGCCACCATACTGCAATTGGTAAAAGTGGTTTCTTTTAATTTTAAGGTATAAAATTTAGAAAAATCCAAGTTGCAGTCTTTAAAATGTATTTCAAAAATCAATTTATCACACATGGCAAAATTGACTTCTTTGATGGTACATCGGTTAAAAAATGCTGTTCTAAAAGCAGTATGATTAATTTTAGCTCCGTTGAAATTACAATCATTAAAATCACAATCGATAAAAGTTACCGCGACAAATACACACTCCGAAAAATCACATTCATTAAAAGTGCATCTTTCAAACTCCTTAAAATTAGCAGATGAAGCTTCGTAGTTGATGTTGTTAAATTCAGTTTCGAAAATGTATTCGGTCATGCGATTCTATTTTCCTTGTAAAACTAGGACATTATTGTAATCTAGCCAATCACATCACAATATATTTATAAAATGGTACTGTTGCAATAACAGTTTATTTTTAAGAATACCTTATTTTCGCACGATTACAATACCGTTCTTTTAAGTCCAAAATTATTTTATAAATTTCAAATTTCTCAGCATTCAATGGAATACGAAAATGTGCAATCTAACAGTCCAACTGGTTTTTTTGGAAAGCATCCGTCGTTAAAAATAAAAGAATTTCAGTCGTATCTAACTTTGCGACTCGGAATCATTTTTGCCTTGAACATGCAATCGACAACGATTTATTTTTGGGTTTACCAAATGACCAGCGATAAACTTTCGTTGGGTCTGGTCGGACTGGCCGAAGTCATTCCAGCAATTTGTTGCTCGTTTTTTTCGGGTCATATTGTCGATCAAAATGAAAAACGAAAAATGGTTGCGATTTGTCTTTTGGGTTATATTATTGTTGGTATTGCTCTTTTTTTACTGGCATTTCCAGCGGTAGAGCAAACACTGCAAGCCCCGTGGTTTTTGCATTTGATTTATTTCTTTGTATTTCTTGGTGGTGTTTTGCGAGCGTTTTATAGTCCGTCGATGTTTTCTCTTTTTGGACTTGTAGTGCCAAGAACGCATTATGCCAATGCAACAAGTTGGAGCAGTATGGCTTGGCAAATGGGATCCGTTTTAGGCCCATTGGCTGCTGGCTTTTTTATTGCAATTTTGGGCGTTGCATCCAGTCTATTTACAGTTATTGGAATTCAATTATTGATGCTTTTTCCGTTATTATCGATTCCCATTAAACCCATATTAAAAAAAGTAAAAGAACCTGTAATGCAAAGTGTAACCGAAGGATTAAAGTTTGTCTGGAAAACACCTGCTTTGCTTTCGGCTTTGGCATTAGATATGTTTTCGGTACTTTTTGGAGGTGCTGTTGCCTTATTGCCTGTTTATCAAAAAGAAATTTTACACGTTGACGAAATTGGCTTTGGATTGCTGCGATCGGCTCCAGGAATTGGCGCTTTGTTGACACTTGGATTATTGGCCTTTTTGCCTTTAAAAAAGTATCCTGGCCGTAAATTATTTGCTTGTGTCGCGGGTTTTGCGATTAGTATAATCGTATTCGGAATATCAAGAAACTTTTATTTGTCTTTTTTTATGTTGCTGCTTTCCGGAATGTTCGACGCCGTTAGTGTGGTCATTCGAAGTACGATTTTGCAACTCATGACACCTGATGCGATGCGAGGAAGAGTTGCGGCTGTAAACACCATGTTTGTAAGTTCATCAAACGAGTTGGGTGATTTTGAAAGTGGTTTAATGGCGCATTGGCTCGGAACTGTTCGTGCTGTTGTAACTGGTGGCTGTATTACGCTTGGTATTGTAGTTTTTACCTTTTTTAAAGCGCCACAATTGCGCAACTTTAGTTTTGACGAGCAAGAGAAAGAAAAAGATTAAAAAATGGCGATTTTTTTTTTGATGATTACAGTTTTTTAGCAAGTACGACTGCATTTTGCTACGCAACATCCATCAAAGCTCCGCTTTGAAAATGCATTAAAAACAAAAAAACGCTCAAGCAAGCTTAGCGTTTTTTCTTATTTCAATACATTCATTCGTGACCTCGACTGGGATTTTGCTACGCAACATCCATCAAAGCTCCGCTTTGAAAATGCATTAAAAACAAAAAAACGCTCAAGCAAGCTTAGCGTTTTTTCTTATTTCAATACATTCATTCGTGACCTCGACTGGATTCAAACCAGTAACCTCTTGAGCCGTAATCAAGTGCGCTATTCAGTTGCGCCACGAGGCCTTTTTTTGTGAGTGCAAATATAGGCAATAATACCAATTATACAAATCAAATTTTAAATAAAAATAAATTTAAAAAAGCGCTTTTCTTACTCGTCTAATGCTCTAGTAGTTACAAAATACCGCCAACCAATAATCGCCCTCTGCCATTTTTTGGCTTTGGACAAATCCAAATGTTGCTTGCTGAAACTTGGCAACAGCAGTTTGTTTATTTTTGATAGTATCTTAAACATAATAATTTATTTTATGGGGCTAAAATATTAGAAAATCAGGCAGGCAGGCTCAAATGTGCTTTGCCTCATTTCACTTTTAGCATCAAAAAAACTTGAAAGAATTGCTCTAATCATAACGTATTAATTGGTTTAAATGATTCAAATTTGTGACAAATCTACCGGCTTTGCTGACTTTCAATTTGAGAAACCAAATCACTTACTTTGTAACCTATTTTATTCAGAAACCTTGATTTCAAACATTTTTTCCCAATTTTTTCCCGTAACAAAAACGGTTTTTGTTCGTGGGTTATAAGCAATTCCGTTCAGAACTTCTGCCTTTTTGTAACTGATTAGTTTTCGCAAACCCGACAAATCCAAAATCGCTTCGACCGCACCGGTGTTCGGATTGATGATGGCGATTGCATCTTTTTGCCAAACATTGCCATAAATTTTTCCGTCAATAAACTCGAGCTCATTCACTTGTTTAATTTTATTGCCCGACACATAAACATTCACATAATCAATCATTTTTTGGGTATTAGGATCCATCTTCCAGATTTTTTCGGTACCATCGGAATGGTAAATGTATTTGCCATCATTGGTCATGCCCCAGCCTTCAATTTTCTTGTCGTAGTTAAAGGTTTTTTCCAATTTCCAAGTATCGACATTGTAGATGAATCCAGTATTTTCTTCCCAAGTCAATTGAAAAATCTTATTATTGATAATCGTGATGCCTTCACCAAAATACTGCGCATCCAAAGCCAAACTTTTTATTATTTTCCCTGTTTTGTAATCGGTTTTTAGCAAATTCGATTTGCCACGGTATCCTGTCCCTTCAAATAAAGTATCTCTGTAAAACTCTAAACCTTCGGTAAACGAAGTCGTGTCGTGCGGAAAAGTATTGATAATGGTATATTTTAATGCTTTTGGCGTAATATCCGAAACCAATTCGATGCGTGCAATTGTTTCTTGCGGAATCGTTTCGCCATCGAAATACACCATTGCTTTTAGGTTTTGATAGCCTAATTTTTCGTTCTTTAATTCAAAATTCAGTTTTTCGAAGCCTTTAACACTACCAATTTTTTTATCGTTGTCAAAATAAACAATACTGTCAATGGTTTTGCTTTCCTTGTTAGTTATCGCCAATACCAAGACATCTGCATTCACATATTTGGGTTGGAATTTCGATTCGTCGAAGGTAAAATAATTTTCTGATTTTTTTTTGCAACCATTGCAGCCAATGAAGGCAATGCTTAATAAAATGATTGATAGAAGGTTATACTTTTTCATAATTGATTTTTAAAGTGCCACAATATACAAAATATAGGAATCGCCCAATTTGCTCTTGCGAAAATACAAAAAGATTGTATATTTGCAACGGCAAGTCCTACACGACCAGCTCCTGCAGACTCCCCCAGGATGGGAACATAGCAAGGGTACGTGGTTGAGCGGTGCGATGTAGGCCGCTTGCCATTTTTTATTTTTTTATATTTAGATCTTCCATTTGGAAGATTTTTTTATTTTTGAACAAGTTGTTTTTTGTAGCCCATCCCGCTATCCGCTTTATCTTTTCCCGCCTAAAGAAGTCGGCAAAAGGATAGCGCTGCTATCGGGGCTAGACCAACACCGTCCCGATAGCTATCGGTACTAACATCCAATACTTAAAATGAAAATCATTCTCATCACAGGCGCTTCTAGCGGCATCGGAAAAGCAATAGGCGAATTCCTGCACAATAAAGGATTTACAGTTTATGGAACCAGTCGCAATCCTGAAAAGGTAGTTAATTCTGTTTTTCCTTTAATTGCACTAGAGGTGTGCAGTGTCGAAAGCATACAGAGCGCTATTGCAAAAGTTATTTCGATTTCGGGTCGAATTGATGTTTTGATTAATAATGCTGGCGTCGGAATTTTAGGACCGCTGGAAGAAATACCGACTGAGGAGATTCGCAATAATTTCGAAACCAACCTTTTTGGCCCGATTGAAGTGATGAAAGCGGTTTTGCCACACATGCGTGCACAAAAATCGGGATTGATCATTAATATCACTTCGATTGCTGGTTATATGGGCTTGCCGTACCGCGCTGTTTATTCGGCATCAAAAGGTGCGTTGGAATATGTGACCGAAGCTTTGCGTATGGAAGTCAAGCCTTTTGGTATTGAAATTACAAACGTAGCTCCAGGAGAATTTGCAACCAATATTGCCGCACACCGTTATCATGTTCCGGTTGCTACCAATTCTGCGTATTCCAATTATGAAAGAACTGTTTATGTAATCAACAGCCAAGTTGGCGGAGGCGATGATCCCATTAAGATGGGCGAGGCGATTTTTAAGATTATCAATACACCAAAGCCGAAGGTGCATTATAAAATCGGACCGTTTATGTCGCGATTTTCGATCGTATTGAAACGGGTTTTGCCTGATAAAATGTATGAAAAAATGTTAATGAAGCACTATAAGTTGTAGTTGCAAAGATTCAAAGTTGTTAAAGTTTAAATCTAGAAGGTTCATTTGTCTTTCGGTTTGTTTTGGAAAATGATGAGATATGAAGCGATTTTGACACTAAAGCACTTTCAAAAATAAATTGTATTTTTACGCCCGATTTGCGTGAGGGATAGAGTGATTGTTTGAGCTCTTTTTGGGTTGGATTTATTTTTTTTGGAAAAGCGAATACTGCGACCCAAAAAAGCGAGTGCGAAAGCCCGACCCTTGGGTCACGCCCATACAAGTTCAAGCGAACCGATGACGTAAGAATAGAAACACACAATTAATTATATATTATGAAATTTTTTATCGACACGGCCAATTTGGCTCAAATTAAAGAAGCACAGGCCTTGGGCGTTTTAGACGGCGTAACTACAAATCCGAGTTTGATGGCCAAGGAAGGTATTACCGGAAAAAACAGTATTTTGAAGCATTATGTTGACATTTGCAACTTGGTTGATGGCGATGTAAGTGCCGAAGTAAATGCTCTGGATTATGACGGAATGGTAAAAGAAGGCGAGGAATTGGCCGATTTGCATGAGCAAATTGTAGTGAAATTGCCCATGACAAAAGAAGGTGTAATGGCGGCTAAATATTTTTCGGACAAAGGGATTAAAACTAACGTTACTTTAGTGTTTTCGGCAGGTCAAGCGTTGTTGGCTGCAAAAGCTGGAGCGACCTATGTTTCACCATTTATTGGTCGTTTGGATGATGTTTCAACCGATGGTTTGGCTTTGATTGAAGAAATTCGTTTGATTTATGATAATTATGGCTACGAAACACAGATTTTAGCTGCTTCGGTGCGCCACACAATGCACATTGTGAATTGTGCAAAAATAGGTGCCGATGTAATGACAGGTCCGCTTTCGGCCATATACGGGTTGTTGAAGCATCCGTTGACCGATATTGGATTGGCGCAGTTTGTTGCCGATTTTGAGAAAGGAAATAAGTAATTAGATATTTTTTTGAGTTATAAATAAGTAGAAAGACCGTTTCGTATTTTGAAACGGTCTTTTTTTTATGAAGTAAAATCTTCTAATAAGCTATCAATCCAAATATCTAAAAATCTAACAATCCAAATCTAATCTAAGTTTTTTTCAAAATTCATATCAAAAACACTGGCAAATGCGTTGTGAATTGTACCATCGCCATTGATAATCATGGTGCGGTGGATTTTATTGATTACCCATTTTTCTTTAATGTCTTCAAAATTGGTGGCGCGTAATTCTTTTATACCATCGAATTTATAATTTGCCAGTGATTTTTTCCAATTTTCTTGATTTTTGTCCACATTTATTGCGATAAAATCGTAATCCCGATGTCTGGATTGGAATTCTAAGATTTTTTTATGTGCAGCAATCAAGTGCGACTCTAAATTTTCGGTCCAAAAGAAAATGACCGTTTTCCGTTTGATTTGTGATTGAATGCTTGTTTCCTTTTTATTTTGATCAATAACAGATACGCTGGGCAATGGGTTGCCATTTTTTAGTAATTGTATTGAATTACCAATCTTCAAAATTTCATTTTGCTGACTGTTATCTGTAGATAAAGTATGGTATTTGTCCAGGAACTTTTTATTATTCAAAATATTTTGGTCTTCGAGTAGGTACATAAAAGCAATATTATTGAGAATTGTATTTTTTATTGCTTCATTTTTAAAAAGTGTATCAGCTATATTGAGTTTTTTGATGTTAATTTCCAACGCTTTTTGTGTTTCGGACTTGTTGGATAAATCTTCTTGCATCGCCATATTGTTGAGCATGTGGGTTAAATACTTAACAAAAGGCGAATAATTGGTCAACTTTAAATCGTTAAAATCGATCGTTTTTCGGTAGTCATAAAAATCTTTTGGCAATGTTTTTTTGAGATTATTACCGGTTCTCATTTGGTGTACAATCGGATAAATCTCTTTTTTGGATAAATAAGAAAAATCAAGACTTGCTTTTGCGTATTTATCAAAATCGGCACTCCATTTTAGGTCTTCTTTTTTTGAATTGTAAAATGCTTGTTTTGATTGGTAAGCCGAGTCAATATTCTTTTTGAATTGCGGATAATCAAATTCAAAAACATCAAAAATTTTGCGTTTGTCGTTTTCGTTTTTGAGGTACAATTCCATTAAAAAGTTGTTTTTTTCGTCACCACGACCACAAAAAACAATAGATTCATCAAAATCATTAGAGTTGATGCGCACCATAATACTGTCATTTTTCTCAAAATAAACATATTGGTATTCGGGTTCGTTTTTAAAGGTATACAAACCGGGTGTGAGCGAATCAAATTGAATAAAAAAGGTATTGTCTTTTTTTAGTCTAATTGTATCTAAAACCATAGCATCCTTACAAAAAAGGATATATGGATTGGTTGGGTTTGTAACTTCGCCACCAAAATAAGCAGTAAAATCATTATTTTTAAATGGCTTATTGCAAGAAGTAAGAATCAAAGCAAAACAAGAAGCCGAGCATAATAATTTTATAACATTGAAATCACGCATTGCAAAATAAATAGGTTAACAAAAATATTCAGATGCTTTTAATTTTAATGTTAAGGCATAGTTAAATATACTAATGGTTGAAATGGATTTGAAATCAGCTTTTTGTATAATACAAATTCAATATTTTAAATAACATAAGACGCATTTTGATACGATTATTACTTCCATTAAAATCAAAAAGATACAACGGTTATTTTGTAAATTTTTTAGAATCCAAAAAATGTAAAAACCGCACTATTTTTTCTACTTTTGCAAAAAAATTTATAAAATATAAATTCATGTTAACAGTAAATAATTTATCGGTTCAGTTTGGCAAAAGAATTTTATTCGACGAAGTAAATACGACCTTTACACACGGCAATATTTATGGCGTTATTGGAGCTAACGGAGCCGGAAAATCTACTTTTCTGAAAATAATTTCAGGCGAAATGGATCCCACTTCGGGTCACATTCATCTGGAGACAGGCAAGCGTATGTCGGTGTTGAACCAAAACCACAATATGTTTGATACGCATACTGTGTTGGAAACCGTAATGATGGGCAATAAAATTTTATTCGATGTAAAGTCAGAAATGGATGCCTTGTATGCGGATTATGACGACAAAAACGCCGATAGAATAGGAGAGTTGCAAGTGCAATTTGAAGAAATGAATGGTTGGAATGCCGATTCTGATGCAGCTTCTTTATTGTCAAGTTTGGATATTTCGGAAGACAATCATTATACACTGATGAGTGATTTGGAGGGTAAGTTAAAAGTCCGAGTGCTTTTAGCGCAAGCACTCTTTGGCAATCCCGATTTACTAATTATGGATGAGCCCACCAACGATTTGGATTTTGAAACCATTGCTTGGCTCGAAAACTTCTTGGCTAATTATGAAAATACAGTCATTGTGGTCTCGCATGACAGGCACTTTTTAGATGCGGTTTGTACGCATATCTCGGATATCGATTTTGGTAAAATCAATCATTATTCGGGCAATTATACTTTTTGGTATGAATCCAGTCAACTGGCTGCCAAACAACGGGCACAACAAAACAAAAAGGCCGAAGAAAAGAAACAGGAATTAGAAGAATTTATTCGTCGTTTTTCTGCGAATGTAGCCAAATCAAAGCAAGCGACTTCACGTAAAAAAATGATTTCTAAACTTAATATCTCCGAAATCAAACCTTCAAGTCGCCGTTATCCAGCGATTATTTTCGATCAAGAACGCGAAGCTGGAGATCAAATTTTGAATGTGCAAAACCTCAGCGCTTCTGTAGATGGTGACGTATTGTTTACAGGTGTCGATTTGAATATGGCCAAAGGAGATAAAATCATACTTTTTTCAAAAGATTCAAGAGCTACAACCGCTTTTTATGATATTTTAAATGGCTTGCAACAGCCAGATTCAGGTAGTTTTGATTGGGGTGTCACCACAAATCAGGCTTATTTGCCTGTTGATAATCACTCGTTTTTTGAAAACGATTATTCGTTAGTGGACTGGTTGCGTCAATGGGTAAAAACCGAAGAAGAACGTGATGAAGTAAACATTCGTGGCTTTCTTGGCAAAATGATTTTTTCGGGCGAAGAAGCTTTAAAAACCAGTCGTGTTTTGTCTGGTGGCGAAAAAGTGCGTTGTATGTTGTCGCGAATGATGATGCAACGTGCCAATATTTTGATGATTGATGAGCCGACCAGCCATTTGGATTTGGAATCGATTACGGCTTTCAATAATTCGCTTAAAAACTTTAAAGGTTCAGTTATTTTTACGACCCACGATCATGAGTTTTCGCAAACTGTAGGCAATCGCGTAATCGAATTGACGCCAAACGGAGCGATTGATCGTTACATGACTTTTGACGATTATTTGGAGGATGAGAAAGTACAAGAGCTGAGAAAAAGGATGTACAATTAGATAATTGGATTTGGATTAGATAATAAAAAAAATGCGGGTTTTACAATCTGCATTTTTTATGGAAATTATTTTTTTCACTTGAACCATTGAATTGCATTCCCCAACAATCCAACAATCTACTTTCTAAATCTGCTGATGATAAAAATGATTATCGCCAATATTGCGATGACAATAAAAACACCAACACCCATTCCGACTTTAAAAATGCCTTTGATGACTTCGCAGCTAGAAAATAATACCAATACGATTAAAAGCACCCATATTCTTGTTAATTTATTTTGCATTATTTTTTTTAATGTTTAAGACGCTAAAAGTAGCTGTAAAACCAAAGTCTAAGGTTATGTAATTTTTATAATTCTTTACATAATTTCTGGCAGCAAAGTGAATCGTAAAAGTTCTTGCTTTCTCAATTGTTTGACGGAAAATGAATTTGTAATAATAAAATCAGAAGATATTCAACATTCATTTATTTTGGGAAGCATGATAATTGTGCAATTAAAACCAAATATATTTTTGCAGTATTCTTAAAATGAGTAATTTTACAAACCCAACACCAACACTTCACTATGAGTCAAAAAGTATTGCTTAATTCAAAAGAAGTCAATATCATTCTGCACCGTTTGGCTTGCCAATTGATAGAAAAGCACTTGGATTTTTCTAATACCATTTTAATTGGGATTCAACCGCGAGGTACATTTTTGGCAGAAAGGCTTAAAATATTGTTAGAGCAAGAATATAAAATCGAAAAAATTGCGTTGGGTTATTTGGATATCACTTTTTTTAGGGATGATTTTAGAAGAACGGACAAACCGTTGGAAGCCAATAAAACGCTTATTAATTTTTTGGTCGAAGGAAAAAAAGTAATATTCATCGACGATGTTTTATATACTGGAAGAAGCATCCGAGCAGCATTGACCGCAATCCAATCTTTTGGAAGACCATCGGCCATCGAACTACTCGTGCTTATTGACAGACGATTCAGTCGCGATTTACCAATTCAACCCGATTACAGAGGCCGACAAGTTGATGCTATAAATAACGAAAAAGTAAAAGTAAGTTGGGTCGAAAATGATGGCGAAGATGCTGTTTTTTTAGTTACAACAACCTAATTAATTAAAAATAATCATGACCGAATTAAGCGTAAATCATTTATTAGGAATAAAATACATTAACAAACATGATATTGACCTTATTTTTGAAACCGCCGATCATTTTAAAGAAGTCATCAATCGTCCAATTAAAAAAGTCCCTTCTTTGCGCGATGTAACTATTGCCAATATTTTTTTTGAAAACAGTACACGCACCAAACTTTCCTTTGAATTGGCGCAAAAAAGACTTTCTGCCGATGTAATTAGTTTTTCTGCGGCACAATCATCTGTAAAGAAAGGCGAAACGTTGATTGATACCGTCAATAATATTTTGTCGATGAAAGTCGATATGGTGGTGATGCGTCATGCCAATCCTGGAGCAGCTTATTTTTTGTCAAAAAATGTAAAAGCAAGTATTATCAATGCTGGAGATGGGGCTCATGAACATCCAACACAAGCGCTGCTCGATAGCTATTCTATACGCGAAAAGTTAGGAGAAGTTACAGGAAAGAAAGTCGTAATTGTAGGCGATATTTTGCATTCAAGAGTAGCGTTGTCAAATATTTATGCCCTTCAAATGCAAGGCGCTACTGTTAAAGTCTGTGGACCAAAAACATTGATTCCAAAACACATTGAAAGTCTTGGCGTTACTGTTGAATCCAATTTGCGAAAAGCATTAGAATGGTGCGATGTGGCCAACATGCTTCGAGTGCAAAATGAACGCATGGATATTAATTATTTTCCGTCTACTAGAGAATATACGCAGCAATACGGTGTCGATAAAAATTTACTAGATTCTTTGAACAAAGAAATTGTTATTATGCATCCTGGACCCATCAATCGCGGTGTCGAAATCACTTCGGATGTTGCCGACTCGAAGCAATCGGTTATCTTAAACCAAGTCGAAAATGGCGTTGCTATTCGCATGGCTGTAATTTATTTATTGGCTTCCAAAATAAAATAGCCAAAAATAAAATAGTCAAAAACATAAAACCTTTGTAAATTTGAGCATTAGTCACTTTGAAACCAAAAATCATGAAAGTAGAAACCAAAGGACATACCACCAGCATTAAAGATACACAAGGAGATTTGACCGTTTTTGTTATGAAAGTCACGCATGAATACAAAACGTTTGAAAGAAACAATATTGTCATCGATCTTTCTAAACATAATGATTTGACTGTTAAACAAATAAAATCATTTGATTCGCTTTCAAAAATTCATAAAAAGGCAAAAAAATCATTTGTTATTGTCGCCAGTGGTATTGATTTTAATGAAGTACCATCAAAGATGACCGTTGTTCCTACAACTTTAGAAGCACACGACATTATTGAAATGGAAGAAATTGAAAGGGACTTGGGTTTTTAAATTTTTATTATGGTATTTAACAGAAAAAGTAATATTTATTCAAGCGCTATTTTTGTGGTTATTTTTTCTTTTATGTTGGTAAAACTAATCGTTGAAGGATTAAAAACCAACCAATTTGATAGTATTAGAATTGTAATTTCGATAATAGGAATTTTATTTTTTATAATGCAAGTTGTATTTTTTGCAAAGCGTAAAAAGTAGGTTTTGAAGTGCGGTGCAAAGTTGCAAAGACGCAAAAATCCAATAATCCAACAATCCAATAATAAAATTGAACCTAACCATACTCGGCTGTTATGCCGCAACGCCAAGAACCTTTACCAATCCAACATCGCAAGTATTGGAAATGAGAAATCATTTGTTTCTCATTGATTGTGGCGAAGCAACGCAAGTGCAATTGCGGAAAAACAAAATCAAGTTTTCTAAAATCAATCACATTTTTATTTCGCATTTGCACGGAGATCATTTTTTTGGTTTAATTGGATTAATCAGCACGTTTACTTTGTTGAACCGAACTACAGATTTACATGTTTATGGTCCAAAAGGTATTAAAGAAATTATACTTTTGCAACTCAAATATGCCAATTCTTATACCGGTTATGGTTTGTATTTTCACGAATTGATAGCCCAAGAAAGCGAAGTTATTTTTGAAGATGAAAAAGTAATTGTCCGCACGATTCCGCTATTGCATCGGGTTTATACCAACGGTTTTTTGTTTCAAGAAAAATGGCGCGATCGTAAAATTAATGCCGATGCTGTTCGCTCCCATAAAATCGAAACTTGTTATTTTCAAAACATTAAAAACGGGAAAGACATTGTGCTGGACAATGGTGATATGATTAAAAACGCAGACTTAACTTTTGATCCTCAACCACCAAAAAGTTATGCTTTTTGCTCTGATACGGTTTATACCGAAAATTACCTTCCGCTGATTCAAAATGTGGATGTTTTGTACCAAGAGGCAACTTTTTTAGAAACCGAAGCGCATTTGTCCGAAAGAACAATGCATTGCACTGCAAAACAAGCGGCTACGATTGCTTTGAAAGCCAACGTCAAACAACTCGTTTTGGGTCATTATTCGACTCGTTACGAATCAATTTCGCTTTTTAAAGACGAGGCAGCGGCCATTTTTCCGAATGTGCTTTTGGCAGATGACGGAAAGGTATTTGAATTTTAAAAACAACAAAAAAATGACACGATGAAAGATTTAAGCAACTATCGAAAGTCTTACGATAAAAAGGAATTATTAACATCAGCAATTCCAAATGATGCGATGCAATTGTTTGCACAATGGTTCCAAGAAGTTGACGCAATTACCAGTGACGAAGCCAATGCGATGACCGTCGCGACAGTAGGTGAAGATGGTTTTCCAAAAGCAAGAATTGTGCTTTTAAAACAATTTTCTGACGATGGATTTGTGTTTTTTACCAACTATGATTCCGAAAAAGGAAAAGCAATGCTAGCCCACCCGCAAGTGTGCTTATCCTTTTTTTGGCATGATTTTGAACGACAAGTCATTATTAAAGGTATTGCTCAAAAAGTTACGGAAGAAGTTTCTGACAACTATTTTCAAAGTCGGCCACACGGAAGCCAATTGGGCGCAGTAGTCTCCAATCAGAGCGAAGTGATTCCTTCACGTGAAATATTAGAAGAAAAACTATTGGCATTAGAAAAAGAATTTGAAAATAAAGCAGTTCCTAGACCAACAAACTGGGGTGGTTTTGTAGTTAAACCTTTAGAAATAGAGTTTTGGCAAGGACGTCCAAACCGACTGCACGACCGTATTAGATACCGTTTAAAAGAGAATGCTTCATGGGAAATCGAGCGATTGGCACCATAAAAAAGAAATTATTTGGTGCGATTTAACTTTTTGTTGCTCTAATTTATAAAAAATATTCGGATATTTAGAGTTGCTTTATACCAATTAAGTACATTCTAATGAAAAATCTAATCCTTATTCGACACGCCAAATCCAGTTGGGAAGCGCCATTAATAGACAAAGACCGTCCTTTAAACAATAGAGGCATACTTGATGCACATTTGGTTTCGGAACATATTGCTCCTTTTTTGCCCAAAACATTTATCATATGGAGCAGTACCGCCAAAAGAGCATCAGAAACTGCTTTAATTTTCACACAAAACATAGGTTGTCCTACCGAAAGTATCATTTTCAAAGATGAATTGTACACTTTTGATGAACGTCAACTCAAAGAAACCATTCAATCCTGCAATAATGATTATGATTGTGTTATTCTTTTTGGTCACAATGCGGCCATAACGAATTTTGTTAATAAATTTGGAGATATTTTTGTTGAAAATGTAGCGACATCAGGATTTGTATCCATTCGATTTGATACCAATTCATGGGAAAGCTTTCAAAAAGGCAAAACGTTAAAAGTAGTAGTTCCGAAAGATTTAAAAAATTAAATGACACACGCAAACCGATACACTGACCGCGAAAAAAGCTGGCTTTCTTTTAATGCCCGCGTCCTTCAAGAAGCCGCCGATTCTAATGTACCTTTGTTAGACCGACTTCGATTTTTGGGTATTTTTTCAAATAATTTAGACGAGTTTTTTAGAGTGCGATTTGCTGCCATCAGACGTTTAAGTTTGTCTGGGATTTCGGGCGAAAAAGTTTTGAATGGTATTTCGGCCGATAAGTTACTCAAAGAAATTACCGATATTGTAATTAAGCAACAAGCTGAAAGTCTTCGTATTTTGAGCATTATCGAAAAAGAGCTTGAAGCCGAAAATATTTTTATAATCAATGAATTTGAAATTTCAAAAGAACAAGAGAACTTCATCAAAGATTTTTTCATTCAAAAAGTAAGTCCTGCTTTGGTTACAATTATATTGAATGATTTGGCTGAGTTTCCAACTTTGAAAGATACTTCTGGTTATTTGGCTGTACAATTAGTCATGAAACCCAAAACAAAACCGTCGCTTTTAAGTTTGGTTAAACCAAAGCCAGAAGTGCGTTATGCAGTAATCGAAATTCCTAAAACCGTCAATCGTTTTGTGGTTTTGCCTTCCAACAATGAAAAGCAATTTGTTATTTTATTAGACGACGTGATTCGGTACAACTTGAGCAATATCTTCAATATTTTTGATTACGACAGTATTTCGGCACATATGATTAAAATTACGCGTGATGCCCAATTGGAAATTGATAGTGATTTGAGTAAAAGTATGTTAGAGAAAATTGCAATAAGCGTAAAAGACCGCCGCATCGGTGAGCCTGTTCGGTTTATTTATGACCAAATGATTGGCAAAGACACACTTCAATTTTTTCTTTCAAAAATGCATATCGATTCATCTGATAGCATTATTCCGGGTGGCAGGTACCACAACCGCCGTGATTATATGGATTTTCCAAATCTTGGAAGATTTGATTTGTTGTACCAATCCAATACACCATTGCCGGTTCAAGGTTTGAGTTTGGAAGGCAGTATTTTAGAAAAAATCAGTAAGAAAGATTATTTGGTCAATGCACCGTACCAGTCTTTTTCCTACATCATCAAGTTTTTGCGTGAAGCGGCTTTGGATCCAAAAGTGACTACCATAAAAATCACTTTGTACCGTTTAGCCAAGAATTCACAAGTTATTAGTTCATTAGTCAATGCAGCAAAAAATGGCAAAAAAGTGACTGTTCAAATCGAATTGCAAGCGCGTTTTGACGAAGCCAGTAATATTTCGTATGCGGAGCAAATGCAAACCGAAGGCATCGAGTTGATTTTTGGTATAAAAGGGCTTAAAGTACATAGCAAAATATGCATGATTGAACGTATGGAGGATAGTAAAATAGTACGTTATGGATTGATTTCGACTGGAAATTTTAACGAGTCTACCGCCAAAGTTTATACGGATGTTACATTATTTACAGCACATCAACAGTTATTAAAAGATGTGTCTAAGATTTTTGATTTTTTTGATATCAATTACAGGTTGCACCGCTATAAGCACTTGATTGTTTCGCCGCATTATACTAGATCACGTTTTTACCGATTGATTGACAAAGAAATCATGTATGCAAAACTCGGAAAACCCGCCTACATTAAATTAAAAATGAACAGTTTATCTGATATAAAAATGATTGATAAATTGTATGAGGCGAGTCGTGCAGGTGTTAAAATTCAGTTGCTAATACGTGGCATATGTTCATTGATTCCTGGAATTAAAGACATGAGCGAAAATATTGAAGCCATTAGTATCGTTGATAATTATCTTGAACATTCGCGCGTTTATATTTTTTGTAATGACAATAACCCCGAAGTTTTTATTTCGTCTGCCGATTTTATGACTCGAAATCTCGACGGTCGGGTAGAGGTAAGTTGCCCAATTTATGATATCGATGTAAAAAAAGAACTCATTGACAGTTTTGATGTAGGTTGGAAAGGGAACGTAAAGGCCCGATTGCATTCCGAAAAACTGGAGAATAAATACCGTGTTCGAGGGAATGATCCCGTGTTTAGAGCGCAACTTGAAACCTACAATTACTATCGCGACAAGCTCGAAGTGATTACAGAAGAATTATAATGCAATAACCGTAACGAATCTAAGATTCAATATTTTTAAATGATTACAATTAAACAATATGCAGCCATCGACATCGGATCCAATGCGATGCGTTTGTTGGTCGCTAATATTATCGAAGAAAAAGGAAAGGAAACCCAATTTACCAAAAGTTCGCTTGTACGGGTGCCGATTCGTTTGGGACAAGATGCTTTTACGGTTGGCGAAATTACCGAAGAAAATATCGAACGGATGGTCGATGCCATGAAAGCATTCAAGCTTTTAATGAAAGTGCACAAAGTCGAGAAATATATGGCGTGTGCAACTTCGGCAATGCGAGAAGCTTATAATGGTAAAGAGGTAGTCGATTTAATCAAAAAGAAAGCTGATATTAAGATAGAAATTATTGACGGTAAAAAAGAAGCAGCTATTATTGCTTCAACCGATTTGCATTATTTGTTAAAAACAGATCAAACTTATCTATATGTAGATGTTGGTGGTGGTAGCACCGAATTTTCGCTTTTTTCAAATAGCAAAATGATTGTTTCCAAATCTTTTAAAGTTGGAACGGTGCGTTTGCTCAATGAGATGGTCAATGACGTCGTATGGCACGAAATTGAAAAATGGATCAAAGCCAATACAAAAGATTACGAGCAAGTGACACTCATTGGGTCTGGTGGGAACATCAATAAAGTGTTCAAAATGTCTGGCAAACAAAACGAAAAACCGCTTTCTTATATTTATTTGAATTCGCAATACAGTCTTTTAAATTCACTATCTTATGAACAACGTATCTCTGAACTGGCGCTGAATCCGGATCGTGCCGATGTGATTATTCCTGCACTTCGTGTTTATCTCAATGCCATGAAATGGAGTGGCGCTAGAAGTATTTATGTGCCAAAAATTGGACTTGCTGACGGAATTGTAAAAGCATTGTATTATGGTAGAATATAATCCTACAAATAAAATCGACTTGACATTTTTAGTTACGGCTAAATGCTACTAAACATAAAGACAAAATCCGTTTGGTTCAAATTTTTGACCTTTATATTTTGTATTGCATCGTTCAACTATGTCGCGTTGATTTAAATATCCAAATCAAACGTTTTTCGCAATAATTCTAAATTCGGATTAATTTCATTCAGACGATTATAACGGTCTTGTGGAGTGAATGCTTTAGATTGTTTCAAGCTTTCATTGACAATTACTTCTATCGTAATGTCATGGTTGTGCAAATGGCCTTTCAAATGGCCTAAAAGTCCATTCTTTTCGGATTCAAAATCTATTTTTGAACCTTCATTGGGCAATTCTAATGTGATGGCAGTTCCGTTTAAAACAGGATCATTGATCAGCAATAACGATTCCATAATCCTAAAACCTTTATCGCCCAATTTTTGCGCATATTTATTCCATTGCAACAGCATATCGGTAGTGTTGAAAGGCTCAGATGGCAAATGTACTTCTTCTTTTACAAAGGACTTATTGCTTTCTTGCAAGGCCTTTTTGGCGCGAATACTCGACAACGAAAGGGCTGATACTTTTTGACTATCGGTTGTCGTATTTAGTATTTTTTCGGAAACAGGATACTTAATTTGGACTTCAACAGGATTTGAAACCAAATCATTTTGAACGGTTTTTTCTTCAACCACAGTTGGAACAACAATAATTTCAGGTGAAGCAACCGGAATTTCGAGTACGCGTTTGTAAAAATAATTGGCAGGAATTATAAATCCATCAACTTTTTTTTTTCTCCATCATAAGTGATAGAGGCCAATTGCATCAAGCAAAGTTCAACCAATAAACGTTGGTTTTGCGAAACTTTGAATTTCAAATCGCAATCATTGGCAAGTGCGATTCCTTTTAATAAAAATTCTTGCGATAATTTTTGAGATTGTACGGCATACAATTTTTGTGCGTGTTCACCTGCTTCAAGCAAAGTTAAAGTAGCGGGCGTTTTACAAACCAATAAATCCCTAAAATGGGATGCCAATCCAGCAATAAAATGATGACCATCAAAACCTTTCGAAAGAATATCATTATACGCCATTAGCACTTCTGGAATTTTATTTTCCAAAATTAAATCGGTCATATTAATATAGGTTTCGTAATCCAGTACGTTGAGGTTTTCGGTAACGGCTTGGCGCGTTAAATGATTGCCACAAAACGAAACCACCCGGTCAAAAATAGACAAGGCATCACGCATCGCACCATCTGCTTTTTGGGCTATAATGTGAAGCGCATCATCTTCAAATTGAACACCTTGACTTTGTGCAATTTCTGCCAAATGTTCTTTGGCGTCTTTTACAGTAATGCGTTTAAAATCAAAAATCTGGCAACGCGAGAGTATAGTGGGAATGATTTTGTGTTTTTCGGTCGTAGCCAAAATAAATATGGCGTGTTTTGGCGGTTCTTCTAATGTTTTTAAGAAAGCATTGAATGCAGAAGACGATAGCATGTGCACCTCATCAATAATATATACTTTGTATTGACCCGTTTGCGGCGGAATTCGAACTTGATCAATCAAATTCCGAATATCGTCAACAGAATTGTTAGAAGCTGCATCCAATTCGAATACATTAAAAGCAAAATCTTCATTAGGATCGTCATAACCAGGTTGGTTAATTTTACGCGCTAAAATTCGTGCGCAAGTGGTTTTTCCTACACCTCTTGGACCCGTAAACAATAGGGCAGACGCCAAATGATTGGTGGCAATGGCATTGAGCAAAGTGTTGGTAATGGCTTGTTGACCGACAACATCTTTAAATGTTTGCGGACGGTATTTTCGGGCCGATACTACAAATTGTTCCATAGTTTTTTATTGCAAAGCAAATATAGTTTTTTTGTAGATTTTTTTATAATCTAATCCGTTTATTTAAAAAAAATATTACGTCAAAACTTCGGCAATGTTTTCGTTTTTTAGCAATTGCAATAAAGCATGTTCTTCGGCATTGAGGTTATGCCCATTTTGAGGTTTGTATTTCCAAAGTGCACCATTTACATAAGAAGCGATAATTGTTGGATGCACATAATATTTTTTGCAGACCGTTCGTGTATTGCCTAGTTTTGAAGCAACAAAATCTAATACCTCGATAATTTTATGCTTTGTTTCTGCTGGGTTTTTTGGGATATCGCATGCTAAAAAAGCAGTTAAAGCATTCAGACTTCCCGACCAAACTCTGAAATCCTTAGCTGTAAAATCTTTATGCGTTATTTGTTTGAGGTAGTTATTGATGTCTGCTGATCCAATAACATGGTGTTTGCCATCGTCGTCATAATACTGAAACAAATCTTGTCCTGGTATTTCTTTGCATTTTTTTACGAGATTCAGGAGTTTTTTACTTTCTAAACTGATATTGTGTTTGATTCCCTTTTTGCCAGTAAACTGAAAATATATTTTTGATTTCTGAAATTTGACATGTTTGTCTTGTAAAGTGGTCAGACCAAAAGAGCCATATAATTTTTTAAAAGCCTCATTTCCAATTCTGATATTGGTAATCGCCATCAATTGAACCACAAGCGCGATTACTTTTTGATACGGAAGACCATTTAATTTGAGGTCTTTTTCGACTTGTGTTCTTATTAATGGCAGTGCATTAGCGAAACTTAGCAGTCTGTGAAATTTAGATTGGTTTCTGATTTTGTTCCAATTGGGATGATAACGGTATTGTTTGCGTCCTTTGGCATCAATTCCAGTTGCTTGTAAGTGTCCGTTTTCAAGAGTAGCAATCCAAACTTTTTCCCAAGCTGGCGGAATCACTAGACTTTTAATTCTGCTTAAAATCGCATTGTCTTTTATTCTTTTTTTATTTTGATCAATAAAAAAAGTACTATTGTTTTTTTTAATCCTAAAATAACCTTCATTCGTGTTAGTTGTATATTTGAGTCCCACTGCTTTTGCCGTAATCTGTGGATTGCTTCCAATTTTTTCGAGTTTGGATTGAAGTCTACTCATGCAAAAAAAATAAAGGTTATTGGTCTTTATTTTCTCGGCCTTTAATACTCAATTCGTTCAGAACCATTGCGGCACTATTGTCGGTAAATGCTGATAATCCAGCAACAAAAACACCTTTTTCACCAGTACTCGATTTGATACCAAACACCATTGCTTCATCTCCAGGATCGCTCGCTCCTTCATAACGGTAAAGGTGTACAATTTCAAAATCGTCAGGACTATTGATAATGCGGTTTTCTTGCACGTTAAAATCGACTGTAAACCCTTTTTCGGTTAGTTCTTCTAATGCTTTTGTAACGGTTGCATAGTGGTACATTTGACGTTCCATGATAAATAAATATTGGTTAAGTAATCATTTAAAATTACACCATTGCATTGATGAAAGTTTTACATAATTTGAACCAAAATGTATAACATTATTGGCTTTATTTAAAATGTTGTAAGTTTGCACTGCAGACCGCCTTATCGTTCGCTTCGGCGGAAGGAAAGTCCGGACACCACAGAGAAGCATAGCGGGTAACGCCCGTCATTCGTGAAAGCGGATAGGACAAGTGCAACAGAAAGTATGTACAGGTAATGCTGTAGTGAAACCAGGTAAACTCTATGCGGTGCAATTTCAAGTATATCAGCATTTAAGGATTTCTCGTCCGTTGTTGAAGGGTAGAAAGATAGAACTTGTGAGCAATTGCAAGTCCAGATAAATGATAAGGTATTTCTAGCTTGTGTCAGTTTCTGAAACAAGTTCAGAAAGAACAGAATCCGGCTTACAGGTCTGCTTTTTTTT